>JBEAZV010000070.1:0-8601 GCA_041159245.1 Pseudomonadota bacterium
AGGCGCTTTTGCGTGGCCTGCGTCTGGGGATGGTTCGCGCCCAGCACCTCTTGCCGCGCGTGAAGCACGCGCGTGAAGCGCTCGATCGCCTGCGCCTTCCGGCCGGTCTGGCTGTAGATGATGGCCAGGCTGTTGGCGCAGGACAAGGCGTTCGGATGTCGCTCCCCCAGTCGCTTCAGATAGACCGCGTGCGCGCGATCGAGTAGGGGCTCCGCACTCGCGAAGTCGCCGCGCGTGAGGAGGATGTAGCCCAGGTTGTTGCAGCTGCTGGCGGTGCGTGGGTTGTTCAACCCCAGGCCCTCCTGCCACAGCGTCAGACATTGCCGGTGCAGGGCGATAGCCTCATCGAGCTGCCCCTGCTTGAAATACAGGTTGGCCAGGTTGTTGATCTTGTCGCCGTTGTCCGGATGGTCCGGGCCCAGGAGGGTTCGAAGCTGTTGCCAGGCTTCCCGGAAGCAGGGTTCGGCCAGCGCATGCTGGTCCTGGTAGTAATGCAGCAGGCCCTGGTTGTTCAAGGCAGTCAGGTAGTCCTCGCGGGCGGCTCCCGTCGCTACGGTGCGCCGCAGGCTGGGGAGCAGTTCGTCATAGACCGACTGCGCCTGCGCATGCCGGCCCATATAGGTCAGAAGCAGGGCCAGGTTGCCCATCGTGGACTGCGTGTCGGGGTGGTCTGGCCCCAGGCGCCGCCTGCGCAGCGCGAGGATGTCCTGTTGCAACGCCAGCGCCTGGTCATAGCGGCCCGCATCGGTGTGCAGAGAGGCCAGTGTGCTGCGTGCGGCGAGCGTGGCCGCATGGCGCGGGCCGCGTGCCACCTCCAGCCGTTTCACGGCCTCTTGTGCCAGCGCCAGGGTGGCTGCGCCGATGCGTCCGGTGTCGATCAGGAAGCGGGCCAGTTCCGCGACGGCCCCGGCCTGCTCGTGGCGGCTGCCATTGCCTGACCACCGTCGCCAGGCGGTGCGGCAGGCACGTGCGGTGTCCAGGCCTTGCGTGGTCTCCAGCGCGATCCAGTAGGACAGCAGGGCCTGCGTGCCCTGCGTTTGCCGCAGCGCCAGGAACAGGCCCTGGTCCGTGAGACAGCGCCGCAGGCGCGGCCAGTCCTGCGCTTGTTGCCATTGCCAGGGCTCTTCTTCGGCCCGGCGTGCCTGCGGCGGCAGGCTGGCGAACCAGCGCGCCAGGCGACGGTGCGCACCGCGCTGTTGCAGGGGGTCTGGCAGGTAGCGGTCTTTCACCGCCACGCGCAGGTAATCGTGTGCGAAGGTGATGCGACCGTTCGCCTCGAGCAGGGCCTCGTCCAGGGCGTTTCGGATCGGCGCCCAGGTGGCGGGGACGAGTCCGGTGAGCGACAAGATCTCACCCTCGGTGAGGCCCGCGCGGCTGGCCCACATTGCGGTCATGGCGGCGCGCACGGCGTGCGCACCGCAGTCGCCCTCTACCCGGGCCAGCACGCGCTCGAACAAATCGTCGATGGTCTGGCTCTCCAGGTAGTGTGTGAGTCGTTCGGTCAGTTGCTCGTGCACCCCGAACAGGCGCAGTTCCTCGGCCAGCGTCCGCAGGAATAGGGGGTTACCGGCCAGTGAGTGAGCGAGGGCCTGCGCAGTGAGTTCACGCGGGAGCACCTTGTTGTAGCGGGCCAGGTAGGTCGAGAGCAGATCACGGCGTTCGGTAACGGTCAGAGGCTTGACCGTGATGCGCCGCCAGTCCGGGCCTTGGGGAGTCCGCCCTTGTAACGCCTGCATGACGGGGCCGGGCAGGCACGAGACCACCAGGGTAATCCCCTGCGGTAGATAGTCCGGCCACCAGCGCAGGTCTTGCTGCTCGCGCAGGTTATTCAGGGCGTCGAGCACGATGACCATACGCGTGCGGCGCTTGCGCACCCAGGCGCTGGCCACGGCCAACCACTGCGGCAAGCTCTCCATCAGGGCCTGTGCGTCGTCGGCAATCGGGTCTTGGCTGGCGGTGGTGCGCTGGATGCGTTCCACCAGTCGGCGTACCAGCGCGTGAGGCGAGGCCGCATCGGCACTGGCGCCCAAGTAGTGCTCGTGCACCACCTCGCGCCGATGGCGTTGTCGCCATCCCGCGAAGAAGTTCGCCATCAGCGCGCTCTTGCCGCCGCCGGAGGCGCCCTCGACCAGGATGCGGGCCTCGCCGGCCGTGAGGGATTTCTCGAGCGCAGCCAGGTAGCGGTCACCGCCGAGGTAAAGGCGTCGGCGAGGAATGGCGTAGGCCTCGTGGCGCATGGCCTCCCGCTCGAAGGCGTCAGGCACCGAGGAGGGTGGGAACTCGGCATCCAGCAGCGCCCACAGGTCCTGCTCGAGCCGGCGGGCCAGGGCCAGCGGGTCGCGGTAGCCGGTGACCGGGTAGCCGCTGGCGCGAATGCGGCGCTTGAGGTCGGTCTGGCGCTGGCGGTCCTCGGGGCTGGCGGGCACGTAGTCGCCGCCCTTGGCACGCGCATAGCCTGGCGAGCGAAAGTAGAAGAAGGCCCGCCCACGCATTCGGCGGTTATTGAGAACACCGTGCAGGATCTCCAACTCGGTGACGCTCTTGCCGCCCTGGTGCTGCTTCAGCCAGGGTTGGCGTTCAACCAGGTCGGGCGCGTAGCCCTCCGATGGCGGGATCCAGCCGTAACGCTCGCCCAGCATGCCGACGAAGAAGGGGCGGGCGCGGTCGATCTCGGTCAGGCAGATCGGCAAGACTTCGCCGCGTTCGGCCTGTTGCACGGTGATACCCCAGCGCAGGTCCACGTCCACCAGTTCGACGAAGCGCTCACGCAGCTTCGCGCGTAGCGCGGGGAAGACCCGTCGTACCAGCAGATCACGTTCCTCGCCGAAATCGCGGAAGGTGCTGGAGAGAAAGATGCGGATGGAGCGTTGGGACACTGCGCGAGATCCTCGGCGCATCAGCGCGCGACAGACAACACGTAGCCTCGCGGAGGCAGCTGGTAGGAGATCGCAGCGGCCAGCATCAGGAGTGCGCCGGCACCGCCGAAGGCGAGCCAGTGGGAGCCCAGGGTCTCGTAACCCCAACCCCCTAGCCACGAGCTCAGCGCGCCGCCTGCCTGGTGACTGACGTAGACCAGGCCGTACAGAACGCCGACGAGCCGTATGCCGTAGACGTCGGCCAGGACGGCCGATGACAACGCGATGCTGCCGGCCCACACGATGCCGCCGATGGTGGCGGCCAGGTACAGCTCCCAATGGGCGCCGACGATCACCAGGACGAAGAAGCCCACACCGCGCACCGCGTAGATCAGTGCCAGGAGGTTCTTGCGAGCGAGCTTGTCCGCCACGCGCCCGAGCAAGATGGTGCCGAAGATGGCGACAAACCCGATCAGTCCGATGCCGTGCGAGCTGCTCGCAGCATCGAAGCCATGGTCCATCAGCATCGGCATGCCGTGCGTCCCCAGGAGGTTCATGCTAAAGCCGCAGGCAAACATGCCCAGGACGATTTTCCAGAAAGGCCCAGTGACCATCACCTCGGACAGCGTCAGGGGTCTGGATCCGATCGGAGCGGCCCGCTGCGATTGACGCTCGCGATCGGCCGACGATAGGTCTGCGTCTTCGGGTGCTTCGTCTCGGATCACCCGCCAGCAGGCCAGGATCACGCAGGCCGCCAGCGTGCTTGAAAACGTCACCATCGTATGCCGCCAGCCCAGGGTCTCGATCAGGTAGGTCAGGACCGGCGTGAGCAGGGCCATGCCCGCCATCGAGACTGTCGACAGATAGAGCAGCGCCATGCCGCGGCGGCTATTGAACCAGCGACTGATCATCGGGGTTAAGGCGACCGGACTGGTGAAGGCCAGGCCAATCGACAGCAGCCCGCCAAATGCGAGCCCGAAGGCCAGCGGATCCCGGGCGACCAGCATCCAGGCGGTCGAGGCCGCCACCATCGTGATTCCGAGCAGCAGCACGTTACGTGTTCCGATACGACCGACCAGATAGCCCGCCAGGGGCATGGCAAGGCCGTAGGACAGCATGCCCGCAGCCACGATCGCGGCGAGCAGGCTACGACTGAACCCCAGGTCCTGCGCCATCGGCAGAAAGAAGGGGCCGATGCTCAGACGCATGCCGGTGGAGAGCAGCACGATGGCGAATGCTGCGGCCACGATGTTCCAGCCGAAGTACCAGCGGGCCTTCTCTGGATCGCCTGAGGCAGGATCGCGCATTCAGTACTGGCTGGCCGGCAGGTCCACCTGCATGCCGTCCATCGCTTCGGTCAGGACGATCTGGCAGGCAAGACGGCTGTTGCCCTCGCGTGTGCAGGCGGCGAAGTCCAGCATGCTGTCTTCGTCGGGCGCCAGGGGCGGCAACTGGCTGGCCCAGGGTTCGCGCACCATCACATGGCAGGTGGCGCAGGTGAGCGAGCCACCACAGTCAGCGGCGATGCCGTCCAGGTCGGCGGCCATCGCAGCGCGCATGAGGCTCTGCCCCGGCTTGGCAGTGAGGGTCTTGCCCTCGGTGTCCGAGGCGTTCTTGAACACGGTGATGGTGATCATGGGAACTCGTGAGGGTCAGGGGCAGGACGCATCATGCGCCATCAGATGCGAGCGAAGTATTCGCGTCGCTGGAATTCCATCTTGTCCTCGGCCTCGGTAAACCGCTGCTGCTCCGAGGCCTTGATGCGGCTGTAGAAACGGATGAACGCGTCGCCAAAGCCCTCGCGCATCGCCGCGTCGGTCTGCAGCGCGGTGAGCGCATCACCCAGATTGTTGGGTACGCGCTCGGGACCGCCCTGGGCCGGCGCAGTGTCGCCTCCATAGGGTGAGTCGGTCGCCGGGGGTGGCGCCAGGACTTGTTCGACGCCGCGCAGGCCCGCGTGGATCTGCGACGCCATGTACAGGTAGGGGTTGGCTGTGGGCTCGCCGACGCGGTTTTCGATGCGAGTGCCCGGATCGCCGGCTTGCCCGATCACGCGCAGCATGGCGCCGCGGTTGTCGCGGCCCCAGACGATGGCGTTGGGTGCCAGCGCGTTGGGCCGAAAGCGCCCGAAGCCGTTGGCTGTGGGGGTGCACAGGACGGTGAGTCCGCGTCCGTGCTCGAGCAGGCCTGCCAGGTAGTGCGCGCCCAGATCGGAGAGCGTGTGGCGGGCGTCGGTGGGGCCGGTGCCCGGCGCGGGGGTGTCGCGCATGAAGGCGCTGCGTCCCGAGTCCAGGTGCACCAGCGACTGGTGCAGATGCCAGCCGCTGGACATGATCTGCTCGAAGGGCGGGCGGCACATGAAGGTGGCGTGGTAGCCGGCGCGGCGCAGCGCCTGCCGTACCGCGCTGCGAAACAGCACCATGTTGTCGGCGGCGGTGAGGGCGTCGGTGGCGTCGAACACCGCCTCGACTTGGCTGGGGCCCAACTCGATCTCCAGCGACAGCAGCGGCAGGCCCAGGGCCTGGGCGGTGTGTTGCACGATGCGCAGGGGCTCCTCGGCCATGTCGATGCACTGCTCGGACAGCAGGTTGTAGCCAGGGTGGACCATGCTCACTTGCGGGCTGGGGCCGGGCCAGGCCGCGGTTTCGGGGGCTAGGTCTGGACCGTGCAGCGGGTCACGCAGGCGATAGATATGGAATTCGACCTCCAGCCCGCACACCATGCCCAGGCCCTTGTCGGCGAGCCGGGCCAGCGCGAGCTGCAGCTGGCGACGCGTGTCATAGGGCACGGGTGTGCCGTCCTGGAACACCGGCTGGCACTGGATCCAGCCGGTCTTGTGCGCCCAGGGCAGGATCTTGAAGCTGCCTTCGATCGGTTGCAGAAACAGGTTGTTGGCGAATTCAAATCCAGGCAGGTCTTCGGCGATGCCGCGCTCGAAGACCTTGAACACGGTGCGGTCCGAGGTGTCCTTGAGCATCAGCGTGCTGACCATGCCGATGCCACCGCCTTTGCGAAGCAGCGCGGTGGCCGCCGCTGCGGTCAGGGTCTTGCCGCGCGCAATGCCGTGCGTGTCGCACCAGGCAAAGCGCACCAGCTCCAGGCCGCTGCTTTCAATCAACTGTGCGACGTTCACGATTGCCCCTCGGACAGCGCGGCGTCCCAGGGCGCGCCCTGGCGCCTGGCGTGCACCGCCTGCTGCCACCAGTGCTCCCAGGTTTGGGCGGGCGCGATGCCGTCGACCGTGTTGGGTCCGATGCGTAGCGCGGCCACTTCGGGTTGCGCCAGACCTGGCGGTCGCTTGCCGGCTTGCACATCATCCAACGCCTTCAGGAGAGTGCGGCGGTAGGTCATGATGGCGATATCGCTGGTGCCCAGGTGTTCACGGGTGCGATCCTGGATGAGGCCCATGCTCTCGCAGGCCCACTGGTCGTGCACGTTGATGTCGTTCTCGCCCATGCCCAGGAAGGTACGGGTCATCTGCTCCTGCGCGTTAAAGCCCCAGTGATTGTGGCGGCCGTTCTTCGGGATGTAGTCCGGCAGGGTGGTGTCCTTGAGCCGCTGGTTGCGCATGGCGTCCTTGTCGACCGGGCCGTCAAAGCTGGTGAAGATCGAATACCAGTAGGTACGGGTGTCGTCCACCGGCACGTGGATCTGGGTGATCGTCATGCTCTCGGACAGCGGGATCACGAAGGTGTGCGGAAAGATGGAGTTGGTCACGCGCACGTGCGTGAGCGTCTCGTTCATCGGCCGCAGCGCGGTCAGGCGCATGCCGATGGAAGTGGGCGTGACAGTGATCTTGGGCTGATCGAACTCGCGCATGACACGGGTCATGGGCCAGCGCTCGCCGTTGATGTCGCCGGCGCTGGCACCGCGGAACTGCTTGCCGTAGCTGTCCTCCAGGGACTCGTCGAAGAAAAATCGGTGCAGGAAGGAGGCATGGGCCGGGTCGATACCCACCTCGAAGGCCTGCAGCCAGTTGCATTGCCACAGGCCCTTGAAGGCAAAGGTGTGGGTGGTCGGCGCGGTGAAGCAGTCCAGCGCGGGAAAGGGCGGGGGCGTGGCGTCCTCGGGGCCGAACCATCCGAACAGCACGCCGCTGCGCTCCACAAGCGGATAGCGGCGCTGCTGGATGCGTTGGCACAGGGTGCTGCCCTCGGGCTCGGCGGGTGTGTCGATGCACTGGCCGGTGACGTCAAACTTCCATCCATGGAAGGGGCAGCGCAGGCCGTCGCCCTCGTTGCGGCCATAGGCCAGGTCGGCGCCGCGGTGAGCGCAGTCGCGATCGAGCAGGCCGAATTCACCTTGGGCGTTCTTGAACAGGACCAGGTCCTGTCCCAGCACGCGCACCGCCTTGACCGGGCGTACCGCCATGACCGGGTCCAGCGCCGGATTGAACTCGTCGAGCAGCGCCACCGGCTGCCAGTAGTGCCGCATCAGGTCGCCGCAGTCAGTGCCGGGGCCGATACGGGTGATGCGCTCGTTGACTTCCGCTTTCATGAGGACTTCCTGCCTACTGCCGTATGACCGGGAAAATTGTACGGGGGTGACCGGTGCACTTCACGCCACGATGCCCCGGGCCTTCAGGGCCTGGATCTGTTCGGGCGAGAGCCCTATTTCCGCTAGCACCGCGTCGGTGTCCTGCCCAATGGCCGGCGCGTTGCGCCGGTGGCCGCCTGGCGTCCCCGAAAGTTTGGGGACCACGCCCGGTACGGTGAGGGCGCTGCCATCGTCCATCTGCACCTCCTGCAGCATGCCGCGCGCGCGGTAGTGTGGGTCGCCCGCGATATCGGCCACTGTGTAGATACGGCCTGCGGGCACCTCGGCGCCTTCCAGGGCTTGCAGCACTTGGTCGACGCTGCGCTGCGCGGTCCAGGCGCCGATGGCGGCGTCCAGTTCCTCCACGCGTGCCACGCGCCCGGCGTTGTCTGCGAGGGCAGGGTCACGGGCCAGGTCCTCGCGGCCGATCAGGGTCATGAGGCGGCGGAAGATGCTGTCGCCATTGCCCGCCACCAACGCGTAGCCGCCATCCTGGCAACGATAGGCATTGGAGGGCGCGATACCCGGCAAGGCGCTGCCCGCCGGGCCGCGCACCGCACCGAAGGCGCTGTATTCGGGCAGAAGGCTTTCCATGCAGTTGAAGACGGCTTCGTAAAGGGCCACGTCGATCACCTGGCCGCGGCCGCTCGCGTGGCGGTGCTGCAAGGCCAGCAGGATGCCGATCACCCCGTGCAGGGCGGCCAGGGTGTCACCGATGCTCACGCCGACCCGCACGGGCACCCGTCCGGGTTCGGCGGTCAGATGCCGCAGACCGCCCATGGCCTCGCCCACGACACCGAAGCCGGGGCGGTTGCGATAGGGGCCGGTCTGGCCGTAGCCGCTGATACGCAGGACCACCAGGCGCGGGTTGGCCGCCAGCAGGTCCTCGGGCGCAAGTCCCCAACCTTCCAGCGCGCCGGGGCGGAAGTTCTCGATCAGGACGTCGGCTTCGGCGGCCAGTTGGCGCACCAGGGCCTGGCCCTCGGGGGTACGCAGATCCAGGGCCAGCGAGCGCTTGTTGCGTGACTGCACCTGCCACCAGACCGAGGTGCCGTCTTTCAAGAGGCGCCACTTGCGCAGTGGGTCGCCGCTGCCCGGGGGCTCGATCTTGATCACCTCGGCGCCGAAGTCGGCCAGGGTCTTGGCGGCGAAAGGGCCAGCAATCAGCTGGCCCATTTCAAGGACTTTCAGGCCTTGCAGGGCCTGGGGG
>JBEAZV010000071.1:0-41111 GCA_041159245.1 Pseudomonadota bacterium
ACAAATTTCACCGGACTCGCCTTGGGCAAGCTGTTGCCTTCGTCATCTTTGATGGCCAAATCAATGCTGGGCAATGGCAAACCAATGTTGCCGCTAAAACTGGTGCGCGTCACGGGATTGTTGGTGCCGATGGCGCAGGTTTCGCTCATGCCCCAGCCTTCCACCATCGGACAGCCCGTGACCTTCTGCCATTGGCGCGCCGTGCCCTCAGATGCGGCCATGCCGCCCGCTTGCGAGACGCATAGGTGCGAGAAGTCCACCGACTTGAATTGCGGGTGCTGCAGTAGGGCGTTGAACAGGGTGTTGACCGCGGGAAAAA
The DNA here is from genome assembly GCA_041159245.1 of Pseudomonadota bacterium. Taxonomy (GTDB): domain Bacteria; phylum Pseudomonadota; class Gammaproteobacteria; order Burkholderiales; family Burkholderiaceae_C; genus Ramlibacter. Next base: position 320 of record JBEAZV010000071.1, read on the forward strand.
GATGAAAGGGGCGCTGTTTGAGCACCTGCACAAACTTGCCGATATCGCGCGGATTCGGGATCAGCGTCATGTGCGAGCCCCAGCGAATCCCGAGCAGGCACAGCGTCAGCGCGAAGATGTGATAGAGCGGCAGCGCCGTGATGCTGTTGGTCCGACTGACATCGCCGATCTTGCCCAGTGCTGGCGTGAACCAGGCCTCGGCCTGCAAGATGGCAGCGACGATGTTGCGATGCGTGAGCACCGCGCCCTTGGACAGGCCGGTGGTGCCGCCGGTGTATTGCAGGAAGGCGATCGCGTCCAGCGTCTGACCGCCCGGTCGTAGGGGCAGGGTCGATCCGCGCGCCAGCGCCTGCTTGAAGGGCGTGACGACACGATCCCCCGTGAGGGGCAGCTTGTAGGCCGGCACCAGCTTGGCCAGGTGACGCACCGCAAACGTGAGCCAGCGGCCATACCAGAACCCCAGCAGATCGCCCAGGCCGGTGATGACGACCTCGCGCACCTGCGTCTTGTCGATGACGTCGGCGAGCGTGTGCGCGAAGTTTTCCAGGATGACGATGGCGGTCGCGCCGGAGTCACGCAGCTGGTGTTCAAGTTCGCGCGCGGTGTACAGGGGATTGACGTTGACGCAGGTGTAGCCCGCACGCAGGATGGCCGACATGGTCACCGCGAACTGGGGCAGGTTGGGCAGCATGATGGCCACACGTGCACCGGGCTCGAGCCCACGTGACTGCAAATAGGCCCCTAGCGCCGCAGACAGCGTGTCGACCTGACCGTAGGTCATCCAGCGGTTCATGCAGACCGAGAAGGGTCGATCCTTGTTCTTGCGGAACGACTCCTCCAGCAGGCCTGTGAGGGAGTGGTATTGCGTGACATCGATGTCGTGCGCGACGCCGCTGGGGTAGCTCGCGAGCCAGTGCCTGTCCATTTTGTCTCCTTGTGTGGGCGATTGTGCGTCTGTGTACGGTCATGGACCACCGGGCTTGTCCTAGGTGGTCCACACTAGGGCGCCCACGACGAGACTGCGCATGCCTTTCTCTTCGAGTCGCCTGGCCTCCCCCGAGGAGCCGCCCTTTTGGCAGCAGCCCCTGAACGCCATGTGGAGCGGGCTAGACAGTCAGCCCCTGGGCCTGACTACCGATCAAGCCCGCCAGCGGCTGCAGGCCTTAGGGCCGAACCTGCTGGCAGCCAGCCCCCAACGTGCGGCCTGGCTCGACTACCTGCTGCGCTTTCGCAATCCGTTGGTGATGCTCCTGCTGGCGGCGAGTACAGTGGCCGCCCTTTTGGGGGATATCACCAGCTTTGTCATCATCACCGTCATCGTCGGGTGCAGCGTCACCCTGGATTTTGTGCAGGAGCGGCGCGCCGACATCACCATGCGGCGCCTACGGCAATCCGTGGCCCTGCTATGCAAGGTGTGGCGAGACGGTCATCTGCAGCAGGTGCCCGCTGTCGACCTGGTCCCAGGCGATGTGGTGGCACTGGCGGCCGGGGACATGGTGCCAGCGGATGGTCGCGTGATCGAGGCGCGCGATTGCTTCGTGCAGCAAGCCATGCTCACGGGCGAACCCTTCCCAGTCGAAAAAAGCCCCGCCGAGCGACCGGTTCTTGACAGCCTGGTGGACGCGACCCAGTCCGTCTTCATGGGCTCCTCGGTTCTGAGTGGCAGCGCCCGCCTGCTGGTGTGTCGCACCGGCCCCACCACGGAACTCGGGCGCATTGCGCGCAGCGTCCTGGCGCCCTCAGACCCGACGGCTTTCGAGGTGGGCACGCGTCACTTTGGCCAGCTGATCGTGCGCATGACCTTTGTCCTCGTGATGTTCGTGGTCTTCGTTCAGGCCTTGGGTCAGCAGCCCGTTCACGAAACCTTTCTGTTCGCGGTAGCGCTCGCCGTGGGTCTGACGCCTGAACTGCTGCCGATGATCGTCTCGGTCACCTTGGCGCGCGGCGCCATGCGCTTGTCGCGGCGTCGGGTCATCGTCAAGCGGCAGTCGGCCCTGCAGGACCTCGGAAGCATGGATGTCTTGTGCACCGACAAAACGGGGACCCTGACCGAGGCCGCGATACGGCTCGAGCAGCATGTGGATCTGGCCGGCCAGGACAGTCGACGCGTGCTGGAGCTGGCCTGCCTGAACGGGTACTTTGAGTCGGGTTTGCGCAGCCCGATGGATGAGGCCATCCTCGCCCACGCCGAGGTGGACCTGCAAGGCTGGACCAAGATCGACGAGGTGCCTTTCGGCTTTGGTAGGCGGCGTGTCTCGGTGCTGGTCGCGCGCGGCGCTCAGCGCCTGCTGGTGGTCAAGGGCGCGCCCGAGGACCTGATGCCCTTGTGCGAGTCTTACCAGAGCGCGTCGGGTGAGACCGGCCCGTTCGATGACGCGGCGCGCGCCCGCGCGCAGGCGCGCTTTGACGATCTGAGTCGGCAGGGCCTGCGGGTACTGGCGATTGCCAGCCGCGAGGTGCCCGCACATCAGACGCATGCGGTGGTGGGCGACGAGTCCCGGCTGGTGCTGTGCGGGTTTGCCACGTTCCTGGATCCACCCCGTGCCGGCACGGGCGCGGCGCTGGCGCGTCTGCAGGCCAGCGGGGTCGAGATCAAGATCCTCACCGGCGACACCGAGGGCGTGACCCGGCACTTGTGCGCGCAATTGGGCCTGCCGGTCACCGGCGTCGTGACCGGCGCCCAGATCGATCACCTGGACGTCCTGGCCCTGGCGATCAAGACGCGCGAGGTCAATGTGTTTTGCCGGGTGTCGCCACCGCAGAAGCACCGTATCGTGCATGCGCTGCGCGCACAGGGGCGTGTGGTGGGTTTCCTGGGGGACGGCATCAACGATGCCCCGTCCTTGCATGAGGCGGATGTGGGGATTTCGGTGGACAGCGCGGTGGACGTGGCCCGCGAGGCGGCCGATCTGATCTTGCTGGAGCGCGGGCTGGCGGTGCTGCACGAAGGCCTGATGGAAGGCCGGCGCACCTACGCCAACGTGATGAAGTACATCATGATGGCCACCAGCTCCAACTTCGGCAATATGGTGAGCCTGGCCGCTGCCTCGCTGTTCTTGCCCTTTCTGCCGATGTTGCCGGTGCAGATCCTCTTGAACAACTTGCTTTATGACACCTCGGAGTTGGCTTTGCCCCTGGACCAGGTGGACCCCGAGGATGTGGTGCACCCGCGCGTCTGGGATGCCGCGTTTATCCGCCGCTTCATGCTCACGTTTGGCTCGCTCAGCTCGCTGTTCGATCTGATTGCGTTTGCGATGCTGTTGTGGGTGTTTCAGGCTGGACCAGCGCTGTTTCGCACGGGTTGGTTCTTCGAATCGATTGCCACACAGGTGCTGGTGATCTTCGTGATCCGAACGCGCATGCACTTTTGGCGCAGCGCGCCGCATCCCTGGCTGCTGGCTGCCGCGATCACGGTGGTGGTAGTGGCGGCGATACTGCCTTACACCCCGCTGGGGAGCATGCTGGGATTTCAGGCGCCGCCTCTGACGCTTCTGGGGGTGATGGCGCTGCTGGTGGTGGCCTATCTGGCCTGCGCTGAAGGCGTCAAGCGGTGGTTCTGGCGCGCGTATCCGTGACCGCATTCGCGCCCGGCATACTCGGGCCATGTCGTCCAACGTACCTTCCACTTCGGCGCTGGCGCGCTTGCAGCAGGCGCTGACGCTGTGGACCCTGATGTGCGCGGTGACCTGGCTGGTGGGGTGGTGGCCGGTGTCGCGCGCCTGGGCGCTCACAGGATTCTTCATGGCGACACTGGGCTACGCGATCGTCCTGGCCACGGAGTTCGTGCTGCTGCGGCATGTGGCGCGCCATGACCCGGCGCCGCGCGCAACGCCGGGGCAGCTGGCCGCTGCCTGGGCGCGCGAGGTAGTGATGGCTTTTCGGGTGTTCGTTTGGCGCCAGCCTTTTCGCTGGCGCCTCATGCCCGATCAGCTCTCGGGTGATCGGGTGGCGGGTCGCCATGGGGTGGTACTGGTGCACGGCTTCGTGTGCAACCGCGGTTTCTGGACCCCGTGGCTACGCCGCTTGCACGCGCAGGGCCGGGCCTATGCTGCGGTGAACCTCGAGCCTGTGTTCGGGCCCATCGACGGGTATGTGCCGCTCGTGCAGGAGGCGGTAGCGCGTGTGCGTCTAGCGACAGGCTTGCCGCCGGTGCTGGTGTGTCACAGCATGGGCGGGCTGGTGGCGCGGGCCTGGTTGCGCACGCAGTCCGATGCGCCGGCGGTGGCGCATGTGGTCACGCTGGGAAGCCCGCACGCAGGCACCTGGTTGGCGCGATGGAGCCATTTTCACAACGGACGCCAGATGCGTCAGAACAGCGGGTGGATCCAGGCCTTGCGCGAGGACTGGACGCCCGCACAGGCCCTGCGCTTTACCTGCTGGTATTCGAATTGCGACAACATCGTGATGCCGCCGTCCACCGCGACCCTGCCGGGTGCAGACAACCGCCTGCTAGAGGGCGCAGCGCATGTTGACTTGGCGTTCAGGGCCCCGGTGATCGCGCACACCGAGGACCTGCTGGAGCGCCTGGACCAAGGCGCTTTCAGCCGCCGTGTCCCTTGATATAGGTTTCCAGGAACTTGATCTGGTTGCCCTGAAGTTCGATCACGCTCTTGACGACGTCGCCGATCGAGACCACGCCCACCACCTTCTTCTGGTCCACCACCGGCAGGTGCCGAATGTGTTTGTGCACCATGATGGCCATGCATTCATCCAGGCTGTTCGACAGTGTGACCGTGAGGGGGTTGGCGGTCATGATGCTGGCGATCCGGGTGGTCTTGGGATCGAGATTGGGCAGCAGCACCTTGATCGCGCAATCGCCTTGCGACACGATGCCAGTCAACACCCCGTCGTCCATCACGAGGATGGCCCGCACGCGGTTGTCTCGCATCAGCTGCAGGGCCGCTTCAGTGGAATCCGTGGAGCGGACTGAAAAGATCGTCGCAGCTTTTTTCTCAATGCATTGTTTGACGGAAGTCATGTGGGCGTCCCTGGCGTAGTTGTTTGAAAAAGAGTCCGTGAATCAGGCTTCACGCGTCGGTGTTTTCTGAATCCTTGGGGCTGGACTTCAGTTCCCATTTGATGACCAGCGCGGAGATGGCCAGCAGGAGTACGGCGCCGCTCTCGTAAATCAGGTCGACCGTGCTGATGCCCTTGCCTTGCAGGATGATCAGTCGGCACAGGGCGGTGATGGCGATGAAGATCGGGATCGCGATCGGAATCTTGCTGTATTTGTAGAAGGCGGCCACCATGCCCAGCACCTCGGCGTAAATGAACATCAGCAGCAAGTCGGTCAGTGTGATCTTGCCGGTCATGAGCACCGTGTACATCTCGGTGCCGACGCTGTAGATCGTGAACAAGGCAATCAGAACCAAGATGCCTTTTTCAGCGGCGGTAATCCATTTGTACATGTTCATGTGTCAGCGCCTTCGGGGGTCACAGGGGATCCAGCCGCCGGCGCTTGCCCTGCGCTGCGCGGTCGGCGCAGACATTGCGCCGAGGCTGGATAGAAGCGAGGAACCAGAATAGCACCCCAGGCGAAATGCCTCGCGTGGGGTCGGGATGGTGAAGCAGAATGGTCGTCTAATGAGGCAATTCGGCTTAGTGCATGGCGCTCAGGTGGCCGGCAAAACACCGCGGCGCATCTGGTCCAACTCCATGGATTCGAACAGCGCCTTGAAGTTGCCCTCACCGAAGCCCTCATTGCCCTTGCGCTGGATGAACTCAAAAAAGATGGGGCCCAGCTGGTTCTCGCTGAAGATCTGCAGCAGCAGCTCGTGGGGCGTTCCGTCCACCAGGATGTTGCGTTGCTGCAGGGCGTTGATGTCCTCCTTCAGGCCGGGGATGCGCCGGGGCAGCAGCTCGTAGTAGGTCTCGCTGGTATTGAGTAGCTTCACACCTGCCAGTTGCAGGGCGTCCACCGTGTCATGCAGGTGGGCAGAGGCCAGCGCGATGTGCTGGATGCCTTCCCCGTGGTAGCGGTCCAGGTACTCCTGGATCTGGCCGGCCTTGTCATTGCCCTCTTCGTTGATCGGGATGCGGATCTTGCCGCAGGGACTCGTCATGGCCTTGCTCTTGACGCCAGTGGCCTGGCCCTCGATGTCGAAGTAGCGGATTTCGCGGAAGTTGAAGAGGCGCTCGTAGAACTCGGCCCACTCGTTCATGCGGCCTCGGTGCACGTTGTGCGTGAGGTGGTCAATGGTGGTGAGGCCAAAGCCCGCGGGGTTGAGTGCGCCCGCGCCGCGCGCGCCGGGCAGGGGTTCGAAGTCGACGTCGTAGAAGCCGATGTTGCCGATGTCGCCTTCCTGCGCGCCATTCTTGCCGCGCCAGCGGTCCACGAGGTAGATCAGGCTGTCGCCGATGCCCTTGATCGCGGGGATGTTCAACTCGCCCGGACCGGCCTGGCCCGCATACGCCCACGCGCCCAGTGAGATGGCGCGCTCCCAGGCGGCCTTGGCATCTTGCACGCGCAGGGCAATAGCGCAGATGCTGGGGCCGTGCTGGCGCGCGAAGCGCTGCGCGAAAGAGTCGGGCTCGGCGTTGACGATGAAGTTGATGCCGCCCTGGCGGTACAGGGTGACGTTCTTGTGCCGGTGGCGGGCGATGGCCGTGAACCCCATGCGCTCGAAGAGGGTGCCCATGGCCTGCGGGTCGGGGGCGGCGTATTCGATGAACTCGAAGCCGTCGGTGCCCATGGGGTTCTCCCAGAGGTCGGTGGCGGGGCGTTGGGCGGCCATGCGGTGTCTCCTCAAAGCGATTTCTGGCCTGACTTTAGGCGGCGCGCCCCGCAATTTTCATCTGATTATCTGGCGCAATAAGCTATAAATATGCAGTTTTATTGCGTCTATAGCCTTTGAAGACCAGGAAAATGCCGCCATGACCGTCTCTGAGTTCGACAAACTGGATCGCGCCATCCTGCGCCGCCTGCAGGCTGATGGCCGGGAGACCTATGACGAGATCGGAGCCGCAGTGGGCTTGTCGGCCAGCGCGGTGCTGCGGCGGGTTCGGCGCCTGGAGGAGGCGGGCGTGATCGACCGCTATGTGGCCCTGGTGCGCCCGGAGGCGGTGGGCCTGGGCCTGACCGCTTACCTGAATGTGAGGCTGGAAAAGCTCACCGAGCGGCACAAGCGCAACCCGATGGACCAGTTTCGCGCCAGCGTGCAGACCTGGCCCGAGGTGGTGGAGTGCGTGGCGCTGACCGGTGACATGGATTACCTACTGCGGGTGGTGGTGCAGGACATGGCGCACTACAGCCGCTTCATCATGGAGACACTGCTCAAACACCCCAGCGTCGAGGACTGCAAGACCAGCTTCGTCCTGGACCGGGTGAAGGTCACGACCGCCGTACCGGTATAGCCGCGCGCTCAAGGCCGGCGGCGGGGATTGGGCTATCCTACGTGCCTCCCAACGACTGCACGTCCTGCACCCCCCGGCTGTGTCCGACCCGCACCCTGCGCGCGCGGCTTCCGAGAAGGAAGACAAGCGCACCTTCCTGCAGAAGCTCGCTGAATTCATCTACCCCGGCCCCGACTCGCGGGCTGAACTGATCGAAACCCTGGCTGACGCCGAGAACAAGGACGTCATCGGCCCCGAGTCGCGGGTCATGCTCGAAGGGGTGATCCGCCTGGCCGACCTCACCGCGGGCGACGTGATGGTGGCCGCCCCACGCATGGACCTGATCAACATCGACTCGCCCTACGAGGAGCTGCTGCACGGGGTGATCGAGACCGCGCATTCGCGCTTCCCGGTCTATGAGGGGGACCGAGAGAACATCATCGGCATCCTGCTGGCCAAGGACCTGCTCAAACTCCAGCGTGCGCCTGAACTCAATATCCGCGCATTGCTGCGCCCCGCCTCCTTCGTGCCCGAAAGCAAGGGCTTGAATGACCTCTTGCGCGAGTTCCGTGGCAACCGCAACCATCTGGCGGTGGTGGTCGACGAGTTCGGTCGCATCGCGGGCCTGATCACGATCGAGGACGTGCTCGAACAGATCGTCGGCGAAATCGAGGACGAGTTCGACATCGACGAGGACGAGGGCGACATCTTCGCGCTGGCCGACCGCACTTACCGCGTGAGCGGCGACACCAGCATCGAGCGCGTGAACGAAGCCTTTGGCGTCACGCTCGCAGCAGGCGCTGACGGTGATGACGAACCCAAGTTCGAAACCGTCGGCGGCCTGATTGCGCATGCCATGGGCCACGTTCCCAAACGCGGTGAGCGCATTGCGCTGGGCGGCTTGCAGTTCGTCGTCCTTCACACCAAAGGCGGTGCCGTCCGCTGGTTCAAGGTGTCGCCGGTGACTGACGGCGGCAAGGCCGCTTGAGGCGGCGCTTCGCGCCCGACCGTCAGGCCAGGGCCTGGCCCCATATGCTGCTGGTCCTGATCGCAGGGGCGGCGCAGGCCGTCTCCATCGCCACGCCCTGGAATGGCCAGCCTCTGTGGTGGCTGCAGCTGCTTTCTTTGGCGGCGCTGGCGGGCCTCTTGCCCGGACAGACGAGCGCTCGCCGTGCTGCGGTCCTGGGGGCGCTGTTTGCGACCGCGTGGCTGGCAGGCACCTGGTGGTGGCTGTTCATCTCCATGCACGTGTATGGCGGCCTGGCGGCGCCGCTGGCGGTTGTCGCCGTGCTGCTGCTCGCGTCGGCCCTGGGCCTGTATTACGCGCTCGCCTCGGCCATCGCCTGGTGGCTCGGGCGCCGCAGCGAGGTGCGGGGCGTCCTCGCCTTCGGTGCGGCATGGCTGCTCGCCGAGTTGATGCGCGGCGTGTGGTTCACCGGTTTTCCCTGGGGCGCGGGCGGTTATGCGCATGTCCAGGGACCGCTGACGGCGCTGGCGCCCTGGGTGGGGGTGTACGGGATCGGCTTTCTCGCGGCGGTGGCGGCGGGCCTGCTGGCGACTGTGGCCCGGTCCCTGACCGCCTCCGGGCGGGAGGCGCTTGGAGATCTGCCGCACGCCACGCGCTCCCCCTGGTTTTGGGTGGCCTGTGGCCTGTGGTGTGTGTGCGTCGGGGCGGCCCATGTCCTGCCCGCGGGCGACTCCCGGCCGACAGGCGCGCCCCTGTCCGTCGCCCTGCTCCAGGGCAATATCCCGCAGAACGAGAAGTTCCAGGCAGGCTCGGGCATTCCCCAGGCGATCGAGGGCTATGCGCGGGCCCTGCGAGAAAGCGGTGCCAGCCTCATCGTGGCACCGGAGACGGCCATCCCCCTGCTCCCCGCGCAGTTGCCCGCGGGGTATCTCGAGACCATCGGCGCGCACCTGGCTGGCCGCCAGCAGGCCGCTCTGGTGGGCATTCCACTGGGCAGCTATGCCGAGGGCTACACCAATTCCGTGATCGGCCTGGGCGCGGCGGGGGTGCCGTATCGCTATGACAAATACCACCTCGTACCCTTTGGCGAATTCATTCCGCCGCTGTTTCGCTGGTTCACAGACCTGATGCAGATCCCCTTGGGGGACTTCAACCGGGGTCGGGTGGACCAGGCGTCATTCGCTTGGCGCGGACAGCAGCTGGCGCCCAACGTGTGTTACGAGGATTTGTTCGGCGAGGAGCTCGCACGGCGCTTTGCCGACCCGGCCCGCGCGCCCACCGTGCTCGTGAACGTGAGCAACATTGCCTGGTTCGGCAACAGCGTGGCCATCGACCAGCACTTGCAGATCAGTCGCATGCGGGCGCTGGAGTTGCAGCGGCCCATGATCCGCGCCACGAACACGGGTGCGACCGCCCTCATCGACGCACAGGGTCAGGTGCAGACGATGCTGCCGCGGCATACCCGTGGTGTGCTCGAGGGCAAGGTGCAGGGCCATACGGGTCGAACGCCATTTGCCCGCTGGGCGTCTGCGTGGGGCCTGGGGCCGTTATGGGGCCTGGCGATCGCTATTCTTTTGATAGCGATCGCCCTTGAATCGAGAAGCCGCCGGGCCTGATCGAGCTCGTCGGCCCCCGTAAAATCGGGGGATGCTCACCTTCCAGCAAATTATCCTGACCCTGCAGTCCTATTGGGACCGCCAGGGTTGCGCCCTGCTGCAGCCCTACGACATGGAGGTGGGCGCCGGGACCTCGCACACGGCCACCTTCTTGCGCGCGCTCGGCCCTGAGCCTTGGCGGGCCGCCTATGTGCAGCCCAGTCGCCGCCCCAAGGACGGCCGTTATGGTGAGAACCCCAACCGGCTTCAGCACTACTACCAGTACCAGGTGGTGCTCAAGCCCGCTCCAGCCAACATCCTGGAGCTGTATCTCGGATCGCTCGAAGCCCTGGGCTTTGACCTGAAGCAAAACGACATCCGCTTCGTCGAGGACGACTGGGAGAACCCCACGCTGGGTGCTTGGGGTCTGGGGTGGGAGGTTTGGTTGAATGGCATGGAGGTCACGCAGTTCACCTACTTCCAGCAAGTGGGCGGCATCGACTGCAAGCCGATCACCGGCGAGATCACCTATGGCCTGGAGCGCCTGGCCATGTACCTGCAGGGCGTGGAGAACGTCTACGACCTGACCTGGACAGAGGGTTTGACCTACGGCGACGTCTACCTGCAAAACGAGAAGGAGCAGTCGGCCTACAACTTCGAGCACAGCGACGCCGACTTCCTCTTCACCGCCTTCGCCGCGCACGAGAAGCAGGCCAAGCACCTGATGGAGCAGCAGCTGGCCCTGCCCGCCTACGAGCAGGTGCTCAAGGCGGCCCACAGCTTCAACTTGCTCGATGCGCGTGGCGCGATCAGCGTGACTGAACGCGCGGCCTACATCGGCCGCATTCGCAACCTGGCGCGCGCCGTGGCCCAGAGCTACTACGAGAGCCGCGAGCGACTGGGCTTTCCGATGGCGCCGCGTGAGTGGGTGGCTGATCTTCAGAAGAAGGCAGCGTGATCACCATGGCGAATTCACAGAACCTGCTCGTCGAACTCTTCGTCGAGGAACTCCCCCCCAAAGCGCTGAAAAAACTGGGCCAGGCCTTTGCCGACGTGCTGTGCGAGCAACTGCAAGCGCAGGGGCTCGCAACAAGCGGCTCCACCCTCACGGCTTTTGCCTCCCCGCGCCGACTCGCAGCGCACATCACCGCTGTGGCGTCGCAGGCCGCAGACAAGTCGGTGTCGCAGAAGCTGATGCCGGCGAGCGTGGGCTTGGACGCCTCCGGTGCGCCCACACCGGCGCTGGTCAAGAAGCTGCAGTCGCTCGGCGCGGACGCGTCGGCGGCGACGTCGCTTCGGCGCGCCCCCGATGGCAAGGCCGAGGCGCTGTTCTACGACAGCCAGGTGCGCGGCGCGACGCTGAGCGAGGGCTTGCAGAAGGCGCTGGCCGAGGCGATCGCCAAGCTGCCGATCCCCAAGGTCATGACCTACCAGCTGACCGATGGCTGGACCGACGTGAAGTTCGTGCGGCCCGCGCATTCGCTGCTGGCGTTGCATGGTTCCGACGTGGTGCCGGTGCAGGCACTGGGGCTGACCGCCAGCAACACCACCCGCGGCCACCGCTTCGAAGCGGCCCAACCCGTCGTGACGCTGACCCATGCCGACGCTTATGCCGAAACGCTGGCGCGAGACGGCGCCGTGATCGCCAGCTTCGAGGCGCGACGCGCGGAGATCGCGCGCCAGCTGGCAGCCGCCGCGGCGAAAGTGGGTGGCGGTGTGCGCCCCATCGACGATGACGCGCTGCTCGATGAAGTGACGGCTCTCGTCGAACGCCCGCATGTGCTTCTGTGCCAGTTCGAGAAGCAGTTTCTCGATGTGCCGCAGGAATGCCTCATCCTCACGATGAAGGCCAACCAGAAGTACTTCCCACTGCTCGATGCGTCGGGACGCCTCACGCACCAGTTCCTGGTCGTGAGCAATATCCAGCCGAAGGACGCCAGCGCGGTGGTCGGTGGCAACGAGCGCGTCGTGCGACCGCGCCTGGCCGATGCCAAGTTCTTCTTCGACCAGGACCGCAAGAAGCCCCTGGCTTCCCGCGTGGCCGGTCTGGCCAAGGTGGTCTATCACAACAAGCTGGGCACACAAGGCGAGCGCACTGAGCGCGTGCGCGCCTTGGCCCGCGTCATCGGCGCGCAGCTGGGCAACGATGCGCTCGCCCAGCATGCCGACCAGGCCGCCACGCTGGCCAAGGCCGACCTCCTTACCGACATGGTGGGCGAGTTCCCCGAGCTACAGGGCATCATGGGCCGCTACTACGCACAGGCCGACGGACTGCCCACCGAGATCGCCGACGCGATCGAGGACCACTACAAGCCGCGCTTTGCCGGGGATGCCTTGCCTCGGCACGCGACGGGTCTGGTCGTCGCCTTGGCCGACAAGCTCGAAACCCTGGCGGGTCTGTTCGCCATCGGCCAGTTGCCCACCGGCGACAAGGATCCCTTCGCCCTGCGTCGCCATGCGCTGGGGATCGTGCGCATGCTGATGGAGCGTGACCTGCCGCTGGCCTTGGGCGAGTTGATCGGGGAGGCGATGGCGCTGTTCCCGCAGGCCGCGCCCGAAGCGCTCGCGCAGCTGTCCACCTTTGTCTATGAGCGCCTCGCGGGCTTGCTGCGCGAGCAGGGCTACAGCGCGCAAGAAGTGGACGCCGTGCTCGCCTTGCAGCCGCAGCGCCTGGGCGATGTGGCCAAGCGTCTGGCCGCCGTGCGTGCCTTTGCGGCCCTGCCCGAGGCGCCGGCACTGGCCGCGGCCAACAAGCGCATTGGCAATATTCTCAAGAAGGCCGACGGTCCGGTGGATGCCCATGTGAGCGAAGTGCTGCTCAAAGAGCCTGCCGAGAAGGCCTTGCACAGCGCCACGCGCGAGCTGGCGCCCAAGGCGCAGGCCCGCTTCGAGGCGGGCGATTACACCGGCTCGCTCCAGACCCTTGCTGCCCTGCGCGTCCCGGTCGACGCGTTCTTCGATGGGGTGATGGTCAACGCCGAGGCTATGGACCTGCGCCTGAACCGCCTGGGCCTGCTGGCCACCTTGCACAAGGCGATGAACCAAGTGGCAGACCTCTCCCGCCTGGCGGCCTAAAGCGCGCCCTGTTGTACTCATGAAACTCGTCATCCTCGACCGCGACGGCACCATCAACGCCGACAGCGACGAATACATCAAATCGCCGGCGGAGTGGGAGCCGCTGCCCGGCGCGATCGAGGCGATCGCCCGCCTGAACCACGCGGGTTGGCATGCCGTGGTGGCGTCCAACCAGGCGGGCCTGGGGCGTGGGCTGTTCGACGTCGCGGCTCTCAACGCGATCAACGCCAAGATGCACAAGCTGCTGGCCGCCCAGGGCGGGCGCGTCGATGCGGTGTTCTACTGCCCGCACACGCCCGACGACGCCTGCCACTGCCGCAAGCCGCTGCCGGGCCTGTTTGAGCAGATCGGTGAGCGCTTTGGCGTGGACCTGCGCGGCGTGCCGGTGGTCGGTGACCATCTGCGCGATCTGCAGGCTGGCACCGCGGTTGGTTGCGAGCCGCACCTTGTGCTCACGGGCAAGGGAGGGGTCTACCGCGGGCGCGCCCTGCCCGAGACTTTTCCCGGCGGCACCCAGGTGCATGAAGACCTGGGCGCCTTCGCGAACCACCTGATCGCCCGCGCCAGCGGCGCGCGCTGAGCATGATGAATGTGATCCGCTCCGTGGTGCACGGCCTCTGGATGGGGGCGTCGCTGATGGTGTGGGCCACACTGGTGATCGTGGCGTCGGTCTTCACGCGCGGCGTCCCCTTGTACTGGCTGGCCGTCTGGTGGCTGCGCGGCTGCGTGACTTCTGCGCGCTGGATCCTGGGCATGCGTGTGCGTGTGAGTGGCATGGAGAATCTGCCGCCCGGCGAGGGCAGTCCCGCGATCCTGCTGGTCAAGCATCAGTCGACGTTCGAGACCTTCCTCATGCCCACGTTGATGCCGCATCCCCTGGCCTATGTGTTCAAGCGCGAACTGATTCATGTGCCGTTCTTCGGCTGGGCGATGCGTCGTCTGGACATGGTCCATATCGACCGGAGTCAGCGCGCGCAGGCCTTCGCCAAGGTGGTCGACCAGGGTAAGCAACTGCTCTCGAAAGGGATCTGGGTGATCATGTTCCCCGAAGGCACCCGCATCCCGCGCGGTGAGGTGGGCAGCTACAAGTCGGGTGGCACGCGCCTGGCCATCGCCACCGGGGTGCCGGTGATCCCCATCGCCGTGACCTCGGCCAAGTGCTGGCCGCGCAAGGCCCTGATCAAGCGGCCTGGCATTGTCGATGTGTCGATTGGCAAGCCGATTCCTTCCGAAGGCCGCGAGGCCGATGAATTGATGCGCGAAGTGCGTGACTGGATCGAGGCCGAGATGCGCCGCCTCGACCCCGAGGCCTACCCGGGTGGGCCGGCCGGTCCTGTCTCCGTTGATGACGCCGCTCGCGTTCAGGCCGATGAACAAGTTCCTGCAACTCGCGCTTGATTTCTTCGATCGGCCGGCACCGCCAGTGGCGCCCGGGGTGTCACCCTCGGGCGTGCGGACTGACCCGGCGGACAGTGCACCCGCGGAGCCCCTGGACCGTGTTCTGACCCCGGCGCAGTTTGGCCATCCCCGCGCCAACCGCCATGCGGTGCTCGGGACCACGAAGGTGGCCTTCGAATTTCGGCGCGCGCGCCGGCGCAACATCGGCTTCACGGTCGGGCCCGAGGGGCTGACGGTGAGCGCGCCCAAGTGGGTGCCGCTGTACGAGGTGGAAGCTGCGATCCAGTCCAAGGCCACCTGGATCCTCAAGAAGCTTGACGAAATGCGTGTACGCGGCGAGCGCATCGAGACCGCGCGCATCGAGTGGAAGGACGGCGCCGCCTTCCCCTTCCTGGGCGAGACGGTGATCGTGGTGCTCGATCCGCGCCACGGCTTCGAGGGCGGCGGCATGCTGCACACCGACGCCGAGGCCCTGCCGGGCGTGCCGCGCCTGACGCTGCACCTGGGGCTCTCGCAGACCGCCTCCGAGTCGCAGATCCGCGACGCGGTGCAGGCCTGGCTGATGCGGCAGGCCAAGCGCCTCTTCACCGAGCGCCTGGATCACTTCGCGCCGCGCCTGGGTGTGCAGTGGAAGAGACTCAGTCTGAGCAGCGCCAGCACTCGCTGGGGCACGGCCAGCGCCGACGGCTCGATCCGCCTGAACTGGCGACTGATCCACTTTCGGATGCCGGTCATCGACTACGTGGTGGCCCACGAGTTGAGCCACTTGCGGGTGATGGACCACAGCCCGCGCTTTTGGGATACGGTGCGTACGGTGGTGCCCGATTACGCGCAGCTGCGCGGGCAGCTCAAGGACGAGGCGCTGCCGACCTGGTAGGGGGCGGGGTGAGGCTCAGCCCGGCGCAAACCGCCAGACCCCTTGCGCATCGCGCGAGCGCCGCAGCTTGCCCGCATACCAGAGCGTATGCAGGTGCGCTACCGCCTCACCCATGGCGAAAGTGGTCTGGTGCAGGTCCAGCGTGCGCTTGAACAGAACGGGCAGCATGTCCGCTGCCGACCCGGGACGCTCGGTGCAAGCGGTCATGACTTCGTCCAAGCGGTCGCGGTGGTGCGCATGCAGCTGGTCGATGCGCAGATGCAGTCCGGTGAAGGGCTTGCCATGCGAGGGCAGTACCAGCGTGTCCGGGGGCAGGAGGCGCAAGCGGTCCAGTGATGCCAAGAAGGCTGCCAGCGGATCGGCCTCGGGCTCTGCGTCGTGCACGCTCACGTTGGTGGAGATCCGTGGCAGCACCATGTCGCCGGAGATCAGCACCCCCAGGGCCTCGCAGTGCAGGGCCATATGCTCGGGCGCATGACCATAACCGGCCATGCAGCGCCAGGTCTGTCCGCCAATCAGGACCTCACCGCCATCGAGCAGGCGGCGAAAGCGCTCGGGCACGGCAGGCACCATGTCGGCGTAGTAACCCGCGCGAGCGCGCACCTTGTCCAGGGCGTTGGGGTCGGTCAGGCCGTGCGAGGCGAAGAAGCGTGCCGCGCCCTCGCCGCCGTAGCTGATGTCGCCGCGCGAGTTGATGCGGGCGGTGTAGTAGTCAGTGGCACTGATCCAGAGGCGGCAGG
This sequence comes from Pseudomonadota bacterium, assembly GCA_041159245.1. Taxonomy (GTDB): domain Bacteria; phylum Pseudomonadota; class Gammaproteobacteria; order Burkholderiales; family Burkholderiaceae_C; genus Ramlibacter. The sequence goes on from JBEAZV010000071.1 coordinate 16,304, forward strand.
GGTGCTCCGGGGTGCTCCAGCGTTCGCAGAGCCAATGCGCCAGGCCGATGTGGTCCGGGTGCATGTGCGTCACGATTACCCGCAGCACCGGTAACCCTTGCAGCTGCGTGGCGAAGACCTGTTCCCACTGGGCCCGGGCCTCGTCGCGGGCGACGCAGCAGTCCACCACCGTCCAGCCCTCTCGGCCGTCCACCCGGTCACGCAGCAGCCACAGATTGATGTGGTCCAAGGCAAAGGGCAGGCCCATTCGGATCCAGCGCACCCCGGGGGCGACCTCCAGCGTGGTGCCAGCGGCGGGCAGCTGGTCGCCCAAGGGGTAGTGAAGCTGGATGTCGAAGGGGTTCATGGCGTTGACGTTGACGTAAACGTCAGATGTAATGGCGCATTCTAGGCAGGGGCCCCACCGGCTCCTGTCGCAGGCGGCACACCCGCCCTTACCCCAGCCCCTCACCTGTCACGGCAACAGACCTCCATGGCGTCTCCCCAGACCTACTCCATCAGCGACCTGGCCAAGGAATTCGACCTCACCACGCGGGCCATGCGCTTTTATGAAGACATGGGCCTGCTGCAGCCCCAGCGCACCGGCCCTGGGGGGCGCAATCGCACCTATACCGCACGAGACCGCACGCGCCTGAAGCTGACGCTGCGGGCCAAGCGGCTGGGGCTGTCGCTGTCGGAGGCGCGCGAGATCATCGACATGTACGACAGCCCGCGCGACACCGGCCCGCAGCTGCGCCGCTTCCTGGATGTCCTGGGCCAGCACCGTCGCCAGCTCGAAGAGCAACTGGCCGACCTGCAGGCCAACCTCGAGGAGGTGAAGGCCCACGAGCGCGAGGCCCGCGGCCTGCTGACACGGGGCGGCAAGTCGCCGCGGACCAAGGCCGCCGCGGCATAATTGACGTTTACGTAAACGTCAATCATTCGTCCCTTCCTCCTGAGCCTGCGCCCCATGCCCGCTGCCTTCGAACCTCGCGATCCCGATTTCGCCGCGCGTGTGCGCGCCAGCTTTCAGCGCCAGGCCGCCATGGACACCATCGGCGCCGCGCTGGACACCGTCGAGCCCGGCCGGGTGGTGATCGGCCTGCCCTTCTCCACGCGCCTGACGCAGCAGCATGGCTTTTTGCATGCCGGCATGGTGGCCACCGCCCTCGATTCGGCCTGCGGCTATGCGGCCGCCACCCTCATGCCGGCCGACGCCGGGGTGCTGACGATTGAATTCAAGATCAACCTGATGGCGCCGGCCGAGGGCCAGCGCTTTCGCATGGTCGGCCAGGTGCTGAAACCGGGCCGAACCGTCACCTTCACTGAAGGGCAGGCCTGGGCCATCGACGCCCACGGCGGCGAAAAACTCATCGCCACCCTGGTGGCCACTCTCATGACCGTGACCGGCCGCGAAGGCATCCGGCACTGATCGCCTTCCACTTTTCTCTCGGAGCAACGCATGAACCTGCCAGGCCTGAACTTCCAGCTCGGTGAAGACATCGACGCACTGCGTGACGCGGTACGCGATTTCGCGCAGACCGAGATCGCGCCGCGTGCCGCCGAGATCGACCACAGCGACCAGTTCCCCATGGACCTGTGGCGCAAGATGGGCGACTTGGGGGTGCTGGGCATCACCGTGCCTGAGGCCTACGGCGGCGCCAACATGGGCTACCTGGCCCACATGATCGCGATGGAGGAAATCTCGCGCGCCTCGGCCTCGGTGGGCCTGTCGTATGGCGCGCACTCCAATCTGTGCGTGAACCAGATCAAGCGCAATGGCACTGCCGCCCAGAAAGACAAATACCTGCCCAAGCTGATCTCCGGCGAGCATGTCGGGGCCCTCGCCATGAGCGAGCCGGGTGCGGGCTCCGATGTCATCTCCATGAAGCTCAAGGCGGAAGACAAAGGCGGCTACTACGTCCTCAATGGCAGCAAGATGTGGATCACCAACGGCCCCGACGCCGACACCCTGGTGGTCTATGCCAAGACCGAGCCCGAGCTGGGTGCGCGCGGCGTTACCGCCTTCCTGGTCGAGAAAGGCATGAAGGGTTTTTCGATCGCGCAGAAGCTGGACAAGCTGGGGATGCGAGGCAGTCACACCGGCGAGCTGGTGTTCCAGAACGTCGAGGTGCCTGCCGCCAACGTGCTGGGCGCGGTCAACGGCGGGGCCAAGGTGTTGATGTCGGGCCTGGACTACGAGCGCGCGGTGCTGGCCGCCGGTCCCATCGGCATCATGCAGGCCGTCATGGACAACGTGGTGCCTTACATCCACGACCGCAAGCAGTTCGGTCAGAGCATCGGCGAGTTCCAGTTGATCCAGGGCAAAGTGGCCGATATGTACACCGTGCTGCAGGCTGGGCGTGCCTTCTGCTACACGGTAGGCAAGAACCTGGACATGCTGGGCGCCGAGCATGTGCGCCAGGTGCGCAAGGACTGCGCCTCGGTCATTCTCTGGTGCGCCGAGAAGGCCACCTGGATGGCCGGCGAGGGCATCCAGGTGTTTGGCGGCAATGGCTACATCAACGAATACCCGCTGGGGCGTCTGTGGCGCGATGCCAAGCTCTATGAGATCGGTGCTGGCACCAGTGAGATCCGCCGCATGCTGATCGGCCGCGAGCTGTTCGCGGAGACGATGTAAGGGCTGCATCGGACGCCGCGCGGACAATCCAAGCCATGAACCGAGACCTCGAAGACCTGTTTGCCCATAACCGAGACTGGGCAGCCCGCATGGAGCAGGAGCGCCCGGGCTTTTTCACCGGCCTGCTGTCGCAGCAGTCACCGCGCTACATGTGGATCGGATGCAGCGACTCGCGCGTACCGGCCAATCAGATCACGGGCCTCGAGCCCGGCGAGGTCTTTGTCCACCGCAACGTTGCCAACGTGGTGGTGCCGACGGACCTCAATTGCCTGTCCACCATCCAGTACGCGGTGGACCTGCTCAAGGTCGAACACCTGATGGTGGTGGGGCATTACGGCTGCGGCGGCGTGGTGGCGGCCCTCAAGGGCACCCGCGTGGGCCTGGCCGACAACTGGCTGCGGCATGTCAAGGACGTGGCCAGCCGCCACAAGCCTCTGATCGATGCGACGCCGGTCGAACACCGCGTGAGCTTGCTGTGCGAGCTCAATGCCATCGAGCAAGTGGTCAACGTGGCGCAGACCACGGTGGTCCAGGACGCCTGGGCGCGCGGTCAGTCGCTTACCTTGCACGGGTGGGTGTATGGCCTCTCCGACGGCCTGATCAAGGATATGCACATGACGGTGGACAGTCCCGCCGACCTGGAGCGCGTCTACCGCGGTGCCGTCGGCGCAGTGGGCGGCGCCAAGCGGGCCTGACAGCGATACCGGACCCGAGGTGCCCGATGTTTCCCCAGCAACTCGACTCCCCGTTGGCCTACGACATCGCCAAGGCGATGATGGACGGCTTCAACCGCCACTACCGGCTCTTTCGCACCGAGTCCGCCCGCGCCAAGCATCGCTTTGAGACAGCCGACTGGCACGGACAGCAACGCGCGCAGCGCGAACGTATCGAGTTCTACGACCTGCGGGTGAAAGAGGCGTCGGTACGCCTCGAAAAAGAATTCCGTGCGCACGAACAGCCCATGGAGGTGTGGCAACAGGTCAAGCTGCATTACATCGGCCTGCTGATCGACCACCACCAGCCGGAGCTGGCCGAGACTTTTTTTAACTCGGTCACCACCAAGATCCTGCACCGCACCTACTTCCACAACGATTTCATCTTCGTGCGGCCGGCTGTGAGCACCGAGTACATCGAGAACGACGAACCCGCCGCGACCCCGACCTACCGGGCCTACTACCCGGGCCGCGACACACTCCATGAAACGATGGTGCGCATCATCGACAACTTCCAGCTGCAGCGGCCCTTTCAGGATCTGCCGCGGGACGCGCGTCGTGTGGTGCAGGCCTTCGATGTGCGTCTGGCGCAGATGACGCTGCGCGCCAACTTCCAGATCCAGGTGCTGTCCTCCTTGTTCTACCGGAACAAGGGCGCCTACGTGGTGGGCAAGATCATCAACGGCTTCAACGAAGTGCCCTTCGCCCTGCCGATCCTGCACGGCGATGACAACCAGCTGCTGATCGACGCCTGCCTCTTCGGCGAAGACGACCTCTTGATGCTGTTTTCCTTCGCGCGCGCCTACTTCATGGTGGATATGGAGGTGCCCTCGGCCTACGTGCAGTTCCTGCGCTCGCTCATGCCGCGCAAGCCACGCGCCGAGATCTACAACGCGCTGGGGCTGGCCAAGCAGGGGAAGACGCTGTTTTACCGAGACTTTCTCTACCACCTGCGTCACTCCAGCGACAAGCTACGCATCGCGCCCGGCATCAAGGGCATGGTGATGCTGGTGTTCGATCTGCCGTCCTTCCCCTATGTCTTCAAGATCATCAAGGACTACTACCCGCCGCAGAAGGACACCACCCGCGAGCAGATCAAGGGCAAGTACCTGCTGGTCAAGCAGCACGATCGCGTGGGCCGCATGGCCGACACCCTGGAGTACAGCGAGGTGGCCTTCGCCCGCGATCGCTTCGAGGACGAACTGATCGAGGAAATCCGCAAGTTCGCGCCCAGCCAGCTCGAGATCTCCGACCGCGACGGCGACGGCCACGAGGAGGTGATCATCAAGCACCTGTATATCGAGCGGCGCATGATCCCCCTGAACCTTTACCTGCAGGAGGCCTTTGACGCGGGCGCGAGCGAACAGGTTGAACGCGCAGTGGTCGAATACGGCAACGCCATCAAGGATCTGGTGGCCGCCAACATCTTCCCGGGCGACATGCTATGGAAGAACTTTGGCGTCACCCGCAACGGCAAGGTGGTGTTCTACGACTACGACGAGATCGAGTACATCACCGACTGCAATTTCCGCCGTGTGCCGCCCCCGCGCAACGAGGACGACGAGATGTCCGGCGAGATTTGGTATTCGGTCGGTCCGCGCGACGTCTTCCCCGAGACCTTTGGTCCCTTCCTGCTCGGAAACCCCGCGGTGCGCGAGGTATTCATGCGCCACCACCCGGACCTGCTCGATGCTGCCTTCTGGCAAAGCCACAAGGAGCGCATCCAGTCCGGCTATGTGTTCGACGTTTTTCCCTACGAGGTCGACAAGCGCTTCGTGGGTTCCCCCGCAACTTCGTGAAAGGACACCCCATGCCTGAATCCATCGTCATCGTCAGCGCCGCTCGCACGCCCATGGGCGCGTTCCAGGGCGATTTCACCGCCTTGTCCGCGCATGATCTGGGCGGCGTCGCCATCAAGGCCGCTGTCGAGCGCGCCGGCATCGCGCCCGACGCGGTGGGCGAAGTGCTCTTTGGCAATTGCTTGATGGCCGGCCAGGGCCAGGCCCCGGCACGGCAGGCGGCCTTCAAGGGTGGACTGCCCAAGTCGGCGGGTGCGGTCACCCTCTCCAAGATGTGCGGCTCGGGTATGCGCGCGGCCATGTTCGCCCACGACATGCTGCTGGCGGGGAGCCACGAAGTGCTGGTGGCCGGTGGCATGGAAAGCATGACCAACGCGCCCTACCTGCTGCTCAAGGGGCGCGGCGGCTACCGCATGGGCCATGACCGTGTGTACGACCACATGATGCTGGACGGCCTGGAGGACGCCTATGAGGCCGGTCGCTCCATGGGCACCTTCGGCGAGGACTGCGCCGCGAAGTTCAAGTTCAGCCGGGAGGCGCAGGACCACTTTGCCACCACCAGCGTGCAGCGCGCCAAGGCGGCCACCGAGTCGGGCGCCTTTGCCAAGGAGATTGCGCCCGTCACCGTCAAGAGCCGCGCCGGCGAGGTGGTGGTTTCGGTGGACGAAGGCCCGGGCAAGGTCAAGCTGGACAAGATCCCCACCCTCAAGCCTGCCTTCAAGAAGGACGGCACCATCACCGCCGCTTCGTCGTCCAGCATCAACGACGGTGCCGCTGCCCTGGTCATGATGACCGAAAGCACGGCCAAGCGCCTGGGCTGCAAACCCGTGGCCCGTGTCGTGGCTCACGGCACCCATGCCCAGGAGCCCGAGTGGTTCACCACGGCGCCGGTTGGCGCCACCCAGAAGGCTTTGGCCAAGGCCGGTTGGAAGGTGGCCGATGTCGACCTGTGGGAGGTGAACGAGGCCTTTGCCGTAGTGCCCATGGCCCTGATGCACGAGCTGAAGGTGTCGCACGAAATCGTCAACGTCAACGGTGGTGCCTGCGCGCTGGGCCATCCCATTGGCGCCTCGGGCGCGCGCATCCTGGTCACTTTGATCCACGCCTTGCAGGCTCACGGCAAGAAGCGCGGCCTGGCCACGCTGTGCATCGGCGGGGGCGAGGGTACGGCCATGGCCATTGAGTTGGTTTGAGGCCAGCGCGGGCCGCGCCTGCCGCCCTCGGAGAAGAATGAACAGGAGACGATGACATGCATCCCACCTTCCATCCCTTTCGGACTTGGGTGCTTCGAGGCTTGTTGGCCGTGGGCCTGGCCGGCACCGGCTTCGTGCACGCGCAGGCGCCCACCGCCAGCGCGCCGGAGGCCAGCCTGCTGGCGGCTGCCACCGCTGAAAAGGACGCGGTCGTGCGCACGCTGGAGCGCCTGGTCAACGTTGAGTCGGGCAGTACCGACGCGCAAGGCCTGGCGCAGATGGCCGACTTGCTGGAAGGCGAGCTGCGTGCCCTGGGCGCACAGGTGACGCGGCACAAGCCGGCCGATGGCGGGCCGGGTGCCAATATCGTCGGACGCATCAACGGCAAGGGTCAGCGCCGCATCCTCCTCATCGCTCACATGGACACGGTCTATCCACGCGGCACGCTGGCGCGCATGCCGTTTCGTGTCGAGGGTGATCGGGCCTACGGCCCTGGCGTGGCCGATGCCAAGGGAGGCATCGCAGTCATCCTGCACGCCCTGCGCTTGCTAGGTGCGCGTGGATTTGACGATTTCGCCTCGATCGGTGTCTTGTTCAACACCGACGAGGAGCGTAGCTCGCCGGGTTCCTCGGCGCTGATCGAGGCCGTGGCGCGCGAGCACGATGTTGTGCTGTCCTTCGAGCCCACGACCTCGCCGCGCGAGATCATGGTGCGCGCCACCTCCGGTGTGGCGAACGTGCGCGTCACCGTCAAAGGTCGCCCTGCGCATGCGGGGGTCAATCCGGAGGCGGGCGTCAACGCCATGGTGGAGGCCGCCGACTTCATGCTGCGCAATCTTGATCTGGACCAGCCGGCCCGCGCCTTCCGCTTCACGTGGACGATCGGCACTGGCGGCACCGTGGCCAATGTGGTGCCTGCGCAGGCCATGGTGCAGGCCAATATTCGCTACATCCACGAGGCCGACCTGCAGGCGGCCTTGTCGACGTTGCGCCAGCGGGCGGCCCAGCCCCGGCTGGCGGGGGCGGAGCTGAGTGTGGAGTTGTCGATCAATCGGCCCTCCTTTGTGGCAGGTCCTGCGGGCGAGGCCTTGATTGAGAAGGCCCGGGCGATTTATGCCCAAGTCGGCGGCAGCATCAGCGTGATCCCGTCGACCGGTGGCGGCACGGACGCTGCCTTCGCCGCGCGTTCGGGCCGGCCGGTACTCGAAGGCCTGGGCCTGCCGGGCTTCGGCTATCACAGCGACCAGGCCGAGTACGCGCAGCTCGATGCCATCCCGCGCCGGCTGTACCTGGCCGCACGCCTCATCACCGACCTCGCGCGGGGCCAATGACCTTCAGGATCCGACCATGCTGCTGACCCCCGACCAGGAAATGATCCGAGACGCGGTGCGTGCCTTCGCGCAGGAGCAACTCTGGCCTCATGCCGCGCGCTGGGACCGCGAGCATGTCTTCCCGCGTGAGGCGCACCGGGGCCTGGCCACCCTGGGCGCCTACGGCATCTGCGTGCCCGAGACGTATGGCGGTGCCCAACTCGATTACGTGAGCCTGGCCCTGGTGCTCGAAGAGGTAGCCGCGGGCGATGGCGGCACCAGCACCGCGATCAGCGTCACCAACTGCCCGGTGAACGCCATCCTCATGCGCTATGGCAACGAGGACCAGAAGCGCCGCTGGCTCGTGCCGCTGGCACGCGGTGAGATGCTCGGCGCCTTCTGCCTGACCGAGCCCCATGTGGGCAGCGACGCCTCGGCCCTTCGCACCACCGCAGTGAAGCAGGGTGACCACTATGTGATCAACGGCGTGAAGCAGTTCATCACCTCCGGCCAGAACGGGCAGGTGGCCATCGTCATCGCCGTGACCGACAAGGGCGCGGGCAAGAAGGGCATGAGCGCCTTCCTGGTGCCCACCGATGCCCCCGGCTACCGGGTGGCGCGGCTGGAGGACAAGGTGGGCCAGCATTCGAGCGACACCGCGCAGATCAACTTCGACAACTGTCGTATCCCGGCTGAAAACCGCATCGGCGAGGAGGGCGAGGGCTATCGCATCGCGCTATCGGCGTTGGAGGGCGGTCGCATCGGCATCGCGGCGCAAAGCGTGGGCATGGCCCGCAGTGCCTTTGAATCGGCCCTGGCCTATGCCAAAGAGCGCCAGAGTTTTGGTACCGCCATCTTCAATCATCAGGCCGTCGGCTTTCGCCTGGCCGATTGCGCCACGCAGCTCGAAGCGGCCCGCCAGCTGGTCTGGCATGCGGCCAGCCTGCGCGATGCGGGTCAGCCTTGTCTGAAGGAGGCGGCCATGGCCAAGCTCTTTGCCAGCGAGATCGCCGAGCAGGTATGCAGCGCTGCTATCCAGACCCTGGGGGGCTACGGTTACGTGAACGACTTTCCCGTGGAGCGCATCTGGCGCGACGTGCGGGTGTGCCAGATCTACGAAGGTACTTCCGACGTGCAAAAGATCATCATCCAGCGCGCACTATGAGCGGTGCGTTCGAAGCCGTCCTGTTCGATTGCGACGGCGTCCTGGTCGACAGCGAACCCATCACCATCGGCGTCCTGCGGGACATGCTAGAGGAGCAGGGGTGGGTGCTCACCATGCAGGAATGCGTGCGCGTCTTCATGGGCAAGGCTGTCAAGGACGAACGGGCCCGTATCGAGGCGCACACTGGCAAGCCGCTGACCGAGGCCTGGATGGCCTCGTTCCGCGAGCGCCGCAACCAGCAGCTGATGGCGCGGGTGCAACCGATCCGCCATGTGGCCGATGCGGTCGGCGCTGTCCACGCTGCCTACGGCGGACGTATCGCCTGCGCCTCGGGCGCTGACATGGGCAAGGTGAAGCTACAGCTACAAAAGACCGGCCTCCTGCGTTGGTTCGAAGGGCGCGTCTTCAGCGGGCACGACCTGCCCCGATCCAAACCGCACCCCGATGTGTACCTCGCGGCCGCCGCGGCCTTGTCGGTTGATCCTCGCCGTTGCGCGGTGGTCGAGGACACCGTGACGGGCGTGACCGCGGGTGTGGCCGCCGGCGCCACCGTGTTTGGCTACAGCCCGCCCGAGATGGGCCACGATACCCCGGTGGCCCTGCGCGCTGCCGGGGCTGTCGCGGTCTTCACCGACATGGCGGACCTGCCTCATTTGCTGGCCACTTGGGCATGAGCCGTCGCCGCCGGTGGGCGCGGGGGCTGACCTGGCTGACCGAGGCCTTTACGCCTTCAGTCCGATCGACCTGATCCCCGGGGCGTCGTTCCGTAGCGCAGCTTCATCAGGAGCACCGCCAGCGCCAGCGCCAGGGTGATGGCGTTGGCCAGCGTGATCGGCACGTTGCCCAGCACCAGCCCGTAGACCAGCCACAGGGCGACCCCTGTCGTGAACAGGGCGTACATCCCCAGAGAGATCCCGCTCACGTCGCGTGAACGAAACGTCTTCCAGGCCTGCGGCACGAAAGACACCGTGGTCAGCACTGCGGCGAGGTAGCCGATGAGGTCATGAATTTCCATGGATGGGCGGGATTGTCCCAGACGACGGCACAATCGCCCCCGGCCTGCACACCCACGGACGGACGGTTCATGAAATTCAAGATGGCGCCCAATTCGGTCTTTGCGATCCTGCTGCGCAAGCCATGGTGGATCAGCCTGCTGGTGGCGTCGGTGTGGGTGCTGGTGGCTGCAGCCCTGCTTCCCGACGACCTGCGGGTGGTGGGCGCCCTGGGTTCCCTCCCGTTTTTTGTGATCAGCGCAGTGGCGCTGGTGCGGCAGTGGAACGCGCCCAGCGCGCGCGAGGTGCAGGCCATCACCGAGGCCGTGGCGGCCATGGCTTGGACCGACCTTTCGCGGGCTCTGACCCAGGCCTATACGGCCCAGGGCCATGCGGTACGGTCGGCCGAAGGGGGCGCCGACCTACGCCTGGAGCGCGAGGGCCTCACCTGTCTGGTCGCCGCGCGCCGATGGAAGGCGGCCCGCCACGGAGAGGAGTCCGTGCAGGCGCTGGTGGACGCCGTGCAGCGAGCAGGCGCCAGCGAGGGCCACTACATCGCCCTGGGCGAGCTCAGCGCGCAGGCCCAGCGCCTGGTGCGCCAGCACGGGCTGGTGCTGGTGCAAGGACCAGAGCTGGCGCAGTTGCTGCGCGGCGTGGTGCCTTCGGGGCGCTGAGCGTCGCGCGTTCTTCCTCGCGTCCCTGTGGAGCAGGGCCAGCCTCATGCCTGCAGGCGGCGGCGGTAGTCGGCAGGGGAGGTGCCGGTCCAGCCGCGGAAGGCGCGGATGAAGCTTTTCTCGTTGCGAAAACCCACTGCGGCGGCGACCTGCTTAACGGGGCGCGCACTGCGTTGGAGCAACTCGCGCGCACGGGCGCTGCGCACTTCGTCTTTGAGTTGCTGCAGGCTCGCGCCCTCTTCCCGCAGCTGGCGGTGCAGGGTCCGCGCGGAAAGGTGAAGCAGCGCCGCAATGCCCTGGGCGTCACAGACCGCGCCCTCGTCAGTGGACAGCACCTGACGCACCTGCTGCACCAGCAGGCGATCGCGGCGGTACTGATGCACGGTGAGCGGCAGGGCGCGCTGCAGCATCTGGCTCAACGCCACTTCGTCGCGGCGCAGTGGCAGTGCCAGGTAGCGGGCGTCGAAGTGCAACTCCGCTTGAGCCGCACCGAAGTGCAGCGGGCCGGGGAACATGTGGCTGTAGGCGGCTACGTGGGCCGGGCGGGCGAAGGGAAACGCTGCGCCCTGCAGCGGGATGCGCGAATCGACGAACCAGGAGGACAGGCCCAGGATGTTGCGCAGCACGTGGACCAGGCTGAACTCTCGCCGGCCGGCCTCCAGGGTGGCGTGGCGGGCGCTTTCTTCCACCACGATGGCGGCCGTGGCGCCGCGCGTGACCAGGCGCAGGCGTATGTCATCCGCGATCAGGCCATGGTGGCGGCACCAGCGCCGGATCGCCAGGCCCAGGTCGGGCGCGCTGAGCGAGGCCCGCGCCAGCATGCCGTAGCTGCCCCAGGGCAGGCGCCGGCTGTAGGCGCCCAAGGCCTCGTCGTCTAGCGCCTGCATGGCGGCGCCGGAGAGCCACTCCATCTGCAAGGCGCTGATGTGGCCGCCTGTTTGCTGTAATTCTTTTGGCGTGATCTGTGCCAGCTGCAAGGACTCTTCGGGCCCCACCCCGCCCCGCCGCAGCGCGCCGACAATGACTCGAGCGAACGCCATGGGCGTGGCTTGCGTAGGGGGTGGTGCGGGAGCTCGCGCGGGCATATGGCAGTGTCCTGAAAAATGGCAGGATTTGCAACCTTGCTGGCACCCAGGCCCCGCCTGCTGTGCCTAAGCTTGCCGGCAGTCCGGATCACCGGGCCCGAGGACCCCATGACCCCCATCGAGTCGCAACTCAATCCACGTTCCGCCGATTTCCAGGCCAACGCCGCCGCCATGCGCGCCCTGGTCGACGACCTGCGCACGCAGGTGGCTCAGGCCGCGGCCGGTGGCGGCGAGGCGGCGCGCGCCAAGCACACCGCGCGCGGCAAGCTGCTGCCCCGCGAGCGGGTGCAGATGCTCTTGGACCCCGGCACCCCCTTCCTGGAGCTGGCGCCTCTGGCGGCCCATGGCATGTACCGCGGCGACGCGCCCTGCGCCGGCCTGATCGCCGGCATCGGGCGCGTGAGCGGGGTCGACTGCATGATCGTGTGCAACGACGCCACGGTGAAGGGCGGCACCTACTACCCCATGACGGTGAAGAAGCACCTGCGGGCCCAGGAAGTGGCGATGCAGAATGGCCTGCCCTGTCTCTACCTGGTCGACTCTGGCGGTGCCAACCTGCCGAACCAGGACGAGGTCTTCCCTGACCGGGACCACTTCGGCCGCATCTTTTACAACCAGGCCAATATGTCCGCGCAAGGCATCCCGCAGGTGGCGGTGGTCATGGGCTCGTGCACCGCGGGCGGCGCCTACGTACCCGCCATGAGCGACGAGACCATCATCGTCGAGAACCAGGGCACCATCTTCCTGGGCGGCCCGCCGCTGGTGAAGGCCGCCACCGGAGAAGTGGTGAGCGCCGAGGACCTGGGCGGCGGTGATGTGCACACACGCCTGTCCGGCGTGGCCGACCACCTCGCGCAAAACGACCTGCACGCCCTGTCGCTGGCCCGCCAGATCGCGGCCACCTTCAACCGGCCCAAGTCGCACGAAACCGTGCTGCGTGAGCCGCGTCCTCCGCGATACGACGCCTGCGAGCTGTATGGCGTGGTGCCGGTGGACACCCGCAAGCCCTTTGATGTGCGCGAGATCATTGCCCGCATCGTCGACGGCTCCGAATTCCATGAGTTCAAGGCGCGCTTTGGTGCCACGCTGGTGTGCGGCTTCGCGCACATCGAGGGCATGCCGGTGGGGATCATCGCCAACAACGGCATCCTGTTTGGCGAGTCGGCGCAAAAGGGCGCGCACTTCATCGAGCTGTGTTGCCATCGCAAGGTGCCGCTCGTGTTCCTGCAAAACATCACCGGCTTCATGGTGGGCCGCAAGTACGAGAACGAGGGCATCGCCCGCCATGGCGCCAAGATGGTGACGGCCGTCGCCACCGCCAGCGTGCCCAAGTTCACGGTGATCATCGGTGGCAGTTATGGCGCTGGCAACTACGGCATGTGCGGCCGGGCCTACTCGCCGCGCTTTCTCTGGATGTGGCCTAACGCGCGGATCTCCGTCATGGGCGGCGAGCAGGCCGCCAGCGTGATGGCGACCGTGCGTCGCGACGGCATCGAGGCCAAGGGCGGCACCTGGAGTACCCAGGAAGAGGCCGCCTTCAAGCAGCCCTTGCTGGACCAGTTCGCCCACCAGTCCCACCCCTATTACGCCAGCGCTCGCTTGTGGGACGATGGGGTGATCGACCCGGCCGATACGCGCCGCGTGCTGGCGCTGGGGTTGTCGGCGTCCCGCAACGCGCCGATTCCTGACGTGCGGTTTGGCGTGTTCCGTATGTGAGGCCCAGGATGTGTACAGATCATCGCCACGTTCTGCCTCGACCGTGGCTACGCCCTGCTGCATCGTGACCGCAGCTTCGACGCTTTCGAGCCGTGGCGCGGCCTGCGCGCCTGGAATCCCTGACCCCGGGCGCGAAGCCGTCCGGCCCTTGAATCCTCCCCGGAGTACCACATGAAGCATCTGGACCTGCGGTTTGACGCGGGCGTGTCCACCGTCACGCTCCATCGCCCCGACGTGCGCAACGCCTTCAACGAGGATGTGATCGCCGAGCTCACCGCCGTCTTCCTTGAGTTGGGCCGCCGTCCTCAGGTGCGCTGCATCGTGCTGGCCGCCAGCGGCACGGCTTTCTGCGCGGGCGCCGACCTGAACTGGATGAAACGCATGGCCGCCTACTCGCACGAAGAGAACCTGGCCGACGCCACCGCCCTGGCGCGCATGCTCGAGGTGATCTATGAATGCCCCAAGCCCACGATCGCTCGGGTGCAGGGCGATGTGTACGCCGGCGGCCTTGGCCTGGTCGCGGCCTGCGATATCGCCCTGGCGGCCGACACCGCGCACTACTGCGTGAGCGAGGTCCGCCTTGGCCTGATTCCCGCCACCATCAGTCCCTACCTGATCCGCGCCATGGGTGCGCGGGCGGCGCACCGCTGGTTTCTCACCGCCGAGCGTTTTGGTGCGGCCCAGGCGGTGCATTGCGGACTGGTGCATGAGGCCGTGCCGGCGGCCGAACTCGACGCCCGCGTGGTCGCCGTCGCCAAGTCCCTGGTGCAGGCAGGTCCCGCCGCGGTCAAGGCCTGCAAGCAGCTGCTGCACGACGTGGCCGGCCAGGAAATGAGCGACAGCCTGCTGGAAGACACCGCCGAGCGCATCGCCGACATCCGCGCTACGCCCGAGGGGCGCGAGGGCATCACGGCGTTCCTGGAAAAGCGCAAGCCGAACTGGCTCGGCGGGGAAGAGAGCTGAACATGTTTCAAAAGATCCTGATCGCCAATCGGGGTGAAATCGCCTGCCGAGTGGCCGCGACCGCGCGCCGCATGGCGGTGCGCACCGTTGCCGTCTACTCCGACGCCGACGCGAACGCCAAGCATGTGGCCGCCTGCGACGAGGCTGTCCATATCGGCGGTAATGCACCCGCCGACAGCTACCTGCGTTGGGAGCGCATCCTCGAAGCCGCACGTGCGACCGGCGCGCAGGCCATCCATCCGGGCTACGGCTTTCTCAGTGAGAACGAAGAGTTCGCCCAGGCCTGCGCCGACGCGGGCCTGGTCTTCATCGGCCCGCCGCCCTCGGCCATCCAGGCCATGGGCCTCAAAGCCGAATCCAAGCAGTTGATGGAACAAGCCGGTGTGCCCCTGGTGCCCGGTTACCACGGCAGCCGCCAGGAGCCCGAGTTCCTGAAAGGCCAGGCCGAGACCATCGGCTATCCGGTCCTGATCAAGGCCAGTGCCGGCGGTGGCGGCAAGGGCATGCGTGCGGTGGACAAGGCGGCTGATTTCGACGCGGCGCTCGCTTCGTGCAAGCGCGAGGCCGCCAACAGCTTCGGCGACGACGCCGTTCTGATCGAGAAATACGTCCAGCGCCCGCGCCACATCGAGATCCAGGTCTTCGGCGACACGCAGGGCCACTACGTCTGGCTGTTCGAGCGTGATTGCTCTGTGCAGCGGCGCCACCAGAAGGTGCTGGAAGAGGCGCCCGCGCCCGGCCTGTCGCCTGCCCTGCGCCGGCAGATGGGGGAGGCGGCGGTGGCCGCCGCACGCGCAGTGCACTACGTGGGTGCCGGCACCGTCGAATTCATCGTGGAGCAGAAGCCCTCGGGCGAGATGGCCTTCTTCTTCATGGAGATGAACACCCGCCTACAGGTGGAGCACCCGGTCACGGAGGCCGTCACGGGTCTGGACTTGGTCGAGTGGCAGCTGCGCGTGGCCAGTGGCGAGCCGCTGCCGCTCACGCAGGACCAGCTGCGGCTGGACGGCCATGCCATCGAGGCGCGCATCTGCGCCGAGAACCCCGACAACCAGTTCCTGCCCGCGACCGGCACGCTGCAGGTCTATCGCAAGCCCGCCTGCAGCAGCTTCACCCGCTCGCCAGTTCGGGTAGACGACGGCGTACGCGAGGGCGATGCCATATCGCCCTTCTACGACTCCATGATCGCCAAGCTGATCGTGCACGGCGCGACGCGCGAGGAGGCGCTGGCGCGTTTGGACGAAGCGCTGGCGCAGACCCAGATCGTGGGCCTGGCCACCAACGTGCAGTTCCTGCGGCACGTGGTGCGCAGCGACTCGTTCGGGAAGGCCAATCTGGACACCGCCCTGATCCCGCGTGAAGCGGCGGCTCTGTTCGACCAGCAGCCCGTGCCGCTGGCCCTGGCCGCGGCCGCGGCGGTGGCGCGTACCTTGTTGGATGAACGCGCGCTGTCCGGCCATGACCCCTTCAGTCGCCGCGATGGCTGGCGCTCACATGGCGAGGTGGTACGCCGCTTCGAGTTCGAGTTCGCTGGCCAGCACGTGTCCGCGCACCTGACTTACGGCCACGACGGCCGCCTCTCCCTCGCGGTGGGCGAGACGCAGGGGCTGTTGGCCTTCGAGCCCGTGGGTGAGCGCGGCATCGACCTGCGCTACGCCGGCCTGCGCGAACGCGTCACTGTGCACCCGCAGGGCGAGACCGACCATGTGTTCACCGCGCGCGGCGCCGCCGTCATCGTCTCGCTGGACCTGCTGGCCCATGCAGGCGAGGGCGAGGCCGAGGGCGGGCGTCTGACTGCGCCCATGCCGGGCAAAGTGGTGTCCATCGCGGTGAAGGCGGGAGACCGCGTCACCAAGGGCCAGGCGATGGCGGTGATGGAGGCCATGAAGATGGAGCACACCATCGCCGCGCCGGCCGACGGCACAGTGGCCGAGGTGCTTTACGCGCCGGGCGACCAGGTGGCTGAGGGGGCTGAACTCCTCAAGCTCGAGGTCGCGGCCTGAGCCGCCGGCGCGCGCAGGAAAGACCGCCGCGGGCGCAGGTCGAGCCATCTAGGGAACAATCACAGGATGCGCATCGCCGTCTGCCTCTCCGATCAACGTGTCGAGCCCTGGCTCGAGGGTCTGCGTGCAGCCCTGCCCGGGGTCGAGGTCTTGCCCTGGGTGCCAGGCGCGCCGTCGTGTGATCACGCTGTCGTCTGGATGCCTCCCCAGGCCTTCATCGACGAACAGTCCGGTCTGCAGACCCTGTTCAATATCGGCGCTGGTGTCGACGCCCTCCTGAAGCTGCGTCTGCCGCCCGCGCTGAAAGTGGTGCGCGTCGAGGACGCCGGGATGGCGGTGCAGATGGCCGAGTACGTCTGCCACGCCCTGGTGCGGCACTTCCGAGAGTTCGATGCCTATGAGGCTGATGCGGCGCAGGCCCAATGGTCCTACCGCAAGCCGCGCGCGCGCGCCGAGTTCCCAGTGGGCATCCTGGGGCTGGGCGTGCTGGGCCAGCGAGTAGCCCAGGCCGTGGCCGGCTTCGATTTCCCGGTGCGGGGCTGGAGCCGCACGATGCGCCAGGTGCCGGGCGTCACGTGCTACGCGGGCGACGCACAGCTGCCGGCTTTTCTGGCCGCCACGCGCGTGCTGGTGTGCCTGTTGCCCTTGTCCCCGGCCACCATCGGCCTGCTGCGGCGCGAGACACTGTCACAGCTGCAGCCTGGGGGCTATGTGATCAACGTCGCGCGCGGCGCGCATCTGGTCGAGGACGACCTGCTGGCGCTGCTGGAGACCGGCCACCTTGCCGGCGCGACACTGGACGTCTTCGAGACCGAACCCCTGCCGCCCGAACATCCTTTCTGGCGACACCCCCGCGTCACCGTCACGCCCCATGCCTCGGCGCGCACCCTGCGGGGCGAAAGCATCGCGCAGATCGCGGGCAAGATCCGCGCCCTGCAGCGTGGCGAATCCATCACCGGGGTCGTGGACCCCGTCCGAGGCTACTGAGGCTCCCATGAAACTTCCTCACCGTGTCGTGCTCGTCGACGTCGGCCCGCGCGACGGGCTGCAAAACGAAAAGCAAACCGTTCCCGCCGAGATCAAGATCGGACTGGTGCACCGCCTCCAGGACGCGGGCCTGAAAGAGATCGAGGTCACCAGCTTCGTGAGCCCCAAGTGGGTGCCGCAGATGGCAGACAACGCCCAAGTGATGGCCGGCATCCAGCGCCGCCCGGGCGTGCGCTACGCAGCGCTCACGCCGAACATGCGCGGCCTGGAAGGCGCGCTGGAAAGCGGTGTGGACGAGATTGTGGTCTTTGGTGCGGCCAGTGAGGCGTTCAGCCAGCGCAATATCAACTGCAGCATCGCCGAGAGCATCGAGCGCTTCGCGCCAGTCGTTGAAGCCGCTCGCGCCAAAGGGGTGGTGGTGCGCGGCGCCATCTCCTGCGCGGTGGGTTGCCCCTACGAGGGCGAAGTCTCGCCCGAGCGGGTCGAGCTCGTGGCGCGCCTGATGAAGCAGATCGGCGTTCAGCACATGGGCGTGGCCGACACCATCGGGGTGGGCACGCCGCTGAAGGTTCAGCGCGCGCTCGAGGCGGCGCTTAAGCACTACAGCGTGAACGACATCTCCGGCCACTTCCACGACACCTACGGTCAGGCTCTAGGCAATACCCTCGCAGCGCTCGGGATGGGGGTGTGGCGATACGACACCTCGGTCGCCGGCCTGGGCGGCTGCCCCTACGCCAAGGGGGCCACCGGCAACGTGGCCACCGAAGACGTGGTGTACATGCTGCATGGCATGGGCATCGAAACGGGCATCGACCTGGACAAGCTGGTCGACGCGGGCCACTACATCAGCGAGTTTCTCCAACGCAAACCCAACTCGCGCGCGGCCACCGCCATCTTGAACAAGCGCACCGTGTGAACGGAGATTCTTCGATGTGCGGCGCCGAACTCCACACCCTGCCTGAAGGCGTGCAGCGCGTTGCGCGTGTGCTGCAGGCGCAGGGGCATCCCCATTTGCCGGTGATGCTCGATGGCGCGGCGCGCACCGCGCAGGAAGCGGCCGATGCCCTGGGCATCGCGCTGGGTCAGATCGCCAAGAGCATCATCTTCCGGCGCAAGTCGGACGAAGCGCCGGTACTGGTCATCACCTCGGGCGACCGGCGGGTGGACGAGAAGAAGGTCGATGCCCTGGTGGGCAAGACCGGCCGCGCCGATGCCGACTTCGTCAAAGCGCGCACGGGTTTTTCTATCGGCGGCGTCTCGCCCCTGGGGCATGTGCAGGCGCCGGTGACGCTGATCGACCGCGAGCTGTTTCGCTTCGAAGAGATCTGGGCCGCGGCGGGGCATCCGCATGCGGTGTTCAGGCTGCGTCCGCACGACCTGGAGCGCCTGACCGGTGCCCCGGTGGCCGATGTGGTGCAGGCTGCCTTGTGAGCGTACAGGCCGACACATGAGGGACCACCGCCCCGCGTTGATCGAGCAGGCCGCGCTCGTGTTGCAGGCGGCCCAGGCCTCGCCCGGCCCGGTGCGTTCCCCCTGCGTCTCGGTGTGCCGCATGGACGCCACCAGCGGCCTGTGCGAGGGCTGCCTGCGCACCCTCGACGAGATCGCCAGCTGGGCCGACATGGGCACCGCTGACCGCCTGTCCGTCTGGCAGCAGATCGCGCTGCGTGCGCAAGGAGCCGACGCATGAAGCGCATCACCTGTTACCTGGATGTCATCTCGCCCTACGCCTACCTCGCTTTCGAGCACCTGCCGCAGGCGCTGCAGGGTCTGAGCTACGAGGTGGATTACGTCCCCGTGCTGTTTGCCGGCATGTTGCAGCACCACGGTCAGCTCGGGCCCGCCGAGATCGCACCCAAGCGCGAATGGACCTACCGCCAGGTGCTGTGGGCCGCGCGCCAGCACGGCATCCCCATGGACCTGCCGGCGGCCCATCCTTTCAACCCTCTGGGCCTGCTGCGCCTGGCGCTGGCCTGCCCGAGTGACGAGGCCCAACCTGGTGCACGCGCCGGCCGCGTGAACCGCCACGTGTGCGAGACCGTGTTTCGCCATGTCTGGCGTGGCGGCGCTGACGCGGCCGACGCCGCACGCTTGCAAGCGCTGGCCGAGACACTCCAGCCCGCGCACGACCCGGCCTCAGCGTCGGTGAAGGCGCAGCTCAAGGCCAACACCGCCGAGGCGATTGCGTGCGGCGCCTTTGGCGTGCCTACCTTCAGGGTGGACGACACACTGTTCTGGGGATTCGACGCGCTGGCCATGCTGCGCGCCTGGCTCGAAGGCGATGCGTGGTTCCAGTCGGGCGACTGGGAGGCACCCAAGCGCCTGCCAGTGGGCATCTCACGTCCCGGCGCCAAGACCTGAGCGCCGCTCAGCGCGGTCCCAGCCACGCATGCCGCTCGGCGTAACGCTGGACGGCGCGCCAGGAACTGCACTCGCGCGCGACCCGCGGCCAGATGCGCTGCAGCAGATCGCACTCCGCCATCACGTCAGCGGTGGCCTCATGCCGCGCGAGGCACTGGATGCCAAAGTGCGTGAGCCAGTCGTCCAGGGCGCGCGCCTTCACCTGGGGGTGCGAGACGGTGCACAGCTGCGCGATGTCCAGCCATTCGCAGTGCAGCGGCTGTCCCAGGTGCTTGCGCGCATAGCGTTCCAGCAGTGTGCGGTCGAAGCTGGCGTGGAAGGCGACCAGGCGTGCGCCCGCGGCCCACTGGACGAAGGTGCGCAGGGCCTCACCGGGGTCCATGCCCTGTCGCTGAACGCCTGCGCCGATGCCATGCACCAGGATGTTGGGCTTGTCCGAGACCTGTGTCGGGCGTAGCGTGATGGCCAGGCTGTCGACAAGCTGCAGCACGATGCGCCGAGACGTCCAGTCCACGCGCAGACCCACCGCGGCGATCGCGAGCAACTGGTCGCGGTGTGTGTCCAGACCGGTGGTTTCGACGTCCAGTACCAACCAGCGCTCGGTGGCCGCAGCCACCTCGCGGCCACGCCACGGCCACCCACGCCGCAGCCACGACCTCATCGCGCGTAATCCAGCTCGAGCCGCTGCTGCAGCCGCCGCGCCTCGCGCAGGCTGGTGGCCAGGATACGGCGGTCGATGCCGCTTAAGGTCGTGAGTGTGAGGCGGTTCGGGTGCTCGGAGCGCGCGACTTCGGGCTCGAGCTGCAGGCGCAGTCGCAGGCTCTGCACGAACTCGAAGGCGCCCACCCAGCTTTCGTACTCCGTCGTTTTCAGGCCCAGGGCTTCTCCGGTGCGTAGCAGCCGCTCGCGGGTCGAGGTGGCCGTGACGCCATGCGCCAGTCCCAGGATGCGCGCAGCGTCGACGAACAGGGCCGCCCCTTGCAGCTTGAGGTCCACCGTGCCTGCGTCATCGAGCTCCACATGTCCTAACCAGTTCAGGGGGGAGCGATGGCCCAAGGCGTTGACCGCCAGCTGGTGCAGGAATCGAGGTGTTTCACGGATGCGTTCAGCGACGTGCTGCGCCAGAGGCTGGGCCAGCGTGGTGTTGCCGGCGATGGCGCGGAAGTCGAAAAAAATGCTGGCATGGAGCAGATCCTCGGGGCTACCGTGCTCGATCCAGTGGGAGAAGCGCCCCCACCATTGCGACATGCGCAGACAGCAGGCCGGCTGGCCTGCCATGATGCCGCCCTTGCACAGGGGGTAACCGCAGGCGTCCAGCGCCACGTTGATACCGTCGGCCCAGACGCGCAGGCGCTGCTGTTCGACTTTGGAGGTGTCGTCCGGCAGCAGCAGGGCGTTGTCCTGGTCGGTGGCGATGGTCTGCTCGCCGCGCCCCTCCGACCCCAAGGCCAGCCAGCACAGACGCTGCAGGTCCACCCCATGGACCTGCGCCTGCACGGCCAGCAAGCGGCGCGTGAGCAGGTCGTTGAGGCGGCTGATCAGTTCTGTCAGCTGGCGGGCTTGCACGCCCTGCATGAGCAGGCTGCGCGCGAGCGCGCGAATATCGGCCGCAGCGGCCTTCAGGGCGTCCAGGTCTTGCGCGCGGTGGATGCGTGCGCTGACGTGCTGCAAGCTGGCGCGTTGGAGCGCGAAAAGGTCGCGCTCGGACACCATGCCCACGACCCGTCCCTCGCGCGTGACCGGCACGTGGCGGATCGCGTGCTCGGTCATCAGGAGCGCGGCGTCCTGGGCGGTGTGCTGGTCGGTCAGGCTGTGCACCGGCGACTGCATGACCTGGCCGATGGGCCTGTCCAGAGTGAAGCCCGGATCGAGCACCAGCCTCAGCACGTCGTGACGGGTGAGGATGCCGCGCAGGCTGCCCCCTTCATCCACCACCAGCATCGAGCCGATGTGGCGCACATGCAGGGTCTCGAGCGCTACGCGCAGCGGGGTCTCGGGCCGGCAGTAGGCCGGGGCCAGGGCTGGGGTGGCCAGCTGCGCCAGCGGGGTTTCCAGGGTCTGTTGGGACAGCACCCGGCTGCGGTAGTCCTCGCGCAGGGCCTGGCGTGATTTCTCGAGCAGCGCAAGCACGCGCCGGTGCAGGAATTCGGCGAGCAACGGGCTGCGCCGGGCGAGGGCCTCCACCTCGGTGACCGGGATGGCCAGCACGAACACATCCTGGGCGGCGGCATAGGTGGACAGCACAGGTCGGCGTTCCAGCGCAGCCGCGACCGGCAGCATATCGCCCGCCTCGTAGGCGAAGACGTGTGCCTGGCCCGCCGGCCTCTGCTCGCTGCGCACCGTTCCCTGGCGGATGAGAAACAAGGTGTCGACAGGCCCCTGCTCGGGGGACAGCAGGACCTCCCCGGGCTCGAAGTAACGCTGCTCGGCCCGGGCGAGAAATTCGTCCACCTCGGCCGCCGGCATGTCCATGAAAGGCGGCCACTGCTGCAGCAGGCTGCGGTAATGTCCAAGCAGGGGGGCCGAGGGGGTGGACAGGGGGCTGGTTGGGGCGGCTGGCATGTCTCAGTGTTAACCCTGCATCGAGCTCACAAGTGATCAGGATGTAAGAGAGTGGTAAGTCGTAATTTCAACATTAGCCTGCTCGAAATTAATCGTCTCCAACATGCTCGCGGCCCTGGCCATTGTCAAGCTCATCGCTGAGATCGCACTCCTGTCCCTGATGGGCCGATGGGTGCTGGGCTTGATCGCGGGTCACAGGCGCGAGCAAAACCTTTTTTATCAAATTCTCGATATGGCCGTCCGCCCCTTTGTCCGGTCGGCCCGATGGGTTTCGCCGCGGGTTGTCCTGGACCGCCATGTCCCGCTGGTGGCCTTCTTCCTGCTTTCCTTCGCCTGGCTGGTCGTCACCGTGTGGCGCATCCAGATCTGTGTCGAGATCGGAGTGCAGCAATGCCGTTGACCGCCCGCCTGCAACTGCTCTGGTGCAAGTTACTGGGCCGGGTCGCTTTGACCCTGGGCCAGCGCGAGGACGCGCTGCGTTACTTCGAGGCCATGAATGCGCTGGACGCGTCCGATGCCTATGCCATCGCCAGCCGCGCCCAAGTGGAGGACCAGTTAGGCCGGCCCGCTCGCGCGCTCGGCCTGCAGCGTGAGCTCACCCGACTGACGCCGAGCCAGGCCAGTGCCTGGTTCAACCTGGGCTTCATGCTTGAAAAGGCCGGCGACCTCGAGGACGCCCTGGCCGCCTTCCGCGAAGCGACCCGGCTGTCGCCCGCCCTCGACCGGGCCTGGTACGGCCAAGGCCTCGTGCTGATCCGGCTGCGCCGGTTCGACGAGGCCGTGGAGGCGCTGCGGAAGAACACCGAATTGCAACCCATGAGCCCGTACGGCTGGTACCAGCTGGCCCGGGTGCATGTCGATCGGCAGGAGCCCGATGAGGCCGCGAAGATCATTCGCCACCTCAGGGGGTTCGAGCCGAAGGTGGCCGCCCAGCTGGAACGTGAGACCGGACTGCGCTCTGCGCCGTCCGCCTGACGAACCGGGCAGCCAGCCGCACCGGCCGGGGGTCGGGCGGATAGAGAGCCGTGACCGGGGGCAGTCCTACGGGTAACCGTGGGGGTCGCGATCCGCCCGACTGGGCGTTAAAGAAAGAGGCAGGAGACCATGGAAATTTCGGAGAACCACCGCCAGTACTGGCAGAAAAACCTGAACATCACCGCCGTATTGCTTGCAATCTGGTTCGTGGTGACCTTTGTCGTGAGCTACTTCGCGCGCGACCTGAGTTTCAACTTCTTTGGCTGGCCGTTCAGTTTCTGGATGGGTGCCCAAGGGTCGTTGATCGTGTATTGCCTGATCATCTGGTTCTATGCCAGCTACATGGGCAAGCTGGACGTCGAGCACGGCGTCGCCGAGGAGGAATAAGACATGGCTGGAATGTTTGGTGATGATGCCGGCGGGGAAACCAGCGCGGCATCCAACAAGGCTTTCAAGCAGAACCTGAACAAGGTCTACACCTGGTACATCGGCGGCTTCATCCTTTTCGTGGTCGCCTTGGCGATCCTCGAGCAGATGGGTCTGCCCCGTGCCTGGATTGGCTATATCTTCCTGCTGGCCACCATCGGCCTCTATGCAGGCATCGGCTTCATGAGCCGTACCAGTGATGCGGCCGAGTATTACGTGGCGGGCCGCCGCGTGCCCGCCGTCTACAACGGCATGGCCACTGGCGCTGACTGGATGTCGGCCGCCTCGTTCATCGGCATGGCCGGAACGCTGTACCTGACCGGCTACTCCGGCCTGGCCTTCATCATGGGCTGGACGGGGGGCTACTGCCTGGTGGCGCTGTTCCTGGCGCCCTACCTGCGCAAGTTTGGCCAGTTCACGATTCCGGACTTCCTAGGTGAGCGCTACGGCGGCAACCTGCCCCGTCTGCTGGGCATCATCGCCGCCATCCTGTGCTCCTTCGTGTACGTGGTGGCGCAGATCTACGGCGTGGGCCTGATCACGTCGCGCCTGACCGGTGTGGCCTTCGAGCTGGGCATCTTCTTGGGTCTGGGCGGCATCCTGGTGTGCTCCTTCCTGGGGGGCATGCGCGCGGTGACCTGGACCCAGGTGGCCCAGTACATCGTGCTGATCGTGGCCTACCTGATCCCGGTGGTGTGGCTGTCCGTCAAGCAGACGGGCGTGCCGGTGCCGCAGGCCATCTACGGCTACCAGCTGGAGAAGGTCACGGCCGCCGAGAAGCGTCTGACCGACGATCCCAAGGAAAAGGAAGTCCGCGACATCTTTGCGCAGCGCTCGGCCGCTCTGGCTGAGAAGCTCAAGGATCCGGCCGCTGCGCTGGCCGCCGACAAGGACGCCGCCACCAAGAAGGTCGAGGAGCTCAAGGCTGCCTCTGCGCCTGCCGCCGACATCGCGGCTGCCGAGAAGGCCCTGGCCGCCCTGCCCAAGGACGCCGAAGCCGCCAAGAAAGCCTGGACCGCCGCCAAGGCGAGCGCTGACACCAAGTCCCGCCCGCTCAACGGCATGCCCAAGCACGCGCAGCAGTACGCGGGTGATCCCAATGGCGATGCCAAGGCACAGGAAACCTACGACACCTCGCGTCGCAACTTCCTGGCGCTGATCTTCTGCCTGATGGTCGGTACTGCGGCCCTGCCGCACATCCTGATGCGCTACTACACCACGCCCAGCGTGAAAGAAGCGCGTGAGTCGGTGACCTGGTCGCTGT
>JBEAZV010000072.1:0-3452 GCA_041159245.1 Pseudomonadota bacterium
GCCAGAAAGGCCAGGATCCGATCTTCCACGGCATCAACCTCGGGAATCCCCGGCAGGCGCCGCGTCGCCGCTACCAGGTTGAGGAACTTGAAGTACAGCAGCGAGCTTTCTTTTTTGCTGGAGGGCATGGCGCCAGGGGTGTGGGGTGGAGACATGCCAATCTTAGCGCAGCCCGTCGTAGCTCATCAGTTTGGGCCCACTCCGCACGGACCGTGTCTATCGATCTGGAGTGCCATGCTCAACGGTAACCTATATGTTACTTTATAATGCATGACATTCCAGATCAAAGAACTCGTACTCGACGATGGCATGAGCCCCTTCGGGGAGTGGTTCCAGGGCCTTGAAGGCGTCGCAGCAGCCAAGGTCCGGGTCGCGGTGGTCCGCATGGAACAAGGGAACCTGTCGAATGTGGAATGGTTTCGCGGGATCGGCGAATTCCGTATCGACTGGGGGCCAGGCCTGCGGATCTATTTCGCGAAGGACACAAATCGGATCCTCCTTTTGCTGGGAGGCGGTACCAAAAAGCGACAGCAGAAGGACATTGATCTGGCCATTCAGCGTTGGGACGACTACAAGCGCCGCAAGGCGGCGAAAGGATGATGACCATGGCCCTGACCCGGAACTTCAAGGAGACGGTCGCGGCGCGGGTGCAAGGCGATCCCGCGTTTGCCAAGGCACTGCTCGATGAGGCGATCACGCTGTTCCTCGACGGCGAGCCGGAGACCGCCAAGCTCGTGCTACGCGACCTCGTAAATGCCACCGTGGGCTTTGAGAACCTCGCCGAAGAAATTCACAAGCCGGCCAAGAGCCTGCACCGGATGTTGTCTGCCTCGGGCAATCCCACCATGACGAACATCTCGTCGATCTTCGCTGCCATCAAGAAAAATCTACGTGTCGAGGTGCGCACGAAAGTCGTGGCGACCTGACCGCAGCCCTATGGCGCTGGCGTATCAGCGCGCTGCGCGCAACACGTTGATCAAGGGCTCCCCGCGCACGAGGCGTGTGATGTTGTCGGCCAGGGTCTGTTGGCGCCGACGCACTGTGCCCTCGGTCCACCCCGACATGTGCGGGGTCATCAGCACATTCGGCAACGAGGCGAAATCCAGGCGCGAGGGCGCACAGTGCGTGCGCGTGGCGTCCGGGTACTGGTACCAGGTGTCGATGATGGCGTGCGCCAAATGCCCTGTCTGCAAGGCCTCGAACAACGCCACCTCGTCGATCACCGCACCGCGCCCCACATTCACCAGCACCGCGCCAGGTTGCAGGGCCGCCAGCGCCTGGCGGCTCACCAGGCCGCGCGTGGTGTCGGCCAAGGGCAAGGTCACCACCACGATGTCGACCGACGCCATGAATTCTTCGAGCGCAGCCAGGCCGAAGGCGCGATCGACATCCGGGCTGCTGATGGCACTGCGGTTGGCCGCATGCACCCGCATGCCAAAGGCCTTCGCACGCGCGGCGATGGCCTGTCCGATGTGGCCGAACCCGAGCACACCCAACGTCTGCGCGCCCAGCTCGGTGCGCAGCGCGCCGGGACGACCGGCATAGAAGGTCCACCGCTGCTGGCGCAGGTCGGCGTCGGCCTGCGCCAACGGCACGTGCCGCAGCAGGAGCGCCGCCATCACGTATTCGGCGATCGCGTACTCGTGCCCGAAGCAGTTGCTCAGGGTGCAAGCCGCGGGCAGGCATGACAGGTCGATGCCGTCGGTGCCCGCAGCGGGCGCGTGATACAGGCGCGCCCGTTCAGGTCGGGGCATGCTGGCATCCAGCCGTACGCCCACCACCACGTCGGCACTGGCATAGTGCGCGCGGTCGGCTGGGTCGGCCAGCGTATCCGGCAGGTCCACGATCGTGGGGCCGGACGGGATGAGGGCTTCAAAGCCCACGCGGAAGTTGGCCGCGTTCTGGCCGTGGAAAACGATCTTCATGGTCAGAGCAGGCACTTCGCCCGCGCGTCAAACGTCAGGCCGTAGCCTCGAAATCGATCTGCACTTTCAGCGAGCGCTGCTTGTCGCAGGCCAGCTCAAAGGCTTGCAGCGCCTGCGAGGCAGGTACCACAGCGGTGATCACCGGTTTTCCGTCGATGAGGCCTTCGTTGAGGAACTGCACGGCGGTGGCGAACTCGGGATGGAAGCGGAAGGTGCCGCGCAGGTCGACTTCCTTGGCCACCAGCTGGTTCATGGGCAGGGCAATGTCGCCGCCCAGACCCACCGTCACCAATACGCCGCGCGGCACGATCACGTCCAGCGCCGACTTGAGCGCCGCTTCGCTGCCCGAGGCCTCGAAGACGGCGTCGAACTGACCCTTGTCCGCCTTGTAGCGGTCCAGGGCCTGCGGCTCGGTGCGCAGGTTGAGGGTTTCGTCGGCGCCCATCTCGCGGGCGCATTGCAGCGGGCGATCCGCCAGGTCCACGGCCACGATACGCGCCGCACCGGCTCGTCGCAGGCCACCGATCAACAGCGAGCCAATGGGGCCACACCCGGTGACCAGCACCTGCTTGCCCAACACGCCACCCGCACGCTGGATCGCGTGCAGGCCCACCGACAGGGGCTCGGCCAGCGCCGCTTCCGAGAGACTGAGGTGATCGCCAACGGCATGCGCCTGATGCGACTCGATCACGATGAATTCGCTGAACGCGCCCTGAATATGCGGAAAGGGCATGGCACTGCCGTAAAAGCGCATGTTCAGGCAGTGATTGTGCTGACCCTGCTGGCAAAAGCGGCAGTGGCCACAGGGCCGCGAGGGCGAGATGGCGATGCGCTGGCCCGCGCGCAGGCCCTGCACCTGCGCGCCCACGCTGTGCACGATGCCCGAGACCTCATGGCCCAGGGCCATGGGCTCGCGGATCCGCACGGTGCCAAAGCCCCCGTGCTGAAAGTAGTGCAGGTCTGAACCGCAAATGCCGCCGAAGGCCACGCGCACCAGCAGCTGGTGCGCGCCCGGGGCGGGCGTGTCGGCGTCCTGGATCCGAAGGTCTTGAGGGCCGTGGCAGACGATGGATTTCATGGCTTGCACCGTTTAGAGGGTGGCGGTCACACCGCCGTCGACATACAGGATGTGGCCATTGACGAAGCGCGAGGCCTCGCTGGCGAGGAACACGATGGCGGGGCCCAGGTCCTCCACGTCGCCCCAGCGCCGGCTGGGGGTGCGGCCCACCAGCCAGGCGCTGAAGGTGGGGTCGTCCACCAGCTTTTGCGTGAGTTCGGTCTTGAAATAGCCCGGGCCCAGGCCGTTGACCTGGATGCCGTGCGGGCCCCAGTCGATGGCCATGCCCTTGGTCAGCATCTTCATGGCGCCCTTGGTGGCCATGTAAGGGGCGATGCCCGGGCGTCCGAGCTCGCTTTGCACCGAGCAGATGTTGATGATCTTGCCGCGCCCGCGCGGAATCATCTTGCGCGCCACCGACTGACCCACGTAGTAGGCGCTGTCCAGGTTGGTCTGCATGATGCGGCGCC
>JBEAZV010000073.1:0-97703 GCA_041159245.1 Pseudomonadota bacterium
AGCTCGCTTTGCACCGAGCAGATGTTGATGATCTTGCCGCGCCCGCGCGGAATCATCTTGCGCGCCACCGACTGACCCACGTAGTAGGCGCTGTCCAGGTTGGTCTGCATGATGCGGCGCCAGTCGGCGTCGGCGAACTCGTGCAACGGGCCGCGGATCGTCATGCCGGCGTTGTTCACGAGGATGTCGATCGGGTCCCGGGCCTCCAGGCGGTCGATGGCGGCGCGCACTGCGTCGGCGTCGGTCACATCAAAGCCCTCGCTGCTGGCAGACAAGCCCTCGGCCTGGAGCGTGGCCAGGGCGGCGGCGAGCTTGACGGCGTCGCGGCCGTTGAGGATCACATGCGCGCCGGCTTGCGCCATCGCGCGCGCCAGGGCCAGGCCGATACCGCCGGAGGAGCCGGTCACCAGGGCACGGCGGCCCTGCAGACTGAAGTCGTCGAGGAGCTTGTTCATTTCATCATCAGCCAGCGCAGTGGCGTCATCACGAGTTCGGGAAATGCGATCAGAGCCCCCAGCACCACGACCTGCGACACCAGGAAGGGGGTGACGCCCTTGATCACTTCATGCATCGGGATACGGCCCACGCCGCACACCACGTTCAGCACCGTACCGACCGGCGGTGTGAGCAGGCCGATGGCGTTGTTGATGATGAACAGCACGCCGAAGTACACCGGGTCGATGCCGGCCTGCTTGACCAGAGGCATTAGCACCGGCGTGAGAATCAGCACGGTAGGCGCGAAGTCCAGCGCGGTACCCACCACCAACACCAGCAGCATCAGCACGATCATCAGCAGCTTGGGGCTGTCGATGAAGGGGCGCGCCAGGTCCGCGATCTCGTTAGGGATGTTGGCCACGGTGATCAGCCAGGCGCTGACCAGGGCCGAGGCGACCAGGAACATCACGACCGAGGAAGTCTTGGCGGCAGCCAGAATGATTTTGTACAGGTCACGCGGCTTGATTTCGCGGTAGATAAAGAGGCCCACGACCAGTGCGTAGACGACCGCGACGACCGCAGCCTCGGTGGGCGTGAAGATCCCCATCTTCATGCCGCCGATGATGGTGATCGCCAGCAGGTAGCACCAGAAAGCGTCGACGGTGACTTTCAGGCGCTCCTTCATGGGCACCCGCGGGGCGACCTTGACGTTGTCCTTCGCGGCCACGATACGCCAGGTGATGATCAGCGCGACGCCCATGAGGATGCCGGGGAAGATGCCGGCCATGAACAGCTTGGAGATGGACACGCCGCCGACCACGCCAAACAGGATGAAGCCGATGGACGGCGGGATCACCGGCGCAATGATGCCGCCTGCGGCGATCAGGCCCGCCGAGCGGTCCATGCGGTAGCCGGCGTCGCGCATCATCGGCATCAGCACCGCGGCAAGAGCGGCAGTGTCGGCAACGGCAGACCCGGAGAGGCTGGCCATGATCAGGGCGGCAAACACCGCCACATAGCCCAGGCCGCCTTGAAAGTGACCGACCCACACCATGGCGGAATTGACGATGCGACGGCTCATGCCGCCCGCATTCATCAACTCACCGGCCAGCATGAAAAAGGGTACCGCCATCAACGGGAAGTTGTCGGCGCCGTTGATCAGGTTCTGCGACACGATCTGGGTGTCGAAGTTGTCCAGGTGCAGCATCAAGGCGACGCCGCACACGATCAGCGAAAAGGCCAGGGGCATGCCCAGCGCCATCGCACCCAAAAGGGAGAGAAGGAAGACGGTGACAGTCATTTCCGACCCTCCTCGGCATGGGCGGCAATGAGTTCTTCGGACTCCTTCACCTGGATCAGGTCCTCCTCGCTCAGATCACCGCGCACCAGGCGAATCAGCTTGCCCACCAGGATCAGGGCCATGGCGATGCTGGCGACATAGCCCACGCCATAGACCCAGATCATGGGCAACTCGGTCACGGCCGATCGGGTGCTGGCGTTGATGGTGTGCTGCTTGAAGGTGCCGTAGAACATCAGCGTGCAGCAGCCGATCATCATCAGGTTGGAAACGATGGCGGCGACCCGTTTGCCTCGCAGGCTCATCTTGCGAACCAGGGTGTCGACGCCCAGGTGCGCGTTCTCACGCAGCGTGACGATGGCGCCCAGGAAGGTGATCCAGATGAACAGGAACCGCGACAGCTCCTCGGAACTGATGATCGAATCGTTGAATCCGTAACGCAGCACCACGTTGCCGAACACCATGACCACCATGGCGGACAACATGACCACGAGCAGGAATTCGACCAGGCGGAAAAAGAGGTCGTTGAGCGTCTTCATGGATCACACAGGAAAAACAAGGCCCCAGCGCCTGGACGCCGGGGCACGGTCACATCACTTGACAGCTTCGATGGCGTTCAGGAGCGCCGGGCCGTTCTTCTCGGCGAAGGTCTTGGCGATTTCGCCCGAGACGATCTTCTGGAAAGGCGCCATGTCCACGTTCTCGATCACCTGCATGCCCGACTTTTTCAGGTCGGCGACGACCTTGGAGGCGTTCTGCGCATTCAGGTTGCGCTGGAAGGTGGCGGCTTCACGCGCGGCGTCAACGATGACCTTCTGGTAGTTGGCCGGCAGGCTGTCGAACTTGGCCTTGTTCATGGCCACCACCAGCGGCGAGTACACGTGGTTGCTCACGGTCAGGTGCTTTTGCACCTCGTAGAACTTGGACGACCAGGTGACGTTGATCGGGTGCTCCTGTGCGTCGAAGGTGCCGGTCTCCAGGGCGGTATACAGCTCGGCGATGGGCATGGGCGAGGGGTTCATGCCCAGGAGCTTGAAGGCCTGGATGTGATACGGGTTGGGGGTGGAGCGGATCTTCAGGCCCTTGAGGTCATCGGGCTTGGTGACTGGGCGCTTGTTGTTGGTGAAGGCGCGCCAGCCGTTTTCCCAGTAGGCCAGGCCCTTGAGACCGTGCGGAGCCAGCTCATTGAGCACGCCGGTACCGACCGCGCCATCGAGCACGTTGTAGGCATGCTGTGCGCTGCGAAACACGAAGGGCAGCTCCATGGCCGCCGTGTTGGGGACGATGCCGTTGAAGTTAGAAGCGCCGCTGGAGACGATGTCGATCGTGCCGCCGCGGGTGCCATTGATCATGGCGGCGTCGTTACCCAATTGGTTGGCCGGGAAGATGGTGATTTCCACGTCGCCGTTGGTGCGCTGCTTGACCAGTTCGGCCAGCTTCATGGCGGCGGCGTGCTGGCCGTCGGTGGTGTTCACCGCATGGCCCATCTTCAGATTGAATTTGGCCGCAAAGGCGGTAGACCCCAGGGCCGCCAGCAGGCAGGCGGCGAGGACGCGAGAGAGTTTCATGCTGTGTCTCCTGTTGAAAAAAGGTGGGGGGGTGGGGAAATCAGTCGGTCGGCAGGCCGTATTCATCAGCGCTGAAGATGGTATGAAACACGGTGCCATCGAACATGGCGATCAGGTCCTTGGATACTTCGCGGCTTTCCATGCGCACGTCGGAGGCCAGGGCGATCTCAATCGACTCGCGGGTCGGGTAGCGCACCGACAGCACCATGCCGAAATGCGGATGCTCCACATCGCTCTCGACCTGGCGCAGCACGCGCACTTCCTGGGCACCCGGGAAACGGGTCCACAGCGGCACGAGCTTCTCGCGGATGTAGCGACTGAAGGCTTCGTGCATGCCGGGCTTGACATGGCCCTGGAAGAAAGCGCAGCGGATGTACATGGGAAGGTTTTGGACTCGAGTAGGTAAAAGGATCTGGCAGAGGCCTCAGGACGTCGTGGACGGGGTCGGCGCATCAAGGGCCAGGGCTTGCAGCGTGCGCGCGACCAGCTCGGTCACCGGCTGGTCGATCGACAGATGCAGGACGTCGGTCTCCTGCGGGCCCGGCATCTGCAGCGTCTGCAACTGGCTTTCCAGCAGGCCGGGGCGCATGTAGTGGCCAACCCGCCCCGCCATGCGCTGGCGGATCGTCGCGGGCTCACCATGCAGAAACACGAACACGACGCAGCGTGCCAGTTCGCGGATGCGATCGCGGTAAGCGCGCTTGAGCGCCGAGCACGCCACGACACGCCCCCGCGGCGCGTCGTCCGGCGATGCCGCCAGGTACTCGCCGATGCGATCCAGCCAGGGCCAGCGGTCGGCGTCGTCCAGCGCAATGCCGCTGGACATCTTGCGGATGCTTTCGGGCAGGTGCAGGTCGTCGCCATCGACCATGTCCAGGCTCAGGCGCGCGGCAAGCGCATGGGCCAGGGTGGTCTTGCCGCAACCCGACACGCCCATCACCACGATGCGCAGGGGTTGGCGGGCGTCGCGCTGCAAGGTCATGGAGCCTTAGCGGGCGGCACACTCCGGCACCGGCGTACGCAGCGGCGCACCGGTGACACCGGCGTGGAGATTGGCGTAGGCCAGATCGGCCATCGCCTGACGCGTCTCGTGGGTGGCGCTGGCCATGTGGGGCGTGAGCACCACGTTGGGCATCGACCAGAGGGCCTGCGGCACGTTGGGCTCGTCGGCATAAACGTCCAGCGCAGCGCCGGCGATGGTGCCGGCCTTCAAGGCTTCGATCAGCGCGGCCTCGTCCACCACGCTGCCGCGCGCGACGTTGACCAGGTAGCCGCGAGGCCCCAGGGCCTGGAGCACCTTGGCATCGATCAGGTGACGCGTCCCGGCGCCACCCGGGGTGATCACGACCAGGAAGTCCACGTGTGCCGCCAGGGCGGCCGCACTGGGGTGGTAGGCATAGCCCGAGGCGGGCTTCTCGGTGCGCGCCGTGTACGCGATGGACATGCCAAAGCCCTGCGCGCGACGCGCGATGGCGCTGCCGATGCGGCCCAGGCCCACGATGCCCAGGCGCGCGCCGGAGACCTTGCGGGCCAGCGCGATCGGGCCCTGCGGCCAGCGGCCCTGGCGCACGAACTGGTCGGCCTGCGGGATGGTGCGGCCGATGGACAGCACCAGACCCAGGGCCAGGTCGGCCACGTCGTCGGTGAGCACGTCGGGGGTGTGGGTGACGGGAATGCCGTGGCGGATCGCCGCGGGCACGTCCACGCCGTCGTAGCCCACGCCGAACACCGACACCACCTTGGCATTGGGCAGGCGGGCCAGCAGGTCGGCCGGCACCAGCGATTCGCCAGTGCCCGCGACGGCCACGATGCGCGGCGCGAGCTGCGCGAAGGCGGCGGGGTCGGTCACGTGGGTGCGGTCATGCACGGTATAGGACGCCTCCAGGGCCTCCAGGAAGAAGGGATGGAGCTTGGCGGCGGCCAGAACATCAGGCTTGGACAAGGACGAATTCCTCAGGCGGTCAGGGGCCGGACGCACGGCCCGCGGCCGGCTCCCGGGTACGTTTCGGGACAGGTTTTTGGAAAGCGCTTTCCAGATTGAAAACGAAGGAATTCGGCCAAAAGGGGCATTTTCCCGCTCTTGACCGCCGATCCGCTTTCTCTCAGGATCACGCATTGGACAGCGCTATCCTAGAAGTTCTCAGGCCAGTCCCGGTACGGATAAACCCTCACGCCCCATGACCCTCCCCGCCCGCCGCCACCGCTCCACGGGCCGCGTGACCTTGGCCGATGTGGCTCGGGCGGCCGGCGTGAGCCCCAGCACCGCCTCGCGGGCCTTGCGAGGCGAGCGCGCGGTCGACCCGGCGCTGGTGGCCCGGGTGCGGACCTGCTCGGACAAGCTGGGGTATGTGCCGGATCCGGCCGCGCGCGCGCTGGCGTCGCAGCGCAGCGACCATGTGGCCTTGCTCATTCCCTTGCTCTCCAACGCCCTGTTCGTGGACCTGCTGGAGGCGGCGCAGTCCACGCTGCGCCAGGCGGGCTATCAGACCCTGGTCGGCATCACCCATTACGACAGCCACGAAGAAGAACAGCTGCTGCGCGAGCAGCTGCTACATCGGCCGGCGGGCTTGCTGGTCACCGGCCTGGACCACAGCCCGGCGACGCGCCAGTTGATCGAGCGCAGTGGCGTGCCCTGCGTGCACCTGATGGACCTGCCGGGTCAGGCGCACTCCGCTCCCTATTGCGTGGGCTTTCGCCAGGTCGAGGCCGGCGCCGCTCTCACCCGCCGCCTGATCGCCAAGGGCTATCGGCGCATCGCCTTCGCCGCCGCCCAGCTCGATCCGCGGGTGATGCAACGCCTGCAAGGCTGGCGCCTGGCCTTGCAGGAGGCGGGTCTGTACGCACCCACGCTGGAGTGGTTGAACCCCGCCTCATCGTCTCTGGCCTTGGGCGCGGTGCTGTTCGAGCAGATCGTGCAGCAGACCCCGGCGATCGACGCCATCTTCTTTTGCAACGACGACCTGGCCCAGGGCGCCCTGCTCGCCGCGGCGCGCCGGGGCATTGCGGTGCCGGGGCAGGTCGCGATTGCCGGCTTTAACGACCTCACCGGCAGCGACCAGATGACGCCACCCCTGACCACGGTACGCACCCCGAGGGCGCAGATCGGCGAGGCTGCCGCGCGCATGCTGCTGTCCTTGATGCGCGGCGAGCAACCGCCGCAGCCTCTGCTGGACATGGGCTTTGAAATCCTGGAGCGCGCCAGCACCTGAGGCCCTGCCGCCGCGGCGCAAACCTCAGGGGTGCGCCTACTTGCCGGTCGCGGCCTCCACCTTCAGCGCACCACCATCGATCGACAGGCGCAGCGCGTCCTGGGTGTCCACCGCGTCCAGCCAGGTGTAGTCCGTGGCCGGATCCAGCCGCCGCGTACCCACGTGCAGATGGCGCTTGTCCTGCGGATTGAACATCATCACCTGCAAGTCACCGGTGAAGCCGTCCAGCACCACGGAGCCAAACTGGTAGGGACAGTTGCTTTTCATGCAGGCATTCATGACCAGGTAGCGACCATTGACCAGCGTTGAATCGCCCGGCCCGCTCATGGCAGCACGGAAGGCGCGGAACTGCTCCGGTTTGACCCGGTTCACGATGGGCGCGCGGGCCCCAGCATCGGCCAGCAGGGCCTCGGGGTGCTCGCCCAGGAAAGGCAGGAAGGCCTTGCGAAAGCGGGTGTCGACGTACTCGCCAGGCTCGACCCATTGGCGGGTAGAGGGCATCAGGTCGTCCAGCTTGTTGCGCTCGCCGCCATAGAACGGCGCGAGGGTGCTGCGGGCCAGGTCGTCGCCCTGGAACCAGAAGGCGAACACCATGGGCTTGCCCTTGGGGCCGTAAAAGCCGCTGCCGACCCGCGCCACACGCAGCACGCCCCGGGCCAGGTACACGATGTAGTAGTCGTTGTACGCATGGCAGGCGGTGCCACCGCAATTGGTGGTGACGATGGCCACGCGGGCCCGTTCGGCCGAGGGGTGCACCGCGACCACGCTCACGCGGTCGTCGCACGCGCCAGTCAGCGCCAGAAGCTCGCCGGTCCGGCCCTGGCGCAACTCCAGGCGTGAAAGCTCGCAGGCGCCGCGCAAGGTGCGGCCTGCGATCGGTCCCTGCGCGACCTTCGCCACGTCGCCGTTGGCAAAGCGCACCTGGTCCGCGTAGAGCCCGGGGCCGGCCTCCGTCCAGACGAAGTCGGGCTTGGACGCAGGCGCGCCCTGGGCCTGGGCGAAAGTCGTTGTCACCGCCAGCAGCGTGGCGATCAGACAGGCAGTGAATCGGTTCGGTTGCATGCCGCCACATTAGCAGGGTTCACCGCTGGCCCGCGGTGACGAGCCGACGCAGCGGCTTACCCGGGTCGATCACCACCGGGCGCCAAGGTCTTGCCGGTTTGCGCAGAATCCGCAGTCGGCGCATTCACGGTGCCCCGCGGGTCCTGCGGAAAACACATCTTTTCGCCATCCCACTTCTGCCCGTACCAGCACACCCCTTCGGCATTGATGATGCAAGTCCCAGTTCCACAGCATCGCGGGTCGTCGTTCATCGGCAAGCCTCCTGTCGATGACCCCGACCATACCCGCATGGCGCAAGCGTCGCCTGGCGGAGGGTCATATGCGCACGCCGTCTGGGGCCTGCCATGAAGCGCCATGTCGCTCTGGCGGTGCTGGCGGTGACGGCGGCCGTGGTCATCGACCTGCATGTCGATTGGCGACGCGCCGACAACGGCGTACTGCTGCGCCTGGGCGAGCAGGACATCGACGTCTGGGGTCATACCCGCGAAGCCTGGAACCGGTTCACGCGCCGATGCGGTCGGGTGCAGGAACTGCGGGCGGATGATCCGGCCTGGGATGCGGCGCAGGCGGCCGTGCGCGCCTACAGCCCGCCCGATTCGCAGACCGCGCGGGTGGTGGCCATGTCCCGCCAGGGCGATTGGCTGCTGGCGCAGGTGGTGTCCGACACGCTGATGCCGGCAGTGGTCGCCTTGCACACGGCACAGGGCCGCATCGCGCTGGTGCCCCAGGGGATCTGGAGCGGCAGCACGACGCCCTGGCTTGCGGCGCCCTGGATCCGCGACTACCTGTCACGCCAGGCGCCCGCCCTGCCCCAGCCCCTGGTCGACTGCCTGGAGATCGCGCCCGACTCGCCCTTGCAGCGCCCTCTTCCCCCACCCGCGCGCCCGAAGGACGGACCATGACCGCTCGCCACCTCGTGATCGTGCTGGGCGACCAGCTGGACTTGCAGGCCAGCGCCTTCGACGACTTCGACCCCGCACAGGACCGGGTGTGGATGGCGGAAGTCGCGGAGGAATCGACGCACGTGCCTTCGTCACAGCCTCGCATCGCGCTCTTTCTCAGTGCCATGCGGCATTTCGCGCAGGCACTACGCCATCAGGGTTGGCCGCTGGACTACACCCGCTTGGACGATGCGGACAACGCGGGCACGCTGGCCGGGGCGTTGCGCCAGGCGATCGCGCACGCCCAGCCCGCAGGCCTGGTGATGACCGCGCCGGGCGACTGGCGCGTGCTGCAGGCGCTGCGCGGTGTCGCGGCTGAAACCGGATTGCCGCTGGACATCCGCGACGACCGGCACTTTTTCAGCACGGTGCGCGAGTTCGCCGAACATGCCAAGGGCCGCAAGCAGCTACGACTGGAGTACTGGTACCGCGCGCTGCGCCAGAAGCACAGCGTCCTCATGGACGGCGACGCGCCCGCGGGCGGGCAATGGAACTTCGATGCCGACAACCGCGAGGCCTTCGGCAAGGAGGGTCCGGTGAACCTGCCGGCACCGAAGCGCTTCGCGCCCGACACCCTCACCCAGGAAGTGCTGGACCTGGTGAAGACGCGCTTCCCAGACCACCCCGGTCGCCTGGACAGTTTTGGCTGGCCCGTCACCCGCGAGCAGGCGCTGCAGGCCCTCGAGGACTTCATCTCCCACCGCCTGCCGCTCTTTGGCCGCTACGAGGACGCGCTGTGGGCCGGCGAGCCCTGGCTGTACCACTCGCAGCTGTCAGCAGCCCTGAACCTCAAGCTCCTGCATCCGCGCGAGACGGTGCAGGCCGCCGAGGCCGCCTGGCGCGCGGGCCAGGCGCCGATCGAGGCGGTAGAGGGCTTCATCCGGCAGATCCTGGGCTGGCGCGAATACGTGCGCGGCATCTACTGGACGCAGATGCCCGAGTACCTGGAACGCAATGCACTGGATGCGCGCGAGCCGCTGCCCGCGTTTTTCTGGACTGGCAACACCGACATGGCCTGCCTGCGCGATGCGCTCACACACACCCTCACGCACGGCTACGCCCACCACATTCAGCGCCTGATGGTGACGGGCCTGTACCTGCTGCTGCTCGGGGTGCGGCCGCAGGAAGCGCACCAGTGGTATCTAAGCGTGTATGTCGACGCGGTGGAGTGGGTGGAACTGCCCAACACCCTGGGCATGAGCCAGTACGGCGACGGCGGCATCATGGCCAGCAAGCCCTACATCGCCAGCGGCAAGTACATCCAGCGCATGGGAAATTTCTGCAAGGGCTGCCGCTACGATCCAGGCGAATCCACCGGGCCGACGGCCTGCCCCTACACCACGCTGTACTGGGATTTCCTGATGCGGCACGAGGCCCTGCTGGCGGGCAATCCGCGCATGGGGATGCAGGTGCGCAACCTCGCGCGGCTGGCGCAGGACAAGCGCGAGGCGATTGCCACGCAGGCACAGGCGCTGCGCGACGCGAGTTGACGCCTGCTGGCGCTCGGACTCAGGCCGCCCGCATAAACCCCGCGAAGAACGCCGCCAGCGCTGCGTGCGCGTCCAGCGGCAGCACGTGCGCGATGTACTGGTCGGGACGCACCACCACCAGCGCGCCTTGCGCGCGGTTGATACCCCGCAGGTCGTAGATATCCGGGATGTGCTTCATCACCGCGCTGTACACCTTCTCGTAGTCGTACAGCCCCAAGCGGCCCTTGGCCGGTCGCAACAGGGCGGGCATGGCCTCGATCGCCACCTCGGTGTGGGGCTGCTGGAACACCGCGCGCAGGTCGAACACCGCGTCGGTGTCCTGCCCTTTCGGGGTGAACCGACGCACCGGCGACTCTGGCGACTCCTCCAGAAAGCGACACAGCGCGCGCAGGCTGGAGTCCTGTGCGCCTGCGAAGGCATACAGGCGCCAGCGACCATCGGCCAGCGCCGCATGCCCCAGGTGCACCGGCTTGGCGTCCGTGACCTGCAGCACCTGCGCCGAGTGAAAGCGCATGCCGATGGTCAAGCCCTGCGCCAGCGCCTGGTGCGTCGCAGCGCCGGTGATCAGGGATGGCTGGTAGTGCGTGCCCACGCCCGCGGTGAAGCGACCGTGCTGCTCGAAGTACTTTTGAAACTCCTTGGGGTCCACGCCCTGGCTGCCCGCGTCGCCGCCTTGCTTGGGCTTGTCGCTGAACATCTTGGCCCACTCGCGGTCGAAGTCGATCAGGGCCTTGCCCGCCACCTGCCGCTCCTCGGAATAGGTGTGCAGCAGCTTCGGCTCGGCTTGCCCGCGCAGGACCGCGGCCAGCTTCCAGCCCAGGTTGAAGGTGTCCTGCATGGAGAAGTTCATGCCCTGGCCCGCCTTGGGGCTGTGCGTGTGGCAGGCATCGCCCGCGATGAAGACGCGCGGCAGACGCGCGGGCGTCTCGGCTGCGGGGACGTCGTCGTACTTGTCGCAGATGCGCTGGCCGATCTCATAGACCGACCACCACGGCACCTCCTTCACCTCCAGCCGATACGGATGCAGGATGCGTTGCGCGGAGGCGATCAGCTTCTCAATGGTGATGCCGCGTGCGGAGACGCGCTCGTCCTCGCCGAGCTTGTCCATCTCCACATAGAGGCGCACCAGGTAACCGCCCTCACGCGGGATCACCAGCAGGTTGCCGTGGGGCGACTGCACCGCCGACTTGTAGCGGATGTCCGGAAAGTCGGTCACGGCCAGGACATCCATCACGCCCCAGGCCTGGTTGGCCGAGTCACCCACCAGCTCGCGGCCGATGGACTTGCGCACCGCGCTGCGGGCGCCGTCGCAGCCCACCACGTAGCGGGCGCGCACCGTCTCCTGCTGGCCCTGATGCGCGGCGTCGATGCGCTCCAGGCGCACGGTGACGGGGTAATCACTCGCCTTCGAGTCAAGGGTCACATCCAGCACGCGGCGCGCGTAGTGCGGCTCCAGGCGGCTGGGGGAATGGCGCATGTGGTCCAGGTAGTGGTCATGCACCCGCGCCTGGTTCAACACCACGTGCGGGAACTCGGACAGGCCGTCTTCGGTGTCCTGCACCCGGCCGTGACGCACGATGCGGTCGGCGTCGCGCTCGTCGGGCTTCCAGAAGGTGACCTCATTGATCCAGCAGGCCTCCTGCACCACCTTGTGAGCGAAGCCAAAGGCCTGAAACATCTCCATCGTGCGGCAGGCGATGCCGTCGGCCTGGCCCAGGTGGATCGGCGCTTCCTTCTGCTCGATCACGCAGGTGCGGATGTCGGGGAAGTTGGCCATCTGCGCGGCCAGGGTCAGGCCGGCCGGGCCGGCGCCCACCACCAGCACGTCCACCTGCGCCGGCACGGCGTCGCCATGCGGCACGGCCAGCGGCGAGGCTTCACGGATTTCGGGGTCGCGGCCCTTGAAGCCGTCGAGATGGAATTGCATGGGGTGTCTCCTGGCCGGCTTTCGCCCGGCATTTAATCAGCATCAATATTATACGTATACTGATTATTTGGCCGCCAGGCGCTAGAATTCGCCCGCCCTGACCATGAAAAGCAAGCCCAAAGACCTGGACCCTCGTACCCTGCCCGGACATCTGGCCCGGCGCATGCAGCAACTGGCCGTGGCGCTTTTCATGGAGGAAGTAGGCGACATCGGGCTCACGCCCGTGCAGTATTCGGCGCTTCAGACCGTGTGCAACCAGCCGGGTATCGACCAGAAGACGCTGGCCGCCACCATCGGCTACGACACGTCCACCATTGCCGGGGTGATCGACCGGCTTGAGGCGCGGGGCCTGCTCACGCGTGAGGTCTCGCCCACCGACCGGCGCGCCCGACTCCTCGCGCCCACGCCTGCGGGCACGCGTACCTTGTCCGCCGTGGTGCCCCGCATGCTGCGCGCGCAGGAGCGCCTGGTCGAGCCGCTGACCGCCGCCGAGCGCAAGGAGTTCATGCGCCTGATGCAAGCAGTGATCGACGCGAACGCCGAACTGAGCACGATCCCGGCCAAGCTGTGAGACGCAGGCCTCAGGGCCGCAGCACCGGTTCTTCCTTGGGCCGGTTCACCCGCAAGGGACCGTCATCCGAACGCCGACCCGCCGCGGGTTCAGCCGGCGCCTGTGCCAGACGTGACAGGCCTGCGGAAGCCTCGCGCGGCACGTCGATGCCATCGCAGTTGTTGAAAACGCCGGCGCACTTGAACGTGGTGGCCAGCGCCAGCCGGTAGTAGGTGCGCGCTGCCTCGGTGTACCGCAGGCCTTCGGCTGCGCGAGCCAGGTAGAAATAGCCGCTGTCCACGCGCATGCCCACCTGAGCGATGACGTTTACCAGGTCGGGCCACAGGCGTGCGTTGTAGTAACCCTTGGCCTCGCGGCGGTGCGCGCCCCAGGCGCCCGAGCAGGAGGTGTCGCAGGTCAAGCGCAACTCGCCGGCACGAAAGACCGCCATGACATCTGTCACCTCAGCGCCGGTGGCACTTCGCGGGCCAGTCTGCGCGCAGCCCACGAGCAGGACGGCGGCTGCGACGGCCACGCACCATCGCATGGCGCTTGAGCGCAGCGTGGAAGGAAGCGACTGGAGAGGATTCATGAGCCCGGCCCGTGACGGGAAACAATGAAATAGCCGCTAGTTTATTTTCAAATTGAACAGGCTGCCGACCTGCCCGCACGGGCTCAGGACACGGCCTGGTAATACAGGTTTTGCGGATGCTGCGCCTGGGCGAAGAAGAACCAGCGCTCGGCGATCAAGCCCGGTGCCTGCAGCATGACCGCGAGCACCCAGGGCCAGGCGGCGTCGCTGCCCAGGGCGAGACTGGCCAGCAAGGTGGGCAGGGCAAAGAGCGCCAGCAGGAAAAAGCCCTTGACGCTGCGCACCGCGCGCTGCGAGGCGCCATGGAAAAACTCGCGGGTGTTGAAAGCGCCGGCCGACATGCCCATGGACTTTTGCACCAGCGTCGGCGATTGAATGCCGGTGGCGCTTTGCAGGGTGGACACCGGCTTGAGCCCCGCATTGCGACGCAGGCTGATGAGTCGGCTGCACCAGGCGCCGAGGGTGAACAGCAGCGCCCAAGGCGCCAGCCACCGCAGCAAGGCATGCTGGCCCGCGAGGGCCGCGAGGGCGCAACACAGAACGTAGCCGCTGGACAGCCCGATCAGAATGAAGTTGGCCACCGTCAAGCCGTGCGCCCACTCCTGGATGAATTTCAGGCAGGCGTAGATCATGGCGGTGCAATACCAGAGCGCCAGCGCGCCCGCGATCGCCACCCAGGGCAGCACCCGCAGCCAGGTCGAGGAGCCCTGCATCGCCAGCGCCAGCCCCCACACCCCGACCAGCGCGATGAAGGCGGGCAACACAATGACTTCGCGTGACATCCAGGAGGTGCGCCACATCAGGACCGCACGCCAGGCCCGGCGCTTGTGTCCGAGGTGGAAGAACGAGGCCACCAGGCCGGCCACGAGCAAGGTGCCGGCCAGCGCCAAGCTCCCCAGCACGAAGCCGCCCGCCATGGCGATGCCGGCGATCTGTGCCAACGCCAGCGCCACGACCAGCCCCTGGCCGACGCCGGACAAGGTGGTGAAGAAGAGGATGGAGAATGCGGGATGCATAGCGGGCCCGCGCTCAAGGGGCGTCGCTGGCAGGCTCGCCGCCCACCTGGGGCGGCGTCTTGCGGCGCGGAAGGTAGTGGTTGCTCGGCACGGTGTCCCACTCGGGCATGAGCGGATAGCCCCCGCGCTCGCGGATGGCGCGGCTCACCTCGGAGTCGGGG
This sequence comes from Pseudomonadota bacterium, assembly GCA_041159245.1. Lineage (GTDB taxonomy): Bacteria > Pseudomonadota > Gammaproteobacteria > Burkholderiales > Burkholderiaceae_C > Ramlibacter. Next base: position 14,249 of record JBEAZV010000073.1, read on the forward strand.
TCCTTGACGTCGCCAAACAGGCGGGCGTTGGTCGGACAGGCCTTCACGCACGCGGGCTTGCGATCATCTTCCGGCAATTGCGTGTCGTAGATGCGGTCCACGCACAGCGTGCACTTGGTCATGACCTGGCGCGATTCATCGAGCTCACGCGCGCCATAGGGGCAGGCCCACGCGCAGTACTTGCAGCCGATGCACTTGTCGTAGTCAACCAGCACGATGCCGTCCTCGGCACGCTTGTAGCTGGCACCCGTGGGGCAGACCGGCACGCAGGGCGGGTCTTCGCAGTGCAGGCAGCTTTTGGGGAAATGGATCGTGTCGGTAGCCGGAAACTCGCCGGCCTCATAGGTCTGCACCCGGTTGAAGAAGGTGCCGCTCGGGTTGGCGTCGTAGGGGTTGAGGTCGGACAGCGGCCCGGCGCTGCCCGAAGCGTTCCACTGTTTGCAGGAAGTGACGCAGGCATGGCAGCCCACGCACACGTTCAGGTCGATCACCAGGGCCAGCTGCTTGGCCAGGGTCTCGCCCGGCTGGGCGCGGGCGCTGCGGCCGGCCCCGGCCGCAGAGGCATCCGACGAAGGCGCACCCGCCGGAGTGCGGGCTTGCAGCGGCGGCTGCAACAGGTCTTGGAGCCACTGAATCATGGTGTCTTGCGTCCTGCGAAATAGGTCAGCACCTGCACCGCCTTGCCCAGCACCCCCGGCACCGAGGGCATGGTGGCCATCTGCGGGTAGGTTTCCTGGGCCTCGTCCGGATCGGCCGGGCGGATGCGCACCCGCACGTCGTACCAGCCGGCCTGGCCGGTGATGGGATCGGAGTTGCTGATGGTGCCGCTGGCGGTGTTGAACGGCAGTTCTTCACTGATCAAGTGATTGAGCAGGAAGCCCTTGCGCGCTTCGTCGGCACCCGGGGCCAGCTGCCAGGCGCCGTCGGCCTTGCCGATCGCGTTCCAGGTCCAGACGGTGCCGGGCTCCACCGCTTCGCTGTGCCGGATCATGCAGCGCACCTGGCCCCACTGGCTTTCCACCCAGGCCCAGCCACCATCGGCGATCCCGGCAGCGCGCGCAGTCTGCGGGTTGACGTGCAGGTAGTTGTGACTGTGGATCTGACGCAGCCAGGCGTTTTGCGAATCCCAGGAGTGGTACATCGCCATCGGGCGCTGGGTGATGGCGTTGAGCGGATAGGTCGCCAGGTCGGTGGCGGCCTCTTCCAGCGGCGGATACCAGAAAGGCAACGGGTCGAAGTAGGTGTCGATGCGCGCGCGCAGATGGTCGGGCGGTTGGCGGCCCTCGGTCTGGCCCCGGGCCGCCAGCCGGAAAGACTGCAGCGTGTCGGAGTAGATCGCCAGTTGCACCGGGTCGTTCTTCTGGCGCCAGCCCTTGTCCTTGGCGAAGTCCAGATAAGGCCGGTTCCAATTGCGCATGAACTGCATGTTCTCGGGCAGCGGGTAATGGAACACGCAGTTGTTTTGCTCGTAGGCCTCCCACTGCTTCGGATTGGGCTCGCCCCGCAGGTGCTGGTCGCCGTTGGCGCCGCGCCACCCCATGAGAAAGCCGATGCCGGGCTGGGGCTGGAAGTTCACCACGAAGTCGGTGTAGCCCTTGAACTTGCGCTCGCCCTCGGGCGTGGTGAAGGCCGGGAATTTCAAGCGCGAGGCCAGCTCGATCAGCACCTCCTGAAAAGGCCGACATTCCCCCATCGGCTCCACCACCGGAATACGCACCGAGTCCACCGGGCCATCGAATTCGGAGATGGGGCGGTCCAGCATGCCCATCACGTCATGACGCTCCAGGTAAGTGGTGTCGGGCAGAACCAGGTCGGCAAAGGCCACGGTCTCGCTCTGGAAGGCGTCGCACACCACCAGGAAGGGAATCAGGTACTCGCCCGCTTCGTCCTTGCGATTGAGCATCTCGCGCACGCCCTGGGTGTTCATGGTGCTGTTCCAGGCCATATTGGCCATGAACATCAGGAGCGTGTCGATGCGATAGGGGTCGCCGCGTACCGCGTTGGTGATGACGTTGTGCATCATCCCGTGCGCGGACAGCGGGTGCTCCCAGGAATAGGCATGGTCGATGCGCAGCGGCGAGCCATCGGGGTGGATGGCCAGTTCGTCCGGGTGCGCCGGGAAACCCAGGGGCGCCGCATTGAGCGGGGTGTTGGGTTGGATCATGGCCGGGTCGTTGAAGGCCCGGTAATTGGGAACGATGTGGCGCGGGTACGGCGCCTTGTGACGAAAACCACCGGGCGCGTCGATGGTGCCCAGCACACTCATGAGGACGGCCAGGGCGCGCACGGTCTGAAAGCCGTTGGAGTGAGCGGCCAGTCCGCGCATCGCGTGAAACGCCAGGGGGCGCGCCTGGGTGGTGGGGTGCTCCTTGCCCCAGGCGTCGGTCCAGGCAATGGGCAATTCGAACGCCTGCTGCAAGGCGGCATGACCCATCTCGTGCGCCAGCTGCTCGATGCGCGCAGCCGGAATGCCCGTCAGGGCGCTGGCCCATTCGGGCGTGCAGGTGGCGGCGCGATCGCGCAGCAGCTGAAAGGCCGGGGTGACGCGGGTGCCATCAGCCAGCGTGTAGTGGCCCTCGGGCGGCGCTTCGAGCGCGGGGTCGCAGCCGTCGGCGATGCCCTCGGGATAGGCGTTCAGGATGCGGCCACTGGCCTTGTCGAACACCAGCTTGTTGTGCGGGTTACGGCCGTCGCCTGGCGGGCCCTTGGCGGGATCGGGGTCGAAGGCGAACAGGCCTTCGCGCAGGCCGGCGTCAAGCACCACCAGCTGCGGCGCGTTGGTGAAGCGCTTGAGGAAAGCATGGTCGATCAGGTCATCGCGCAGCAGCACATGCAAGAGCGCCATGAGCAGCGCGCCGTCGGTGCCCGGCTTGATGGGGATCCACTCGTCGGCGATGGCCGAATACCCGGTGCGAATCGGATTGATGGAGATGAAGCGCCCGCCCGATCGCTTGAACTTCGAGAGGGCAATCTTCATCGGGTTGCTGTGATGGTCTTCGGCCGTCCCCAGCATGACAAAGAGCTTGGCGCGCTCCAGGTCCGGGCCGCCAAATTCCCAGAAGCTGCCGCCTACGGTGTAGATCATGCCGGCGGCCATGTTGACCGAGCAGAAACCGCCGTGTGCCGCGTAATTGGGTGTGCCGAACTGGCGCGCGAACAGACCGGTGAGCGCCTGCATCTGGTCGCGTCCGGTGAAGAGGGCGAACTTCTTGGGATCGGTCGCGCGGATCTTGCCGAGTCGCTCGGTCAGAAGACCGTAGGCGCGCTCCCAGGAGATCGGCTCGAATTCGGCCGCGCCGCGCTCGGACCCGGGCTTGCGCAGCAGCGGCTGCGTGAGGCGCGCCGGCGAGTACTGCTTCATGATGCCCGACGAGCCCTTGGCGCAGATCACGCCCTGATTGAGCGGATGCTCCGGGTTGCCGTCGATGTAGCGCACCTGGGGACCGTCCGGGCCCGGGGCCAGATGCACCCGGATACCGCAGCGGCAGGCACACATGTAGCAGGTGGTGCACTTGACCGTGGTGTCCTGCGTGGGCGTGGGCGCGGCCAGCGGATCGTGCAGCGGCTCGGGGGAGAGAAATTTCAGCACCATGTCGTCCTCGGAGTCAGGGGGCCATCCGTGTTTTTAGGAAGCGGCCAGCACCGCCAGCGCGACGGATGCAAGGCGCGAGGTGAGCGAGTCGGCACGCGAGGTCAGCACGATCGGCACACTGGCGCCGAGCACCAATCCAGCGCAATCGGCGCCCCCCATGTAGTTGAAGCTCTTGTAGAGCATGTTGCCTGCATTGAGATCGGGCATCAGCAGCAGGTCGGCATCGCCAGCGACATGGCTGCGCATCTGCTTGATACGGGCGGCCTCGGCCGAAATGGCGTTGTCGAAACCGAAGGGGCCCTCCACGACGGCCCCGGGCCAGGCGCCGTCGCGCGCCATCGCCACCAGCGCCTGGGCATCGAGCGTGGCAGGAATCGATGGGTTGACGGTTTCGACCGCGGCGACGATCCCCACCTTCGGGGCGGCAATATCCACCTTGAGGAGCAGGTCGATCGCGTTGGAGAGGATGTCCTGCTTGGTACGAAGGTCGGGGGCAATGTTGACGACGCAGTCGGCCAGGGCCAGCCACTTGGGATAACGCGGCAGGTCAAACAGGAAGGCGTGGCTGATCCGCCTGCTGCTGCGCAAACCGGTCGACTTGTTCACGACGGCACTCATCAGCTCGTCGGTGTGCAGCGAACCCTTCATCAGGGACTGGACTGCACCACTGCGGGCCAAGCGGGTGGCTTCTAGTGCGGCGGCTGGTGCGGTCTCGCCGGTATCGTGAATTTCAAAATCGCGGGCATCGATCTGGGCGTCGGCGGCCGCCCGCTCGATGGTCGATCGCGGCCCCAGCAGCACGGGCCGTGCCATACCGCTATCCTGAATGCGGCGGGCCGCATCCAACGCCAGTGCGTCGCAGGGGTACACCAAGCCGATGGCCTGGGGATGGCCGTCTGCGCGTGCTTGTGCCCGCGCCACGAGCGCAGCCAGCCGTGCGTGGCCAGAGCCGATGACCGTCTGCTTTGCCACTGCGGGCCTTAGATGTAGTCCTTGTATTTCTCCAGATGACGCACCGGCTTGGACAGCGCGTCGCGGCGGAAGGGGTCACCCAGTTCCCGGTTGCACATGATCTCGATCACGCAGGTCTTGCGGTGGTTCATCTGCAGGTCGATCGCCTTCTTCAGCGCCGGGCCCACGTCCTCAAGCCGGTCGACCACGATAGCTTCAGCACCCATGGCCTTGGCGATTCCGGCAAAGCTCTCGCTCTCGAGTTCACCGGCAACGAAGCGGCGGTTGTAGAAGTCGACCTGGTTTTTCTTTTCGGCACCCCATTGGCGGTTGTGGAAGACCACGGCAGTCACAGGGATGTCATGCCGCACGGCGGTCATGATCTCGACCATGCTCATGCCCCAGGCGCCATCGCCGGCATAGGCCACCGCCGGCCGGTCAGGCGCCGCACACTTGGCGCCGATCATGGTGGGCAAGGAGTAGCCGCAGTTGCCGAAACTCATGGGCGCAAAGAAGCTGCGCGGCTCTTCGAATCGCAGATAGCTGTTGGCGACGGCGTTGATGTTGCCGATGTCGGTGGACACCATCACCCGGGGCGGCATCGCCTTTTCCAACTCGCGCAGCACCTGGCGCGGCGAGAGGTAGGTGCCGCCCGTGGGAGTGGACTCGTGGCGGGCCTCTTCAAGCATGTCCAGACTGAACGGATCCTTTTCGTGGGTCCAGCCATCCAACTCCTTTTCCCAGGCGTCCTTCTCGGACTTGATCTTGGCCGCACGCTCGGCTCGGTTCGCGTCGCAGTCCAGGGTCTTGGGCTGCAAGCGGCGCAGCAACTCCTTGGCCACGGCCTTGGCATCGCCATGGATGCCGACAGTGATCTTCTTGACCAGTCCGAGGTTGGTGTGGTCGGCCTCGACCTGGATGATCTTGGCTTCCTTGGGCCAGTAGTCCATGCCGTGCTGCGGCAGCGTGCCGAACGGTCCCATGCGCGAGCCCAGTGCAATCACCACATCGGCCTGGGCGATCAGCTTCATCGCGGCCTTGGAACCCTGGTACCCGAGTGGGCCGGCCCACAGGGGGTGACTGGCGGGGAAGGAGTCGTTGCGCAGGTAGCCGTTGGCGACCGGCGCGCCCAGGCGCTCGGCCAGCGCCACGCACTCCGGGACCGCGTCGCCCATCACCACGCCGCCGCCCGAGAGGATCACGGGGAACTTGGCCTTGGACAGTAGCTCGACCGCTTCACTCAAGCTGTTTTCGCCACCGGCGCCGCGCTCCACGCGCATGGGTTTGGGTATCTCGCACTGGACTTCGCCATAGAAATAGTCGCGCGGGATATTCAGCTGTGTGGGCCCCATCTCGGAAAGCGCACGATCGAAACAGCGTGCGGTGAACTCAGCCATCCGCTTGGGATTGCAGACATGCCCCTGGTATTTGGTGAATTCCTGGAACATCGGCAATTGGTTGGCCTCTTGGAAGCCGCCCAGGCCCATGCCCATGGTGCCCGTCTCGGGGGTGATCATCACGACCGGGCTGTGGGCCCAGTAGGCCGCAGCGATCGCTGTCACGCAGTTGCTGATGCCAGGGCCGTTTTGGCCAATCACCACACCGTGCCGACCGGACACCCTGGCATACCCATCTGCCATGTGGGCGGCGCCCTGCTCGTGCACCACCGGGATGAGACGGATGCCAGCTGGCGCGAAGATGTCCATCGCGTCCATGAAGGCCGAGCCCATGATCCCGAACATGTCGGTCACGTCATTGGCGACCATCGTCTCCACAAAGGCCTCGGAGGGCGTCATTTTTTGCACGCCCTGAACGACCGTGCGCTGGGGCTTGCGGGCAGTTTGCGTCATCCAAATTTCCTCAAAAAATGGAACCGTGGGTTCCGAAAAAATATCTGCAGGCAGTTTAGGGAGCAACAGCTCTTCTGTCAACAAAAAATCTCTTTTTTTGGAACTTATTGATCCGAAAATTAGAATCGCTAGAATCGCATGGCGATGCGTCCGCCCAAGCCCTTGCCGCCCATCGACCGCGGTACACCCAACATGCGTCTATTTGCGATGCTGGAAGTCATCGCCCGCAAGGACACACCCTTTACCCTTCAGGCACTGGTGAACGCCACCGGGCTGCCCAAGCCCACGGTGCACCGCATGCTCCAGCAGCTCGAGGGGGCGGGCATTCTTGCTCGGGACGGCAACGGTCGACGCTACAGCACAGGCCAGCGCCTGCTGCGACTGGCCGAATCACTCTTGCTCAACAACACCGCCCATGCGGCAAGGCACAAGGTGATACGCCAGCTGGTGGACGAGGTAGCTGAAAGCTGCAATCTGACTGCCTTCTCGGGCGGCGAGGTGCTCTACCTCGACCGCGTCGAAACCGCAGCACCGCTGCGCTTTTACCTGCACCCCGGCTCTCGAGTTCCCGCACACTGTTCGGCAACCGGCAAGCTCTTCCTCGCACAAATGAAGCCGGCGCAGCGTCGCCGCCTGCTGACCGCCGGCACGCTGGAGCGGTTCACGCAGAACACGATCACCTCCGCGCAGGCGCTGGAGCATGAGATCGAGCAAGTGAGCCGCCAAGGCTATGCGGTTGACAATGAAGAGTTCCTCCCAGGCCTGCTATGCCTGGGCGTACTTGTGCCAGCCCCCTCGGGCACGGCGTCGAACATGGGGCTGGCCCTGCAGGCGCCCCTCATGCGGCTTTCCCTGGAGCGGGCGCTCAGCTTCCTGCCGGTCCTGCAAAAGGCAGCGCAGGCAATCGCCCGTATTAACGACGATCTGCCATCCGAGGCCGAAGGAGGTGACGATGAGTGATGTACCCCTGACCCTCCCGACCGAGCGGCGTTCTGTACGCGAGCTGTTCGGCATCGATCTGAACCTGACTGTCCCAGCCTTTGCGCAGCCGACGGCGTATGTGCCCGCCATCGATTCCGCCTACCGCTTTGACCGCGAAGTCACGCTGGCCCTGCTGGCGGGATTTGCCCACAACCGCCGGGTCGTGCTCCAGGGCATGCACGGCACTGGCAAATCCACCCATATCGAGCAGGTCGCCGCCCGCCTGAACTGGCCATGCATCCGGGTCAACCTCGACGGCCATATCAGCCGCCTGGACCTGGTGGGCAAGGACGTCATTGTCCTGCGCGAAGGTCGTCAAGTCACCGAATTCCAGGAGGGCATCCTGCCCTGGGCCTTGCAGCAGCCGATGGCGCTGGTCTTCGATGAATACGACGCGGGTCGGCCAGACGTGATGTTCGTGATTCAACGCGTTCTCGAACGCGAGGGGAGCCTCACCTTGCTCGACCAGAAGCGGGTGCTGGTGCCGCACCCGGCTGCCCGCCTCTTCGCCACCATGAATACGCTGGGCCAGGGCAATTTCAGCGGCCTCTATCAGGGCACGCAAGTGCTCAATCAGGCGCAAATGGACCGATGGAACCTGGTGGCCACGCTGGACTACCTCCAGCCCGTACAAGAGGCCGCCATCGTACTGGCGCGCGTCCCCTCCCTGGCGAGCGCGGCCGGACAACGCACAGTCGATTCAATGGTCGCACTGGCCGGTCTCACACGAAAAGGCTTCGCGATGGGCGACCTGTCCGTGCTGATGTCGCCGCGCACCGTCATCACCTGGGCCGAGAACCTGGAACACTTCAAGGACTTGGCGCTGGCGTTCAGGCTGTCGTTCCTCAACAGGTGCGAGGGCGCGGAGCGCAAGGTCGTGGCCGAGTACTACCAGCGTTGTTTTGACCAAGAATTGCCGCTGGATGAGTCGAGGCACCTTCTGGGCGTGCATGCCTGACGCGCGGGACGCCGAGCTCCTGTGCAGCGCGACGCTGCGCGCCCTGACGGGCGACCCCGATTTGCAGTGGAGTGGCCAAACGCTCTACAGGGGTCACCAGCCCGTGGCCTTGCCGGCGGCGCATCTGCAATGGGACAGCGGTGAACCGCCGAGTGTCGATACCCACCGGGCCATCGCCGATGCAGCGGCCTTGCGCTGGGTCTGTAGTGACCCTGCGCTTTTTGCTGCGACCGTGCCGCCGGAGCCCGTGGCCCACCTGGTGTTCGAACTGCTCGAGCAACTGCGTGTGGAAAGCCTGGCGCCGCCGCACTACCAGGGACTGGTGCACAACTTGAGGAGGCACTTTACGGACTGGTGCCACCGCTTCATCGGCTCCGGCCTGACCGAAACCGACATGGGCATTTTGCTTTTCACGGTGTCCGTGACCGCGTGGTCGCGGCTCACGGGGCAGCCTCCCGCGGAGGACGCCGACGGCCTGATGGAGGCAACCCGGGCCCATCTCATGCCAATCCTGGGCGCCGACTTTGCGGGCTTGCGGCAAAGTCGCCGTCACCAGGCCCTGTATGCGGCGCACGCCGCATCGATCGCGCGTTGGGTGGCGCGCTCAGTCGAGCCGCACCTGCAGGAGATCGCCAAGATTCCAGCCGCGCGCAAGCGGCGCGGCAATTTCGCATTGGCCATGCATTTCAACGCCCCGCCGCACGCCACATTCCCGCAGGCAGCCTCGGGGGGCAGTGCCGCCTGGGAGACGATGTATCAGCAATACCGCGTCTACACGCGCGGCTACGACGTCCAGCTGGACGCAGCCCGCCTGGTTCGGGACGAGCAGCTCACCGAATTTCGCGAAGCGCTGGACACCGACGTGGCCCGCTGTGATTTGAACCTGCCCCGGCTGGTGCGTCACCTGCGCCACCACCTGACCCGGACCCAAGAAGACGGCTGGAATTTCGAGCAGGAAGAAGGGCTGATCGACGGCCGCGCCCTGGCGCAGCTGATTGCCTCGCCGCAGGCGCGCCATGTGTTTCGTGCGCCGGCACTGCGCCGCCATGCGGATTGCGCTGTCACGATGCTGCTCGATTGCTCCGGATCCATGAAAACCTTCATTCCCCAGGTGTCCGTGATGGCCGACGTGCTGGCGCGCGCCCTCGATGGCGCCGGCGTCACCTCGGAGGTTCTGGGATTTACAACGCGCACCTGGACGGGTGGACGCGCTCGCAAGGACTGGCTGCGGGCTGGAAGTCCTGCCTTGCCCGGTCGCCTCAACGAGCAGTTGCACCTGGTCCTGAAAGCCGCGGAGACGCCCTGGAAGCGAGCCCGGCGCAGCATCGCCGCGCTGCGCAAGCCTGATATGTACCGTGAGGGCCTGGATGGCGAAGCTGTCGAGTGGGCCTGCAACCGCCTGCGGGCGCTGCCGGCGCGTCGACGCATTTTGATGGTGGTGTCGGACGGCTGCCCCATGGACACGTCCACCCACTCAGCCAACGACGACCACTACCTGGACCAGCACCTGCAGGCCGTCGTGCGCAGCGTGCAGACGCGCGGTGACATCGAGCTGTGCGCGCTGGGAGTCGGGCTCGACCTGGGAGCCTTCTACCGTCACCGCCTGACGGTCGATTGGAGCGAAGGCTTGAACGACGCCATGCTGATGGCGATCGTGACGATGCTGTGTGCGCCGTATCGGCACAGACGGGCTGCAGCGCACACATCCGGCGCCCTTGTCTGATGTGGCCCGCGGCATTCCTCGATGGTGAGCAGGCGTTGTGCATGCTGGCGGTGTTTCTCGCGGCCTGCGTGCGCGGTTATGCAGGCTTCGGGTTTTCCGCCATCAGCATCGGGCTGATCACCTTGTGGCGCGCGCCCAGCGAGATCGTACCGATCGTTTTCGTCCTCGAAATCCCTGCCAGCCTGCTGCTCCTGCGTGAGGCACTGCGCACCTACAGTCAGGCCTGGATGAGGCCTCTCATCGGCGGCAGCCTGATCGGCATTCCGGTAGGCGTGGGCCTGCTTGTGAGTCTGCAAGGGGCGTGGTTGCAACTGGTCGTGAGCGCCTGCATTTTCATGGCGGCACTTGCCGTACGGCTCGGGTGGCATCCGCAAGCAGACGACACCCCGGGCTTGCGCTGGGCGACGGGCCTGGTGAGCGGCGTACTCAACGGGATCGCAGCGCTGGGCGGGATGGCCTGCGCGGTGATGCTGGCGTCGGTGACGATCGCGCCGCAGGCACTTCGCGCTACCCTCACCCTCTTGTTCCTGTTCACCGATGCCTTCGGTCTGACGCTGGCGTGGTACGCCGGGCTGGTGCGCGCCGACATGCTGGGCACTGCAGCGGTGTGGCTGCTACCGCTGGCGCTGGGCATCTGGCTTGGGGCACGCTTTTTCCACAACTCGGATCTCAGCCTCTTTCGCAACCGCGTATTCACCCTGCTGATCTTGCTTGGGGCGGTCGGGATGGGCAAAGGCGCGTGGGGTTTGCTCTAGACACAAGAGACCCTGCGCAAAATCCTCGCGCTCCCGATACCACGCCTCAGTCCTGAACCTGGTTCAGAGGTACTCGTCGCGCAGGTGGTACCAACGATACAGCGCCCGCTGCCCGATGCGTCGCCAAGGCGCGAAAGCTTTGGATCGGACCCGATTGAACACGTTGGGGTATTCCAGGACCGAGTTGTAGATCGGCAGGTCAAAGGCCTGATCCGGCTTGCCGGCAATCCGCTGGGCCATTCGTCGTCCCGCATGGGCCGAATAGGACACCCCATTACCGCCGTAGCCTAATGAGTAGAACACCGTCTGCGACGCATCGGGTTGCATGATGCGCGGCATCATGTCGTGGCTGACGTCGACCCAGCCCCACCACGAATAATCAATGCCGATGCCGCGAAGCGCCGGAAATTTACGGTGCAGCCCGTCCACCAGCAGGGCCTGATGTCGCGGGTGGGAGGCGTCAGCGCCCGTGATGGCACTGCGGCTGCCGATTTGCACCCGGTTATCGGGCAGCAGCCGGTAGTAAAACCGCAGGGTTCGCGTGTCGGTGATCACCTGTCGGGTCTGAAAGCCGGTCGCCTCGATCTCCGCGGCAGTCAGTGGCCGCGTGACCAGCGAATTCGACAGAATAGGCATGATCTTCGCGTCCAGGCTCGAATGCAGCTGGTTGGAGGTGTAGCCGCCAGTGGCGAAACCAACCGCTTTCGCACGCACCACACCGCCCGGGGTCTGCAGGTAATGCACCCCGTGACGCGTGTCGATCGCCTGAACCGGGCTGGCCGGATGCACCTTCACGCCGAGTTGGCGCGCCAGGCGGAGATACCCAAACGCCAGCTTCAGCGGGTGAACGCCTATGCCATCGGGTTCGTGCAATGCGCCGCAGCTATCGGCGTCGTTCACGTATTGCTTAGCCACCTCTTCGCGCGTGAGCATCCGGGTGTCGTAACCGAACACATCTCGCATGACCTGCGCTTCGTGGTGGAGAAAGGCTAGCTTCTTTTCACGGTGTGCGATGTAAAGGTGCCCACCCGGCTGCGGGTCGCAGTCAATCTGCGACACCAGGTCCTTGAATGTCTGGAAACCGGCACGGATCTCTGCATCCAGCCGAAGGGCTGTTTCCTTGCCCCACCGCGCAATCCATTGCGACCGATACAAGCGCCCGCTGGCGTTCTGGCCTTGCCCGCCGTTCCGGCTGGTACACCCCCAGGCTGTCTGGTTCGCCTCCAGCACCACAGCCTTGATACCGTGCTCGCGCGCCAGGAATAACGCAGTGGCCAGACCGGTGAAGCCCGCCCCGACGATCGCGACATCCACATCCTGGTCGCCACGTACCGGTCCGTCGTCTTCAGGCGACGAGCCAGCGCTGGCCACCCAGTAGGTGGGCGCATACCCTCGGCCATGGCCCGGGGTGGGGTCTGCCAAGGGGTCGTAGTGCGGGTCGTAAGGCGACAGAACGGAGAGTGAAGGCGCTTGCATGGTGGATCGGGTTTGCCCTGGAGATGGGGGGGTGAAGATCAGACCTTGGGCAGCGGCGGACGATCCTTTCGGAAGGCGTCCTTCACAGCGATCAACCCCCCACGAAAGGTGAACACATCGACGCCGTCGGCCTCGATCCGGGCGCCGTCACTGGCCCGAGTCGCCATGAACGTCCATTGGGATAGGCCACGATGGCCCACCGCCAGATCGGGGCCACGCGGCACCCAGCGGGCATCGGGAAAGCTGGCAAACGTAGCCTCGAAGGCTTTCTTCACATCCTCTCGACCGGTGATCGCAGTGCCTCCGGCGGTGTCGCCCATCGCGGTGCGAAACACGCAGTCGGGCGTCATCATGTCCACTAGCGCCTGTGCGTCGTGCCGGTTGAAGGCTTCGCCAAACGCCTTGAGTAATGCTTGGTGGGTGGTGTCATCCATCATTTTCCGCTCCTGCTTCAGACTTTGCCCTTCCAGGGCACCAATCGCGTTTCGACCCAACGCATCATCAGATCGAACGCATAGGCGAACACGCCGATCACGATGATCCCCATGATGACGATGTCGGTACGAAGGAAGTTCGATGCGTTGAGCACCATTTGGCCCAAGCCCACATTGGCGGCCACCATTTCGGCAGCCACCAGGGTGGTCCAGCCAAAACCGATGGCAATGCGCATCCCCACCAAAATTTCCGGCAGCGCCGCAGGCAGCATCACATGGCGTATCACCTGCCACTGTGAAGCGCCCATGGAATAGGCCGCATGAATCTGCTCCTGGCTGGCCGATCGCACGCCAGCGCGTGTCTGCAGTGCCAGCGGTGCAAAGCAGGACAGGTAGATCAGCAGGACCTTGGGCACCTCGTCGATTCCAAACCAGATGATGATCAACGGGAGATACGCGAGGGGCGGAAGAGGGCGGTAGAACTCGATCGGCGGGTCCATGATTCCGCGCGCCGCCCGGCTCACACCCATCGCCACCCCGATCGGAATCGCAGTGACGCAGGCAAGCCAGAACGCCAGGAACACACGGCCAAAACTGGCAAGCATGTGATCGATCAGCGGCTTGTCGTTGGCCTCGCCTGTGAGGTAGGCCATAAATTGCGTGGCAACCGCCTGAGGAGACGGCAAAAACAGTGGCTTGATCCAGCCCATGGCCGTCACCACGAACCACAACAGCAAGAGCACCGCCACCGTAAAAAGGCTAATGCGCAGGCTGGAGCCTTCACCCGGCGTGCGATAGGAACTGGTCGAAGGCGCGGCGCTCATGCAGCAGCCTTTTCGGGTTGGCGGTGATGGATTAGCGCCAAGACCTCTTCGCGAAGGGCAATGAATCCGCGGTCGGACTTGACCTCCCGGGCATTACGCGATGCAAGGAACATGTTCGCGAAAGGCAGATTGTCATAGGTCTTGACGATGCGCCCGGGGCTGGGGCTCATGATCACGAGGCGAGAAGCCAGAAACAGGGCCTCCTCGACCGAGTGCGTGATAAAAAAGATCATCTTGTTGCTTCGCTTCCAGACATCGAGCAGCAACTCCTGTACCTGCTCGCGCGTGAAGGCATCGAGCGCCCCCATGGGCTCGTCCATCAGCAGCAGTGCCGGGTCGTTCGCCAGCGCACGGGCTATGCCGACTCGCTGCTGCATACCACCCGAGAGCTCGTAGATGGCTTTCTTTGCATGCGCCATCAGTCCCACCAGCTCCAGTTTCTCCATTGCAATCCGCTCGCATTCGGCACGCGCCAAACCGCGCATCCTCAAGCCCAGGGAAACGTTGTCGATAACGTTCATCCAGGGCATCAATGCATGCTTTTGAAATACCACGCCGCGATCGGCGCCGGGCCCGCGTATGGCGACGCCATTGAGCGTGAGCTCACCCGAGGAGGGCGGCAGGAAGCCCGCGAGGCAATTGAGCAGGGTCGTCTTTCCACAACCCGAAGCACCCAGGGCCACCACGAAGTCGCCCCCCTCGATGTTCAAATTGACATTGGACAGCGCAGTGAAAACGCCACCTTCAACAGGGTAACGCACGCACAGATCTTTTAAGCTCAGATGAGTCATAGGGCCGCCTACAAGGCCTCGGTAGGCCCAGGCCGCAGCCCGGGCTCAGATACGGACCGTCAGTTGCCGGCGCGTGCAGCAAATTCGGTCGTCACGAACTTGCTGTAGTCAGGCAACACACTCTGCACACGGCCTTGCTCCTTGAGGAAATCCGCCGTGTCCTTCAGCGCCTTGGCGGCACCGCCCCCGAGCCAGGCGGGAGACACCTGTTCTTGTACCGTGGGGAATTTGTAGAGAGACATCGAGGAAACCACATCCTTGGGATCGGCTTTCGTCCACTTTGCAATTGCTTTTGCCTGGGGCGAATTGGCGGTCCACTTGGCTCCCTGGGCACGGTATTCGGCGTCGGCCTTGGCCAGTGCGCGCGTCAGCGCGACCATGAAGTCCTTGTGTTCGGCAGCCCACTGCCGGTTCACCACGATGCCGTCGAAAGTCGGAAAACCCTTCTTGCCGATTTGCCCAGACGTGGTGAGCACCGTGCCGTTGCCCTTGATCTTCGACAGGATCGGGTCCCAGATGAAGGCGGCGTCGATGTCACCGCGTTCCCAGGCCGCCGCGATCTCCGGCGGACGCATGTTCATCACATTGACCTCACCGGTCTTCAGGCCCTCCATCTTGAGCGCCAGCATCAACTGGTAATGCGCCGTGGAGACGAAGGGGGTTGCCACCTTCTTTCCTTTGAGGTCCTTGATGCTGCCAATCCCCCTGCCGTTACGGCCGATCAGGGCCTCTGCATCGGAGATGTCGTCCAGGATCCAGAACAGTTGGATATCCTGGCCTTGGCTGGCCGCGGCCGCGATCGGTGACGAGCCTGCTTCTCCGATCTGCACATCGCCTGAAGCCATGGCGCGGATCACGTCGCCGCCGCCGCCAAACATGCGCCAATTGATCTTGTAGCCAGTGGCTTTTTCGAGCTCGCCTGACTCCATCACGATGCGCAGCGGAACCATCATGTCCTGGTGAGCGAAAGTGACTTCCTTCTTCGGCTGGGCGAAGGCGCCCAGCGCCATGCTGGCCGCTGCGGCCACCAGAAGGCGTCGGGTAAATCGGTAAACAGCAGTGGGCATCATGTCTCCTCGCAATGTTGACGATCAGTGGTGTGATGAGCTTGTCGGGCCAAGCGTGGTGAGCTTTTTGGGCCGAGCGGACAGCGTATTCGCTTGCCGCCTGCCAGCCATAGATCCAGATGGCTAAACTTATGGTGCCAGCGCCCCGATCGAGGGTAAGTACGGAGAGAAGTCATGCCGCGCACGCAATTGACGATGTGGAAGACCTTGTTCGCGCACCACCCCACTCACGAACCGACCCTTCAAGGTCGGCTGCGCACCATGATCGTTCGCTCTATCCTGGACGGCGTCCTGACGCCTGGAACCGTGCTGCCCTCGCAGCGGGCGCTGTCACAGCTGCTGGGGATCAGTCGCAACACCGTAACCCTGACCTACCAGCATCTGGCTGACCAGGCCTACCTCGAAGCCAGGCCGCGCAGCGGGTACCGAGTATCCGCCCACGCGGCCGCCCATCCGGTTGCGGGCGCATCTGCGCAGGCAACCGGCCAGGCGCCCGACTGGGGGCGGCGCTTGCCGCGAAAACTCTGGGCCTTGCCCCACATCCGCAAGCCCACGAACTGGCAGGACTATCCGTACCCCTTCATTTATGGGCAGTTCGATGCCTCGCTCTTTCCCGCGCGCGAATGGCGTGAGTGCGTGAGCGGGGCCCTGCAGGCCACCGCAGTACGGGACTGGGCAGTCGACCGGATCGACCAAGACGATGACCGCCTGGTCGAACAGATTCAGCAACGCATCCTGCCGGCGCGGGGTATCTGGGTCAGCAAGGAGGAAATCCTGGTTACGGCGGGCGCGCAGCAGGCGAATTACATTCTTGCCGAGATCCTGTTCAGTCCGGACACTGAGTTGGGATTGGAAGAGCCCGGCTATCCCGATGTACGCAACATCTATTGTTCGCGCGGCGCAGTCATCAGGCCCCTGAAGGTTGGCGACGAGGGCCTTCATCTGCAGGGTCCGTTCAGAGACTACCTATACATCACCCCTAGTCATCAGTGCCCAACCACCGTCACGATGCCTGAAGTCCGGCGCAGAGCGCTCCTAGACATGGCGATCCAGGACGATTTCGTGATCATTGAGGACGACTACGACAGCGAACTTAATTTCGACAGTCCGCCGTCGCGAGCCCTCAAGAGTCTCGATCCGGGGGGACGCGTCATTTATGTGGGCAGTCTCTCCAAGACCATCGCACCAGGTCTGCGGGTCGGATTCATGGTGGCCGACCCCGCACTCATTCGCGAGGCCCGTGCCGCCCGACGTCTCATGATGCGCCACCCTCCCACCAATAACGAACGCGCTCTGGCGCTGTTTCTCTCCCTGGGCCACCACGACATGCTGATACGGCGGCTCACGAAGGCTTACGATCGCCGCCTCGCGGTACTGGGCGACTCGGTGCGCCGTCACCTACCAGACTGGCACTTTACGGCACCGGGGGGCGGCTCGGCCCTTTGGGTGCGCGGTCCCGTAGGCTTGTCAATGGACCGAGTGGCGCAGGCGGCGCTTACAGAGGGCGTCGTGATCGAGCCCGGCGGCATTTTTTTTAGCAAACCGCGCAGCCAATTCGCTCAGCGCCATGCGCGCCTAGGTGTCGCGTCGATCCAGGAGAGCCTGATCCCGGCAGGCATTCAACGACTGGCACAGGTCGTGCGCGGCTTGGGTTGAACGCCTCCCATGCGGGACGTTGGATGGTCTCTGCGCCGCCATGGGTCCGGGCAAGCTCCAGCGCGCTACAGCGAAGGCAGCCAGGTCGCCAGCTTGGGGAACATGATCAGCAGCCCAACGGCGACCAACTGCAACACCATGAACTGCACCATGCCAGCGTAGATGTCGCGCAGACTCCACTGGGGTACCACCCCTTTGAGGAAATACGCCGAGAGTGCAACTGGCGGTGACAGCCAGGCGGTTTGTAGCGTGACAGCCACCAGCGTACAGAACCAGATCAGGTCGATGCCGGCCGCCTGCACAATGGGCAGCACGATGGGCACGATGATCAGTACGATCGGCACCCACTCCAAGGGCCAGCCCAGAACGAAGATCAGCAGGAGGATCAGCACGAGCATCAGCATCGGAGGCAAGGATAGACTGGTCAGCAGGCTTGCCAGGAACTCAGCGCTGCCCAGTCGGGAGAAGACCGAACCGAACAGGTTGGACGAGACCACCAGCATCAGGATCATGCTGGAGACCTCGAGCGCCTGGCGAGCCGACTTGCGTACTTTGGCATAGCTCATACGGCCGGAGGCCAACGTCAGGACGAACACCGCGAAGCACCCGACAGCGCCCGCATCGGTGGGGGTGGCCACACCCATCAGGATCACGCCAAGCGTCGCAAAGATCACCACGATGACGGGCAGCACGCCGACCACCAGTTCCCGCACCACGGGGCCCAGCTTGGCCGGTCGCATCTCGAGCGGCAGCGGAGGGCCCAGCTCCGGGTTGATCCAGCAACGGAAGAGACACCAGGCCGCGAAGATACCCGCCAGCAGCACGCCGGGGATCACCGCCGCTGCGAAGAGGTCGGTGGCAGGCACGCCCACCACCGGCCCCATGACGATGAGCATCACCGACGGTGGAATCAGGATGCCCAGCGTTCCGCCTGCCGTGATGGCCCCCGCGCTCATACGCGTGTCGTAGCCACTCTTGATCATGGACGGTGCCGCCATGACCCCGAGCAAGGTGACGGACGATCCGACGATACCGGTCGCGGCAGCGAAAATGGTCGCCGTGATCAGCACCGCGAGATAAAGCGAACCCCGCAGTCCCGCCAGCAACTGTTGGATGCTGGTGAACATCCGCTCCATGAGGCCCGATTGCTCGAGCAGAAAACCCATGAACAGGAAGAAGGGTATGGAGGCCAGCACCGTGTCCTTCATCACGGACAGGGTCTGCAGGATGGCCAGATCGAAGATCATCGCGCCAAAGGCGTAAAAGCCGGTGGCAATGGCGACGGCCCCCAGGGTAAAGGCGATCGGGAAACCAATGAATATGGCGACGAACAGCAGCACCAAGGCCACCAAGCCCAGAATTTCTTGACTCATGTGATGACCCGTTCTTTTTCGCTTGCTTGGTTGTCGGGCCAGACACCCACGGACAGGGTGTGCAGACACTTGAGAAATTCAGAAATACCCTGCACCAGCAGGAGTAAGCCCGTCAAAGGCAAGACCGATTTGAACGGCCAGGCCAGGGGCATCCAGGGACTGGAGACGAAACGCTCGCCGGTACTGAACGACTTGTAGAAATAACCCCAGCCAACGACAAGCAACACCAGCGCGAAAGGCAGATACATCAGGATGTAGCAGGCGGCATCCACCAGGGCCTGGCGGCGCGGCGCCCAGTCGCCGTAGAGGGAGTCCGTACGCACGTGGCCACTGCGCTGAAGGGTGAAGGCAGCACCCAGCATGAAGTACGAGCCATACATGATGAAAGTCATGTCATAGGCCCAGAGCGTGGGCTGGTTGAAGAAGTACCGAGACACCACTTCGTACGTCAGGCCCAGCACCATCGGGATGATGAGCCAGGCCACGAACTGGCCGGAGAGGATGGACACACGGTCAAGTTTGCGGGCCAGCCGCAGGTAGGCGGTGTCCGCGGTGGGGGCAGTATCAGATTCAGCCATGCGCGCTTTTCCTCGGGAGTTCGCGATGAAACAAACGGTATCGCCCCCATCCGGGGGCGATACCTTGGTCGCAGCGTTTAATTGTTGCCCGAGTCGGCCCCGAGGTTGTAGTACAGACCGTTGATCTTGGTCCAATACGGCACCACCAGCTTGGCGAACTGCCGCTGAGAGGCCAGCACCTCGGCAAACAAGGGGTTGCGCGCAGCTTCACGGTCGTAGACCACGGCGGTGGCCTTCATGAACGCGGTGAAGAACTCGCGCGGCGTGTCGTGCACCGCGACCTTATGGTCCTTCTTGAGCTTATCCAGCGCGACGGCATTGCGCTGCACGTTGAAGGTGTAGGTCTCGGCGATGGTCGCCATCACCGCCCCCTCAATCACGGCTTTGAGGTCGGCCGGCAGCTTGTCCCAGACGCCTTTGTTCAGCAAAAACTCGCCGACGTCGGTGGACTGGTGCAGGCCCTGCAGGTAGTAATGCTTGAAGACGTTCTGGAATCCCAGGATCATGTCATCGGCGGGGCCAATCCATTCGGCTGCATCGATCACGCCCCGCTGCGCCGCCGGCACGATTTCCCCGCCCGGCATGGCGACCGCGTTGATGCCCATTTCCTTGAAGATTTCGCCAGTCAGGCCGGGGGGCGAGCGGTACTTGAGCTTTTTCATGTCGGCGATCGAGTTGATCGGCGCCTTGAACCAGCCGAACGGATCCGGTCCCATCGGCTGCATCATGAAGGGTTTGATATTGACCTTGAAACCCTGGGCAAATAGCTTTTCATAAAGTGCATTACCGCCGCCTTGCAGCAGCCAGGCCATGTGCGACATCTGGTCCATGCCCGTGCCAGCGCCTGCTGCCGGGTTGGAAAAGAGCGCGGCGGCCGTATTCTTTCCCGACCAGTAATGGGTCCAGGCATAGCCGCCATCCACCACACCCTTGTCGACGGCATCGAGGATCTCGAAGGCGTTGACGACAGCGCC
This sequence comes from Pseudomonadota bacterium, assembly GCA_041159245.1. GTDB lineage: Bacteria > Pseudomonadota > Gammaproteobacteria > Burkholderiales > Burkholderiaceae_C > Ramlibacter. The sequence continues at coordinate 34,232 of JBEAZV010000073.1, forward strand.
GTCGGGCAGCATTTCCATCTTGATGCGGCCGCCTGACATCTTGTCGACCCGTTCACCAAAGCGTTTCATCAGGTCAAAGTAGATGCTGGCAGAGGGAACGGCCGTCTGGATTTTCATCCGTGTGACAGTCTGGGCCTGGGTGGCCGCCGGCAATCCGATCGCGGCGACGGCTGCAGCGCCCCCAGTCAGGGCGTTGCGTCGATTCAAACTTTTCATGTTGTCTCCTTTGGGTTGGGATTCACGTCACTCGACTCGACGTTGTGCCTTCACATCGTCACTTTCTCACCCGCGGTCAGCGGGCATCCTCTCGGATCATGTCCACCGCTTTCTCAGCCATCATCACAGCGGGCCAGTTGGTATTCCCGGACACCAAGGTAGGCATCACCGAACAATCCACCAAACGCAGGCCCGAGACTCCCCGCACGGCCAGCCGGGGGGTGGTGACGGCCATCGGGTCGCTGTCCGGCCCCATCTTGCAGGTGCCGGATGGATGAAAGATGGTCGCGCCGTACTGGCGAGCGAAGTCGAGCAGAGCCTCATCATCACGCGCCTGGAGGCCTGGACGGTGCTCACGTGCGACCAGGCTGCGCAGCGGGTCGACTTCGGTCAACTGCCGGGCGAAGCGCACTGCCGCTACCGCAGTCTCCTGGTCCAGCGGGTGCGAAAGGTAGTTGGGCTGCATCGACGGCGGCTCCAGGGCATCGACCGATCGGATCCGCACATGGCCGCGCGAGAGAGGACGCAGCTGGCAGACCGACAGGGTGAAGCCGGAAAAGGGATGCACCTGACCGCCCGCCATGTCTGCAGACAGCGTGGAAAAATGAAACTGGATATCCGGCGTCTGGGCCTGTGGATGCACCCGCGTGAACAGGCCGCCTTGGTTGATACCGATCGCCAGTGGGCCAGATCGCAGCAGCAGCCACTCCAGGCCCATCCGCACCTGGCCATACCAGGTGCGAAGCTGGTCGTTGGTGGTGATCGGGCGGTTGGCTTCCATGATCAGGCGGATTTGCAAATGGTCCTGCAGGTTCTCGCCGACACCCGGGCCATCATGCAGCACCTCAATGCCATGTTTGCGCAGCAGGTCGCCCGGGCCGACCCCTGAAAGCTGCAGCAGCTGAGGCGACTGGAGCGCACCGGCGCTCAGGATCACCTCCCGGCGGGCGCGAACGGTATGGCGCTGGCCGGCCTGGATGAATTCCACGCCGGTGGCACGGCGGCTCGCGGCATCCATGACCACCCGCGTGGCGTGAGCCCCCGTCAGAACGGTGAGGTTGGGCCGTTTACGGGCTGGCTTCAGGTAGGCCGTTGCCGTGCTGCAACGCATGCCTTTGTGAGTGGTGAGCTGGTAATAGCCGACGCCCTCCTGGTCCAGCCCGTTGAAATCGTCTGTATGCGGCACGCCCAGTGCGTTGGCGCTGCCGATAAAGGCATCCACCAGGGGATGTCGCGTGCGAATGCTCGAGACTTTGAGTGGCCCGTCCTGGCCGTGCAGCGCACCGCCCAGGCGGTCGTTGCCCTCGGACCTGTGGAAATAGGGCAATACATCGTCCCAGCCCCAGCCCGTATTGCCCAGGCTCGCCCAATGCTCGTAGTCGGTTTTCTGCCCCCGGATGAAGATGAGTCCGTTGATCGAGCTGCTGCCTCCTAGCACCTTGCCGCGCGGCCAGTAGATGCGGCGATTGCTCATGCCAGGGTCGGGATCCGTCTCGAACTTCCAATTGAGTCTGGGATCCCACATGGTCTTGCCGTACCCGATGGGCAGGTGAATCCACGGCGACCGATCCTCGGGGCCGGCCTCGAGCAAGGCAACTCGGTACTGACCACCCTGCGAAAGCCCGTTGGCCAATACGCAGCCGGCGGATCCCGCACCGACGATCACGTAATCGAAATCCTGCAACCCCGCTCCTTGTCTCGCGCCTGGCTGATCGGCTTTTGATGCAGGGTGTACCTGCTCAGCTATTGTGTAGACTTTGCCAATGAAAAGACAATGGGCCAGCCTGCCCGGAGCGCAAAGTGAAACAAAGTCGGGGGCAGGTGTTCCAGAAGCTGGGGCATCCAACCTGCTGGGTGTGTTGCCGCATGCGCACGAGCCCCGGCTCCTGCGGGCACTGCATGTGTTGGCGCTGCTGTCCGAAAGCCGGCACACCCTGACGCTTTCGAGTGTCAGCAAGGACCTAAACATCCCCAAGGCCTCGCTCACGAGACTACTGCAAGCCCTGGAGGACGAAGGCTATGTACAGCGCGACCTCACGCAACAGGGCTTTGTCATCGGCCCGACCCTGGCGAGCCTGAGCCTGCACGCCCTCCAAAACCACGCGCTGGCGCTGCGTTATCGGCCGGTGCTTGCGCAGCTGGTCAAGCGGCTCGGAGAGAGCTGCAACCTCACCGCAATGGCAGGCAACAGCACGGTCTACCTGGACCGCGTGGAGACCCACCACCCCCTTCGCCTATCCTTGGCGCCTGGGTACCGCGCGCCGCTGCATTGCACTGCCAGCGGCAAGCTGTTCCTGGCAGAAATGCCCCTCCCCGAACGCGAAGCGCTTCTGGGCCGCCTCACGCTCACGCGCAACACCTCGCAAACCCTGTGCGAGGTACCGACGCTTATGGCCGACCTGGAACAGATCCGCAAGCAGGGCTATGGCGTGGACAACGAGGAGTTTGTCAAGGGCATGGTGGCGGTGGCGGTTCCGGTGCGCAACGGAAATGGGCAATGCGTGGCTGCCGTGGCGTGCCATGCACCGACCGCTCGGTACGACTTGGACGCGTTGCTCGAGTGCGTCGACGCGATCCGTCACGCCGCAGCACGCGTGGCGCAGATCCTGGCAACGGAGGAGACACCATGAGCCCCCTGCTCAGACGCTGGCTGCCCTTTCTGGCCTGGTGGCCACTGGTGACGCCACACACCTCGCGTGCCGACCTGATGGCGGGCCTGGTGGGCGGACTGATCCTGGTGCCGCAGGGGGTGGCCTTCGCCACCATCGCGGGCATGCCACCCGAGTTCGGGCTCTACGCGGCGATGGTGCCTGCTGTCGTCGCAGCTTTGTGGGGCTCGTCCTGGCACCTGGTGTCGGGACCGACCACGGCGATTTCCATCGTCGTCTTCGCCACCATGAGTCCTCTCGCCGAGGCCGGCAGTGCCGAGTACGTGAAACTGGTGCTGACGTTGACGCTGCTGGTGGGCCTGTTCCAGCTGCTCCTGGGGATGCTGCGACTGGGAACGCTGGTCAATTTCGTGTCGCACACGGTGGTGGTGGGCTTTACCGCCGGGGCTGCGGTGCTGATCGCAGCCAGCCAGGTGAAGAATTTCTTCGGCCTCGCGATTGCACGCGGAGCTTCAGTCTACGAAGTGCTTCATGAACTGCTCCAGCAGGCGGGCAACATCCAACCCTTCACGACGGCAGTGGCGGTGATCACCGTCGTGTCCTGCGTGGCCTCGCGCCGTTGGTGGCCGCGGTTTCCGCACATGCTGGTGGGCATGGTGACCGGCAGTCTGGCGGCCTTGGGGTTGAATGCACTCTGGGGGCCGGAACGCACGGGCATCAGCAGCATCGGCGCACTCCAGATCGGCCTGCCGCCGCTGTCCCTGCCCGACATGCGACTGGAGACGCTGCAGCGCATCGCACCCATCGCGCTGGCGGTGTCCCTGCTGGCGCTAACCGAGGCGGTGTCGATCGCGCGGGCCATGGCGCTCAAGAGTGGCCAACGCATCGACGGCAACCAGGAATTCCTGGGTCAAGGCCTGTCCAATATCGCCGGTGCGTTTTTTTCGGGCTATGCGTCCAGTGGCTCGTTCAACCGCAGCGGCCTGAACTACGCTGCGGGCGCGCGCACGCCGATGGCGGCGGTGTATTCCGCTGCCTTCCTGCTCTTGATCATGCTGTTCCTGGCGCCGCTGGCAAAGTACCTGCCCGTAGCGGCAATGGCGGGGATCCTGTTCGTGGTGGCCTGGGGCCTCATCGACTTGCACCACATGCGCGAGATCATGCAGGCCAGCAGGCAGGAGACAACCGTGCTGCTGGTCACGCTGATCGCAACGCTGAGTATCCCGCTGGAGTTCGCCATTTACCTTGGGGTGGGGCTATCGCTGCTGCTTTACCTCAAGAGAACCTCGCAGCCAGGACTCGACGATGTCAAACCGTTGCCAGGTCAACACCCCCCGGCCTTCAGCGCAGACACGGGACTGCCTGACTGCCCGCAGTTGAAGATCGTGCGGATCAATGGCTCCATCTTCTTCGGCGCGGTCAACCATCTGCAGGAAGCCCTGCAGGCGATCGATGGTGTCAACCCGGCGCACAAGCATGTGCTGTTGGTGGCTTCGGGGATCAACTTCGTCGATCTCTCTGGTGCACAGATGCTGGCCCAGGAAGCCCGGCGGCTGCGGCAGGCCGGAGGCGGGCTATACATCTTTCATATGAAGGATGAGCCGCTCGACATGCTTCGGCGTAGCGGCGCCTGGGAACAAATCGGCCCAGAGAACTTCTTCACGATGGGCGATGACGTGATGACCCAGGTCAAGGCCCGACTGGACGCACAGCGCTGCGCCGACTGTACGGTGCGGGTGTTCGCGCCGTGCCGGCCTGTCAGCCCATCGCCGCAGGAACGGCCTCGTTCGCCTGCTTGACCCAGTCGACCAGCTTGAGCCGCTGGACCTTGCCTGACGGTCCCCGCGGCAACTCCGCGACGATGTGCAGGGCTTTGGGTGTCTTGTAGCGTCCTAACCGCTCTTCACAGAACGCCAGCAGTTCAGCCACAGTCGCTGCATGGCCCTGTTTGAGCATCACGCAGGCCATGATCTCCTGGCCGTAATGACGGTCTGCGATACCGGTACAGGCAGCGTCGAGCACGGCCGGATGACGCAACAAGGCCTCGTCGATTTCGCGTGGGGCGATGTTTTCGCCCCCCTTGATGATGAGTTCCTTGATGCGTCCGGTGACGAAGAAGAAGCCGTCGCTGTCGCGATGCCCCAGGTCACCCGTACGCAACCATCCGTCGTGAGTGAAAGCCGCTCGGGTGGCCTCCGGGTTCTTGTAGTAGCCCTGCATGACCTGCGGGCCGCGGATCGCGATCTCGCCGGTGGCGCCGTCGGCTACCGGCTGCAACTTCGCGTCGATGACGCGGGCTTCACAGCCCGAGGGGCGGCCTACCGCGCCGACCTTGCGTTTCGACGCCTCGAGCGGGTTAGAGAAGCTGGGCGCGACGGTTTCGGTCAGGCCCATGGTTTCGATGATTCCAATCCCAAACTTCTGCTCGAACGCACGCAGGTGTTCCACCGGCAAGGCTGCCGAGGCTGAACGACAGAAGCGGATCCGCTGGATGGCATCGGGTTCGGGCGCACTGCCTTCGAGCAGGTAAGAGATCATGGTGGGCACCACGTTGATCCAGGTGCACTGACAGTCCGCCGCCTGCTGCCAGAAACGGGCCGCCGAGAATTTAGGCGGCATGGCCAGGCTACCGCCATGCGCGATCGGCGCGAGCATGGTCACCGCGAAGGCATTGATGTGATAGAGCGGCAGTACCGCCAGCACACGGTCGCCGGGCGCCAGCCCGTGTTCAGCACTGATGGCGGCGGCATTGGCGGCCAGGTTGGCGTGCGTGAGCATCACGCCCTTGGGCATTCCCGTGGTGCCCGAGGTGTACATCAGCAAGGCCAGGCGGTCGGGCTCGGGCGGCGGGGTGTCGTCGGCCGGCAACGGCAGGCCGGCGAGCGTGTCTTCAGCCTCACAGACCACGACCGCAACCGGGCGCTCGATGCCTTGCAGGGCGACCTGAACCTGCGGCAGGCGCTCGGCACTGCACAAAACGACGCGACAGTCGGAATGGTCCAGCACATACCGCATCTGCTCTGTGCTGGACAGCAGGTTGACCGGGTTGACACACCATCCGCCATGCATCGCGCCCAGCAGCAGGCGCAGCGTGTGCAGGCCGTTGGGCATGACCAGCGACACGGTGTCGCCTGGCTGGCTACCGTACTGGCGCAGCAGAGCGGCAACCTGGCGGCATTGCACAGCCAGTTCGCCAAACCGGATCGCTTGCGACCCCTCAGCCTCGAGGGCGTAAACCTCGTCAGGGCGCTTATGCGCCTGCAGCTCGATGAGCGCGCGTACGGTACGGGCTGGGGTGGGCTGAACAGAGGTCATGCCCGACCGTACTTAGCGAAAAAGTCAGCGAGTAGTGTGTCCTCGCTTGGAATCCGCTCGGCAATGGGCTGGGATACGCGGGTGATGTTCAGGTAATGCCGGTAATTCATGTTGTCTGAAAAATTGTTCTTGCCCCAGGTGCCGCAGCCCATTGAAAGCGAGAACGGCAGGCCGTTGTCAAAGCTGCCGCCGGTGGCGATGCAATGCGCCTGGTTGAAGATGACCCGTGAAACCGGCAGCGTCAGACCCAAAGTCTGCGCGCGGTCGGCTCGGGTACTGTGCAGCCCCACCGAGTGACCGGCCCCCTGAAAGGCGTAAATGCGGTCCACCGTGGCCATCGCCTCTTCAAAGGTGGCGGCGCGGTACAGAGTGAGTACGGGGCACAGCTTTTCACCCGAGAAAGGGTGCGCGTCGCCCACGCCATCCTCTTCGACCAGCAGCATGGTGGGGCCCAGGTCGGCCACCTCCGGCATGCCTGCGCGCTCGGCGACCACACGCGCGCTTTGTCCGATGACCGCGCTGGACAGCTTGCCGTCGGGCCACATCAGCGCCTGCACGCGGGCCTTCTGCCCGGCGTCCAACAGCACCGCGCCGCGCGCGCGCAGTGCGTCGAGCAGCGGTGCGCGAATGGCATCCAGGGCGATCAGGCTGTTTTCAGACGAGCAACTCGTGGCGTTGTCGAAGGTCTTGGAACGCAACACTTTCTCGGCTGCGGCCTGCACGTCGGCGGTTTCATCCACGATCGACGCCACATTGCCAGCCCCCACGCCGAATGCTGGCGTTCCGCTGGCATAGGCCGCGCGCACATTGGCCTGGGAGCCCGTGGCCACCACCAGGTCGCAGGCCTGCATGAGCATATGGGTGGAGGCCTTGCTGATAGGGTGAGGTAGCATTTGGACCAGATCACGCGGCGCGCCGATCTTGTCGAATTGGGCATGAATGTGGTGCAGCAGCCGCTCGCAGGTGGACCAGCCCTTGGGTGACGGGGCAACAATCACGGCATTACGCCCCTTGAGCGCATTGATGATCTTGTTGGCCGGCGTCGCTGCCGGGTTGGTGGAGGGCGTGATGGCGCACACCACGCCCACCGGACGCGCAATCTCGGTGATGCCGGTGGCGGCATCCTCCGAGATCACGCCCACCGACTTGACGCCCTGAAGGTCGCGCAGGAGCCCCAGGGTCTTACGCAGGTTCTTGCGGAACTTGTCGTCCACGTTCCCGATGCCAGTGTCGAGCACCGCCAGCTCAGCCAGCTCCCTGTTGCGTCCCGGCTCGATGATCGCCCAGCCGGCTGCGGCCACCAGTTCATCCACCCGCGCCTGGTTGTAGTCTTTGGCCACCCACTGGGCGTCGCGTGCGCGCGCAACCAAGGCGTGCACCTTGTCGCGCACCTCATCGGGAATGGGCTTTGCGCCGGTTCGGGTCGTGCTGTCTTGCATAGGGGGGTCCGTTCTTCTTGTCAGGCAAGGATCTTGGGGGTCAGTCGGCCTTGATGGCCGCTTCCTTCGCCAACTTGGCCCACTTCGGCAGTTCGGCGGCAATCACGCGACCCAGGTCCTCCGGGGTACCTCCCACTGCTTCTGAGCCCTGTTCCAGCAACTGGGCGCGGACGCCGGGCTCCTGCAGCACCGCGTTGAGTGCACGGTTGAGCCGGTCGATCACAGGGCGAGGGGTCCGTGCAGGCACCAGCATGGCGTACCAGGAATCGACCTCGAAATCGCGAACACCGGCCTCCTGCATGGTCGGCACATCAGGGAACGCAGCACTGCGCTTGGTCGTCGACACCGCCAGTGCCCGGAGCTTGCCGGATTTCACGAACTGGGCCGCTGCGGGAATCGAGACCCACAGCAACGGCACCTGGCCTCCGATCACATCGGTCACGGCCGGGCCGCCGCCGCGATAAGGGATGTGCTGCATTTTCGTGCCCATGCGAATGTCGGTGAGCTCGCCTGCCAGATGGCCGGGCGAGCCGTTGCCGACCGAGGCATAGGCGAACTTGTTCGGCTGCGCTTTGGCCTGGGCGATGAGATCAGCGACGTTGCGTACCGGCACATTGGGGTTGGCGGCCAGCAGTTGCGGCAAGGAGGCCACCAGGCCGACAGGCTCGAAGTCCTTCTGCGTATCAAAGGGCAACTTGGGAAAGATGGCCGGGTTGATGGTGTGCGAGCTCAGGGTAAACAGGACGGTGTAGCCGTCGGGCGTGGCCTTGGCCACCACCTCCGTTCCCACGGAGCCGCCTGCGCCGCCCCGGTTTTCGATCACCACGGGTTGGCCCAGCGCAACCTGCAGACGGGGCTGGACCAGCCGCGCGATCACGTCTGTACCACCCCCCGGGGGATAAGGGACGACGAAGCGGATCGGCTTGTCGGGATAGGTCCCCTGGGCCTGTGCGGTCAAGGGTGCCAGCAGGCTGCCCATACTCAGGGCGGCCAGGACGAGGCGTCGGGAAGGGCTCACGGGTGTCTCCTTTGGGTTGTCGTTATTTCTTGCGGCTGGCGAGCGCGGAAACTGGGGGCCGTGCGTCAAAGCCCAGCGCGGCACTGGCCCGCAGCGCACAGTCGCGCAGTTGCACACCGAGCTCGTTCGCGCGGCTGCGCGTGAAACGGATTGAGGGGACGCTCATGCCAATGGCGGCAACTGGCTCAGATCGGGCGTTGAAAACTGGCGCGCCCAGGCCGCAAACGCCTAGCCGCCACTCTTCGCGGTTCTCCGCCCAGCCTCGTGCCTGGGCGCGAACCAGGTCGGCATGAAACTGCTCGATCTGGGTGATCGTGTTCTTGGTGTGGGCTTGCAGTGTGCCCATGCGTCCGGTCAGAGCCTGCTTGTCCAGGTTCAGTGCCGCCAGTAGTGCCTTGCCGGAAGCCACGCAATGGGCGGCCGCCCGACCACCGACTTGCGAGTAGGCTGCTACCGGCAACGGGCTATCGAATTTGTCGAGGTAGAGGATCTCAGCTCCCTGAAGACGGGCCAAGTGGATGGTCTCTCCTGTGGTTCGGGCCAGTTCTCCCAGCACGGGGTGAAGCAGAGTCTTCAGGTCGGTCACTCCGTCCACCAGTGAACCTAGTTCAAAGAGCTTGAGGCTCGCTCGGTAGCGGCTGTCTGCCGCATCCTGTACGGCCCACCCACAAAGCACAAGCGTTTGCAGGGCACGGTGCGCGTTGCTGCGAGCCAAGGCCATCGCGTCCGCAACTTCACTCAGCCGCACGCCCTCCGGCTGACGCGCCAACCATTCGAGTACACGCAGGCCCTTAGCTAAAGTCGAATCCATCCAGTTGTTCCACTATTTAGAACACAAATCCATCTAATGGAACAACTATAGGATGCTGGCTCAGCAATGTCAAACCCCTTGGAAACCCGAGGCTCACGATCAAGCAACATTCGCCGGGGAGTCTGGACGGCCCTCTCGATCAACCACGCGACGGGTCAGTCTCACCGAGAGATTCCAGCGCAGCCAGCGGCAGCTGACCGCGAAGACCAATCGCCACGAGCTGGGCAGACTGGGCAAGCGAGGCCGGCGCAGGCGAGAGCCTGACTTGTCGCCCCGCAAGCTGCACCTCCAACCATCCTTCGTCCTGGCTATGCACCTGACCTTTGAGACGCAAAACGCGACCGACCAAGGCTTGCAATGCATCTTCCCACTGGGCGAACGACCAATGGTGTTGCGGCAGTCCAAGCCAGGCCTGGAATCGATCGTCATGCTCGGGGGCGCCCATCGGATGGAGACGCTGCGGGAGGTACCCCCCCTCATGCTCAGTCTCTGCCGACAGGGAACGGCCCTGCCACCAGCATTCCAACCGCTGCGGACTCATACCCAGGCCGCTAACCAGTGCATCGGGCACCCTCGCCTGAACCGCCTCGACAACAGGCGTACCCGGTGCTTGCTGTCGCAACAAGGCAAGCACCAACTCGCGTTGCTCCTTGTTTGTGAGGTCAATCTTGTTCAGCACCAGCAGATCTGCGGCCACAAGCTGGCGCTGCAGTGTGTCGGCCAGATAGGGGTCACGCGCTTGTGCCAGCACCATGCTAGCGTCGACCATCACCAAGACGGCGTCCACACTCAACTCCGGAGCGGCCTTGGCCAGGCGCGCAATGCGTCGGGGATCGGATACGCCACTGGCTTCGATGATCACGGCATCCAATGCAGACGAAGCATCGAGCACCTGGATCAGTGCCCGACTGAGATCGTCTCCGATACTGCAACAGACGCACCCATTGCTCAATTCCACTGTGTCACCATGCCGGGATGCAATCAAGCGGGCATCGATGTTCAGTTCCCCGAAGTCATTCACCAGAACCGCGATCCTGCGATCGACCTGGCTAGTCAACAAATGATTGAGCAGGGTGGTTTTGCCTGCGCCGAGAAAACCACCAATAACGGTCAACGGGATGACGGGGCGCATGCGGGAAAGACCCTGCCTGAGAGCACAGTGCCCCACACGCCGATGTCTTTGAGATTGCGCGAATCAACTTCCAGAGGGTCGTCCTGAAGAACACAGAAATCGGCGCGCTTTCCACATTCGATGCTGCCGATTTCATGATCGAGGTTGAGGGTCCAGGCAGGGCCCATGGTGATGGCATGCAGGGCCTGCATCACGGTCAGGCGCTCGTTGGCCCCCAGGACGCGGCCGGACGGGGTAATCCGGTTGACCGCACACCATGCCGTGAACAGGGGCGCCAGCGGCGTCACCGGTGCATCGGAGTGAATGGCCAGCGGCACCTTCGCTGCGAGGGCGCTAGCACAGGCGTCAAGTCTTTCAGCACGGTCTGCCCCCATGGTCGTGCTGGCATGCTGGTCACCCCAATACCAGATGTGGTTGGCGAACAGATTGGCACTCAGGCCCAGACTGGCCATGCGCCGGAACTGCGCAGCGTCAATCATCTGGCCATGCTGAAGGGTGTGGCGATGGCCCGGTCGTGGGGCACGGGCGAGCACACGACCAATCGCATCGATTGCAGCCTCGCTGGCCTCATCGCCGTTGGTGTGTGTGTGGATCGTCAAACCCGCGCGGTGGTAGGTTTCAAAGTCGCTTTCGTACTGGGCCGGTGCGGTGACCCAGATGCCGTTGGGAGCGCCGTTGAAATAGCCAGGCCAGCGCAAGCGCGCTGAGAAGCCCTGGATGGAGCCGTCCATCATCATCTTGACCAGACCAAATCGCAGCCGATCTGTGTTGCGACTCATGAGCTCACGCACATGCTCTGCTCCTTCGCGCGCCCCATGTGTGCCGTGAAAGGCCTGAAAGGCCGGCAGGATGCGCACGTTGTAGTCGTCGCGCTGGCAGGCGGTCTCCAGCGTTGCAATGTCCTGTTCGGTGAGTTTGTTGACCAGGTCCGTGGCGGTGGTCACACCTTGCATGCGGCAGATGGCGGCAAAGCCCTGCATACCCTCTTCGTTCATCGGCGCCAGCAGGCCGGCATTGTTCACTGCGCGTACCACCGGGAACATGGCAGACGGCTCCTGCAGCTCGCCAGAGGGTTCGCCATTCTCGAACTTCATGACCCCTTCGATGTCAGTGTCCCGATTCAGGCCGGCACGGGCCAGCATGGGGGTGTTCACGTTCATCAAGTGGCCATTGGCGTGCGTGATGACGATGGGGCGGGTGGCGCTGGCCTGGTCCAGGTCCAGCACGGTCATGCGTTGTCCCCCGAAATAGATCGGATCAAAGCCCCAGGCCATGATGGGTTCGCTGTCGGGGCGACCCTCACGTCGCATAGCCTGGTCGATCTCGCACAAGCGATCGACCACCGCCTGCATGGACCGCAAGCCTGGCCATCGCTGACCCTTGGGATCCTTGCGGTCAAACCAGCCCAGGTAAGGCATGGACCACATACCGCCTTCCTTGAGGTGGCAATGGCCCTCGACAAGACCCGGCAGCAGCACTTTGTCGGCAAAGCGATCGTCCAGGTCAAAGTCGCCCCATTCGCGCATGCGGGCCAGGTCACCCACGGCCAGGATGCGGCCCTCCCGTACCGCCACGTGGGTGACATCGGGCTGCATGGGGTTAAGAGTGATGATGCGCCGGGCGCTGTAAACAGTGGTCTTGGGCATGAATGGACTTTCTGGAAGCAGGCAAGCTCAGGCCACCGGAGCCAGTGGCATCAGAGGACTGGCCACACCCCCATGCACCTGCACGCGTCGGCAACGCACCCAATGGTCAGGCATGACTTCACGCAGGGGCGGTAATTCAATGTGGCAGGCAGCTTCGGCCACCGGACAGCGGCTGGCAAAGCGGCAACCCGGCGGTGGATGGATGGGGCTGGGCGGATCCCCCTGCAGCCGCACGCGTTGGGCAGCACGGTCCCGACCGCCGCGTACCGTTGGCACGGCCGCCATCAGGGCCGCACTGTAAGGGTGCAGGGGGGCGGCAAAAAATGTGTGACGCGGAGCCCGCTCGACGATCTGGCCGAGGTACATCACCGCGACTTCGTCGCACAGATGTTCGACCACCGCCATGTCGTGGGAAATAAAGAGATAGCTCAACCCCAGTTCCTTTTGCAGGCGTACAAGCAGATTCAGGATTTGCGCACGGATGGCCACGTCCAAGGCCGAGACCGGTTCGTCACACACCAGCAGATCGGGATGCGTGGCCAGGGCTCGGGCGATATTGATACGCTGGCGCTGGCCGCCCGAAAATTGATGCGGAAACAGATGCTGCTGCTCTGGACGCAGTCCGACTTGTTCAAAGAGTTCGTCCACACGGGCTTGGCGACTCTGCGGAGTACCGATCTGCATCAGATCAAGCGGTGACCGAACGGCATCGCCCACGCGCTGACGCGGGTTGAGCGATGAGTAGGGGTCTTGAAAGATGATCTGCACGCGACGGCGCGCCTGGCGCAAGGCGTCACCCTCGATTTGATGGAGGGCCAGATCATGTAACCACACCGATCCGGCAGTCAGAGGTGCCAGGCGCATCAGCGACAGCGCAGTGGTGGTCTTGCCAGAGCCCGACTCGCCCACGATGGCCAGCGTCCGGCCACGGGCCAGATCGAAGGAGACGCCGTCCACCGCCTTGACCACCTCGGCTGCCTTGAACCAGCTGCTGCGTTTGCGCGGAAAGTGCACCTGCAGGTCCCGCACGGATAGCAGGGTGGGGGCGCTTGCCGTCATACTGGCACTCCTGCCCGGATGGTGTCGTGCCGGATAGGGTGATGCCAACAGGCAACGGAATGTCCATCATCTTGCCGGTGCATGGGGGGATGGCCGCGCGCGCAGTCACTGCTGGCATGGGCACACCGCGCACGGAATGCACAGCCCTGGTCCAGCTCCCAGATGGAGGGCACCACGCCCGGAATTTCAGGCAAGTTCGCAGGCACCCGACTTTCGCGCGTGAGACTGCTGCCGAGCTCGGGCAGGCAGTCGATCAGGCCCCGGGTGTACGGGTGGGAGGGCCGTCCGAGTACCTGGTCGGTACGGCCTTCTTCTATGACCCGGCCGGCATACATCACGATGACCCGATCGGCCATTTCGGCCACCGCCCCCATGTCGTGGGTGATCAGCATGATGGCTGTGCCCTTTTCGCGTTGCAGGTCGCGCAACAGGTCGAAGATCTGGGCCTGGACCGTCACATCCAGCGCAGTGGTGGGTTCATCCGCAATCAGGATATCGGGGCGACAAGCCAGGGCCATGGCAATCATCACCCGCTGTCGCATGCCGCCGGAGAGTTGGTGCGGGTATTCGTCGATCCGTCGTTCAGGCGAAGGGATACCCACCTGCCGCAGCATCTCAATGGCCTGCTCGCGGGCCTGAGCTTCATCAAGGCCTGCGTGAAGACGCAGGGTTTCTACAATCTGGTCGCCCACACTGAACACCGGATTAAGTGAGGTCATGGGCTCCTGAAAAATCATCGAGATGCGGTTGCCACGCACCTCACGCAGACGTGACGGGGTGGCTTGCAGCAGATCCTGGTTCTGGTACAGAACTTGGCCTGCGCATATGCGGCCCGGAGGCTGTGGAATCAAACCCAGCAGGGCCAAGGCGGTCATGCTTTTGCCGCAGCCCGATTCTCCGACGACGCACAGAGTTTCACCTGGGTACAGCTCGAAGTTCACCCCGTTGAGCACCATGGCCTGACCCCGTGAACCCTTGAATTGCACCTGCAGGTCGCGCACCTGAAGGATGGCGTCTGGGCGACTCATCATCGTTCCCGCAATTTGGGGTTGAGGGCGTCGTTGAGCCCATCACCAATGAGACTGACCGCCAGGACGGTCACGAAGATGGTCAGCCCGGGGAACGTCACCGCCCACCAGGTGGTGAGGATGTAGGGACGGCTGGAGCCGATCATCAAGCCCCAGCTCATGAGGTTAGGGTCACTGAGCCCCATGAATGAAAGCCCTGCCTCAAACAGAATGGCCGAACCCACTGCGAGAGTGGCCGACACCACCAGGGGTGGGAAGGCGTTGGGCAGGATAACTCTCCAGATCAAGCGAGCATTACGGGCCCCGATAGCGCGTTCCGCGCGCACGAATTCGAGGTTGCGAATCTTCATGAATTCGGCCCGGGTCAAACGCGCAGTGCCAGTCCAGGAGACCACCCCGATCGCCAGGGTTACAGTGACCAGGGTGGGCGAGAAAAGCGTCACCACCACCATGGCAAAGAGCAGGGCGGGCAGCACCTGAAAGAACTCTGTAATGCGCATCAGCACGGCGTCCACCCGGCCACCATAAAAGCCAGCGCTGGCCCCCAGGGTGATGCCGATGGACACGGAGAGCATGGCGGCGACCACGCCGACCATCAGGGTGACACGCCCACCGTGGATCAAGGAGGCGAGCACATCCCGGCCAAGGTAATCGGTCCCGAGCCAGGCATCTTCGCTCAGCGGCGGGGTCATGGGCGCCGCTACGATGTCAAACGGATCGATCGGCCACAGCCAAGGGCCCAGCACGGACACCGTGAGGATGGCCCCCAGAATCAGCAGGCCCACGATGGCTGAGGGGTTGCGCAGGAACATGCGCAGCGCCTCGCGGCTTGGACTGGGGGCAGGAGTGGACGGGGGGCTCAAGAAGTCTGGATCCTTGGGTCCACCAGGCGATAACAAAGATCGGTCAGCAGGTTCATGACCACCACCACGATGGACGAAAACAGCAAAATGCCCAGAATGGTCGGGTAGTCCCGGCGAAGAACAGATTCAGAGGCCAGACGGCCCAGGCCCGGCCAGTTGAAGACCGTTTCCACCAGAATGGCTCCCGCCAGCACGTTGCCAAATTGCAGGCCCAGCATCGTGATCACCGGCAGCAGCGCATTGCGCAGGGCGTGCTTGTACATCACCACGCCTTCGGCAAGGCCCTTGGCGCGGGCAGTGCGTATGTAGTCTGCCCCCAGGACATCCAGCATCGAGGCACGTGCCAGCCGGCTGTAGATGGCTAGGTATACCAGGCCCAGCGTTGCCGAAGGCAGTACCAGATGATGCAGGACATCCAAAGCAGCTTGCAGCGGGCTCATGTCCTGGTTGACCACACTTCGCAGGCCCGAGATGGGAAAGACCTGGAAGGTTGAGGCCAGCAGGATCACCAACAGGATTCCCGTCCAAAACACCGGTGCAGCGAAGCCCAGTAGGGAGACGGTATTGATGAATTGCGACAACCAGCCGTTGGGTTTACGCGAAGACAGCACGCCCAAGGTGGTCCCGATCAGGAAGGCGCTGATGACCGCGACGAGCATCAGCAGCAAGGTGGGCGGCACTCGCTCGCCGATCAGGTCGGACACCGGCAGATTGAAAAAGTAGGAGAACCCGAGATCACCCCTGATCACCCGTCCGAGATAGACACCCAGCTGAATCCAGATGGGTTGATCAAGGCCGTATTGCAGCCGTAACTGCGCCTTGACGTCTTCTCCCATTCCGCCACTGGCACCCGCAATGGTCTCGACCGGATCCCCCGGGGCAGCATGGATCAGGAAGAAGTTGAGGACCACCACCGCCAGCACCAGGCCTGCGCCCTGGAAAAGACGGTAGAGGAACGCCGACACAAAGCCCATGCTTCCGGCTCAGGGCTTACTTGAGATAGATCTCATCGTAGGGCGAATAAGGTCCCCAGATGGTTTTGGGCAGATTCCCCACCTGCTTGGTGGCGGCGGTGTGGTACGGAATCTGGTTGATGTAGACGATAGGGGCATCGTCGGTCACCAGTTTTTGGAAAGTGGCGTAGTAGGCGCGGCGCTTGGTCGGATCCAGCAGTCCCCCTGCAGTATTCAGTAGCTCATCCACCTTGGGATTTCGATACGACTGGGTGTTAGTCCAGACAATCGGCTTGATGTTGGTGGAGAGGTAGGTGCGATGCACACCGATCACCGGATCACCCCAGTTGAACACCGCGTCGAACGAAACATCAAAATCATGCGTGGCCATGCGTTTGGCCCAGGCTGGGAAGTCGGCCGAGGTACGCACCTCCACCGTCACACCCACTTTCTTAAGCTGAGCCTTGAGGTATTCAGCCTGGGCTTTTTGCTCGCTGGCGCCCGGGAGGTAATCAACTGTGAACTTCAACCGCTCGCCGCTGGCGTTGGGTTTGAAGCCGGCCTCATCCATCAGGGCAGCGGCCTTTTTCAGGTCAAACGGGTACTTGACCACGTCATCCACCGCAAAGGGGCTGCTTCCCACAATCGGTCCATCCGAAATCTGGCCAAAGCCACCCATCAGAGCTTTTTGTACAAACTTCTTGTCGATGCTATGGGCAATGGCCTTGCGCACCCGCACATCATCGAAAGGCTTCTTGGATGTGTTGAAAGCCAACCAATTGAGGCCTCCGATACCGTCGTAGCCCTTGCTGGTCAGCTCCAGTTTGGGATTGTTGGAGACCCGCTTGAGATCGGCGGGGGAGACCACGTGCGGCAGCATGTGCACGGTGCCCCTCTCGACCGCCAGTAACTGGCTGGCCATATCGGGATTTTGATCGATTACGATTTTGTCCAGATAGGGCTTTCCTTGCAGGAAGAACTTGTCAAAGCGCTCCATCACAATGGTCTGACCGGCCTTGAATTCAACCAGCCTGAAAGGACCAGACCCCACCAGATTGGCGCTGTTACGAGGATGGCTCTTGATGTCCTTACCGTCGTCATAGATGTGCTTGGGCAAGATGGGGCACAGCGCCGGAGACATGGCGAGCAAGATAGCCGGGTGCGGACGGCTCAGGCGAATGACCGCGGTATAGGGGTCCGGGGTGTCGACTTTTTCGACCGGCTCGAACATCGTCTGGAACGGATGGTTCTGCTTGATCACCATGATGGAGTAAGCCACATCGGCCGAGGTAACAGGCTTACCGTCATGAAAAAGAGCGTCCCGTCTCAGGTTTAACGTTACGGACTTTCCATCGGGAGCGACGCTCCATTTTTCGGCCAGATAGGGCTGCGGATTCCACTGGTCGTCATAACGCAAGGGGCTTGCAAACAACTGCGTAGAGGGCATGGCCGTGGCAATACCGGACTGCACCGCCCCGTTGAGGTGGCGTGGCGTCTGGTTCAGCCCCACCACCAGGGTGCCGCCCCGCTTGGGCGCTTCGACCGCTTGGGCATTGCCAAACATGAAGGCACCTGCGGCAGTCAAGGTCAGAGCCGCCCAGGTAAAAGGACGGCGCGCGCCAAAGCTCTGCAAGAAATTCATCTATGTCTCCTTTTTGTACTCTTTCCACCTGCGTCGGGCAGTCTGACGTTTTCTTGGCGATCTCGATAGAGCCAGTTGCGCCCATTTGATGGGTCCAGTTTTAGGCTTGGACAATCGGAACTGACTTCAGTCAGGATGCGATCGCCTACAAGCCACCGCGTGCGTTCAGGCCGGCGGGATCAGGGCGTCTATCGCCTGGATCGTCGCCTCAGGCACCTCCAGGCCCTGGGCCTGGGCCGCCTGCACGCCCCGGTAGCGGCGCTGGCCCGGAATCCGCACGCCTTCGTCCACCAGCATCGCGTCGAGCAGGGCCTGCACGCGCTGGGCATACACCGCCGAGCCGGCCAGGGCGCCCGGGTCGATGACGATGAACGCCTGGCCCAGACGCGGCTGGTTGCCTTCCGCGACGAAAAAGGAGCTGGCCTCGGCGCCGAAGTGCGCGCCGGTCAGGGTGGTCACGAGCAGTTCCACCATCAGGGCCAGCACCGCGCCCTTGGCACCGCCCATGGGCAGCATCGAGCCGGCCAGACCCTGCTTGGGATCGGTGGTGGGCTCGCCCTGTGCGTCCAGCGCCCAGCCCAGGGGAATGGACTGCCCCTTCTCGGCGGCCACCATCAGTTTGCCGCGCGCCACCTCGGACAAGGACAGGTCCAGGCTCACCGGCAGCTGCCCGGGCCGGGGGAACACCGCCGCAATCGGGTTGGTGCCAAAGAGCGCATGCTTGCCGCCTGCCGCCGGCATCGCCGCTGGGGAATTGCCACAGGCGATGCCCACCATCCCGGCCTCGGCGACCGGGTCCAGGTGATAGGCCGCCATCCCGAAGTGATGGCTGTTGGTGACGGCGGCAATCGCGATGCCGTTCTGGCGCGCCCGCGCGATCGCTTCCTCGATGGCCAGGGCGCAGGCGGGAAACGCGAAGCCGTTGGCGGCATCGATCAGGACCGCGCCCGGCTTGGACGCGATGACGCGGGGGACCGCGTCGCCAACCACACGGTGGTGGCGCAAGTGGGAGACATACATCGGCACGCGCGACAGCCCGTGCGAGGGCATGCCGCTGGCCTGCGCCATCACCAGCGCCCGTGCCGTGCTACCCGCCTGCAGGGGCGTGGCCCCGTGCGCGGTCAGCGCCGCTTCGACCCGGGCCTGGAGCGCTTCAAGTGTGTGCAGCATCAGTGCTTCGCCTTCAGAACCTTGGACACCTCGGTGGCGATCATCGTGGACACCCGCACGTTGGCCTGGGCGCTCAAGCCCGCCACATGCGGGGTGAGGATCAGGCGCGGACAGTCCGTCCAGGGATGGTCGGGGCCGAAGGGTTCGTTTTCAAACACATCGAGCGCCGCCCCGCCCAGGCGAGACGCGCGCAAGGCGGCCGCCACCGCCGCTTCATCCACGATGCCCCCGCGCGAGGTGTTGATCAGGATGGCATCGGGCTTCATCCGGGCCAGGGCTGACGCCGACATCAGTCCTGCCGTGCCGGGGAGCAAGGGAACATGCAGGCTGATGACGTCGGCCTGGGCCACGACGTCCTCGAACGAGGCGCAACGCACGCCCGACTGCGCCCAGACCGCATGGTCTGGCGCCAGCATCGGGTCATGGGCGATCACCTGCATGCCCAGGGCCTGCGCGAGCTGCGCGGTCCGCTGGCCGATGAAGCCAAAGCCGATCAGCCCCAGGCACTGGCCCGCGATCTCGCGGCCCGACGACAGGGCCACCCGGGGCCACTGGCACGCGACCATCGCGCCGGTGGACTGGTAGGCCCCCCGCAGCAGGGTCATGGCGGTACAGACCACGTATTCGGCCACGGCCTGCGCGTTCGCGCCGGCCGCGGGAATCACCGGGATCGCGCGCGCCTGGCAGGCCGCCAGGTCGATGTTGTCCAGCCCCACCCCCAGGCGCCCCACCACGCGCAGCCGCGCACCGGCCGCGAGCAAAGGCCCGCGCACCTGGGTGCGGTTGCGAACGATCAGGGCGTCGGCGTCGGCCAGCTGCGCGTGCAGCACCTCGGGGTGATCGACACCCGCGGGGTCGTACACCACCTCGAATTCACGGCGAAGCGACGCCACCGCCACTTCGTCCATGAACTCGCTGATGACGATCTTCATCGCGCTTAGGCGCTTTCGAACAGGCGGGTGAGGACGAACTCGCGGTGGCCCAGCGACTCGGCCGCCGTCAGTCGCCCGTTGGCGGTCCGCAGCATGCATTCGAGCAGCTTGTCACCGGCCTGGTCCAGCGTGATTTCCCGCTGCAGGAGACCGGAGCTGTCCACGTCGATGTGCTCGCTCATGAGACGCACCGTACGCGGGTTCGCGCAGATCTTGATGACGGGCAGGATGGGGTTGCCGATCACGTTGCCCTGGCCAGTGGGGAAGAAATGCACCGCATAGCCAGAAGCGGCACACAGCGTCACCATCTCGGCGGCCGCGGACGAGGAGTCCATGAACCACAGGCCCGGATGCGTCGGCATTTCGGCCTTGTCGATCACGCCGTCGACCGTGCACTTCTTGCCGATCTTCTGGATGTTGCCCAGGGCTTTTTCTTCGATGGTGGTCAGGCCGCCAGCGATGTTGCCCTTGGTGGGCTGGCTCTCGGACAGGTCGGTGGTCTTGTGGCGGTTGATCATGTCCTGGTAGCGGTTGAACATGAACATGAACTGTTCGGCCACCTCGGGCGTCTTGCAACGCTGCACCACGATCTTCTCGCCGCCGGTGATCTCGCTGGTCTCGCCAAAGCACAGGTAGTTGCCCAGGGGGTGCAGCTTGTCAAAGGCGTTGCCGACCGTCGGGTTGGCGCCGCAGCCGCTGGTGGTGTCGCTCTCACCGCACTTGGTGGAGACCCACAGATCGCTGATCGGGCAGACCTCGCGCTGCTTCTCGCTGGCCCACTGCACGTACTCGCGTGCCACCTTGCTGGCCTTCATGATGGTGGCGTGGTCGCCGTGGCCCTCGATGCCGAAGCCGGTGACGGGCTTGCCGGTGGTGGCGATGCCGTCGACCACTTTCTTGGTCCAGCCATCTTCGATGCCGATCACGACCACCGCCGCCACGTTGGGGTTGCAGCCGGTGCCGATCAGCGTACGAAAGTGCAGGTCCAGGTCAGCGCCGAATTGCAGACGGCCATAGGGGTGCGGGATGGCCATCGCGCCCTTGATGTTGTGGGCGACGGCTTCGGCTGCGGCGTTGGACAGGTCGTCCAGCGGCAGGATGATGACGTGGTTGCGCACGCCGACGCGGCCATTCTCGCGGCGGTAGCCGAGGAAGGTGGTCTCTTTGGAAATCACAGACATGATGCAGTCCTTGAATGTAGGGAGTTCAGGCGGGTGCAGGCCGGATCGGCTCTTACCAGCGCTTGGTCTTGATGTTGTGGACGTGGGCGTGATCGCCCGCGGTGATCGGGGCGACGACGCGGCCCATGTCGATCCCGTACTTCCAGACCGTGTCGCCCACGGCCATGTCCTTGAGGGCGACCTTGTGCCCGATCGGAATGTCGGCCTTGGCCACGACTTCCGTCATCCGGTCTTCATCCATGATCCAGCCCTTGAGGGCCTGGCCGCTGCGGATGCCTTCGACCACCACCACCGCCACGGTGTCGCGTGCGTCGTGCAAAACAAAATGAATCATTGCTGCTCCTTGTCGATAGAACAACGCTGACTGTGCGGGTATCCGCCACACCGCGTCAATCAAGTCATTTAAATGACTTGATTGAATTGGATGAAGTCCTCTATGCTCCGACCATGCGCACCTCGCCACGATCCCCTTTGGAGCGCCTGGGCCAAGGCAGCGGGGCGCTGTACCTGCAGGTCAAGCGCGCCCTGCTGGCGCGCATCGAATCGCAGATGTGGCCCCCCGGCGAGTGCCTGCCCAGCGAAACCGTCATCGCGGGCGACCTGGGGGTGAGCATCGGCACGCTGCGCCGCGCGGTCGACGAGCTGGTGCACGAGCAGGTACTGGTGCGGCGTCAGGGCAAGGGCACCTTCGTGGCGCTGCATTCGCGTGACCGCTACCTGTTCCAGTTCTTCCGAGTGGAGCCGCGCGCCGACCGGTTTGGCGGCAGCGCCCCGGGCCCCCGGGAGTATCCGCAGGTGGAATGCCTGTCCTTCGAGCGGCGACGGGCGGATGACGCCGCAGCCGACGCCCTGCGGCTGCGCGTAGGTGATCCGGTCTACATGATCCAGAACCGCCTGAGCCTGCAGCGCCAGGCGGTGGTGCTGGACCAGATCGTCATTTCCGCGGCCCTGTTCAAGGGGCTCAGCGAGAAGCGCTTTCTAGAGCGAAGCAGCACGATCTACAACTTCTACCAGACCGAATTCGGCATCACGGTGCTGCACGCGCGTGAGCGAGCCCGGGCGGTGGTGGCCTCACGCGAGGTCATGCGGCGCCTGGGCGTCCCCGCGGGCACGCCTCTGATCGAAGTGCAGCGCCTGGCCTGCTCTTTCGGGCAACGGCCGGTGGAGTGGCGCACGTCCCTGATTCACACGCAGCAGCATGACTATGTCTCCGACGTCTCGGCCCCCCGCTGATACAGCGCGGGACTTGGCCGCCTGGCGCGAGGTCGCCAAGGCGCTGGCCCATGAGGCCGCGCGGATGATCCAAGAGGCGACCCCGACCGGCACCTGGATCGAGAAAGCGCCTGGCGATTGGTGCAGTGCGCTGGACGCCGCTGTCGAACAGCACCTGCGTCAGCGGCTGGCCGCACGTTTTCCGGACCATGGGTTTTTCGGTGAGGAGGGGCATGCGCAGCCCTTTGCGCCGGACGGCGCACACACCCCGGTGTGGGTGGTCGATCCGATCGACGGCAGCGCGAATTTCATCCGCGGCTACCCGCAGTACGCGATCTCGATCGCCGCGGTGCAGGGGGGCGAGCCGGTCGCCGGGTGCATCCTGGACCCGGTGCGCGGCGAGTGTTTCAGCGCGGCCCTCGGTCACGGCGCCGACTGCAACGGTCAGCCGCTGTCGGTGAGCCGCACCCCGTCGCTGATTCAGGGCCTGGCGGGCACGGTGTTTCCCAAGCCGGCATCGCCGCTGATGGCGCCCTACCTGCGCGAGCTCGAATCAGCACTGCGCCAGTGCGGCGGCGTGCGACGTTCGGGCAGCATGGCCCTGGAGCTGGCCTACCTGGCCGCCGGGCGGCTCGATGTGTTCTGGGAGCGCGGGATGGGCCCCTGGGACGCGGCGGCCGGCCTCTTGCTGGTGCGCGAAGCCGGCGGCGAAGTCTGGGCCCTGGACGGACTGCCCTGGTGGCGCTCGCAAGCCCTGGCAGCCGCCACGCCCACGCTGCGTGCGGACTGGGGGGCGATGTGGCCGGGGTGGCTTGACCCTCCCACTCAGGGCGAGGTCGATCGACTCGCCGCTGCTGGCGCTGCGATGCCCAGTCGCAGGAAGGCCTCAGGCGGCGCCTGATTACGAACCATGACCTTGACCATGTGATCGATCAGACGGGCCACGACGTGTGGCGCTTCGATCGGATGGTTCTGCCCGGGATCCACCTGCAGATCGTAGAGAACGGTGCGTGTGTCTTCGTAGATGCCTTGGCCAGTATGGCCGCAGGGCTGATTGGCGTTGTTTCGTCGCGCGGGGATCTTGAGCACCGGCACACCGCCGGTGTACGCCATGTCGCTGACCAGCGTGGCCTCGCGCAGCTCGTCGCGGGTGTAGAGCGTCTTTTGATGCATGGGCATCAATGTGTACTCATAGAGCTCCTGGGCCGCCATATCCTGCGGGTAGAAAAAGTACACGTACCGACCATCGGTGACGTTCGTCGCCGCGCCGAACATCCCAAACAGCGCCACTTCGCGAAGCTTGTGATCCCTCTCCAGCAAGGCCGTGAGATCGTGGCCCTCCACGGGAGATGGAATCTCGATGCCGTACCAACTCAGAAGTGTCGGCATCAAATCGATGGTCTGGGTCAGCGCCTGCCGACGCGAGCCGCCCTGGGTCGCGTGTGCAGGGTGGTAGACCAGCAGGGGGATGTGGGCAATCTCCTCGTAAAACGGCATCCTGTTTTTCACCCACCAGTCGTGCTCGGCGAGCAGTAAGCCATGGTCGGTGCTTAGGATGACCGCGGTGTTGCCCCACATGTCGTGGGTGTCCATGTAGTCCAGCAAACGCCCGAAGTATTCGTCGCACATGGCGACCAGGGCCGCATAGTTGGAGCGCAGCTCGCGGATTTCGTCAGGGCTCTCTTGAACGCGCGCATACCGCGGCCACTCCAGAACCGGGCCCTGGTAGCCTGAGGGAAACATCGCACGAAAGCGCTCCGGCGCATGAAAAGGCTCATGCGGATCGAACATCTCCAGGTGTAAGAGCCAGTTATCCGCCTCGCGGTTCGCATCCAGAAATTCAAAACCGGCTGCAAAAGTCCGCGGGGTACAAAAAGCGTCCTCGTGAGTCATCGACTCCCGATTCACCAGGTGCTGAAGCCGGCCGTCGGCGCGTGTCTGCGAGAACTGAAGCGGGTGGTAGTCACGCTTGAATCGGTCCAGGGGCGGCTCGACCATCGCCTTCCACTTGTCCCACTCCTGACCGCGGATGAACTCCCAGGTGCTATAGCGGTTGTGATAGCTGGAGCCACCGTCCTCCCAGTAGTGGTAGTGGTCGGAGACCAGGTGGGTGTAGACGCCCTGGGTTTGCAGGATCTCGGAGAAGGAGTCGTCGAAGGGCTCCAGTGGGCCCCAGCTGCGATGCAGAAAGTTCATCCGCCCCGTGTGCATCTCACGTCGTGCTGGCATGCACGGCAGGCTGCCTGCGTAGTGCTTGTCAAAGGTGACGGCCTTAGCCGCAAACCGGTCGAAGTTGGGCGTGGGGATCGAAGTCCCGCCGTAGCAGCCCAGCGCGGTTCTCACCAGCGAATCGAAAAGAACAAAGATGGTCCGCATCGGGCAGCGCCGCGAGGAAACTCAGGGCCGCAGCAAAATCTTCGCCGCCGCGCACTTGCCCTGGTCCAGATCGAGGAAGGCCTGCTGGCCGTCGACCAGCGGCCGTTCCTCCACCCAGGACAGGTCACCAAACGCGCCATCGGCCAGCGCCGCCACCGTGGCGCGCAGATCACTCGTGGTGTAGGTGTAGGTGCCCAGCAAGGTGATCTCGGCAAGCGTCAGCTTGCGCATGTCGATCTCGCTGGACCAATCGAGCAAGCCCACATGCATGATCACGCCGCCCGGCTTGATCGCCGCAAAGGCTTGATTGCGCGTGACCTTGGCGCCCACCGCATCGATCACGATGTCAAAGGACGATTCCGGCAGCGTGGTTTGGGTGGGGTCGATGGCCCGCGCGTGCGCATGGCGCTCGATCGCCTGCCGGCGCGAGGCGTTTAGATCCGTCACCGTCACGCTACGCGCGCCCAGATGCCGCAAAAGCAAAGCGGTGAGCATGCCGATGGCACCCGCCCCGATCACCAGGATGTTGCACTCCGGGATCGGGCGGACCGTGCTGCGCATGACGAGCAGCACCGCGTGCCAGGCCGTGGCGGCAGGCTCGGTGAGTGCCGCCGCCCGCGCCGAGAGGTCTTGCGGCATCGCGATCAGCGAGGCGGCGGGAATGCTCATGTACTCGGCGAAGGCGCCCGGCCGGGTCATGCCCACCATGGTGCGGTTGGAGCAGAGGTTGTTGCGCCCCTGGTAACAGTAGTCGCACACGCCGCAGGTGATGAGGGGGTTGCCGGTGTAGCGCGTGCCCACTGCAAAACCGGACGCAGACGATTCGGTCACCGCGCCCACAAACTCATGGCCCAAGACCAGGCCCGGTTTGCGGCGCGGGTCATGGCCGTGCCAGGCATGCAGGTCGGAGCCGCAGATGCCCACGGCTTCGATCTTCAGGACCACCTCGCCCGCTTCGGCCCGAGGCTGCGGGCGCTCTTGAAGCTGGACTTCATTGGGTTGGGTGTAAACGAGGGCTTGCATGCTCAAGTCTCCGGTTGTGCGGTGTCTTCAATGGCTTGGCGCAGGCGGTCGGCCATGCGCTGGATGTCGTCGGTGCTGCTGATAAAAGGCGGCGCGAGGATCAGGGTGTCGCCGGGCGCACGCGTGAGAACGCCCCGGTCAAAGGCAGCCACTTGCGCGCGCGCGCCGCGTTGGCCTGGTCCTGAAGGGTCGGGGGCCAGCTCGATGCCAGCGGCCAGGCCCAGATTGCGGATGCTCACCACGCCCGGCGCATCGGCCAGGGCATGCACGATGGATTCGAACTGGGGTGCCAGCGCGCGCACGCGCGCCGGCAGCTGTTCTTCTTGCAGCACGTCCATCTGCGCCAGCGCCGCGGCGCAGGCCAGGGGGTGGCCCGAGCAGGTGTAGCCGTGCATCAGTTCAGACAGGTGCTGCGGGCCCTGCATCACCGCGTCATGGATCGCGCGCCGCACGATCACCCCACCCATCGGGGCAGCGCCGTTGGTCACGGTCTTGGCAAAGACGATCATGTCGGGCACTACCCCCAGGGCCTGGGCCGCGAACATCTCGCCGAGCCGGCCAAAGCCGGTGATGACCTCGTCAAAAATCAGAAGCAGCCCGTGCCGGTCGCAGATCTCGCGCAGGCGCTGCAAGTAGCCCACGGGTGGCACCAGCACGCCCGTGGAGCCGGCAAAGGGCTCGATCACCACCCCCGCGATGTTGGAGGCGTCATGCAGCGTCACCAGGCGCTCAAGCTCGTTGGCCATCGCCACGCCGCCGTCCAGAGGCTGCCCGCGCACAAAGGCCTGGGTGCTCGGGTCCCAGGTGCTCGCCAGATGGTCGGCGCGCAGCATGGCGGTGCCGAAGGCGCGCCGGTTGTTGGTCATGCCCCCTACCGCGATACCGCCAAAGCCCACGCCGTGGAAGGCGCGCTCGCGCCCGATGAACAGATTCTTCTGGCCCTGACCGGTGGCGCGTGCGTGGGCGAGGGCGATCTTCAGCGCGGTGTCGACCGCTTCGCTGCCGCTGTTGACGAGGAACACGCGGTCCAGACCTGGGGGGGCGAGGCTGCCGATACGCTCGGCCAGTTCAAACGCGCCCGCATGACCGACCTGAAAGCTCGAGGCGAAATCGAGCCGATCGATCTGTCGCTTCATCGCCTCCGCAATGCGCGGATGCCGGTGCCCGGCGCCCACGCACCACAAGCCGGAGATGCCATCGAGCACCTCGCGCCCCTCGGGCGTGACGTATGCGATGCCGTGGGCGTCGGCCACCAGACGGGGCTTGGCCTTGAACTGCCGGTTCGGGGTGAACGGCATCCAGAACGCGTCCAGAGGTGTTTTCATCGTGCGGTGTATCCCCCATCGACCATCAAGGTCTGCCCTGTGACATACGCACTGGCCTCGCTGGCCAGGAAGACGGTGGTGCCGTACAGGTCCTCCAGGGTGCCGTTGCGGCCCATGCAGGTTCGCTCGGCGTGGTAGGCCGCCATGGCCTCGTCGGCAAACACCGGCGCGGTCAGCGCGGTCGGGAAAAAGCCGGGGCCGATGGCGTTGCAGGTGATGCCTTGCGCGCTCCAGGCCTGCGCGGTGGCACGTGTGAGCTGCACCACGCCGCCCTTGCCCGCACCATAGGGCGCACTATTGGCAAAGGCGCGGTAGCTTTGCAGCGAGGCGATGTTGATGATGCGCCCCCAGCGGCGTTCGGCCATGCCGGGCGCCAGGGCCTGCGTCAAGAAGAACGGCGCGCCCAGATGCAGCGCCAACTGCGTCTGCCAGGCCTCGGGCGTGACCTCGCTAAACGATTGACGCAGGTTGACCCCGGCGGCGTTGACCAAGATGTCGATGCCCGCGCCGCCAGCTTTCGCCTGGCGCGCGACCTCGGGCGCCGCCTTCACATCGGCCAGGTCGGCGGATACGGTGTCGGCCTGGATGCCCTCGGCGCGCAAGGCCGCAGCCGCCGCTTCCAACTCGGCGGGGCGGCGGGCCACCAGCACGACGCTCGCGCCTGCCAGCCCCAGCGCGCGGGCCATGGCGGCACCGATGCCGGAGCTGCCGCCGGTGATCAGGGCACGACGGCCTTGCAGATTAAAAAGTGCGATCGGGTTCATGCGGGATCGGGCGTGACGCCCAGGTCGGTCGTCGGGCTGCGGGGGTGGTGCGGCTTCACCTCCGCCACGAAGGGGAAACGCTTCTTGGCTTTCGTCGCGGTGGTGTTGGGGTCGACCGCGCCGCGCACGTAGCGGCGTGAGGCATCGGCGGGCGGTTGCCAGTCCCAGGCCGTCCACTGGCCTTGCAGCAGCGCCTGCTGTGCGAAGAGGCGTCGCTGTTGCGACGCGAGGATGGTCTGCTCCAGCGCCGGGTAGTCCCAACGCGCCAGCACCTGCTCGCGCAACTGGGTCTCGCGCGCCGCGTGCTCGGGCCGGCCGGCGAGGTTGTGGCGCTCGTCGGGGTCGGCCTGCAGGTCAAACAGCATGGGCGGGTCGTGCCGGCAGTAGACGTACTTGAATCCGTCCTTGCGCAGGATGCAGGCGGGCGCGAACACGCCTTCGCCCAGGAACTCCATCATCACGTCGTCGCCGCGCGTGGTGTCGGTGCCATGCAGCATCCCCGCCAGGCTCTGGCCGTGCAGCGGGTCCAAGGGCGCGATCGGCTGGCCGTCGCTGACCAGGTCGTTGAAGGTGGGCAGCAGGTCCATCAGCGAGACGCCGCGTTCCTCGGTGCGACCACGCGCCAGACCCGGGCCGGCGGCGATCATCGGGATGCGGACCGAGCCTTCGAAGGGCTGGAACTTGAACCACGAGCCGCGCTCGCCCAGCATCTCGCCATGGTCGGAGACGACGAACACATAGGTGTTGTCGGTCTGCCCGGTGCGCTCGAGCACGTCTAGCAGGCGGCCCAACTGCGCGTCGAAGTACGAGGTCATCGCGTAGTAGGCGTGGCGCGCCACGCGCAGCTGCGCTTCGCTGATGTCGTGTTCGTCGGCGCGGATGGTGTACGCGTAGCGTTGCGACCAGGGGTCACGCTCGGCGATCGGGATGAACGGCACCCGCGGCAGGTCGATCTTGTCGTGGTCGTACAGGTCCCAGTAGGGCTGGGTGGTGATGAAGGGGTTGTGCGGGTGCGTGAACGAGGCCCACATCAGGAAGGGCCGCGTGTCGTCGCTGCGGGCGCGGTCGTACAGCCACTGCTCGGCGCGGTAGGCGACTTCTTCGTCGTAGTCGATCTGCAGATTGCGTTCGCACAGGCCGGCCTCGACGATGGAGCGCAGGCTCATGCGCGAGGGCGCATAGGGTTGGCGCCGCTGCGTCCAGTCGGCGGTCCAGCCGAAGTCTGCGGGGTAGATGTCGGTCGTGACCCGCTCTTCGAAGCCGTGCAGCTGCTCGGCCCCCGCGAAGTGCATCTTGCCCGAGAGGCAGGTGCGGTAGCCCTGGTGGCGCAGGTAGTGCGCCAGGGTCAGCGTCGACGAGGGAAAGTCGGCGGCGTTGTCGTAGCAGCCCACGGCCGATGACAGCCGCCCGGTGAGCATCGCCGCCCGCGAGGGTGCGCACACCGGGTTGTTGCTGTAGGCGTTGAGAAAGGTCACGCCGCGCTCGGCGAGGCGGTTCATGTGCGGCGTGGCATGCGCGCCGCCGCCGTACATCGGCAGCACCAGCGCCGTGAGCTGGTCGGCCTGAACGACGAGGATGTTGGGTTGGGACATGGTCTGGTAGGGGACAGTCGATCAGTCGACCTTGATGCCGGCCTGCTGCACGAAGGCGACCCAGTGTTTGTGCTCGGCGCGCACGAAGGCGTTGAAGTCGGCCACGCTGCTGCCCGCCGGCGTGTCGCCCTGCGCCTCGAGCTGGCGCTTGACCTCCGGGGTGGCCAGCGCCTTGCGGGCCGACGCGTTGAGCCGGTCGATCGCCGCCGCCGGTGTGCCCTTGGGCGCCCACAGGCCAAACCAGGTGGTCATGTCGGCGCCACTGACACCC
This sequence comes from Pseudomonadota bacterium, assembly GCA_041159245.1. Lineage (GTDB taxonomy): Bacteria > Pseudomonadota > Gammaproteobacteria > Burkholderiales > Burkholderiaceae_C > Ramlibacter. The sequence goes on from JBEAZV010000073.1 coordinate 63,809, forward strand.
GCTTCCTTCAGGGTGGGCACGCTGGGCAGCGCCTCCATCCGCGCAGGCCCCGTGACCGCCAGCGCGCGCAGCTTGCCGGCCTGGATCTGCGCCATCACCAGCTGCGGGTTGGCCAGCATGTAGCTGACTTCGCCCGCGAGCAGGCCGGTGATCGCCTGCGGGCCGCCCTTGTACGGGACGTGCTGCACGTTGATGCCGGTCGCTGTGCGGAACGACTCGCCGGTGATGTGCAGCGCCGTGCCGTTGCCGGTGGAGCCGTAATTGAGCCGGCCCGGCTGCGCCTTGGCGGCGGCGACGAGTTCGGCGATGCTGCCCGCCTTGAACTGCGGTGCCGCAGTCAGGATCAGGGGACTGGTGGTCAGCTGGGTGATGGGTGCGAAGTCACCGATCGGGTCGTAGGCCAGTTTCGGGTACAGGCCGGCGGCGATCGCATGCGTGGCCACCGAACCGAGCAAGATGGTGTGGCCATCGGGGGCCGCGCGGGCTACCGTGCCGCTGCCCACCGTGCCGCCAGCACCGGTGCGGTTCTCCACGATCACGGGTTGGCCCAGGTCGGTGCGCATCTGCTCGGCGATGCTGCGCGCCACGGTGTCGAGCGCGCCGCCAGCCGGGAATGGGACGACGATGGTCACCGTCTTGGTCGGGAAGGTCTGGGCCGCCGCCCAGAACGCGGGCAGGGCCAGACCCAGCGTGGCGAGCTGGCGCAGGAATCGGAAGGCGTTCATCGTGATGTCTCCTAGGGGTTCATTTGCGATCGGCAGGCACGGGTTTGACGTAGGGGAATCGAGCCTGCGCCTTCACGGACGTCGCACCGGCGTTGCCAGACCCCCGAATGAAGCGCTTGGATTCGTCGGTGAAGGGCTGAAACGCCCAGTTCGACGGGCTGGGGGACTTCGCGTTCACTTGCCCGAGAAAGAGGCGGCGACGCTGACTGGCGAGAATGCGCTCGTGCATGGTGGCGGGGTCCCATCCGTGCACCAACTGCGCATGCAAGCGCTGCTGCACCTCGGCGGCTTCCGGTCGGCCAGCGAGGTTGTGCATTTCATCGGGGTCGTCATGCAAGTCAAACAACAGCGGCGGCAAGCCGTGGGTGAGGATGTACTTGTAGCGGCCGTCACGCACCATGCGTGAGGGCGCGCAAACGCCCTCGGAGCTGTATTCCGAGATCACGATGCGATCCGATCCATCGTCCTGGCCTTGGGCCAAGGGCACTAGGCTGCGTCCATCCAGTGGTTCGACGGCTTCGAAGGGGCTTCCTGCGCGCGCAACGTCCATGAAGGTCGGGAGCAAATCGACCAGAGAGACGGGGGCCGCGACGCGGCGTGGGGCAAAGCGCTCGGGCATCGAGATCATCAGCGGCACACGCACCGACCACTCATAGAAGCATTGCTTGAACCACATGCCGCGCTCGCCGAGCATCTCGCCATGGTCGCCACACAGGACGACCAGCGTGTCTTTGTCCAGCCCGGTCTCCTCCAACGCGCGCAGCACACTGCCCACTTTTTCGTCGACGTAGCTCACCATGCCGTAGTAGGCGTGCCGCGCGCGCCGTACATCCTCGGGCGTCACGGTGTACTCGTTTTGCGCGTGGGCGATGTACAGCCACTGGCTATGCGGGTCGAGTTGCTCGTAGGGAATTTCCGGCACGCGTGGCATGTCGATATCCTCGTGGCGGTACAGGTCCCAATGGCGCTGCGGCGCCACGAAGGGCGGATGCGGGTGAGTGAACGACACGGTCAGGAAAAAGGGCTGCTGCCCCGGAGCCCGCGCCAGGTCATACAGGCGTTGCACTGCCCGGTACTCGACCTCGTCGTCGTAATCCATCTGCAGACTGCGAATGCAGGGACCCGCTTCGACGACGGGGCGCATGCTCACGCCCGTGGGCCGAAACCCCGGCCCCTTGGTCCAGTCGGGCGTCCACGCGAAATCAGCCGGGTAGATATCGGTGGTCAGTCGCTCCTGGTAGCCATGCAGCTGGTCGGGGCCGATGAAATGCATCTTGCCGCACAGGATGGTGCTGTAGCCGGCATCGCGCAGGTAATGCGCCATCGTCGGCATGGACGCTGCAAACTCGCTGGCATTGTCATAGGCGTCGATGGCATGCGGCAGGCGTCCCGACAGCAGCGAAAAACGCGAGGGCGCGCAGATCGGGAAATTGCAGTACGCACTGTCGAAGACGACCGAGCGCTCGGCCAGCTGCGTGATGTGTGGCGCCTGCACCTGGCGATGGCCATATGTCGGCAGCGCGGGCGCGGCCAGTTGATCGACCATCAGGAACAGGATGTTGGGGGCTTGGCTCATCACGTCACTCGGGTTTGAGGCCCTGGGCCTTGACCACCGCGGTCCAACGTGCGAGGTCCTGCTTGAGGGCGGCATCAAAGCTCGCCGGAGTGCCCGAGGCCACCGCGCTCATGCCCGCCTGGGCCAGGGCTTGCCGGAACTCGGCGCTCGCCAGGATCTTGTTGACCTCGGCGGATAAACGCTCACTCACCGCTTTGGGCAGACCGCGCGGACCCAAGAGCCCGACCCATTGGTCGACTTCGAAGTCGGGCACGCCGGCTTCTGCCATGGTCGGCACTTGGGGCAGCGTGGCAAAGCGCTGGCTGCTCGTCACGGCCAGCGCCTTGACCTTGCCAGCACGGATCTGAGGCAGTGCGACGGTGGCGTTCGCAAACTGAAAATCGATGCGCCCGGCTATCTGGTCGTTCAGCGCCGCAGGCGCTCCGGTGTAGGGCACATGGACGACGAAGATCTTCTGGGTTGATTTGAACAACTCGCCCACCAGGTGCGCGGGCGAGCCCACACCGGCCGATGCATAAGACAGCTGGCCGGGCTTGGACTTTGCCAACTCGACCAACTCCTTCACCGAAGCGGGTGCGATCGTCGGGCCCACCACCAGAACGGCCGGCGCGTGGGCCACCAAGGCCAGCGGCTCAAAATCCTGGGACAACTTGTATGGCAACCGCGGCTGCAGCGCGGTGTTGATCGTCAGGGCGCTGCTGGTGAAAAGCAAGGTGTAGCCGTCCGCCGCGGACTTGGCCACTTGCTCGGCCCCGATATTGCCGCCGGCGCCCACCTTGTTCTCGATCACGACGGGCTGGTTCAGCGCGCTTTGCAGCCGCAGTCCCAGTTGCCGCGCCGCGACATCCACCACGCCGCCCGGGGGCCAGGGCACGACGACGCGAATCGGCTTGGCGGGATAGTCCTGCGCCTGGGCCACAAGGCTGGTGGCGGCCAGGGCCGCCGCAGCGATGCAGCGCAAGATACGGTGACGGGCTGAGGCCAGGTGATTCATAAGGGCTCCATGAAGGTGGGTAAACGCCGGCTCTGACCCGCTTGAAATTAGACCTTCACCGGTTCACCGCGCTCGAAACGCTGCTGCGGGAAGTATTTCTCCAGGCGGTCGTCGGCGGTGCGCGCATGCGCCTCCATGCCTTCGAGCCGGGAGATGCGGGCGGTGACCTCGCCGATGTCGCGGGCCGCCTCGCGTGTCATGCGCTGCCAGGTCAGGGTCTTCATGAACTTGTGCACCGACAAGCCGCCCGAGTAGCGCGCCGCGCCCTTGGTGGGCAGCACGTGGTTGGGGCCGCTGGCCTTGTCGCCATAGGCCACGGTGGTCTCTTCGCCCAGGAACAGCGAGCCATAGCAGGTCAGGTTCGCCAGCCACCACTCGAGGTCGCGCGTGTGCACCTCCAGGTGTTCGCTGGCGTAGCGGTCGGAGACTTCCACGACTTCCTCGCGGGTGTCGCAGACGATCACCTCGCCGTAGTCGCGCCAGGCCGCACCGGCGGCGTCGCGCGCGGTAGGCGGCAGCGCGTCGATCAGCGCGGGCATGCGGCGCATCACGTCTTCGGCCAGCGCGCGCGAGGTGGTGAAGAGCCAGGCCGGGCTCTCATGTCCGTGCTCGGCTTGGCCCACCAGGTCGCTGGCGACGATGGCCGGGTCGGCCGTATCGTCGGCGATGACCGCCACTTCGGAAGGGCCAGCAAACACGTCGATGCCGACCTTGCCAAACAGCGTGCGCTTGGCTTCGGCCACAAACTTGTTGCCCGGGCCGACGATCACGTCGGCCGGCTTGCCGGTAAAGAGGCCATTGGCCATGGTGGCAATGGCCTGCACGCCGCCCAGGGTCATGATCACATCGGCGCCCGCACGGTCAAAGGCGTACATCAAATACGGGTGCATCGGCCCGCCGCGAAACGGCCCGGAGCAGGCGACGATGGTCTTGACCCCCGCCGCCTTGGCGGTGGCCACGCCCATATAGGCCGAGGCGATATGCGCATAACGTCCGGCGGGCGCATAGCAGCCGGCCACGTTGACGGGCAGCACACGCTGGCCCGCGGTCACGCCCGGGTGCAGTTCGACCGAGAACTCGGAGAGCGAACGGCGCTGCGCATGCGCAAAGTCGCTGACCTGCTGGATCGCGAAGTCGATGTCGCGCTTGACGGCATCGGGCACCTCGGCGCTGCGGCGGTCGATCTCGGCGCGCGTCATCACGATCTCGCCGTCCCAGCTGTCCAGTTCCTTGGCGTAGGCGCGCACGGCCGCTTCGCCACCGCGGTCGATCTCGGCCAGCATGGTCGTGACGACTTTCTGCGCCGTGGCGGTTTCGGTTTCAGGCGTCTTGCTGGCCTTCTTCAGGTAGGTCGTCGTCATAGGGCTCGCTCAGAAGTGGTTCGGAAAGCAGTGGGTCGTGAAATTATTTTCAGGCTGGTGCCGAAAAGGGCGGCCCGCAGGCCGCCCTTCGGGTCCAAGTTGCCGCGTGGGTCAGTTGGTCTTGTTGGCGAAGTCGCGCAGCTTGGGATCCGCAGCCACGCGCTTCATGAAGGTGTCGGTGATGTAGTCGGCCGAGGGCGGCACGGCCTGGATGGCACCGGTGGTCTTCATGAACTCGCCGATGTTGCTGAACCAGCCGTCGGTAGTCGAGGCGCCGCGGGCGCGGTCCATGTTCTGGATTTGCTGGGCCAGGGTGAAGGTCGGACGGGTGTCGAACTCCTTGCGCATCGAGGCTTCGCTGATGGTCACGCCGCCCTGCTCGTAGAACTTCTTCATCATCGCGATGGCTTCGTTGCGATTGGCGGTAGCCCAGGACCAGCCACGCAGGTAGATCGCCAGGAACTTGGCCACGTTCTCGGGGTTCTGCTCGGCGTAGTCACCGCGCACGATCAGCGCGCCGGGCACGAAGGCGCCGCCTTCTTTACCCGAGCACAGCACCTTGCCGCCGGCCTTTTCTTCGACGGTGTAGATGTTGGGCGCCCACAGGCCGCCCAGGTCGGCGTTGCCCGAAGACATGGCGGAAATGATTTCGGCCTGGCCCATGTTCTTGATGGTCACATCGGTCTTGGCGATGCCGTAGCGCTTGAGGCACGACTGCACCGCGTAATCGCCGGTGGAGTTGGAGGTCAGCACGATGGTCTGGCCCTTGATCGAGGCCGGGTTCTTCGTGAATTTCTCGGCGGCCGCACGCGACACCACCAGCGCGTTGCCGGCGGACTCGTCGTTGCTCACGCCGATGGTCTTGAGGCCAAAGCGCACATGGCCCAGCACGGCCGGCACACCGCCGGTACCGCCCACGTCCCAGGACTTGGAGGCGGCGGCCGCAATCTGCGGCACACCCGCCGGGAAGGTCGAGAACACGGGCTTGAGGCCCAACTCGGCCCACCAGCCTTTTTCGGTGGCGACATAGAAAGGCAGCGCCCAGTACAGGGCGGGCTGGTAGCTCACCTTGATTTCGGTGAGCGCTTGTTGCTGGGCGTGGCCGACGCCGCCCAGGCTCAGGGCCAGGCCCAGCAGGCTGGTTTTGATCAAGGTACGCATGGTCAGTCTCCTCTTTCGGGTGGTTATCAATGGGTGTCGTCGCCCTGCTGCTCGCGCAGCAGCTTCCAGACATGGGTGCGAAGGTGGACGAAACTGGGCAGATCCATCACGTCCTCGATGCGTTTGTGCGCATCCCAGCCTTCTGCTTCTCGGATCGACTTGACGTCGATGATTTCGCGGATCGTGCCGGGCCGACGTGTCATGACGACAATGCGGTCGGCCAGATAGACCGCTTCCTCGACGGCGTGTGTGATGAACAACACCGTACGCGGGTTCTTGCGCGCCAGGCGCACCAATTCTTCCTGCATGACCACGCGGGTCTGCGCGTCGAGCGCGCCAAAGGGCTCGTCCATCAGCAGCACCTTCGGGTCCAGCACATAGGCGCGCGCAATCGCCACCCGCTGCTGCATGCCGCCCGAGAGCTGGTGGGGGTAGGCCTGCTCGTAGCCTTGCAGGCCCATGAGCTCGATGTACTGCTCGATGCGACGCTTGGCCTCTTGCGGCTCCACGTTCAGCGACTTGAGTCCGAATTCAATGTTGTCCCACACCGTCTTCCAGGGGAACAGCGCGAAGGCCTGGAACACCACCGCGCGGTCGGGGCCCGGCGCGGTCACGACCTCGTTGTCGACCCGCACTTCGCCGCCCGTGGGGTGCTCGAGCCCGGCGGCCATACGCAGGCAGGTGGTCTTGCCGCAGCCCGAGGGGCCCACGATGGCCACGAACTCACGGTCTTGCACGACCAGGTCGATGTTCTTGAGCGCCACGAACTCCTTGCCGTTTTGCTTGAAGACGCGCTGCACGCCCTGGAACTGGATGTTGGCCACTCTGATCCTCTTAAAGTCCGCGTTTTTTCTCGATGGCTGCATGCGCCCGGCGCAGCACGATGTCGATCACCAGGCCCACCGCTCCGATCGCCAGCATGCCGCACATGACGGTGGCGGTGGACACGGACGCCTGGCCCTTGACCATCATGTAGCCGACGCCGCTGGAGGCGACGATCAACTCCGCACCCACCAGCGACTGCCAGCCCAGGCCGGCGGAGATCCGCAGGCCCGCGACGATGGAGGGCACCGAGGCCGGCAGCAGCACCTGCGTCATCACGCGCCAGGAGTTGGCCCCGAGCATGCGGGCCGCCTCGATGTATTTGCGGTCCACCTGCTGCGCCCCGCGGTAGGTGTTGATCAAGGCAGGCGGGAAGGCCCCCATGAAGATGATCAGCACCGGCCCGCCGATACCCGTGCCAAACCACAGCGCCGCAAACGGCACCCAGGCGATCGGCGCCACAAAGCGCACCGCTTCAAAAGCCGGCGTGACGATGCGATCCAACCACCGGAACCACGCCATCAGCAGCCCCAGCGGCACCCCCACGACCACCGCCAGGGCAAAGCCCATGCCAAAGCGTTTGAGGCTGGACAGCAGGTGCTCGTGCAGCACAAAGCCGGCAAAGGGCTGCACCAGCAACTGCGTCAAGCGCGTGACCACATCCCAGGGTGCCGGCAAGAAAGTGCGTGAGGTCAGGCCCGACAGCGCGGCCAGCGACCAGACGGCCAGAAAGCCCAAAGACCCGACCAGCGTGAGGCGCCAGAACTGCGCGGCGGGCAGGGGCGCGGCGATCATGCAATGACCTTCCAGGGCATGACCCGCTTCTCGATCCAACCCAGGCCCACCGTCATCAGCCAGCCGCACAGCGCCACGCTGATCATCCCGACCAGGATCATGGCGGGGAAGATGTCCTGGGCGGCCTGGTTCAGGATCTGCCCCAGGCCGTTGATCGCGCCGACCAGTTCGGCCGCCACCAGCGTGGTCCAGGAGGCCTGCAGCGACAGTCGCAGCCCGGTGAAGATGCTGGGCAGCGCGCCCGGCACCAGCACCTCGCGCCAATAGCGCAGGCCCGTCACGTTCAGCATGGCCGCGGCCTCGAAGATCGGCTTGTCGATCTGCCGCACGCCGGTGTAGCTGTTGATCACCGAGGGCACAAAGGCGGAGACGAAGATCACCATCATCTTGGCTGCGTCACCCAGTCCCAGCCAGACGATGGCCAGCGGGATCCAGGCCAGCGGCGGGATCGGGCGCAGCACCAGAAAGACCGGGTTGACCAGCGCCTCCACCCGGCGGCTGGCGCCCATGGCCAGGCCCAAAGCCACCCCGACCGAGGCGGCCACGACGAACCCCATCGTCACCAGCAGCACGCTGCGCAGCACGTGCGCGTGCAGCCGGCCATTGCTGTAGCCGTCCAAGGCGATTTGCCGCAGCGCCGAGCCGACCTCGGCCGGCGTGGCAAAGCGCGCCGGCGAGATGAACCCGGTGACCGCCGTCAGCAGATGCCACAGCCCCAGCACGATGGCCAGCGTCAACACCGCCGTGGCCAATTGGGCCGCCAGCGAGCGATCGGGGGCAGAACGCGCGGGAGAAGTCATCTTGTAAATGTTTTCAGTTTCGGAAGGTGAGGCCCGGCTGTCAAGCGCTCCAGGGCGCTTGTTTCCCCAGACTTTCCCTAGCTAGGCCCGATATCGAGCTCGCCCCTGCGCGTTGTAAAGGGTTACAGTGCAAGCCGCCGTGAGCCCCGATCTCCTTCCCGTCCCGACGATCAGCGATGTGGCCCGCGTGGCCAAGGTGTCGATCGCCACCGTCTCGCGCGTGGTCAATGCGCCCGAGGGCGTGCGCCCGGCGCTGCGTGAACGGGTGCAGGCGGCGATCGTGCAATTGGGCTACGTGCCGCACCCCGGCGCGCGTACCCTGAAGTCGCGCCGCACCGGCACGATCGGCGCCATCTTCCCCACGGTGGACAACGCGATCTTTGCCACCGCGATCAACGCGCTGCAGCAGCGCCTGGCCGCAGCCAATCACCAACTGCTCATTGCGACCAGCGGCTACGACCCTGCCGTCGAGGCCCGTCAGGCGCTGAACCTGCTCACGCGCGGGGTCGACGCCCTCGTTTTGTGCGGTTGCGCCCAGAGCGCGCCGCTGATCGATCGTTTGAAGGTGCGCGGCGTGCCCGTCGTTCATGTCATGAGCTGGCCGCTGCCCCCCGGCATGACGGGGGTGGGCTTTGACAACGCGCGCGCCATGCACCAGGTGGTGCGCTATCTGCTGGACATGGGCCATCGCCGCATTGCGATGCTGGCCGGTGTCACCCAAGACAACGACCGGGCGCGGGCGCGCGTGCAGGGCGTGCGCCAGGCGTTGGCCGCGCATCGTCTGACGCTGCCGGCCGAGCGACTGGTCGAGAGTCCCTATGGCTTGGCTCCGGCGCGCGAGGGGCTGCGCCAGCTGCTGCAGGTCAAGTCGCCGCCCACCGCGGTGGTCTGCGGCAACGATGTACTCGCCCTGGGCGCCCTGCTGGAGGCCCAGCACCTGGGCCTGCAAGTGCCACGTGATCTGTCCATCGTCGGTTTCGACGATCTGGAGATGGCCTCGCATGTGCAGCCCGGGCTGACCACCGTGCAGGTGCCGTCACAGGCGATGTGGTACCGCGCGGCGGACGATGCCCTGGCGATGGCACGCGGGGACGCACCGCCAGCCAATCACGAGGTCGAGGTGTCGCTCGTGGTGCGCGGATCGACCGCCCCGCCACGGCGCCCGGTGCGTGACTGAGCGCCGGGTCATCGGCCTCCGAGCATGCCCCGCAACAGCAGGCTGGCCGAAGCGGCGAGCAGCAGCATCCAGATGACGCGTCGAACCCGGGCCTGCGGCATCTGGGCGTTCACCCGACTACCGATCGCGTAACCGGTCAGGGCGCAGGGCACCAACATCGCGGCCAGCAGCGGGAGCCCCGGCTGCATCAGAAAGCCGCTGCCTGTGAACAGCACCAGGCGCACCAGCGCCGAGATCAGGATGACCGTCCCCAGCGTGGCGCGCAGCCGGTCCGTGTCGGTGATGCGATGAACCAGAAAGAGGGTGTAGACCGGCCCACCGGTGCCGAAGATCGTGCTGAAGACGCCGCCCACCACGCCGGTGGGCCAGACCCAGCCGGGGGCGGGCGCTTGACGATTCGTCCCACCCCACAGGCTCCAGATCGCAAAGCCGCCCACGAACACCCCCAGCAGCACCAACAGCCAATGTTCGGCCGCATGCTGCAGCAGGGGCAGCCCCAAGGCCATTCCGACTCCCATCGGGATCATCAGTCGTTTGAGCTCGCCCTTCTCCACCGAAGCCCGGTGCCGCGCGCTCATGATCGTGGCCGAGAGCAGGTCCAGCACCAGCAGCATCGGCACCGCAAAGCGCAGGCTCATGACGTGGGCCAGCACCGGCAAGGCCACCATGTTCGCGCCGAAGCCGGTCATGCCAAAGACGGTGTAGCCCAGCGTCACCGCCGCACAGGCCACCACGAGCTCCAGGACAGACAGCTCGTTCAAGCATCCACCAGCAAGCTCTGACCCGGCGCGACACGGGTAAAGCGCACGGCCTCTCGCGTCATGCGCAGGTCATCGCCTTGCTGCCGCACGACGATGTAGTGCGAATCTTCGAACGCGCCGGCTTCTGGAAAGTCTTCTCGGAAATGCGCGCCACGTGAGTCCTCTCGCGCCAGCGCCGACAGGGCGATCACGCGGCTCACGTCAATCAGGCTCTTGAGATTGAGCCAGTCGTGCCAGCCCATATGAAAGGCCCGGTCGGTGTCGGCCACGCCGGTGCGCGCCAGCTGTTCGTCCAGGGCTTGCAGTCGCTGCAGGCCGCGTTGCAGCGATTCGGCGGTGCGCAAGATGCCCACGTCGTCCCACATACAGGTGTAGAGGCCTTCGCGCACGGCCTCCAGGTCGCCCGGCGGCAGGCGCAGGGGCGCTTGCGCGCGGTCGACGGCGGCGGCCAGGGCCGCTTCGTCGGGCGCGCGCCAGGTGCCTTCACGCAGCACCCATCGCGCCATGGTGTCGCCCGCGATGCCGCCGAACACGGTGGAATTGGCCACGCCGTTGCCGCCCAGTCGGTTGGCGCCATGCACCCCGCCGGTGTCTTCGCCGGCAGCGAACAGCGCGGTCAGGGGCGTGCGCGTGTCGGGCTCGAAGACGACCCCGCCCATCATGTAGTGCGCGGTAGGCACCACCTCGACGCGGCCGCCCGCCAGGTCAAAGCCGCAGTCGGCGCAGCGCTCGACCATGCCCTTGAACTGCCGGCGCACGTTGTCCACGCCCAGGTGATGCATCTGGATCCAGACCCCGCCATGGGGCGTGGTGTGACCGTCTCGCATCTCGCGGTAGATCGAGCGGCTGACGATGTCGCGCGTGGCGCGTTCGCCCCGCTCGTCATACCGCGCCATGAAGCGCTCGCCCTGGCCATTGAGCAACCAGCCGCCCGCGCCGCGCAGACCTTCTTCGAGCACGGTGCCGGTCATGCGGGTGCCGGTGCCGGCCAGCAAGCCGGTGGGATGAAACTGCACCATCTCCATATCGCGCAGCGGCAAGCCCGCGCGCAAGGCCATGGCCAGACCGTCGCAGCTCTTGTCGCCCGAGGGGGTGTGGTACTTGTACATGGTCGGCCCGCCACCGGTGGCGAGCAAGACTGCCTGCGCCTGCACGAACACAAACTCGCCGGTGCGCATATCGATCATCAGCACGCCGGCCAGCGCGTCGCCCGCCGGGGTCTTGATCAATTCGATGGCGCGATGCTCCTCGAGCCGATCGATGCCGCGCGCCCAGACCTGTTCGGCCAGGCGGTTGATGATCTCGATGCCGGTGAGATCGCCCTTGTGCACGGTGCGATCGAAGGTCTGGCCAGCAAAGGCTTTTTGGTGAATCGTGCCGTCGGGGTTGCGGTCGAAGAAGCAGCCCAGTTCGTTTTCGAGTTCGCGGATACGCTCGACGGCGGTGGACACCAGCGTCCAGGCCAGGTCCTGGTCGGCCAGCCACTTGCTGCCATCGATGGTGTCCATGAAATGGCGCTCGACCGAGTCGCCTTCGGCCAGCGCCACGTTGTAGCCGCCCTGGACCATGCGGGTGCAGCCCGACTTGCCCAGCAAGCCCTTGACCGCCACGGTGATCTTCAGATTTGGCGCGTGCTGGTGGGCGTGCAAGGCCGCAAACAGGCCCGCGCCGCCCGAGCCCAAAATCAGGATGTCGGTTTGCACACGGCGAATCGCCGGGGTGTTCATGCCTTCACCCCCAGCGAAGCCAACACCTGCGCGCGGCGTGCCGCCGTGTCCGCCTGCACCGTGCGATAGAGGCTGCCGCCGTGGCTGTCCATGGCCACCAGCAGCGGGCCGAAGTCGCGCAGGGCAAAGCGCCACAGACTCTCGGGATTGAGGTCGTCCAGGTCCACGTCTTCGATGCGCTCGATCCAGGTGGTCTCCAGGGCCGCCGTGCCGCCGACGATGGCGAGGTAAGCGCCGCCCAGGTCGGCAAAGGCTTCGGAAGAGCCTTCACGCAGCCCCCCTTTGCCGATGATCAGCCGCACGCCTTCGCGCTCCATGAGGGGGCGGGTGAAGCGCTCCATGCGGTCGGAGGTGGTGGTGCCGATGCACACCGGCGCGTAGCCCGCAGGATGTTCGGTACTCGCCGGCACCTTGCGCACATTGGGCGCGGTGTGGATCACGGCATGGCCCTGGAGGTCAAAGCGGGTGCGACGCGCGCGATCAAACATATGGATCTGCGTGGCGTCACGGATTCCGAACAGCGTGCGACGCAGCGTCACGGTGTCGTTGATCCGCAAGGCGCGCACCTGGGCCTCGGTGGCCGGCATGTCTAGCACGTGGTGGGTCACGGGATGCTCCGTCGATCAGAAGCCATAGGCCACGCCGGCGGCGGTGAAGGTGGCGCGCGCGCGGCGCGCCGAATGGCATTGCATGTTCACCGCAATGGGGTTCATGGTGATGTGCGTCGCCGCCAGCTCGATGTGCACCGCAAAGGCGGTGGCATCACCGCCCAGGCCCTGCGGGCCCACGCCCAGTTGGTTGACGGCGGCGCCAAGTTCGCGCTCGAGCGCCGCGCCGTTCGCGTCAGCGCACTGAGTGCCCAGGGGGCGCGTGGCCGCACGCTTGGCCAGGGCCACCACCAGGTCGGACGTGCCGCCCAGGCCCACGCCGACGATGGTGGGCGGGCAGGTCTTGCCCCCGGCCGCCAGCACGCAGTCGATGACGAAGGTCTTGATCGCGTCGAGGCCCTCGGCCGGAATCGCCATGCGCAGAAAGGACCCGTTCTCGCTGCCGCTGCCCTTGGGGATCATCTCGATGCTCAGGGTGTCGGGCGTGGTGTCGAATTCGATGTGGATCACCGGCACGCGGATGCCGCAGGAGGTGTGCTCGTTCTGGCGGGTCAGGGGGTGTACCACCGAGCTGCGCAGCGGATGCTCGCGCGTGGCCCGCGCGCAGCCGCGTGCGATGGCCTGCTGCAGTTCGTAGCCGTCCACCTGCACGCCGCGCCCGATGGTGATGTTGTAGATCGGGATGCCGGTGTCCTGGCACAGCAGGTTGTCGGTGTCTTCGGCCACCGCGATGTTGCGCACCATGGTGTGCAACACCGATTTCGCGGTAGCGCCCGTTTCATGCTGCGCCAGGTGGGCCATGCCCTCCTTGATGTCGGGGGGCAGCACCTTGAGCGCGCGGATATAGAGCGTCTTGGCGGCCTCTTCCACCGCCAGCAGGTCGATATGCAGGGTCACGTGCGGTCGGCTCTCAGTTGGCTTGGAGCTTGCGCGCGGCCACCACCTTGGCCCAGCGCTCAAGCTCCTGGTCCAACTGGCGGGTGAAATCGGCGGTGCTGTTGACGGCCGGCGACATGCCCTGCACGTACAGGCGCGCCTTGACCTCGGTTTCCGCCATCACGGTGGCCACATCGCGCTGCACTTTCTGGAGCACCGCCGGCGGCGTACCGGCCGGGGCAAACAGACCGAACCAACCCACGTTCTCGAAGCCGGGCAGGCCGGCCTCGTGCGCGGTGGGTACCTCGGGCATCTGGGGCATGCGCGCCTTGCTGGTGACGGCCAGCGCCCGTAGGCGGTTGGGGCCCACCAGGGCCGACGCTGCGGCGAAGTTGCCCACCATCATTTGCACCTGGCCCGCGGCCAGGTCGTTGTAGCCCAGAGCCTCGCCGCGGTACGGCACATGTTGCAGATCGACGCCTGCCGCATCGGCAAAGTTCTCGGCGGCCAGGTGCACTTGGCTGCCCACACCGGCCGACGCGAAATTGACCGATCCCGGCTTGGCCTTGGCGGCGGCGATCAAATCTTTCAAGGTCTTGTAGGGCGATCCGTCCTTGACCACCACCAGCATCGGGCCTTGGGCCACGTTGGTGATCGGCGCCAGATCTTTCTTGGTGTCAAAGGGCATCTTCTTGTACAGCGCCGGGTTGATGGTCACCGAGCCCGAGGCCATGAGCAGGGTGTAGCCATCGCCCTGGGCCTTGGCCACTACGTCAGCGCCCACGTTGCCGCCCGCGCCGGCCCGGTTCTCGATCACCACCGGCTGATTCCACACGGTGGACAGCTTCTGTCCCACCATGCGCGCGACCACGTCGGTCGAACCGCCCGGCGCGAACGGCACGATGAGACGCACCGGCTTGTTAGGCCAGGCGTCCTGGGCCAGGCCGGGGCCGCCCAGGCCCATCAGGGCGGCGGCGAGCAGAAGGTGGCGTCGGTTCAAACGGGTCATGGTGCAGGTCCTTCAATACAGGGAAGACAAGAGGTTTTCAGCCCACGAGGGCTAGCGCAAAGGCCAGTCCGGCGGCCGTGGCCAGGCCCAGGCCGCCGGCGATCCAGTTTTTACGCAGGCCCGAGGCGGGCCCGTACTCAATCAGCAGCAAGCGCACGCCACCGGTCAGGTGCAAGGCCAGCAGCGTCACCAGCCCCCACTCCGCCACTTTGACCAGCGGGTGGTCGGTGAATTTCAAGACGCCGTCGAGCGCCGGGGCGCCCATGAGCGCCTGACCGAGCAGCATGAAGTGCAGCGGCAGGAACAGGGCCAGCAGCAAGCCCGAGACACGGTGCAACCAGAACGCCCACCAGGAGGCGTGGGCATGGGCGCGGTGGTCATTGCGTCGCATCGTTCAAGCCCCCGCGGAGTAGACCGCCCAAACTGCGCGCAGGCCCAGCACCAGCAGCACCGCCGCCGCGGTGCGTGAGAGGGCCTGTGCCGCGCGCTCACCCAGCTGCCACCACTCGCGGGCGATCGTCGCCAGGCCGATGGGGACATGCACCGCACAGGCCACCACGAACACGGTGTAGAAGCCCGCAAAGGCCAGACTGCCTTGTGTGCGCCCGAGGATTTCAGCGGCGGTGAGGCCCCCGCGCACCGCCAGGATCATGGTGATCAGGTGCACCAGCACGCAAAGCGCCAGCACCATGGCGCTGATGCGTTGCCAATACCAGCGGCGCGCCTGCGCCAATGCATTCGGATCGAGGGTCACAGCGTGCCTTTCACCGCGGCGCGGGCTACCGTGCGTTTGAGGCCGGCGATCGCCATCGTCGGCGCTAGGCCCTTGGGGCAGCGCTCGGTGCACGAGCCCTGGGTGTGGCAGCTGTGGCAGCCCGCATCGCCCGCGACTGCGCGCAGGCGCTCGGTGCGCTCGGTGTCGCGCACGTCATTGACCAGGGTCCAGGCGCGGTTGAGAGCGGCGGGGCCCAGAAAGTCGGGCCGCCACTCCACCACGTCGCAAGACGAATAGCACACCGCGCAGCCGATGCACTCGATGCCGGCATCCACGGCCTGACGCTCCGGGCTGTCGGGGCGCACGCGGGCAAACGGCTCGTGGCGGGTCTGCTCACCCTGAAAGCGCCCGAGGGCACCCGCCCATTTGTCGAAGAAGGGGCGCATGTCGGTGGCCAGATCCTTGACCACCGGCAGATTGGACAGCGGCGCGATCTCCAGCACGCCGTCGTCGTCCACCACCTTGGCCACATGGGTGCGGCAGCTCCAACGCGCCTGGCCATTGACCGTCATGGCGCAGGAGCCGCACATGCCCACACGGCAGGCGAAGCGGTAGGACAGGGTGGGGTCCAGCACGCGCTGCACGTGCGTGACCACATCGAGCACCGTCTGATTCTCCTGGCGCGGCACGGCGTAGTCGACGAAGCGACCGCTGTCTTCGGCGCCGCTACCGCGCCAGATCTTGACCTGCAGGGTGTTGTCGCTCATGGGGGGCTACATCGATTGCGCGAGCAGCTCGCGATAGTCCTCGCGGCTGGCCTCGCGCGGGTTGAGCTTGTGGCAGTGATCGGCGAGCGCGCCGTCGATGATGCGGTCGAAGTCGCCCGCGGTCACACCCAATGCCGCCAGACCGGTGGGCAGCTTCAGGCGTTGGTTCAGGGCCCGCACCGCCTCGGCCAAGGCCTTACCCTCGTCATCGCAGGACGCCAGGCCGATGGCCTGCGCCATGCGTTGCAGGCGACGCTCGCGACGCACCGAATCAGCCTGGGCGTTGAAGCGAATCACCGCCGGCAGGAACAGGGCATTGAGCGTGCCGTGGTGCAGCCGGGGGTTCACACCGCCCAGGCTGTGACTGAGGGAGTGCACACAGCCCAGGCCCTTTTGAAAGGCCAAGGCGCCTTCCATGCTGGCGCTGAGCATGTTCCAGCGTGCTTCGCGGTCTTGTCCGTCTTGGGTGGCGCGCTCGATGTGCGTCCACCCGCGCATCAGGCCGTCCAGTGCGATGCCGTCGGCCGGCGGGTTGATCGCCGGGGCCATGAAGGCTTCCATACAGTGGGTGATCGCATCCATGCCGGTGGCGGCCGTCAAGGCGGGGGGCAAGCCCAGGGTGAGATCCGGGTCGAGCACCGCCGCGCGCGGCACCAGGTGCCAGGCGTGAAAGCCCAGCTTGCGTCCATCGTCCACGATCAGGATGGCGCCACGCCCGACTTCGCTGCCGGTGCCGGCCGTGGTGGGCACGGCAATCAGCGGCAACACCGCCTCGGTGATGCGCGGGCTGCCACCTTCGATGGTGGCGTAGTGCTTGAGAGGCCCCGGATGGCGCGCCGCGATGGCCACGCCCTTGGCCAGGTCGATGCTGGAGCCGCCCCCCACCGCGATCAAGCCGTCGCAACCTTCCTTTTCAAGCACGGCGACCGCGGCTCGCACCCCGGCCTCGGTCGGGTTGCTCGGCGTGCCGTCGAAGACGGCATAGGGCAGACCGCCCAGCGCGGCCTCGGCCTTCGCCAGCACGCCGGCAGCGCGCACGCCCGCGTCGGTGACGATCAAGGGACGGGTGATACCGATGCGGCGGCACTCGGCCGGCAGCAGACCGATGGCGCCGTGATCAAGGTGGGTGTCGGTGAGGAAGCGAATGAAGGCCATGGACGGGACCGATCAGGAAGAAGGCGTGCGGACGCGTGCCTCATAGGCGCAGGATAAACTCCGTCCAGCCAAAGTAAAAGCGAGTCTTTTTCTTACTGAGCCATAATATTTCTTTCTCTAACCCAGGGGAAACCCGCGCATGCCGTCCATCCGCACCTTGCAAACTTTTCTGGCCACTGCCCGTCTGGGCAGCTTCGCGGCGGCCGGCCAGGAAGTGGGGCTGACGGCGGCGGCCGTGGGGCTGCAGGTGCGTGCGCTGGAGGAAGAACTCGGCGTGGCGCTGTTTGATCGCAGTGCGCGCGCGGTGGTCCTCAACACCGAAGGGCGCCAGCGGGTGCCCGCCATCAAGGAGCTGGTCGAGCGCTGGCAACAGCTGCAGGTGCAGCCCGAACCTGGCGAGCTCGGTGGCACCGTGGTGATGGGCGCCCTGGTGTCCGCCCTGATGGGAGCCTTTGCCGACGCCCTGTGGAAACTCAAGCGCCAGCACCCGGCCCTGGAGGTGACGCTCTTGGCCGGCCAGTCGGCTGATTTCATGACGCGGGTGGAGCGCGGCGAGCTCGATGCGGCGGTGGTGACGCAGTCGCCCACGCGCCTAGCCGCCTCGCTGGTGTGGACACCGCTGTACCGCGAGCCGATGGTGCTGATCGTGCCTACCCGTCCGCACTTCGTGCTGCCGGCCTCGCCGCTGCAGATGCTGGCCCAGTGTCCCTTCATGCGCTTTGACCGTCGGACCTGGACGGGCCATTTGGTCAACGAGGTTCTGGCGCAATGCCGGGCGGACGTGATCGAAGGCTTGGAGCTCAATTCGGTGGAGGCGATCGTCGAACTCGTGCGCCAGGGCTTTGGCATTTCCATCGTGCCGCAGCTGGCCAACCTGGCCTGGCGCCGCGACAAGGCCCTGCGCGTCGTGCCGCTGCCCCGGGTGACCGTGGAGCGCCATGTGGGCCTCTTGGAGCGGCGGCAGCACGGGCGCGAGACCTTCACCCAGGTGCTCAAGGACCACTTCGGGGCGCGCTCGACTCGCGGGACGCGCACGCGCTGAGGTGATCTATCTGTCGGCGACCCACCTGGCTTGGCTTGTCATCTGTCAGATATTTTGATAGATTATCTGACATTAATCACGTTATGAGCACATCTCAAGCCATTCGGGAACGCATCGCGGCGCTCCCCGCCGGAGAGCCCTTCACCCCCGCCCTGTTTGCGGGCTTGGGCTCACGCGCGTCCATCGATCAGGCGCTGACGCGCATGACCCAGGCCGGTGCCATTGAGCGACTCGGTCGTGGCCTGTACACCGCCCCCCAGACAAGCCGTTTTGGCCTGAAGGCAATGCCAACGCCGTACGCCGTGGCCCTGGCCGTCGCAGCCGGAGAGGGCGCCACCCTCGAGATGCATGGCGCAGAGGCGGCACGCCGCTTTGGCTTCAGCACCCAGGTGCCGGTGCAGCCTGTCTTTCACACCACAGGCTCTTCGCACAGCGTGCGCCTGGGCAAGCTTCAGGTGCGCCTGCAGCGCGTCGCGCCACGCAAACTGGTGCTGGCAGGTCGGCCTGCGGGCCAGGCCTTGTCCGCGCTGTGGTACCTGGGGCGACGCCAAGTCACACCCGCCACCTTCGAACAGTTGGCCGCCAAGTTACCTCCGGTGGAGTTTGAGGCACTACAACGAGCCAAGGCCGCGATGCCGGCTTGGATGGCGGACGCACTGCGCCATTACGAACAAGGTCTGGTGCAGCATGGCTAAGACCGAGCGGCCGCACTACTTCGACCTGAGCGACGCAGACCAGGCGCAACTGCTGCAGAACTTGGCCCCTATCATGGGGCGTCGCGCCGAGATTCTGGAAAAGGACATCTGGCTGTGCCAGGTGCTTGATCTGCTGTTCAAACTGCCAGACCGTAAGCCCATGGCGTTCAAAGGTGGCACGTCGCTGTCCAAGGTCTACCAAGCGATCGACCGCTTCTCGGAAGACATCGACGTCACCGTCGATTACCGCAGCCTGGTCGCCTCGGCGCCTGTGCTGGAGTCCCTCACCAGCAACAGCCAACGCAGCAAGTTATCGGACACCTTGAAGGCGGCACTCGCCACGCACGTGCGTCATGAACTGGCGCCCGCGCTGCAAGCCGCCCTGACGCAGACGCTGCCCAAGCAGCACACCCACATCGAACTCAGTGAGGACGCCGAGAAACTCTGGGTGTTCTACCCTAGCGCCGTCGAGAACGCCGACGCCTACCTGCGCCCCAGCATCCTGATCGAGTTTGGCGGCCGCAACACCACCTTGCCGCAAACCACCCAGGCCATCACGCCCGATATCGCCTCGCTTGTACCTGCTTTGGCCTGGCCGATCGCCCATGTGTCCGTGCTGTCTGCCGCGCGAACCTTCTGGGAAAAAGCAACGCTGATCCACGTCGAGTGTCACCGCCCGAGCCTCAAGCCCAGTGCGCAGCGCCTGTCGCGGCACTGGTATGACTTGGCCCGTCTGGCGGACCACGACATCGGCCACCAGGCGGCACAAGATACCGCGCTGCTGCGCGATGTCTTGCGCATCAAGGAGACTTTCTACCGAAGCAGCGCCAGTCACTACGACCGCTGCCTCAGGGGCGAACTGCGCCTGATTCCGGACGCCCCCTTGCTGGCTGCTCTGGATCAGGACTACCGCGCCATGCTGGCGGCCCAGATGTTCTATGGAGAGATCTGGGCGTTCGAGACCATCGTGCAGCGCTTGCAAACGCTGGAGTCCCAAATCAACGCCCGCGGGTAGAAAAATTCCCGACCGTGCCTCAGATCCGCATGGCCTTCTGCGGTGTCCGGCCCGGGAGTCGCGTGGAAGACAGCATGCCGCGCGCCAGCCACTGCATGCACGCAGCCACCAGCTCATTGCGCATAGCGCGCAGTGCTTCGACCTGCCACAGGTTGTTCACCTCGTCGGGGTCGGCCTGCAGGTCGTACAGCTCGCCGGCTGCATCGTCCAGGTAGGTCACGATCTTCCAGCGCCGGTCGCGGCGCATCAGGATGAACTCGCTGCCGGTTTGAATGTGATCGCGCGCGAGCTCGGCATAGACCGCATCGCGCGGCTGGTAGTCGCCGCGTCCTGTCACCGCCCCCCACAGGGTCTGGGCGTCAAAGTCGACCGGCACCGGCAGGCCCGCCGCCTCCAAAATGGTGGGCGCGATGTCGAACATCTGCACCAGGTCGTCGCGGGTGCGCCGCTCGATCGGCAGGTTCTTCGACCAGAACACCAGCGGTACCCGCACCACCGAGTCGTACATCGTCCACTTCTGAATGTGACCGTGCTCGCCCAGGGCATCGGCATGGTCGGAGGTGAAGATCACCAGCGCGTTGTCCAGGTAGCCGCGTGCGTCCAGGGCCGCCAGGATGCGACCGACCTGGTGGTCGATCATGCTCACGTTCGCGGCGTAGTGGCGACGCAGCCGCAGCAGGTCGGCTTCGCTTACATCGTGTCGCCACGCCACCGAGTCGAAATTGAATTCGACCATGTTGTCTCGCAGCTTTTGCTGCGCGTAGGGTTGCGCGCGCAGTTCGGCCTCGCTCACCTTCGGCACCGGGATGTCCACGTTCGCATAAGCAGCCAGAGCGTCTGGCGTCGGGTCGTACGGCGGATGCGGCCCCGGAAAACCGATTTGCAGAAACAGCGGGTCCTGGTTCTTGCGGTCGCCGATCCACCAGCACGCGGTGTCGCCAATGAAGTTGTCCGGATGCATGTCGGCATCCAGGTCCCACGCGAAGGCGCCCAGCGCGCGCTTATAGCCCTCGGGGTCGGCGGCGTGGCGGTTGTAGCGTGAGGGCTTGACCAGCTTGCGCGCGCGCAAGGCCTTGTCCCACTCGTCGTAGATGGCGCGGTCACGCTCTTCGAGGAACAGCGGCCGATCCTTGTTCTCCATGATCAGGCGCTGATGAAACCCCCCGGGCGCGTCGTAGGGGTTGATATGCATCTTGCCGATGTTCACGCAGTGGTAGCCCTGGTCAGCCAGCGAACTCACCCAGGTCGGTTGCCAGGGCTGAAAGTTGCTGAACACCTGGCAGCCATGCGGGTACTTGCCGGTGAAGAGGCTGGCCCGTGCCCCCACGCACACGGGCGAGGTGACAAAGCACTCGGTGAAGGCAGTGCCCTCATGCACCATGCGATCCAGGTGCGGCGTATGCATCCACGAAGCGCCCAGCGCGCCGATCGTGTCGGCACGCTGCTGGTCGGTCATGATGAGGATGATGTTGGGGCGGGTCATGCGCTCACTGCAGTTTCTGGCCGAAGCTGGTCATGATACGGCGCCATTGGTCCAACGCGGCTGCATGAAAGGCCTCGACGACGACGCTCACACCGAAAGGCCAGCACAGACACAGCAGGGCCAAGTTCAGCGCGCCACGAAGGTCAGCGTGCGCGCCGCTGGCTCCAAGCGTACGACTTCGCCCGACGCCAGGCCCTGCAACGCCTGCGCCGTCAATCCTTCCGCGATGGGGATCCCCGCCAGCACCGCACCCTGCACCATCACCGGATTGAGCTTGCCGAACACCAGGCCTGCCGGAGCGATGCCCTTGTGCAGCAGGTCGTGAAAGGCCCAGCCGCCAGCCACGCCGCCCTTGGTCGTGGGGATGACCAAGATCCGCCCGCGGATGGACTCACCCTCGGCGCTGTGGCCAATACGCGAGATCACCCCGCTCCAGCGGTCCAGGTCGTAACGCGGGCTGAAGCCCTCGCGCATCACCAGCAGCGGCGCCTCGATCGTCGGGCCCCAGGCGCGCGTGACGCGCAGCACGCGGCTCACCGCACCACTCCCGTGCAGGCAATCTCGACGCACTCCTGCGTGCGACGCAGCACCGTGTTGAATCGGTGCGCGGTGATGGTGTTGACCAGCTTGCCAGAGTTGGAGATCAGGTTGGTCCAGCCGTTTTCCTCACGGATCTGCGACAGGCGCTGCAGCAGGTAGAAGCACACGCCCTGCAGCAGCGTGACGCCAGCCTTCTCGAGCGTGGTCACATATCCCAGGCGCAAGGCCTCAGCGTGCACCATGGGACTGGTGGTCACCACGGCCGTCATACCCGAGGCCACCTTGCGACCCTCGAAACGTCCGGCGAGTTCCTGCAATTCATGCAGTGACAGCTGCGGACCCGAGAACACTACGATGTTGGCACCGTCCTCGCGGTAACGGTAGCCGGCATAGACGGCCTGCAGGTCGTCTTCGGTGACGGTGATTGTCTGGTCAGGCACGTGCCCGCCGAAGGCGGCCTCCAGCGTTGGGGCCTCCGGTGTCACGCCCACCAGATGGAACATGGCCATGGAGCCGTAGCTCGCCAGCGAAGCGCCCAGGTGCTTGAGTTCGTCCGACAGCGGCATGCGGTCTATACCCTCGAACACCGGCACCGCGAAGTAGTCCTGGTGCGGGTGGCCGATGATCTTGCCCAGCGCGCCCCAGTCCGCCAGGTCGTCCAGGCGCGCCTGCACGCGCACCCGCAAGGTACCCCGGCGTTTCTCGTCCAGGTGAAAGCCGTAGGCCGGTGTACGACCGGTGAGGGCTGCCGCGAAGCTGGCCTTGCCGCCCTCGTAATTGGTGCGCGCTCCCAGCACCGAGTTGGCGTAGATCACGGTACCGGTATCCCCCCAGGCCACATGCTCGCCCAGCTTGGGCTGATACACCGTCTGGTAGGGAATACAGGTGTCGGTCGCCGCAATCCGCATGGCGCCATACAGGCGCAGGATCTCGCTTTCCTTGTCGGCCTCTGCGCGGTCTTGACGCAGGCGCGGCTCGGCGTGGAAATGCATGCAGTGCGCGTTGCTGGAGGTGGCCACTGCGCAGCGTCCTCCCTGGTCGTGCATCTCACGCAGCAGACCCAGTCCGCCGTCACCCATGACCTCGATATCGCCCATCACATGAGCGTGGTTGATCTTCACGAAGCGGCGCGCCTCAAAGAAGTTGCCCACCTCGATCTGGAAGCGGATCGCCTCCTGAATCGCCTTCCCGCGCGCGCCTTCCAGCATGGCGCGCTCTTCGTCATCGAGGGCGATCATCCGACAGTCAGGTTCGAAGCGGGACGCACCTGCTTTTCTAGCTCGCGGCGAATGGCGTAGGCGCGGGTGCCGGTGTCCATCTGCACGTCGTCCCAGGTGAGCGACTGACCCTTGCGCACCGGCCGCACCACCTTCACATCGTGCGCCAGGCCCAGGGGCAGGCCGCCCACACGCAGCGAATCTTCGGCGGGTGTGAGCTTGCCCCACACCGTGTAGCCGCCCTCGCCATCGAGCATCTCACCGGGCTGGAGGTCCCGCTTGGCGGTGGCCACCACATCGGCCTTCCAGCAGGTGGCCACACCGGTGGGCTCGCCACGCAGCGCCAGCGAGGCCACCGAGTAGCCCACCTCCAGGCCGATCAGGTGCCAGCGCTTGTACAGGGTGAAGTAGCGGCCACTCGGATCCGTCTGCGCGTTGTATTCCTCAAAACAATTGCGCACATACTCGGTCTCGCCCTCTACCGTCACCCACACACCCATGCGGATGTCGTAGTCGATCGGTTGGCCCCGCGCATCCAGCGAGGAGATCACCTCCACCATGCCTTTACGTTCAAGTACGCCGCCCTCACTGCGCGGGCGCGTGAGCGAGGGAATCTGGTCCACGCTGCCCGAGGGGTAGGCTAGGCCTTGAGAAGGCACGCACAGGCCAGTGGCGTTGGCCACCGCGGTGCTTTCGATAGACGGCTTGGAGCCGTCCAGAAAGCTGTTGAACATCTTGGGATTGAGCCCTCCGCGCGCGGCCTGTTCGGGCGTGAGTCCGTAGTTGGGCCACACCGTGTCCGGCGTCGACTCGCAAAAATGCGGCAGCCACTTGTGCCCGCGCCCCGCCGCCACCACCGGAAAACCACAGGTACGGGCCCAGTCCACCAGGTCGCAGATCAGCGCCGGCTGGTCGCCGAAGGCCAGTGAATACACGACGCCTGCTTGCGAAGCCTTGAGCGCCAGCAGCGGGCCGCAGAAGGCATCGGCTTCCACCGTCACATTCACCACATGCTTCTTGTGCTCGAAGGCCATGAGGCAATGGTCCACCGCCGCGATCGGGTGTCCGGTGCACTCCACCACGATGTCGATGGCCGGATGCTTGACCAGCGCCTGCCAGTCGTCACCGATGTGGGTGGTGCCGGCCTTCACCGCCTCGTCGATCGAGGTCGCCGCGGTGCGCTCCGGGTCCCAGCCGACGCGGGCCAGGTTGGCGCGCGCGCCGGCAGGAGACAGGTCAGCGATGGCCACCAGGTGCATGCCCGGCGTACGCGGCACCTGGGCCAGGTACATGGAGCCGAACTTGCCGGCGCCGATCAGGCCCACGCGGATCGGGCGGCCCTCCTGGGCACGGCGGACCAATTGCTGATGCAGTGACATGTGCAGGGACTCCTTATTCCCGTTTCAAACCGGCTGCCTTCACCAGGGGCGGCCATTTGGGCAGATCTTGCTCCATGAAGCGGGTCAGCTCGATGGGGTTGGCGCTGATGCGGGTCTCGAGTGCGACACCGACAACCCGCTGTTCAACTTCCGGATCCTGCGAGATCGCGATCACTTCGCGATGCAGCTTTTGCACGATCTCCAGGGGCAGTCCGGCCGGGGCCACCAGGCCGAACCACTGCAGGGTGCTCACGCCCGGCAAGGTCTCGCTGACCGTAGGCACATTGGGCAAGATCGCTGCGCGCTTCTCGCCGGTCACAGCGATGGCCTTGAGTTGCCCCGATTTGAGGAACTGCAGCACCGGGGCCATGCCCAGGATCGCCACCTTCACCTGCCCACCCACCACATCGTTGATCGCCTGGCCGCCGCCCTTGTAAGGCACGTGGGTGAGGTCAATGCCGGCGCGCAACTTGATCATCTCCATCCCCAGATGCTGCGCGGTACCCTGCGCAGGCGAGGCATAGGGCGTGCCGGGATTGGCCTTGGCGTAGTCGATCAATTCCTTCAGGTTGTTCACGGGCAAGGAGGGGTGAGCCACCACGATATGCGCACCCACCGCCAGCATCGAGATCGGCGTGAAGTCCTTGATGGGATCGGAGTTGACCTTGGCGAAGAGCGCGGGCGCGATAGTGTTGCTGTCCAAGAACACCCCCAGGGTGTAGCCATCGGGTTTGGCGCGGGCGATGAAGTCGGTTCCGATGGTGCCGCCACCACCTACGCGGTTCTCGACCAAGAACTGCACACCGGTGCGCGCAGTGAGTTTTTGCGCATACAGGCGGGCCAGGACGTCCGTGACGCCACCGGCTGCGAAGGTCACGACGACGGTGACCGGTTTGTTCGGGTAGGCAGACTGGGCGGCGGCGGGTAGTGCCGACACCGCACTCAGCACGAGCGTCGCAAGGAAGGTGAGGAGTTTTCTCATGGCATGTCTCCGAGTGAAAAAAAGCAGGTCAGGCCGGGGGCGCTGCCTGGAACTTCTGGTCAGTGGGGGTTTCGCCTGGATAGCCCAGACGCCAGGCGGCGTCTGGCCCGCCAAAGCGCGCGATCAACGCGTTCTGGTCGTCCTTGGCCCGGCGGTCCACACGCTCAGGATCGAGCATGGCGCGCAGCGTCGCCTCGAACTCGGCAAGCACACTGGCATGGGCCGGATCCTGGGCGAGGTCCTTCATCTCCTCGGGATCCGCCTGCAAATCGAACAACTCGGGGGCATAGCCCACATAGTGGTGGTACTTGTAGCGGCCGCGCGTGAGCATGTAGCCCGCACTGGGCGCGCCCACCGCGTGGTACTCGCTAAAGCCGATGCGCGCGGCGTCATCGGGCTCGCGTGCGAGGTCCCACAAGGACCGCCCGGGCAGGCGCGCGTCTTGAGGTGCCGGCGGCACCCCCACGGCGTCGAGAAAGGTGGGGTACAGATCGATCAGCCCCACGTTCGTGCTGCGCACCCCCACTGGCACATCCGGGCCGGCAACGATCATCGGGATACCCGTGGCCTCGCGATACAGAACATCCTTGTTCCACAGACCGCGCGTACCCAGGTTGTCGCCGTGGTCGCTGCTATAGACGATGCGCGTGGTCTCAGCCAGACCAGTGTCCTCCAGCACCTGCAACACCTTGCCGACCTGGTGGTCCAGGAAGGCGATAAGGCCGAAGTAGCAGGCAATGGCCAGCTTACGGCGTTCGTCGGAGTCGAAGGTGGCGTCATGGTCCCAGAAGCTGGCCATGCGCTCTACCCAGGGGTGGCGCAGATAGCCATCGCGGGGTAGCAGCTTGGGCAGGCGAATGTCTTCGTGCAGGTAGGGGTCGAGAAACTCCTGCGGCACCACCAGCGGCATATGCGGCGCCACGAAGCCTACGAACAGCATCCAGGGTTTGTCGTCCGGATGCTCGGCGCGCTCTTTGAGCCACTGTGCGGTGAGGTCGCCAATGCGAAAGTCGTAGCGGTTGTAATTGGACGTGCCAGGGCCGACCTTGTCATACAGCGCGGAGCGCCCGGCCTTCTCCGGCATTGGGTCACGCACCGAGCCCCACAACTGCCCGATGCCGTTGAGGATATGCATCGGCTCGTGCTGGCGATCAAACCCCGTCGGATGCTGCGCGTCCTGGTAATGCAGCTTGCCGATGGACTCCACGCGGTGGCCATGCTGCTGCATGCGGTGGCCCCAGCCCGGAATCTTGCCTTCGTAGGCAATGGCGTTGTCCCAGTAGCCGATGTCATGCACCCAGCGTCCAGTGGCCAGGCTGGCGCGCGCGGGCACGCACACCGGGCAAGGTGTCCAGGCATTGGTAAAGCGCGTGCCGCGCGCAGCCAGGCGATCCAGATTCGGAGTACGCACAAAGGGATGGCCCGAGCAGCCCATGTAGCGCGGATCGTGTTCGTCAGAGAAGATGAACAGGAGGTTGGTGGGCTTTTTCATGCGGGGGCCCCCTGCGCAGACTGGGAAGCCGCAGCGTGGGCGGCATCAAAGGCGGCGCCGCTTTGCAGCAGTTGCTCGATCTCTTCGGGGGTGAAGTGGCCAAGCGTGCGCAGCACTTGCACGGTGTCTTCGCCCACCACGCCGCCGGCATGACGCACCACACCGGGGGTGGCCGATAGACGTGGCGCTGGCGCAGGCATGGCCACGGTGCCCAGCTCCTTGTCGGGTGCATGGACGATGGTGCCGCGCGCTGCGAAATGCGGATCGCGAAAGATATCGGCCATGGTGAACACCCGCGCGCCCGGCACGTCCTGGGTTTGAAGCAGCTGCGTGAGCTCGCCCAACTCGAACCCGCTGGTCCATTCGGCCACGAGGGCATCGAGCACCTCCTCGTGCTGTACGCGGGCCAAACCAGTGGCAAAGCGCGGGTCGCTGGCCAACTCCGGCTGCCCCATCACCTGCGCCAGGCGACGAAACACGGCGTCGCTGGACGCCGCCATTGCAATGAAACCACCATCGGCCGTCGGGTACAGGCTGTTGGGGGTGCTGCCAGGCAAGTGCGAGCCGGCGCGCATGGCCACATGCCCCAGCTTCTCGAAAGCCGGCACATGCGACTCCATCAGGCTGAAAGCACTCTCGTACAGCGCCGCGTCCACCACCTGGCCCTGCCCCGTGCGCCCGCGCGCCAGCAGCGCCATCGTCGCACCGAGCGCGCCATAGAGAGCAGTCACCATGTCGGTGACGGGCACCGCCGCGCGCACGGGCGGGCGGTCCGGGTAGCCGTTGATATGCAGCATGCCGCCCACCGCGTCGCCCAGGAATCCATAACCCGGGCGCTCGCGGTAGGGTCCGCTCTGTCCAAAGCCGCTGATACGGACCATCACCAGACCTGCGTTGTCTTCGCGCAGCTGCTCGTAGCCGATGCCCCATTTCTCCAGCGTACCGGGACGAAAGTTTTCCACCACCACGTCGCAGTGGCGGGCCAGACGACGGACCACGTCGCGCGCCGCCGGCTGACGCAGGTCCAGCGACACGAGCTGCTTGTTGCGAAGAATGGTGGCTGCATACAGCGACTTGCCATTGACATGCTTGCCCATGGTGCGAACGGGATCGCCCTCGGGCGGCTCTACTTTGATCACCTCGGCACCGAAGTCGGCCAGCAAGCGGCCACAAAAGGGGCCCGCGACCGTGGAGCCCAGCTCCAGCACGCGAAAGCCGGTCAGTGGCCCCGTCGCAGGCGTCGCGGTGCTCATGCCCGCAGCCCCGTGTACTCGGCGCCCAGGAGATGGCGCACGAGGATCAGTTTCATGATGTTCAAGGTTCCCCCCGTAAACAGAAAAGCATGGACGTCGCGCAGGCGCTGCTCGATACCGACATCGCGCAGATAGCCGCTAGCGCCGAACATCTGCAGACAGTCCTGGATCACCTCTACGCCCGTAGAAATACCGAACCACTTGGCCATAGCCGCATCGGCAGCGGCGTCCTCGCCGCGGTCGTTGGCCACCAGGGCCCGATAGGCCAGCAGACGGCCTGCCTCGATGCGGGCGTGGTGTTCGACCAGCGGAAAACTGATGGACTGGTTACTGGCGATGGGCCGGCCGTAGACGGTGCGGCGCTTGGCGAAGTCGATGGTTTCCTGCAGCACCGCCCGCGCAGCGCCCAGGGCCGCCAACGGCGAGAGGCAGCGCGAGACGTTAAAGCGCGCATACATGATGGCCTTGCCCTGCCCCTCGCCACCCAAGGTGGCGCTGGCTGGCACACGCACGCCTTGGAGGTGGACCTCACCAAGCATGTGGGCGCGCGCGCCCATCTGCTCCATGACTGTGGTGGAGACGCCGGGCAGGTTCGTGGGAACGCGCAGCAGCACCATGCGCGGCTTGGCGCCATCGGATTGCGCAACACGTGCCGACACCGCTAGCACGTCAGCCCCAGGCACGGTGCTGACGTGGATCTTGGTGCCGTCGATCACGTACTCGTCACCTTGCAGCCGCGCAGTGACCTCGATCGCCGACAGGTCAGAGCCGGCGTTTTCCTCGGAGGTGGCCAATGCCACCACACACTCGCCCGCGTAGACAGCACGCACCGTGTCCTCGCCCCAGCCCGGGAAAAAGTGGGCATGCGTGGCCTGCTGCCAGGCGATCAACGCGCAGCTCACATCCACTGCGGCGATCTCCTCGATCGCGATGCCCAGGCTGACGTAATCACGCCCCATCCCACCCAGGCGCGGCTCGCCGATCACTCCGAGGATGCCAGCGCGCCCCATGGCCCGGATCGCCTCGCGCGGCAGGCGCCCCTCCTGGTCCCAGCGCGCGCTGTGCGGCTTGAGCTCGCGCACAGCGAAGTCGCGCACCTGCGCACGCCACGTTTCGTGGTCTGGGGAAAAGGAGAAGTCCAGCGGCATACGTCGAAATATGGTGAGCCGCACTCATAATGCTATATAGTATTTTGAGTTGTCAAGATCGTCATCCATGAAGACCAAGACACCCACCCCACCCGCCAAGCTGCGACAGCTCAGTCGCACCCTGCAGCGCGTGCGTAGTCAGAACAAAGGGCTGGCCCTGCATGGCCAGCTGCGCCTGGCTTTGCTGCAGTGCATCCATGGTGACCACTGGGTTGCGGGTGACCGCGTCCCCACCGAAACCGAACTGATTGAGGCCACGAGCCTGAGCGCGGGCACGGTACAACGCGCGCTGCGTGACCTGACGGATGAAGGCGTGCTGCGGCGCCAGCAAGGCAGCGGCAGCTTCGTGGCCAGCGCCCCCCATCGCATCGACGATGTGGCGCATTGCCGCTTCCTGGGGGATGACGGCGGCACTGTGCTGCCGGTGTTCTCGCACATCCTGGGACGCAAGTCCGCGCCCAGAAAAGGCCCCTGGAATCCCTACTTCCCGGCTGACGCTAAGGTGGTACGACTCGATCGCGTGCTGACGGTGAACGACGAATTCGACGTTTTCAGCCGGTTTTACTTCGACGGCGGGCGCTTTCCGGGCCTTGCCTCGCGGCCCGTGAGCGAGTTGGCCGGTACCAACTTTCGCCTGCTGCTCGGACAGGAAGGTCAGGTGCCCGCAGGCCCCGTGTCCGAGTGCCTGCGCTTGGTGCAGGCCAGCGCAGAAGTCGCGCGCGCCATGGGCCTGGCCGAAGGCAGCTGGGTGGCCCACCTGGAGATCGTGCGCCATATCGCAGGCAGCCACCGCGCCCTGTACTACTTGCAGATGTATGTGCCTCCCACTGAGCGGCCCCTGGCCACCCGCGAGGCCGTCTGACTTTTTCATTCACACGAGGAGAACCCCATGAAAGATCCCTACAGCGGCTTCCAGTACCTGAAGTTCGACCGTCCCTCTGAGCGCGTGCTTCGCATCACCCTGGACCGACCCGAGAGCATGAACTCCCTTAATTGGGAGGCCCATGGCGAGCTCACGAACGTGTGGAAGGTGGTGGACCAGGACCCCGAGGTCAACGTCGCCATCATTCGTGGCGCCGGCCCCGCCTTTTCGGCGGGCGGTGACTTCAGCATGGTCGAACGCATCATGAACGACTACACGATGCAAGCCGCTGCGCTCAAGGAGTTCAAGGAGCTTTGCTACAACATGATCGATTGCTCCAAGCCCATCGTGTCGGCCATTCACGGCCCGGCGGTAGGTGCGGGTCTGGCCGCGGCGCTGTTGGCTGATGTTTCGATCGCAGCCAAGACCGCGCGCATCATCGACGGTCACACCCGGCTGGGCCTGGCCGCCGGTGACCACGCTGCGTTGATCTGGCCGCTTCTGTGCGGCATGGCCAAGGCCAAGTACTACATCCTCACCTGCGAGCCCCTCTCGGGCGAAGAGGCTGAACGCATCGGCGTGGTGTCGCTGTGCGTGGAAGACGACGAGCTCGAAGCCAAATCACTCAAGGTCGCCGACCGCCTGGCGCGAGGCGCGCAGCGTCCGATCCGCTGGAGCAAGCACGCCCTGAACAACTGGCTGCGCATGGCTGGCCCCTCCTTCGACAATTCCGCCGCCCTGGAGATCCTGTCCTTCAACGGCCCCGAGCTGCGCGAAGGCCTGGCGTCGCTTAAGGAAAAGCGAGCCCCCAAGTTCGACTACAAGGTCTGAGGCCGCCATGAACCCCGCCCGCCCTTTGAACATCCTCTTCATCACGTCGGACCAGCAGCGGGCGGATTGCTACGGCTTTGCCGGCCGACGAGTGCAGACCCCGCATCTGGATCGACTGGCGGGCGAGGGCACGCACTTTCAGGCCTGTATCACGCCGAACCTGGTGTGCCAGCCTTCGCGCGCCTCCATGCTCACCGGCATGCTGCCGCTCACGCACGGTGTGATCGACAACGGCATCGACTTGCCCGCCGCCACCGGCGAGCAAGGCTTCGCGGGTGCCTTGCGCCGCGTGGGTTATGCCACCGGCTTCATCGGCAAAGCGCATTTTTCGACGGCCAACACCTTCGCGCCCACGGGAAGCGGTGAGTGCCTCAAAAGCAGCGAGCGCTACCCGCAAGACTGGACAGGTCCTTATATGGGCTTTGATCATGTCGAGCTGAGTTCACTGGGTCATATCTTTCCTCACCAGCCGCCGGGTGATCCGCTGCAAGGACGTCACTACGAGCGCTGGCTGTATTCGCAGGATGTCCCGCAAAAGGTGTTCGATCTGTGGCGTACGCCGACCCGCCCCGCGGCGGGCGCAGCTCAAACCTGGTCGTCTGCCCTGCCCCTGGCCTGGCACTCGAGCACCTGGTGCGCCGACCGCGCCATCGACTACCTGCGTACGCGCCCACGCGCGCAGCCGTTTTGCCTGTGGGTGTCCTTTCCCGATCCTCACCACCCCTTTGACTGCCCCGAG
This sequence comes from Pseudomonadota bacterium, assembly GCA_041159245.1. Classification (GTDB taxonomy): domain Bacteria; phylum Pseudomonadota; class Gammaproteobacteria; order Burkholderiales; family Burkholderiaceae_C; genus Ramlibacter. Next base: position 95,516 of record JBEAZV010000073.1, read on the forward strand.
CCCTGGTCGGGCCTACATCACCCGGATGATGTGGACCTCCCCCGTACGCCGCACAAGGATCTGGATGCCCGCCCCTGGTGGCACCGCGCCTCGCTGGAGCGCCCGCCCGCTGGTGGCGACGAAGCTTCGCGCAAATTTCGCAGCAATTTGTCACGCGCACCCGATCAGACCGAGGCGCAGCTGCGTGACATGACAAGCAACTACTACGGGATGATTTCACTGATCGACCACAGCGTCGGCCGCCTGCTCACTGCGCTGAGAGACCTGGGCATCGACGACAACACCCTGGTGGTGTACTCCACCGACCATGGTGACCTGCTTGGCGATCACGGCCTGTACCTCAAGGGGCCGACGCCCTATGAGGGCCTGCTGCGAGTCGGCATGATCCTGCGCGGGCCGGGCGTGCCTGTAGGTCAGGCCATCGCCGACCCGGTGTCCACTCTGGATGTCGCCGCCACGTTCGCCGACGCGGCGGGCACCCAGCTCGTCCCCGAGGCGCAAAGCCGCAGCCTGCTGCCAGTGGCGCGGGGCGAGCAATCACGCGAAGTGGCGTATTCGGAGTGGTATGTGGGCGAGAGCCGCTGCGGCGTGCCCCTGGAGCTGCACACGGTGCGCACCAAGGAGTGGAAATGCACCATTGAGCGGGTCAGCGGCGCGGGCGAGATGTATGACCTGCGCAATGACCCTGACGAAATGCGCAACGTGTATGACGACCCCGGCTATGCGGCAATGCGCCGCGATGCACAGGACCTGCTCGAGGCACGCCCGGGTGGCGTGCTGGCCACGCGGCTGCCCAGTGTGGGGATGGCCTAGGGCAAGAGGAGCCCTTGCACCGACACCCGTGCGATCACGCCGCGCCCCGAAGCGCCTCGCACAAACCAGGCAAGGACACCGCTTGGATATCCGCCGCCAAGGGGTAGGCCTCCTGACCGGGATACACCACCCATTTGCGAGCGGGCTTGAGATCGTTGCAGGCGCTGTGAAAACCTCTCTCGAGCTTGGGCGCGAGGCTGCGTTTGAATTCAATGGCCCATTGCTCGCCACTGGGCCAAACCAGAAGCAAATCGATCTCAGCGCCTGCACTGGTGCGGTAAAAGTAGGCGGTGACACCTTGGGGCGCGCACGACATCAGGCTCTCCACACAGTGCCCCTCCCAGCTGGCGCCCACGACCATGTGCGAGAGCAGTTGCTCTCTGGAACCGATCCCGAGCAAGGCGTGCAGCAGGCCGCTATCGCGTACATAGACCTTGGGTGCCTTGACCAGCCGCTTGCCCGCGTTGGTGTGCCAGGGCGGCAGGCGCCGTAGCAGCAGCAGGTCGCAGAGCAGCCCGATATAGCTCTGGGCGGTTTTGGTATCCACGCCTAGATTGCGCGCCAATTGAGCGACATTGAGCAGCCCACCCTGGTGGTGAGCCAACATGGTCCAAAAGCGCCGCAATGTCTCGGCGGCGATGCGCGGCCCGAATTGAGGGATATCGCGCTCAAGGTAGGTGCGAATGAAGTTTTCGCGCCATTGCAAGCTGCGCGCGTCAGAGGGTGCTTGCACGCTGGGCGGGAAACCGCCTCGCAGCCACAAGGCGTCTTGGATGGCGACGCCGGTCTCGAGCACGTTCAGGGGCGCCATCTCCAGATAGGCGATGCGACCCGCCAGCGTTTCGCTCGATTGCTTCAACACGTCCAAGCTGGCAGATCCGAGCAGCAAATAGCGCCCCGCCGCCGGCCCTGAACGGCGCGCTTGGTCGATCAGCCCCCGCAGCATCGGGAACAGCCCCGGCACCCGGTGCACTTCGTCCAGGATCACCAGCTTGTCCAGGTGCCCCTGCAAGTACAGTTCGGCCTGAGCCAACTTGCTGCGGTCACGCTCAGACTCGAGGTCGAGGTAGACATGGGGCAGCCCGCGCGCGACCTGGAGCGCCAGCGTGGTCTTGCCGACCTGGCGCGGCCCGAGCAGCGCCACCGCCGGCGAAAAGGCGAGTTCGTCTCGTAAAGAGGGCTCGAGTAGGCGATCAAACATCCTTGCAATTATGGATTATCATTCCATGAATTGCAAGGATAAATAACGCCAGCAAGTTCCCCGTCAGGCCCCAGCCGGCGGCGCCGGAGGCACGTCGCCAGACTCCTGCGCCGCGATCTGCGCGGTCAAGAACCGCCAGGTCTCGCGCTCCAGGTCCGTGGTGCGTCCGGGCGT
>JBEAZV010000074.1:0-4316 GCA_041159245.1 Pseudomonadota bacterium
GAGTTGTCCGCCGGTGTCGGGGTTGACCAGAGGGATCAGGCCATAGCCGATCTCCAGACCGATCAGATCGACCGATTCGACATCGTCCCAATCGAGTTCCTTGGGGCCTTCGACGGCCGGCGCGGCGGCGGCCTGAGCGGCATCCTTGGCGCGTGAATTGCGTTCGACCATCATCAGCCCGAGGCCGGCGGTGGCCGCACCCAGAGTCAGGAAGACAGCGTGCGGCATGCCCGGCACCAGGCCCAGCAAACCCAGGATGCCGGCGGCGATGAACAGGGCCGAAGGATTGGCCAGCTGCGTCACCGCCTGCTCGGTCACCGACTCCGAGGTGGTCACGCGGGTGACGATGATGGCGGTGGCCAGCGACAGGAACAGCGCCGGGATCTGGGCCACCAGGCCGTCACCGATCGCCAGCAGCGTGTAGACGCGGCCCACTTCGCCCAGGGGCATGTTGTGCTGGCCCAGGCCGATGGCGATGCCGCCAATCAGGTTAATCAACAGAATCAGAATGCCGGCGATGGCGTCGCCGCTGACGAATTTGGACGCACCGTCCATCGAGCCGAAAAAGTCCGACTCCTGCGACAGCTCCTCGCGGCGTCGCTTGGCGGTGTCCTGGTCGATCACGCCGGCGTTGAGGTCGGCGTCGATCGCCATCTGCTTGCCGGGCATGGCGTCCAGGGTGAAGCGCGCGTTGACCTCGGAGACGCGGCTGGCGCCCTTGGTCACCACCACGAAGTTCACGATGGTCAGGATCACAAAGATGATGAAGCCCACCACATAGTTGCCGGCGATCACGAACTCGCCGAAGGCGGCAATCACCTTGCCGGCCGCGTCGTGGCCCTCATGCCCGCGCACCAGCACCACCCGGGTCGAGGCGACGTTCAGCGCCAACCGCAGCATGGTGGCAAACAGCAGCACCGAGGGGAAAGACGAGAACTCCAGGGGCTTGCGGGTGTTGATGGCGATCATGATCACCACCAAACCCACCAGTAGGTTGAAAGTAAACAGGATGTCCAGCAGCAGCGGGGGCAGCGGCAGGACCAGCATGGCGATGATCAGGATCACCACCGCCGGAATGGCCAAGCCCGACCTGTCGTAGGTAGACAGGCCCTGTCGGATCGTTGACAGTGAAGCGAGGCTCATGATCGGTTTGACGCAGGATTCGATCGGGTCACGCAAAGCCCGTGCCATCCGAAACCGACAGATCGGGCGACCCGGCGGCCACGGCAAGTTCTGTCCGGTCACGGTTCTTGCAGATAGGAGGGGCAAAGCGGCCAACCAGCCGCCCTACCCTGACCTTGCACGGTGCCGTTTCACATGCTCATGTCCCCACTTTCGATCGATCCCTCCAGCGCTGGCGCCCCGGGCGAGCCGGCCGCCGGTGCGGCCATCGGTGTTCCCGACGGCGGCGAACGCTTCGCCGACCAACTGGCAAACGCCCAGTTCCTGCTGCCCGCCGGGCAAAACCTTGCCGCCGGCGCCCTGCCCCTGCAGACCGTGGCCCTGGGCCCGACCCTGGAGGTGGTGACGGCCCCCCATGGCGGTCCGGACCGAGACAGCCTGGCCGCCTTCGCCAAGGCCCAGGGCCTGGACGACGACGTGGTCGCCTGGCTGTTCTCCGATGCCACCCAGGCGCAGGTGCAGGCCCAGGCACTGCTCCCCATTCAGATTCCCACCGGAGTCATGGCCCTGCCCGCCAGCCCCAACACCGGTCTCGTCCTGGGGGCTGCCGGGGCGCCTGGCACCTGGGTCGCCGGCCTGATGCCGGGTGCGCCTGTCACACCCGCCGCGACCGGCCTGCCCGGCCTACCCGTGGATCCCGAAGGCGCTGCGGCTGCAGGCCTCACGGCGGCAGTGACCGCGGCCAGTTGGCTGCAAACCCAGCCAACGGCCAGGCCCGACGCCCCCGGTGACGTAGACCCCGCACAAGCGGCCGCGACCCCCCTGCCGCCCGCCTTCTTAGCGGCAGCCCAGACCGTCGCCCGAGGCGCCCGCGCAGATGCCGCCGCCTCGGCCTGGCAGCCGCCGGCGCAGGTCGCCGACATCCCCGTGGAAATCCTCAGCCTGGACATCCAGGATCTGGCGAGCCTGGACACCCTTTGGGACGAGCCGGACGCAGCGCGCCTGGAATCCGGCGTCAACGCGCCGGGGGCAGCAGGCGCAGGCGCAGGCGCAGGCGCAGGCGCAGGCGCAGGTGCGGGCGCAGGCGCAGGTGCGGGTGCGGGTGCGGGTACCAGCACGGGCGCGGGCAGCCAAGCCGCCGCCGACGACGCGGCGTCACCCACCCCCACAGGCCCGCGCACGGCCGGCTACCAGGAACTCAGTCAGCGCCTGGGCGAAGCCCTGGCCCAGCGGGTGATCGCCCAGATCGAGCGCGGAAATTGGGAGGTGCGCCTGCTGCTCAAACCTGCCAAGCTCGGCGAAGTCGAAATTGACCTGGCCCTGCGCTCGGGCGCGCTGGACGCCTCCTTTCGCACCACCAACCCCGTCACCCGCGACCTGCTCAACGACGGCCTACCCCGTCTGCGCGAGGTCTTGGCCAACGCTGGCATGGACATTGCGGGACTGAACGTCGGAAGCGGACGAAGCCAGCAAACTGGCGGAAATCCGACACCCCGGCACGCCCGTGAGCCGCAGGGACCCGAGAACGCCGATCGCGGCGTCGTGGCCGCCTCCGCCCCCGTCACGCAGCCCCGTCTGCGCGGCCCGGGAGGATCCGGTTGGGACGTGCTGGTATGACCTAAGGAGTACGCAAAGTGGCAGAAGAAGTCGTCGAAGCAGAAGAGAGCAAACCGAAAAGTCCCATCCTGATGATCATCGTCGCAGGCGTGGTGCTGCTGGTGCTGCTGGTGGCAGCCGTGGGCGGCACCTTGTTCGCCACCGGCTTCTTTGACAGCAAGGACAAGAAGGCTGCCGCCGCGGCCCTGGCCACACTCGAAGCCGCCAACAAGGATGGCAAGGGTGGCGACGGCCATGGCGACGCCAAGGACGGTCATGGCGGCGACGCCAAGGGTGGTGGCAAGGACGATGGCCACGGCAAGCCCGCAGCCGCCGGCGCCAGCGCGCCCAAGCCGGTCTCCAAGACGTCTGCCGAGATGCAGCGCTTTGAGTACCGCTACCACGAGATGGAAAAGGACATGGTGGCCAACCTCACCGGGTCCAAGAAGATCATGCAGATCAAGGTGGCCTTGATGACACGCTATGACGACCGCGTCATCGCCAACATCAAGAAGCACGAATTCGCCCTGCGCTCGGTGGCCCTGGACGTGATGCGCCAGACCAAGCCCGAAGAAATCGACCAGCCTGACTTTCGCAAGCGCCTGGCCGAGAAGATCCGTGACGAGATGAACACGACGCTGCAGAAGTTCGAAGACTTCGGCGGCATCGAAGAAATCCACTTCACCAACTTCATCGTCCAGTAAACCCGCCGCACCGGCAACGCACTTCAGGCAAGCGCCCCATGGCCACCCAGCCCCTGCTGTCCCCCGAGGAACTCGCCGCGCTCACGGAATCCGTGCGCACGACGCCGCCCGAAGGCGACGGCTACAACACCGGCCTGTCGGTCCAGCGCCATGACTTGGCGTCGGAGGACAGCAGCCTTGGCGTGAACCTCGTGTCCATCGACATGGTCAACGAGCGGTTCATCCGTTTGTTCCGACTGGGCATGCTCGAGGTGCTGCGCGTGAGCCCGCGCATCAACCCGACGCGCGCGCAGATCATGCGCTTTGGCGACTACCTGAAGGACCTGCGCGCGCCGCTGTCCGTGAACATCCTGCGGGTCAACCCCCTGCGCGGCTACTCGATGGCCGTGGTCGAGCCGGCCGTCATCTTCAGCTCGCTCGATAGTTTCTTTGGTGGCTTCGGCCGTGGCGTCGGCCAGCTGCCCCCGGGGCGTCTGTTCACACCGACCGAGACCCGGATCATCAAGTTGATCTTGCAGATCCTGTTTCGCTCCTTCAAGGAAGCCTGGGGCCCCCTCACCCCCATCGAATTCGAGCATGTGAGCTCGGAGATCAACCCGCAATTCGCCCAGATCGCCGACGAGAACGACCTGGTCGTCCTCAGTCGTTTCGAAGCGGAATCCAGCACCTCCAGCGCCGGCTTCATCGACATGGTCATCCCCTACATGTCGCTCAAGCCGATTCGCGACCTGCTTCGCAGCCGCCTGCAAAGCGGCGATGGCAACGAAGAATCCGACAAGATCTGGCGCGACCAACTCGCCTACGCCGTGCAAGACGCCAGCGTCGAGGCCCAGGTCTCCTTGGGCAAGCTGGACATCACCATGGCCCAACTGCAGAACCTGCAGGTGGGCGACA
>JBEAZV010000075.1:0-43146 GCA_041159245.1 Pseudomonadota bacterium
GGCTTCGGCAGCGCCGGCAGCACCCGCAGCGGCCTGCGCCTCGGCATAGACCTTCTCGCCGAGCTTCTGGCTGGCCGTCATCAGGGCCTCGGTCTTGGCCTCGATGGCGGCCTTGTCCTCACCCTTGAGCGCTTCTTCCATCTCCTTGAGTGCGGCCTCGATCTTGTCCTTCTCGCCGGCCTCGAGCTTGTCGCCATGCTCGGTCAGGCTCTTCTTGACCGAGTGCACCATGGCCTCGCCGTTGTTGCGGGCCTGCACCAGTTCAAGCTTCTTCTTGTCCTCGGCGGCGTTGAGCTCGGCATCCTTGACCATCTTCTGGATCTCGTCTTCCGACAGACCCGAGTTGGCCTTGATGGTGATCTTGTTTTCCTTGCCGGTGCCCTTGTCCTTGGCGCCCACATGCAGGATGCCGTTGGCATCGATGTCAAAGCTCACTTCGATCTGGGGCAGGCCGCGCGGGGAGGGCGGAATCCCCTCGAGGTTGAACTCGCCCAGGAGCTTGTTCCCCGCTGCGATCTCGCGCTCACCCTGGAAGACCTTGATGGTGACCGCCGGCTGGTTGTCGTCGGCAGTGGAGAAGGTCTGGGCGAACTTGGTCGGGATGGTGGTGTTCTTGGCGATCATCTTGGTCATGACGCCGCCCAGGGTCTCGATGCCAAGGGACAGAGGGGTCACGTCCAGCAGCAGGACGTCCTTGCGGTCGCCGCCGAGCACCTGGCCCTGGATGGCGGCGCCCACCGCTACCGCTTCATCAGGGTTGACGTCCTTGCGCGGCTCCTTGCCGAAGAACTCCTTGACCTTGTCCTGCACCTTGGGCATGCGGGTCATGCCGCCCACCAGGATCACGTCGTGGATGTCGGACACGCTCACGCCGGCATCCTTGATGGCGGTGCGGCAGGGGGCGATGGTGCGCTCGATCAGCTCGTCGACCAGGCTCTCGAGTTTGGCGCGCGTGAGCTTGATGTTCAGGTGCTTGGGACCGGAGGCGTCGGCCGTGATGTACGGCAGGTTCACGTCGGTCTGCGAGCTGTTGGACAGCTCGATCTTGGCCTTCTCGGCGGCTTCCTTCAGCCGCTGCAGGGCCAGAACGTCTTTGGACAGGTCAACGCCTTGCTCCTTTTTGAACTCCGCGATGATGTAGTCGATGATGCGCTGGTCGAAGTCTTCGCCGCCCAGGAAGGTGTCGCCGTTGGTAGACAGGACCTCGAACTGCTTCTCGCCGTCGACGTCGGCGATCTCGATGATGGACACGTCAAACGTGCCGCCGCCCAGGTCATACACCGCGATCTTGCGGTCGCCCTTTTCCTGCTTGTCCAGGCCGAAGGCCAGGGCTGCTGCGGTGGGCTCGTTGATGATGCGCTTGACCTCCAGGCCGGCGATGCGGCCGGCATCCTTGGTGGCCTGGCGCTGGGCGTCGTTGAAGTAGGCCGGCACGGTGATCACTGCCTCGGTGACCGGCTCGCCCAGGTAGTCCTCGGCGGTCTTCTTCATCTTGCGCAGCACTTCGGCGCTGATCTGCGGGGGCGCCAGCTTCTTGCCACGCACGCCGACCCAGGCGTCGCCGTTGTCGGCCTTGGCGATCTCGTAGGGCATGAGGTGGATGTCCTTCTGGACTTCCTTTTCCTCGAACTTGCGGCCGATCAGGCGCTTGACGGCGTACAGGGTGTTCTTGGGGTTGGTCACGGCCTGGCGCTTGGCCGAGGCGCCGACGAGGATCTCGCCGTCTTCCTGGTAAGCCACGATGGAGGGCGTGGTGCGGGCGCCTTCGCTGTTCTCGATGACCTTGGGGGTGTTGCCCTCCATGACCGAGACGCACGAGTTGGTCGTGCCCAGGTCGATGCCGATGATCTTGCCCATGTCTGTTCTCCTGTAGAGGGGTGGCCGTGCGGCCGATTCAGTGATCTTGGAAGCTAGTTGCGGCCCGCCGGGAGGGTTTCAAGCCCGGCGCGGCGTCGGTCATTGGGGGGCAGCGACGGTGACCAAGGCCGGGCGCAGCACGCGGTCGGCAATGGAGTAACCCTTTTGGAGCACAGTCACCACGGTGTTGGGCTCCTGCTGGCTGCCCTCGGGGCGGGGCACCATGGAGATGGCCTGGTGCTGGTGCGGATCGAACTTGGTACCGGCGGGAGGCGCGATTTCGAGCACCTTATTGCGTTCCAGTGCGCTTTTGAGCTGACGCAGCGTGGCCTGCGCGCCTTCGCGAATTTGCTCGGGGCTGGCGTCCTGGATCGCCAGGCCCGCTTCCAGACTGTCGGCCACGGGCAGCAGGCTCTCGGCGAAGCTCTCGACGGCGAATTTGCGGGCCTTGGAGATTTCGTCTTCCGCCCGGCGGCGGGTGTTTTGCATGTCTGCCTGGGCCCGCAGGTATTGCTCGGCGAGCTCGGCGTTCTTGGCCTGCAATTGAGCCAACTGTGCCTGCAACTCGGTGCCGGTGTCGGCACCCGGTTCAGTGGCGGGGGAGGCAGAAGTCTCGCCCGCGGGGACGTCGGAGGCCGCGGTCGTGGAAGTCGGGTCTTGGGGGTTGGGGGACATGGTCGAAATAGAGGTCGGCGGCGCCGTCACCGGGCACCCAAAAGTATCTGTCCGGCCATATGGGGGCAGCCGGACGACTTTCAAGTCCGGCCTCAAGGAGGGGAGAGACGGGCTTGGCCCGGTCGGTCGCTCAGTCGGTTCCGAGCAGCTCCACGTCGAACTTCAGCGTGGCGTTGGGCGGAATGACGCCGCCGGCGCCGCGGGCGCCATAGCCCAGTTCAGGAGGGATGACCAGGGTGCGCTTGCCCCCCACCTTCATGCCGGCCACGCCTTCGTCCCAGCCGCGAATCACCATGCCCGCGCCCAGCGAAAACTCGAAGGGGTCGTTGCGGTCCAGGCTCGAGTCGAACTTCGCGCCTTGCTCGCCGTTGTGAAACAGCCAGCCGGTGTAGTGCACCTGCACGTACTGGCCCGCGCTGGCAACGGCGCCGTCACCGACGACGGTATCTTCGTATTGGAGGCCGGAAGGGGTCGTGATCATGTCGTGAATCCTTGAAAGGGGCGGGCAAGTGTATCCAGAAGTTATTTTCTGCGACCGGAGCCCGGCGCCCAGCGAGCCGCAAATGCGGGCAGCTCGTGAAAGCGGCGAACCAGATCGGTGCCCAGTGGGGTGAGCGCGTAGCCCTCGCCGCCATGCGCCAGCAGACCCGATTCGCGCAGCGCTTTGAGGCGAGCATTGAGCGTGTTGGGCGTGATGCCCCCTACGCTGTCTTGAAGCAATCGGAAGGTCTGCGCGTGACCATCTCGCAGTGCCCACAGCACGCGTAGCGCGTAGCGTGCTTCAAGCAGGGCTAGCAGTTGGCTCAGGGCGACGTGTTCCTTGGGGCTCATGGGGCAGGGAAAGCAAGAGACAGTGCGGGCGGGCGAGACGCTTGCCGAACGCGCGCGATTGCTACACAAATCATAGCGGTATCCGTTCAAGCATTCGCGTGGCGCAAGTGCTCGGATACGCATGCGAGAGCGCACACGATTTTTCAATTTCGTTCGACTCGAACCCTTTCGCTTTGTCGAGCGCTCACCTACATTGAAGACAGTCGCAGGCCGACGCAGGCAGCGAGTCGCCGGGAGTCTGCTGCCAGTAAGACCGCGACGCATGACGACGGCAGTTGCTGTGCGCGCTGTCGGCAATGCAGGCAAGGAGGTTTCATGGACGTGATTCGTAATTTCCTCGCGCGCTACGAACACACGCGCGAAGAGGAAATATCGCTTGAGGACTACCTCGAGCTGTGCCGGCAAGACCCGCTGGCCTATGCCACCGCCGCCGAGCGCATGCTCGCCGCGATCGGCGAACCCGAGATCGTGGACACACGGCACGACCCAAGGCTGTCTCGTATCTTCGGCAACAAGGTCGTTCGCATCTACCCCGCTTTCCGGGATTTCTACGGTCTAGAAGAACCCATCGAGCAGGTGGTGTCGTGCTTTCGCCATGCAGCCCAGGGGCTGGAGGAGAAAAAGCAGATCCTCTACCTGCTGGGGCCCGTGGGCGGCGGCAAGTCCTCGATCGCAGAGCGGCTGAAGTCGCTGATGGAGCAGATCCCCTTCTACGCGATCAAGGGCTCGCCGGTGAACGAATCGCCGCTGGGCCTGTTCAACAACGCTGAAGATGCGCCCCTGATGCAGCAGCAGTACGGCATCGCGCCGCGCTACCTGCAGCGGGTGATGTCACCCTGGGCCGTCAAGCGCCTGGAGGAGTTCGGCGGCGATATCCGCAAGTTCCGGGTAGTCAAACGCTATCCCAGCATCCTCAAGCAGATCGCGATCGCCAAGACGGAGCCCGGCGACGAGAACAACCAGGACATCTCGTCGCTGGTCGGAAAGATCGATATCCGCAAACTGGAGTCCTACGCGCAGGACGATCCCGACGCCTACAGCTATTCGGGCGGTCTGTGCCTGGCCAATCAGGGCCTGCTGGAGTTTGTGGAGATGTTCAAGGCGCCGATCAAGGTGCTGCATCCGCTGCTCACGGCCACGCAGGAAGGCAACTTCAAGGGGACCGAGGGATTCGGTGCCATTCCCTTCGACGGCATCGTGATGGCCCACTCCAACGAAAGCGAGTGGAAGGCCTTTCGGAACAACAAGAACAACGAGGCCTTTCTGGATCGGATCTACATCGTGAAGGTGCCGTACTGCCTGCGAGTGACCGAGGAGGTGAAGATCTACGAGAAGCTGCTGCGTAATTCCTCACTCAAGGAGGCCGTCTGCGCCCCGGGGACGCTGCGGATGATGGCGCAATTTGCAGTGCTCACTCGCCTGAAGGAGCCCGAGAACTCCAGCCTCTTTAGCAAGATGCAGATTTACGACGGTGAGAACCTCAAGGACACTGACCCCAAGGCCAAGAGCTACCAGGAGTACCGGGACTATGCCGGGGTGGACGAGGGCATGAACGGCATTTCCACGCGCTTTGCGTTCAAGATCCTGTCGAAGGTCTTCAACTTCGACTCCAACGAGATTGCGGCCAACCCGGTGCACCTCATGTATGTGCTGGAGCAGCAGATTGAGCGCGAGCAGTTCGCGCCCGAGACTGAGCAGAAGTACATCGCCTATATCAAGGAGCACCTGTCGGCACGGTATGCCGAATTCATCGGCAAGGAGATCCAGACGGCCTATCTGGAGTCTTACTCCGAATACGGGCAGAACATTTTCGATCGCTACGTGACCTATGCCGACTTCTGGATCCAGGATCAGGAGTACCGTGACACCGATACCGGCGAGATCTTCGACCGCGGCGCGCTCAACGCCGAGCTTGAGAAGATCGAAAAACCCGCTGGTCTTTCCAATCCCAAGGATTTTCGCAACGAGATCGTCAACTTCGTGCTGCGCGCCCGCGCCAATAACGCCGGTAAGAACCCTCTGTGGACCAGCTACGAGAAGCTGCGCACGGTGATCGAGAAGAAGATGTTCTCCAACACCGAAGACCTTTTGCCCGTCATCAGCTTCAATGCCAAGGCCAGCGCCGACGAACAGAAGAAGCACGAGGACTTCGTGAACCGGATGGTCGAGAAGGGCTATACGCACCGGCAGGTGCGCCTTTTGTGCGAGTGGTATCTGCGCGTGCGCAAAAGTTCGTGATGCACCAGATCATCGATCGCAGGCTGGCGGGCAAGAACAAGTCCATCGGCAATCGCGAGCGCTTCCTGCGCCGTTACCGGCAGCAGATACGCGAGGCGGTGCACAAGGCGGTGGGCGATCGCAGCTTGCGTAACTTCCAAGAGGGTGCCGACATCACGCTGCCCCGGCGCGACGTTTCAGAGCCCGTGTTCCAGCATGGCACGGGGGGCACGCGCGAAATCGTGCATCCCGGCAACCAGAAATATGTGCGGGGCGACCGCATCACCCGACCCTCGGGTGGGGCCGGTGGGGCGGGGCAGGGCGAGGCCAGTCCCGACAGCAGCGGCGAGGACGACTTCACCTTCCGCATCACGCGGGAGGAGTTCATGAACTATTTCTTTGACGACCTGGCGCTGCCGCGCCTGGTGCGCACACAGCTTCTGGCGGACGCGCCGGAATGGAAGTCGCGGCGTGCGGGTTTTGTCTCGGAAGGAAATCCCACCAGTCTTCATGTGGTGCGCTCCATGCGCGTGGCTCTGGGGCGACGTATTGCCATGGGGGCACAGGCGCGGGCGCACCTCTGCGCAGCGCAGGCCCATTTGGCTGGGCTCGAAGCCCGGCTGGACCCGCCGGCTGGAGAGCTTGCGCGATTGCGCGAAGAAGTGGACTCGCTGCAGCGGCGCGTGGCCCGCATTCCTTTTCTGGATCCCTTTGACCTGCGCTATCGACACCGTGTGCGCGAGCCGGTACCCCATAGCAAGGCGGTGATGTTCTGCCTGATGGACGTCTCGGGATCGATGGACGAGGCGCGCAAGGACCTGGCCAAGCGCTTTTTCATTCTTCTGTACCTATTTCTGTCGCGGCACTATCAGCAGACCGATGTGGTCTTCATCCGCCACCACACCCAGGCCGCGGAAGTGCCCGAGGACGAGTTTTTTCATGCGACGGAGAGCGGGGGCACCGTGGTGTCCAGCGCGTTGACCTTGATGCACGAGATCATCCAGGAGCGCTACGCGGGGCAGGCCTGGAACATCTATGGCGCGCAGGCCTCCGATGGCGACAACTGGCAGCAAGACTCGGTGAAATGCCGCGAGCTGCTGCAGGCACGCTTGCTCCCCTTGGTACGGTACTTTGCCTATTTGCAGGTGGCCGACGAAGACCAGAACCTCTGGGAGGAGTACAGCCGAGTGCGAGAGGCCCATGCTCACTTCGCGATGCAGAAGATCGTCTCGCCCGCGCAGATCTTCCCGGTGTTTCGCGATCTCTTTCGCAAGAACGCGGCTGGAGCCGAGGCATGATCGAACCACCGCCCTTGCGAAGGGCACCTGCCGCGGCCGGCGGTGCGGCTTTGGCGCCCAGGGCACAACTTCCCAGCGGATCGGACTGGTCCTTTGACCTGATTACCACCTATTTCGAGGCGATCGCCGAGGTCGCTCGCGAATTCGGTCTGGATACCTATCCGGTGCAACTGGAGATGATCTCCGCCGAGCAGATGCTCGATGCCTATGCCTCGGTGGGCATGCCGGTGAACTACCGGCACTGGTCCTTCGGCAAGCAGTTCATTGCCAGCGAAAAGAACTACCGCCGCGGTCATATGGGCCTGGCCTATGAGATCGTCATCAACTCCGATCCCTGCATCGCCTACTTGATGGAGGAGAACACCCTGCCGATGCAGGCCCTGGTGATTGCCCATGCCTGCTTTGGTCACAACGCCTTTTTCAAGGGCAATTACCTGTTTCGGATGTGGACCGATGCGAGTTCCATCATCGATTACCTGGTCTACGCCAAGGGTTACATTGCCGAGTGCGAGGAGCGGCATGGCGTCGACGCGGTGGAAGAAGTGTTGGATGCCTGCCATGCCCTCATGAACTACGGGGTGGACCGCTACCGGCGACCTCAAAAGATTTCCTTGGTGGAGGAAGAGACTCGCCGCAAGGAGCGCGAGGCTTACCTTCAGCAGCAGGTCAACGACCTCTGGCGCACCCTGCCGCCGACGCCGGGCAAGCAGGCCCGCAAGGAGGCGCGTCGCTTTCCCGAGGAGCCTCAGGAGAACTTGCTGTATTTCATTGAAAAGAACGCGCCCCTGCTGGAGCCCTGGCAGCGAGAGGTGGTGCGTATCGTGCGCAAGATCGCCCAGTATTTCTATCCGCAGCGCCAGACCCAGGTGATGAATGAGGGCTGGGCCACGTTCTGGCACTACACGCTGCTGCAGACGTTGTATGCGCAGGGGCGCCTGGCCGATGGATTCATGATGGAGTGCCTGGCCTCGCACACCAATGTGGTGTTCCAGCCGCCGGTGACGGACCCGCGCTACACCGGTATCAATCCCTATGCCTTGGGGTTCTCGATGTTCAGCGACCTTCGGCGCATCTGCGAGGCGCCGACGGACGAAGACCGCGCGTGGTTCCCCGGGATTGCGGGCTCGGACTGGCGGGCCACCTTGGACCATGCCATGCGACATTTCAAGGACGAGAGCTTCATCGGGCAGTACCTGTCGCCCCGCTTGATGCGCGATTTACGCCTGTTCTCCATCGTGGACGATGCCTCGCGAACCGAGCTGGAAGTGGCCGCCATCCACGACGAAGCGGGCTACCGGCGGGTGCGTGAGTCGCTGGCGCGCCAGTACGACCTGAACTTTCGCGAGCCGGCGATCCAGATCTGGAACGTCAATTTGCGCGGCGACCGTTCACTGACGCTGCGACACCAACGCCAGGGCGATCGCCCGCTCGGCGGCAGTGTTGAGGAGGTGGTGAAACATGTGGCGCGCCTGTGGGGTTTCAAGGTGCGGCTGGAGAGTGTGGATGCCCACGCGCGGGTAGCGCAGCACTGGGAGGTCGTGCCGCCCGCGGCCTCTACAGGTCCCTGATACGTCGTCTGGTCACTGCGGTTTAGCCGTGGCTCCGTCAGTGAGTCCAGCTTGGATGCTAATGCTCACGGCTGCATCAGCTCCAGTCGCGTCCCGTTTCAGCCCTGAATCCAATGGCGCGACGACGCTGGCCAAACGCCCCATCGCCAGTCGGCCGTGCGTGGTCAGCGGACCGCGAAACTCGTCGGGGGCCTTGAGTCCGGCATGCAGGACGGCGTGAATCAAGGGGCTCAGGGGCGCACTAGACGGTGTCGTTACCACTTGCAAGGTGTCTGCAATGGCGCTGAAGTAAGTCCGCATGGCGGCAGCATCTCCTGCCTTTTGTAGCGTGGAGAGCGAGCGCAGATTGTCGTACAGCGCTGACCAGCCGCCTCCTGCTTTGACCTGGACCTGATGTCCTTCTGCCTGGGCGACTCCGACCCAGGCCAACGTCCGCGTTGCCGCGCGGGCTGCTTCGACTAGACCGACAGCTGCCACATACGGCAAACCTTCCCATAGAGCGGCGGAGACCTCTGGGGCGGGCACCAGCAGTTCCTGGGCGGCGAAATAACCCACGGTGGGTAGCATGGTGGCTACGCCCCGGCCGTAATCGACCGTGGCCAGGTCCTCCTCTGGGACCCTCACGCCGTGCGGACTCACCGCCTCCATCCCCGGTGTCACACCGCGCAGCGTCGTGCTGCATAGATCGCGAACGCAACGTTGCACGAGTTTCCCGGCCACAAAGCCGGTGGCGGCGGGCAGGAGGCTGGCGCTCGCCGTCATGCCCGCGCCTACGGCGATGGCGGTCAAGGGCAGGGCGGTGGCCGCGATTCGCACCGGCGTGTACCACTGCGGTCGATCACGGCAAACCGCAGCGGCGATGAGGTCGCTCGCACGATACGTCGCCGCCCCCAGGCCGGCCAAGGCAAGAGCACCCGATGTGGCGAGGGCGACTGCCGGAGCCGTTTGCACCACACTGCGCACGGCAAGGCCCGCCAGGGCGCCGACGGACTGTGCGCTCATTTCGCGCAGGCCTGCCCAAGCCGCCGCGGACGAAGTCCCTGCTGGCACGCATGATGCGGCCCGTTCACCATGATCCGGATCGACCGTCAGGCCAGGCGGTGGAAGGCCAGTCGGTGTCGCGGACCAGCCCTCGAGTGGAGAGGAAAGGCTAGATGCGTGAGGGTAGGACGAGACAACTGTCATGAGGGCACTCCTTCCGCCAGTGCGGTGTGTTGGAGTGCCGATGCTCACCAGCGTGTGTGTCGGTCCGGTGACGTCCGGGGCTGCTGTCAGTCGGCCCGGACCCTCTCGTCAGGCTTCGCCCCAGACTTCGCGCGCAGTGTCGATCACCAGACGCATCTTGGTGCGCTGGTCTTCGACAGCGATGTTGTTGCCATGGACTGTGCTGGAGAAGCCGCACTGCGGCGACAGGGCCAACTGCTCCATCGGCGCGTACTTGGCGGCCTCGTCGATACGGCGCTTGAGGGCGTCCTTGCTTTCAAGCTGGCCGAACTTGGTGGTGACCAGGCCTAGCACCACGATCTTGTCCTTGGGCAGAAAGCGCAAGGGGCGGAAGTCGCCGGAGCGGTCGTCGTCGTATTCGAGGAAGTAGGCGTCGATGTCCATCTCCTTCAGGAGCGCCTCGGCCACCGGCTCGTAGTTGCCGGCCGCGGCGTGGGTGCTCTTGAAGTTACCGCGGCACAGGTGCATGGCCAGGGTCATGCCGGCGGGCTTCTGGGCCACGACCTTGTTCACGAACTGGGCGTAGCGGTGCGGCAGCTCGTTGGGGTCGTCGCCGCGCTGGCGGGCGGCTTCGCGCATTTTCTCGTCGCACAGGTACGCCAGGTTGGTGTCGTCCATCTGCACGTAGTTGCAGCCAGCAGCGGCCAGCGAGCGCAGCTCGTCGCCATAGGCCTTGGCCACGTCGTCGTAGAAGGTCGGGTCCAGCTCAGGGTAGGCCTCGCGGCTGATGCCCGCGCGCCCGCCGCGGAAATGCAGCATGGTGGGCGAAGGGATGGTGACCTTGGGCGTGAAGCCCGCGCCGACCTGGCTCTTGAGGTACTGGAAGTCGGCCAGCTGGATGTTCTTGGCGTGGCGCACCTTGTCGATCACGCGAATCACGGGCGGTGCGAGTTCCTCGGTGCCATCGGGCTTGCGGATGGTGACCGGCACGTCGGTCTTCACGCCACCCAACTGCTCCAGGAAGTCGATGTGGAAATAAGTGCGGCGGAACTCGCCGTCGGTGATGGACTTGAGGCCCAGGTCTTGCTGGAACTTCACGATTTCGGCGATGGCCTTGTCTTCCACCACGCGCAGCTGTTCGGCCGTGATCGCACCCTTGGCCTTTTGTTCGCGGGCCTCCAGCAGGTACTGGGGACGCAGGAAGCTGCCGACGTGGTCGTAACGGGCGGGGATCTTGTTCATGGGTTTTTGTCTCCGGGAGATGAAGGAATCAGGGGAAGGGCGAAATGCTACAGGTCGAGTACCAGCAAGGGCGATTTGGCGCGCGAGCAGCAAGGCAGGAACTGGTCGTTGCGGGCCTTCTCGTCGTCGGTGAGGTACATGTCGCGGTGGTCGCACTGGCCTTCGAGCACGCGCGTGAGGCAGGTGCCGCACACGCCCTGCTCGCAGGAGACCAGCACCTCCACGCCCTGATCTTGCAGGGCGGCGATCACGGTCTTGTCGGCGGGGATGGTGTAGGTCTTGCCGGTGCTGGCAATGCGCACGTCAAAGGCCTGGTCGCCCGTGGTGTCTTGCGGCGCGGCGCCGAAGTACTCCAGGTGCAGGCGGTCGGCGGGCCAGCCCTGGGCCTTGGCGGTGTTCATCACGAAGTCGATAAAGCCGGCCGGGCCGCATACATAGAGGCGGCTGCCCGCCGGCGCAGCGGCCAGAGCGGCCGGCAGGTCCAGCTTCTGGGCGGCATCGCCGTCGTCCAGATGCAGTCGGGCGCGGTCGCCAAAGGCGGCCACGCTGTCCCGGAACGCGGTGCGTGACAGCGAGCGCGTGCAGTAATGCAGTCGGAAGTCGCGGTCGGTCGCGGCCAGGCGCTGGGCCATGCACAGCAGGGGAGTGATGCCGATGCCGCCTGCCAGCAGCAGGCTAAAGGGCGAGGACACCAGGGGAAAGTGGTTGCGCGGCGCGCTGATGGTGAGGGTGTCGCCCGTCCGGACCTTGTCGTGCATCGCGATGGACCCGCCGCGCGAGGCGGGATCGCGTAGCACCGCGATGCGGTAGCGGTGCGTCTCCTGGTCGTCGTTGCACAGGGAGTACTGGCGCACGATGCCACCTGGCAGTTGCACGTCGATGTGCGAGCCGGCGCTGAAGGCGGGGAGGGGGGCGCCATCGGCGCGGGCGAGTTCGTAGCTGAAGATGCCTTCGGCCTCTTCGTGGCGCGCGAGCACCTTCACTTGGATGTCGGACATGTCTCTCTCAGGCAGCTGCTTTCAGTGGGGCCTCGGCTGCCAGCAGGCGGTCGATGATCCTGCGCGACTGTACACCGCCCGCATCGATGTTCAGCATCAGGAGGCGCCGACCCGGGTGGCGTTCGAGATTGCGTTGCTGCGCCTCGAGCACCTCGGTGTCCTCGGCGAAGACCCTGGCCTGGCCTTCGCGGATTTGTGCGGTGAGGTTCTTGTCCTTGACGTTGAAATTGCGGGCCATTCCCCAGAAGTACCACATGCTGGTTTCGGTTTCGGGGGTGATGAAGTCCACCACGATGCTGGAGGCCTTGTACTGGGGGTCGGCGTGGTAGCCGCCGCGGCCGGCCAGGGCTACCCCCACCTCGATCATCACGTGGCTGGGGGGCGTAAAGCGGCAAATCTGCCAGCGGTCCACGGGCTGGTCGTCGGGCAGGCCGTTGCCCCGCAGGTTGGCACGCCAAAAGGGCGGGGGCATCACGTTCTCCATGAAGCGGCTCGTCACCACCTGCTCGCCCTCGGTCTTGGTGCTCACCGGCGTCTCGTCGATCTCCTTCTGGCCGATGCTGGCGGCGTGCACATAGGTCTCATGGGTCAGGTCCATGAGGTTGTCAATCATGAGGCGGTAGTCACATTGGACGTGGTACATCCCGCCGCCGTAAGCCCAGTCCGGGCTGTCGGCCCACTCGAGGTGGTGGAGGGCCCCCGGGTCAGCCAGGGCGGGGTCGCCGGGCCAGACCCAGATGAAGCCGTAACGCTCGATCACCGGATAGCTGCGCACCTGCGGAAAGCCCCCCACGCGCTGTCCGGGCATGGCCACCGCCTTACCCCGGCAGTCCATCACCAGGCCGTGGTAGCCACACACCAGCTTGCCTTCGCAGACGCGGCCCTTGGACATGGCCGCACCGCGGTGAGGGCAGAAGTCCTCGACGGCGGCCACTTGGCCCTGCTCGCCGCGGTAGAAGGCAATGGCTTCACCGCAGATGGTGCGGCCCAGGGGCTTGCTGTCGATTTCGTCGGGCGTGCACGCGACGTACCAGGCGTTCTTGGGAAACATGGGGCGCTCGTTAAGAAGGAGGCGCGGATTATCTGTCGAAATACATGTTGTATACAACTAGTCAGGGTAAACCCGATATTTAAGCCATTTTCAGGGCAATTTGGGGTTGAGAGGCATTCAAGTTCGACTACATTGCATACATGAAGAAAATCCAGGCGCACGATCTGCCGGCCGGCGAAGAGCCTGCGCCTTCGGGCTCGCAGGCTGTCAAGGCGCAATTGCGTCTGCGCGAGATGGTGCTCGCGGGCGAGCTTGCGGCCGGGGCCCGTATCGCGGAGCTCACCTTGGTGGAGCGATTGGGGGTGTCACGCACCCCGATCCGCGAGGCGCTGATGCGGCTGGAGCAGGAGGGGCTGCTGGAGGCCCTGCCCCATGGCGGCTATGCGGTGCGCACCTTCACCGAGCGGGACGTCAACGACGCGATCGAGCTGCGCGGCACCCTCGAGGGGCTGGCGGCGCGTCTGGCGGCCGAACGCGGTGGCTCCTCGGGTGTGCTGGCCGAAGCCAGCGATTGCCTGGCGCAGATCGACGAGGTGCTGGCCCGTCCCGCCCTGGACGACGAGGCCTTTCACCGCTACGTCGCGCTCAATGAGCGCTTTCACGTTCTGCTGTGCGAACTGGCGGGCAGCGACACGATCCGCCGGGAGATCGAGCGGGCGGTGCGCCTACCTTTTGCCTCGCCCTCGGGCTTCGTGGCGGTGCAAGCCAATTCGCCGCGCTCGCGTGACATGCTGATCGTGGCCCAGGACCAGCACCGGCAGGTGCTCGATGCCATCGCCTCCGGCGAGGGCGCCCGGGCCGAGGCCATCATGCGGGAGCACTCGCGCCTGGCCCAACGCAATTTGCGTGAGGCCGTGCAATCGCGCACCCTGGAACGCATGCCGGGCATGCGGCTCATCCGCCGGCGGGCCTGAGTACAAGCCACTACCACGCGGATGAAGCACAATCTCGCCTTTCCCCATCACACCCTGAGTTTTTCGCCCCGAAGGAGACTTCCATGAAAAAACGTACCCTGATCCAAGCGGCCGTCGCCGCCCTCGTGCTCTCCGCCGGCGGCCTGGCCCAAGCCGCAGAGCCGTTCAAGATCGGCCTGATCCTGCCCATGACCGGTCAGCAGGCCACCACCGGTCGCCAGATCGAGGCGGCTGCCCGCCTGTGGATCGCGCAAAACGGCGACACCGTTGCGGGCCGCAAGGTCCAGCTGATCGTCAAGGACGACACCAGCGTGCCGGATCAGACCCGTCGCCTCGCGCAGGAACTGATCGTCAACGACAAGGTCGATGTGCTTGCCGGTATGGGGATCACGCCCTCGGCCATGGCGGTAGCCCCCCTGGCCACCCAGTCCAAAACGCCCCTGGTGGTGATGGCTGCGGCCACGTCCAGCATCACGGAGGCCTCGCCCTACATCGTGCGTACCAGCTTCACGCTGCCCCAGGCCTCTGTGGCCCTGGCCGACTGGGCGCCCAAGAACGGTCTGAAGAAAGTCGTGACGCTGGTGAGCGATTACGGCCCCGGCATCGACGCCGAGCGTTTCTTCAAGGACCGTCTTCTGTTCAACGGCGGTACCGTGCCTGAGGCTCTGCGCGTGCCCATGCGCAACCCCGACTTCGCCCCCTTCCTGCAGAAGGTGCGTGACCTCAAGCCCGACGCCCTGTTCGTGTTCGTGCCCTCGGGCGCTGGCGCTGCGGTGATGAAGCAGTTCCTGGAGCGCGGCATGGACAAGGCCGGCATCAAGCTGATTGGCACCGGCGATGTGACCGACGACGACCAGCTCAATGACATGGGCGACGGCGCTCTGGGCGTGGTCACTTCGCACCACTACTCCGCAGCCCACCCCTCGGCCGCGAACAAGAAGTTCGTCGAGGCCTTCCAGAAGGCCAACAAGAACCTGCGCCCCAACTTCATGGCCATCGGCGGCTATGACGGCATGCGCGTGATCTATGAAGGTCTGAAGAAGACCGGCGGCAAGGGCGGCGGCGACGCGCTGCTGGCGGCCTTCAAGGGCCAGATCTTCGAGAGCCCGCGTGGCCCCGTGTACATCGACGCGCAGACCCGCGACATCGTGCAGAACATCTATCTGCGCAAGGTTGAGAAAAAGGACGGCCAGTTGTACAACGTCGAATTCGACGTGATCAAGGACGTCAAGGATCCCGGCAAGGCCCGCTGATTCGGGCTGACGCTCACCACCTCACGCCGCCCGTGCCCTCCGCCCGGGCGGCGTTCTCATCATGCTGACCATCCTGTTCGACGGCATCGCCTACGGCATGCTCCTTTTCATCCTGGCCTTGGGGCTGGCGGTGACCATGGGCCTGATGAATTTCATCAACCTGGCCCATGGCGCCTTCGCCATGGCGGGGGGCTACATCACCGTGCTCCTGATGCAGCGCGCGGGCGTGCCGTTCCTGGCCTGCCTGCCCTTGGCCTTTCTGGGCGCGGCGTTGCTGGGTGGCGTGCTCGAACGCACGCTGTATCGGCCCCTGTACAACAAGCCTCACCTGGACCAGGTGCTGTTCACGATCGGCCTGACCTTGATGGCCGTGGCCAGCGTGGACTACTTCGTGGGCTCCACGCAGCAGATCGTGCAGCTGCCCGAGTGGCTCAAGGGCCGCACCGAGGTGGGCAGCGGCGCGCTGACGCTGGGCATGGGTCACTACCGGCTGTTCATCATCCTGGTGTGCGCTGCGCTCACGGTGATGCTGCAGTACGTGTTGGCCAAGACGCGCTTTGGCAGCCGTCTGCGTGCTTCGGTCGACGACCAGCGCGTGGCCGCGGGCCTGGGCATCAACGTGAACATGGTGTTCCTCTCCACCTTCGCCTTTGGCAGCGGCCTGGCCGGCCTGGGTGGCGCGCTGGGCGCCGAGGTGTTGGGACTGGACCCGAGCTTCCCGCTGAAGTTCATGTTCTATTTCCTGATCGTGGTGGCCGTGGGGGGCACGTCCTCGATCACCGGGCCGCTGCTGGCGGCGCTGCTTCTGGGCATCGCCGATGTGGCGGGCAAGTACTACATCCCCAAGATGGGCGCCTTCATTGTCTACACCCTCATGATCGTGATCCTGATCTGGAAGCCGCAAGGCTTGTTTGTGCGGCAAGGAGGCAAGTCATGAGCGCCCTGGACGCTAAGCGCTCCTTGCTGGACGCCGGTCGCTGGCGCGCCTGGGAGCCGCTGTTGTGGCTGGCCTTCTTTGCCTCGCCGCTGGTGCTGCCGCAGCATGCCGCCATCGTCAACGAGATTGCCATCGTGGCCCTGTTCGCTGTGTCGCTGGACCTGGTGCTGGGGTACACCGGCATCGTGTCGCTGGGGCATGCGGCGTATTTCGGCTTCGGGGCCTACAGTGCAGCCCTTTTTGCCAAGCATGTGATGCCCGACCCGCTGGTGGGCCTGGCCGTGGCCCTGGTCGCCACCACCGTGCTGGGCGCACTGGGCAGCCTGACCATCCGTCACGGCACCGACCTCACGCGCCTGATGGTGACCTTGGGTGCCGCCCTGATCTTGCTGGAGCTGGCCAACAAGCTCGATTGGCTTACTGGCGGCGCTGACGGCCTGCAGGGCGTGGTCATGGGGCCGCTGCTGGGACGCTTCGAGTTCGACCTCGCGGGGCGCACCGCGGCGTTCTATTCCATCACCACGTTGCTGGTGTTCTTCATCCTCGCACGGCGCTTTGTCAATTCGCCCTTCGGGGCGACGCTCAGGGCTGTCCGCGACAACCGGCTGCGCGCCATGGCCATCGGCATTCCGGTCACGCAGCGTCTGACCGTGGTGTACATCGTGGCGGCGGCGGTGGCTGGCGTGGCCGGCGGGCTGTTGGCGCAGACCACGGGCTTTGCCTCGCTGGACGTGTTCGATATGCACCGCTCCGCCGACGTGATGCTGATGCTCGTGATCGGCGGCACGGGCTGGCTGTGGGGCGGCGTGTTCGGCGCCATCGTGTTCAAGCTGATGCAGGACATCCTCTCGGCCATCACCCCGCAGTACTGGACCTTCTGGCTGGGCCTGTTCCTGGTGGTGCTGGTGCTGGTGGGGCGTGATCGCCTGCTGCGACCCTGGACCTGGTTCTCTCGCAAGGGGGCTCCATCATGAGCGCGACGACGCCCATCGTGCTGTCGGCCCAGGGCCTGGTCAAACGCTTTGGCGGCATCACGGCCACCGGCAACGTGACCCTGGACCTGCACCGAGGTGCGCGCCACGCACTGATCGGCCCCAACGGCGCGGGCAAGACCACGCTGATCAACCTGCTCACGGGCGTGCTCGAGCCTACCGAGGGCAAGATCGTCCTCAATGGCGAGGACATCACCCATCTGGCACCGCACCAGCGCGTGCGCCGCGGCATGGTGCGCACCTTCCAGATCAACCAGCTCTTTGCGTCCATGACGCCCCTGGAAACCTTGGCCCTGGTGATCTCGCAGCACCGCGGTCTGGGCGGGCGCTTCTGGCAGGCCCTGGGCGCAGAGGCGGTGGTCACTGAGCGCGCGCATGCGCTGCTCGAGCACTTTCACCTGGCCGAGGTGATGGACCAGCGCACCGAGCACCTGGCTTACGGCAAACGCCGCCTGCTGGAGATCGCCATCGCCCTGGCCTGCGAGCCGCGCGTGCTGCTGCTGGACGAGCCGGTGGCCGGCGTGCCTGCCGGTGAGCGCGAAGAGATCCTGGACACCGTGGCGGCCCTGCCGGCCGACGTGTCCGTCCTCCTGATCGAACACGACATGGACCTGGTGTTCAGTTTTGCCAAGCGCATGACGGTGCTGGTGAACGGCTCCGTGCTCACCGAGGGCGACCCCGAGCAGATTGCCGCCGACCCGCAGGTCAAGGCGGTGTATTTGGGTCATGGAGAGGAGGCCCACCATGGCTGAACTTCTCAAGGTCGAACGCCTGTCCGCCGGCTACGGCGAGGCGGTGGTGCTGCAGGACGTGTCCTTCGCGCTACAAGAGGGCGCCACCCTGGCCCTGCTGGGGCGCAACGGCACCGGCAAGACCACCCTGATCAACACCCTGGCTGGCGCGACGCGCCAGCATGCGGGCAGCATCTCGCTCGGGAGCGTGGCGCTGCACAAGCTGGCCTCGCACCAGCGCGCTGCCGCCGGGATCGGTTGGGTGCCGCAGGAGCGCAACATCTTCAAGTCGCTCACGGTGCACGAAAACCTCACCGCCGTGGCCCGACCCGGCCAGTGGACGCCTGAGGGGGTCTATGCGATGTTCCCGCGCCTGGCCGAGCGCAAGGGCAACCTGGGGACGCAGCTCTCGGGCGGCGAACAGCAGATGCTGGCCGTCGGACGCGCGCTGGTGGTGAACCCGCGTCTCTTGCTGTTGGACGAGCCGCTGGAAGGCCTGGCGCCGATCATCGTGGAGGAGTTGCTGCGGGCGATCCGCCGTATCACGCGCGAGGAGGGCCTGTCGGCCATCATCGTGGAGCAGCATCCGCAGGCGATCCTGGCCATCTCCGACCAGGCGGTGGTGCTCGATCGCGGCACCATCGTGCATGCCGGCACTGCGCGCGAGTTGCGCGATGACCCGGCGCTTGTCGACCGGCTCCTGGGCGTCGCCCGCTAGCCGCGCTTTTGTGAAAGCCGATCTGCCATGACCACACGACGCCACTTCCTGTATCAGTCCGCCGCCGTGGCGGCCGGCGGCGCGCTGCCCCTGGCGGCCCTGGCTCAGGGCGCCGCTGCTTTCCCGCGCAAGCCTCTACGCATCGTGGTGCCCAACGCGCCGGGCGGAGCCGCGGACATCACCGCGCGCACGATCGCGCAGGCGATCGCGGGCCCCTTGGGTCAGTCGGTCGTGATCGAGAACAAGGTGGGTGCGGGTGGCGTGGTGGCCGGCGAGCTCGTCGCGCGCGCGGAGCCCGATGGCCACACCATGCTGCTGGTCTCCAGCGGCACCGCGGTGAGTGCCGCCCTGTTCCGACAGCTGCCCTTTGACACGCTGGCCGATTTCGCGCCGGTCTCGCAACTGGCCACCTTTGACCTCGCGCTGGTCGTGGCGGACAACAGCCGTTTCAAGACCCTGCCCGAGCTGCTCGCCTACGCGCGCGCCAATCCTGGCAAGCTCAATATCGGTACGCCCCAGGTGGGCACCACCCAGAACCTGGCGGCCGAATTGTTCAAGGCCACTGCGGGCATCGACCTGCAGGTGGTGCCGTTCAATGGCACGCCGCCGGTGATCACTGCGCTGCGCGCCGGCGAGATCGACGTGGGCCTGGACATCCTGGGCCCCCTGATGTCGCAGGTGAACGCGCGCGCCCTGCGCCCCCTGGCTTTGCTGGGGGACAAGCGCAGTCCGGTGCTGCCGGACGTGGCCACGGCGCGCGAAGCTGGCGGTCCGCTGGCAGGCTTTAACGTCACGTCCTGGAACGGGCTGTCCGTGCCCGCGAAGACGCCACCTGCGGCCATCGCCCGCCTGAACGCGGTCATCACCGCCGCCCTGGCCCAGCCCGAGGTGCGTCAAAAACTCGCGGAGTTGAGCCTGTACGCCCAGGGCAGCACGCCCGCCCAACTGGGTGACCACTTGGCCAGCGACATTCGCCGTTGGACCGATGTCATCGCTCGCGCCCGCATCGCCAAGCAATAAGCCGCTCCTGTATGACCCTGAACCTCCAACGCATCGGCCTGATCGGATACGGCGAGGTCGGCAAGATTTTTTCCTCGGGCCTCCAAGCCAAGCCGGGCGTCGCAGCCGTCGGCGCCTGGGATCTGAAGTTCATCTCGGGCGAGCAGGGGGCGGCCGAGCGCGCCCATGCGGCGCAGGGCGGTGTGCGGGCCCATGCGTCCATGCAGTCGCTGTGCGAGGACTGCGACTTCCTTCTTTCTGCCGTGACCGCCTCCAACACGTTGGCCGTCGCCCAGGAGGCTGCAAGCTTCCTGCGACCGGGCACTGTATTCCTGGATCTGAACTCCGCCTCTCCAGGCACCAAGCAGCAAGCGGCCGCGGCCGTCGATGCGGTGGGTGCGCATTACGTCGAGGCCGGTGTCATGACCTCGGTACCGCCCTACGGCATCCGTGTGCCCATGCTCCTGGGCGGCGCCCGCGCGAATGAACTCGCACAAGTGCTGGTCGGCTGGGGCTTGGATACCAAGGCCGTTTCCGAGCAGCTCGGTGTGGCCAGTGCCATCAAGATGTGCCGCAGCATCATGATCAAGGGCCTGGAGGCGCTGGTCATCGAGAGCTACACCACCGCACGCGAATACGGCGTCGAGGACCACGTGCTGCCCACGCTGGCCGAGACCTTTCCCAGCATCGACTGGCCGGCGCAAGGCGCCTACTTTTTTAGCCGTGTAGTGCAGCATGGCAAGCGCCGCGCCGAGGAAATGCGCGAGTCGGCCAACACGGTGCGCGAGGCGGGCTTTGCGCCGCTCATGACCGCTGCCATCGCCGACAAACAGCAGTGGGTCGCCGACCAGGCCGCCGCCGGCGTGTTCCAGGGTCTGGCCAAGGACGCCCACTGGCAGGCCTTTGCCGACCGCCTGATCGCCGCGCGCAAGGCCTGAGCCGCATGTACGGCGTCCTCTCGGTCACCGCACCCATCTACCTGCTGATCGCGGCAGGCTTTGTCGCGACCCGCTTCGGTCTCTTCGAGCGCGCCGACATGCGCGTGTTCGGCAAGTACACGATCAACCTGGCCTTGCCGGCGCTGCTCTTTAACGCGCTGTCCCAGCGGCAGGTCGGCGAGATCCTCAACCCGATCTTCATCGCCGCCTATCTCGGCGGCTCGCTGATCGTGATGGTGACTGGCATCGTGTGGGCTCGGCGGGTCATGGGCAAGGACCTGCCTCTGAGCGCGGTCATGGGCATGGGCATGGCCTGCCCCAACAGCGGCTTCATTGGCTTTCCGCTGGTAGCCCAGGTCTTTGGTGCGAGCACGGGCGGTGTAGCACTGGCTCTGGCCATGATCGTCGAGAACTTCTTCCTGATCCCCATCGCGCTGGCCATCGCGGACAGCGCAGGCGGGGAGGGCACGCCCGGCTCACGCTTCGTGCGCTGGCGAACGGCGGTCCTGCAGTCACTGCGCACCGTGGTGCGCAATCCCATGATCCACGGCCTGGTGCTGGGTTTCGTGTTCTCGCTCTTGGGGTGGCGGCTGCCCGAGCCGGTTGCGCGCGCCGTCACGTTGCTGGCAGTGTCGTGTTCGGCCGTCTCGCTGTTCGTGATCGGCGGCTCGCTGGTGGGGCAGGCCCTGCGGGGCGTTTGGCGTGATGTCAGCCTGATCCTGGTGGGCAAACTGCTGCTGCATCCGTTGGCGGTGTTGCTGCTGGTGATGCTGCTGCCGCCCATGCCCCGCGAGTTGCAGGTGGCGGTGATCATGCTGGCGGCCGTGCCGCAAATGGGCATTTATCCCATCGTGGCGCAGCGATTCGGGCACGACGGACTGGCCGCCTCCGCGCAGCTGGCGTCCACGATGGTGTCCTTCTTCACGCTCACGGCGCTGCTCTGGGTGCTGGCGCCGCCGGTCTAGGCGGACCTCGTCGGCCCAGGACCGAGGCCGCCGTCGCGCGGATCAAATCCTGCGTCGATTTCTGGGTCAGGGTGGTGGGCCGTTGTGAACTCACCGCCATCGAGAGCCGGCTGCGAAGAGGGGGCGACCCGATCGGCCGCATCGCGTAGGCCTGGGGGCGGCCAGAGGTCTGCACCGCATGCGAAGACAAGATGGCGCTCACGCTGCCGTCGGCGACCAGCTCCAGAATGGCGGCGACGCCGTCCACCTCCATCGTGATCGTTGGGCGCAATCCCCGGGCCGCCAGGGCGGCCTCGACCTGCATTCGGATGGCGTTGGGGCGGCTGGGAATCACCAGCGGCGATTTCGCCAGTTCGTGCAGCGGCACGGCTTCGCGTGCGAGTGCGGCCTTGCGTCCGCGGCGCGCCTGCACCAGGTAAAGATCTTCCTCCAGCAGCGGGGTCAGCTCGGTGTCGGGGGAGGAGCTCGCGTTGTAAAGCAGCGCGATGTCCAGACGACCCGTCGCCAGGGACTCTTGCATCGGCGTGGACAGCGCCTCGGAGATCGACAGCGTGGCCTCCGGCATCGCCTTGCGGAATGCGTGGATCAGGGGTACCGCCATCAGGCGGGCGATGCTCGGTGGCAGGCCCACGGCCACCCGGCCCGCCAGCGCCCCGCGCACCCGACCCAGCTCCTCGCGCGCCCGGTCCACCTGGTGCAGGATGCCGCGCCCGTGTTCCAGCAGCAGTTTGCCGGCCTCGGTGGGCACTGCTCCTCGCCCATTGCGTACCAGCAAGGCCTGCCGCAATTCCACCTCCAGCAGCCGCACCTGGCGGCTCAGGGCGGGCTGGGCCACGCCCAGCGCGGTGGCTGCGCGGGTGAAGCTTTCCAGCTCCGCGACGCGCACGAAGTACTCCAGCTGCTTGAGGTCCATGTTTTGGCTTTTCCGAATAGCTTTAGTTAAATTATGCCGTTTTGGTATATCTGATAGTGCGGGGCGCAGCTTTCTCTTCCCCTGTCCTCCCGGGACAATCCCTTCCATGCAGTCGCCCGCAGTCCCCCCGCAGTCCCCCCTCCGCGGCATTTCCTCCATGGCCACCCGCCAGCTGCTGGCGCAACTCACCGCCGACTGGCGAGCGAGCTCGGGCGGCCTGGCAGTCTTCGAATCGGTGGGCGGTGTGGATGCTGCCAAGCGCGTGCAGGCCGGCGAGGCCTTCGACCTGGTAGCCCTGGCCTCCGATGCCATCGAAAAGCTCATGGCCGCCGGCTGCCTGCTGGTGGGCAGCAAGGTGGACCTGGTGCGATCAGGTACGTCGGTGGCGGTGCGCGAAGGGGCGCCCCTGCCTGATATCGGCAGCGAGGACGCGGTGCGCCGCGCCGTACTGGCCGCCCACAGCGTGAGTTATTCCACCGGCCCCAGCGGCGTGGCACTGGCCAAGCTGTTCGAACGCTGGGGCATTGCCGACGCGATCCAGGACCGCATCGTCACGCCGCCACCGGGCACGCCGGTGGCCTCGCTCATTGCCCGCGGCGAGGTGGAGCTGGGCTTTCAGCAACTGAGCGAGTTGATCCACGTGCCCGGCATCGCCATCGTCGGCCCGCTGCCGCCGGCCATTGCCATCGACACCATTTTTTCAGCCGCCATCGGCCAGGCGAGTGCCCGCGCCGAAGAGGCACGCGCCCTGCTGGCGTACATGGCCTCGCCCGAGGCCGCCGATGCCAAGCGCCGCCAGGGCATGGACCCCCTTTGACACCCCATTCAAGCAGTACCCCAGGAGACCCCATGATCATCGATTGCCACGGCCACTTCACCACAGCCCCCAAGGCGCTCGAAGACTGGCGCAACCGGCAGATCGCCGGTATCAAGGATCCGTCCGCGAGCCCCAAGGCGTCGGACCTCAAGATCAGCGACGACGATCTGCGCGAAGCGATCGAGACCAACCAGCTCAAACTCATGAAGGAGCGGGGCAGCGACATGACGCTGTTCTCGCCGCGCGCCAGCTTTATGGCCCACCATATCGGCGACTTCCAGGTCTCGTCCACCTGGGCCGCCATCTGCAACGAGCTGGTGCATCGCGTGAGTACGCTGTTCCCCGAGCACTTCGTGCCGGTGGCCATGCTGCCGCAGTCGCCCGGCGTGGATCCGGCCACCTGCATCCCCGAGCTGGAAAAGTGCGTGAAGGAATACGGCGCAGTCGGCATCAACCTCAACCCCGACCCTTCGGGCGGCCACTGGACCAGCCCGCCACTGACCGACAAGCACTGGTACCCCATCTACGAAAAGATGGTGGAGCACGACCTGCCGGCGATGGTCCACGTGAGCACAAGCTGCAACGCCTGCTTTCACACCACTGGCGCGCACTACCTGAACGCCGACACCACCGCCTTCATGCAGCTGGTGCAGGGCGACCTGTTCAAGGATTTTCCGACGCTGAAGTTCCTGATCCCGCACGGCGGTGGCGCGGTGCCTTATCACTGGGGTCGTTTCCGCGGCCTGGCCCAAGAGCTGAAAAAGCCCTTGCTGTCCGAGCATGTGATGAACAACGTCTACTTTGACACCTGCGTCTACCACCAGCCCGGCATCGACCTGCTCAATACCGTGATCCCGGTCAAGAACGTGCTGTTTGCCTCGGAGATGATCGGTGCGGTGCGTGGCATCGACCCCACCACCGGCCACTACTACGACGACACCAAGCGCTATATCGAAGCCAGCAAGATCCTCAGCGCCCAGGACAAGCATGCGATCTACGAGGGCAACACCCGCCGCGTGTTCTCGCGGCTGGATGCGCGCCTGAAGGCCGCCGGCAAATAAGCACAAACCCAACCGAACCCGAAGGAACCCCCGCCATGTACGAACTCGGTGTCGTCTATCGCAACATCAAGAGGGCAGACCGCGCGACGGCTGATGCCCTGGCCAGCCTGGGCTCGGCCACCGTACACGAGGCCATGGGCCGCGTGGGCCTGATGAAACCCTATATGCGCCCCATCTATGCGGGCGCGCAGGTCTCGGGCACGGCGGTGACCGTGCTGCTGCATCCCGGTGACAACTGGATGATGCACGTGGTGGCCGAACAGATCCAGCCTGGCGATATCGTGGTCGCCGCCGTCACCGCCGAATGCACCGACGGTTATTTCGGCGACCTGCTGGCCACCTCGTTCCAGGCGCGTGGTGCCCGTGCCCTGGTGATCGACGCTGGCGTGCGTGATGTCAAGACCCTGACCGAGATGAACTTCCCGGTCTGGAGCCGCGCGATCAGCAGCAAGGGCACCATCAAGGCGACGCTGGGCTCGGTGAACATCCCGGTGGTGTGCGCTGGCATGAGCGTGAACCCCGGCGACGTGATCGTGGCCGACGATGACGGCGTGGTCTGCGTGCCCGTTGCGCTGGCCGCCAAGACGCTCGAAGCCGCCCGCGCCCGCGAAGCCAATGAAGGCGAGAAGCGCGCCAAGCTGGCCTCCGGCGTGCTGGGCCTGGACATGTACAAGATGCGCGAGCCCTTGGAAAAAGCCGGCCTGCGCTACATCGACTGACGCAAGGCCCCCACGATGTCCAACCCCTTGTCCAAGCCCACTTCCGGCGATTTCACCAAGACCGCCGGTTGGCTCGACTGGTACGCCGGCCCGAGCACGCCGCACTTCAAGCTGCCTGCGGGCAGCGTCGACGCCCACTGCCATGTGTTCGGCCCAGGCGCTCAGTTTCCCTACGCGCCCGAGCGCAAGTACACGCCGTGTGATGCCAGCTGGGAGCAGCTTTTTGCCCTGCGTGACCACCTGGGCTTCGCGCGCAACGTGATCGTGCAGGCCACCTGCCACGGCGCCGACAACCGCGCCCTGGTCGACGCCCTGCAGCGCTCCAGTGGCAAGGCGCGTGGTGTGGCGACCGTCCGGCGCAGCGTCACCGACGCCGAGCTGCAGGCCATGCACGCGGCCGGCGTGCGCGGCGTGCGCTTTAACTTCGTCAAGCGCCTGGTCGACTTCACGCCCAAGGACGAACTGATGGAGATCGCCGCGCGCATCGCCCCCCTGGGCTGGCATGTGGTCATCTACTTCGAGGCGGTGGATCTGCCCGAGCTGTGGGACTTCTTCACCGCGCTGCCCACCACGGTGGTGGTCGACCACATGGGCCGCCCCGACGTGAAAAAGCCGATCGACGGGCCCGAGTTCTCGCTGTTCATGAAGTTCATGCGCGAGCACCCCAATGTCTGGAGCAAGGTGTCCTGCCCCGAGCGCCTGTCCGTCAGTGGCCCGCCGGCCCTGGACGGCGAGCGTACGGCCTACCGAGACGTCGTCCCCTTCGCGAAAAAGGTCGTGGAGGAATTCCCAGACCGTGTGCTCTGGGGCACCGACTGGCCACATCCGAATCTCAAGGACCACATGCCCGACGACGGCCTGTTGGTTGATTTCATTCCGCACATCGCCACCACCCCCACGCTGCAGCACAAGCTGCTGGTGGACAATCCCATGCGTCTGTACTGGCCCGAGGAACAATGATGAAGTATCTGTTGATCACCACCCTGGCGGCTGCGGCCGCTGCCGGCTGCAGCACCCCTGGGGTGATGGTGGCCGCCGATCCGGCGGCCGGCTGCGCCGCGTTGGCGGGTACCACGATCCCGGCCTCGGCCATTGGCATTTCCAGCGGCGCCGCCACCCTGGACAGCGCCGTCTGGCAAAAGGCGGCACCCCTCACCACGGTGGAACGCGGGCCCACGCCGGCGGCCACCATCAACCCCGCTACGCCGGACTTCTGTAAGGTCTTGGGTCGCATCGCACCCCTGGACCCCAAGGCGCCTTTCATCCACTTCCAGGTGAATCTCCCTCGTGAATGGAACGGCCGCTCGGTGCAATACGGCGGTGGCGGCTTCAACGGCGTGCTGATCTCCGGGCTGGCGCTGATCCCCGCGCAGCCCTATGACCAACCTGCACCACTGGCCCAGGGCTTCGTGACCTACGGCACGGATTCGGGCCACCAGAACAAACCGGGCGAGCCGCCGCAGACCTTCGCGCTCAATGACGAGGCCTTGGTCAACTTCGCCCACGCCTCCTACAAAAAGGTGCGCGACGTGGCGGTGGAGACCATGCGCCGCGCCTATGGCAACGCCCCGCGCAAGCTGTACTTCGTGGGCAGCTCCGAGGGCGGGCGCGAGGGCCTGACCATGGCCCAGCGCTATCCGAACGACTTTGACGGCATCTTCTCGCGTGTGCCCGTGATTCATTGGACTGGCCTGCAGCATGCGGGCCTGCGCGATGGGCTGGCCCTGGTCGGCGAGGGCTGGATTCCGCCCGCCAAGATCAAGCTCGTGCACGACGCCGTGCTCGCGGCGTGCGACGCTGCCGACGGCCTGGCCGATGGGATCGTCTCTGACCCGGTGGGTTGCCGCAGCCGCTTTGATGTCACCCGCCTGCGCTGCACCGGTGCCGTCAACGACAGCTGCCTGAGCGACGCGCAGGTGCGTGCCGTGCAGACCTTGCACAGCCCCCTGCGCATGTCGGTGCCGCTGGCCCATGGCACGGGCGACTATCCGGCACGCGGTCCGGGCGGCGAGGCCCTGCCGTCCTTCGGTCCCACGGGAGGCTGGCAGGCCTGGTGGACCGGCACCGCAGCCCCGGCGTTCCCGCCGGTGCCGGCCAACGGCATCGCCTGGTTCTATGGCGCTGGCGCCATTCAATACTTCTACGCCCAAGACCCCAAGGCCGACGTGCGCCGCTACGACCCGCGCCAGCACGAGGCGCGCGTGCGCCAGGTCTCGGAGCTGATGGACTCCACCAATCCCGATCTGTCGGCCTTTGCGGCCCGCGGCGGCAAGTTGATCCTGCTGGAGAACATGGCCGACTATGCGCAAAGTCCCTGGGCCGGCATCGGCTACCACGAGTCCGTGGTCAAGCGCATGGGCAAGCCGGCCGTCGACGGCTTCTTCCGGCTCCTGGCCGCACCGGGCATCGATCACGTGGGCACCGGTGGCCCGGCCAATGCCGACCTGCTGCCTGCGCTGGTGGCCTGGGTCGAACAGGGCAAGGCGCCGTCGGGCCTGTTGTTGCTCGAACAGAACGTGAAGCCGCCCTTTGCCACGGTGCGCAGCCGTCCTCTGTGCACCTGGCCGCAGTACCCGCGCTACCAGGGCGGCGACCCGGCCCGCGCGGAGAGCTTCACCTGCTTCGGAGGCTGAGATGGCTCTTGAAAAACCCTATCTGGACGTACCCGGCACGACTATCTTCGATGCCGACCAAAGCCGCAAAGGCTACTGGTTGAACCAGTTCTGCATGAGCCTGATGAAGGCCGAGAACCGCACTCGCTTCAAGGCCAACGAGCGTGCCTACCTAGACGAGTGGGCCATGAGCGAGGACCAGAAGCAGGCGGTGCTGGCGCGGGACCTCAATCGCTGCATCAGCCTGGGCGGCAACATCTATTTCCTGGCCAAGATCGGTGCCACCGACGGCAAGAGCTTCCAGCAGATGGCCGGCAGCATGACCGGCATGAGCGAGGAGGAGTACCGCAACATGATGATCAGCGGCGGACGCTCGGTCGAAGGCAACCGCTACATCGGAGAGAAAAAATAATGGCGCGCATCACTTCCAGCGTCTACACCTCACACGTGCCGGCCATCGGCGCCGCCCTGGACCTGGGCAAGACCGGCGAGGCCTACTGGCAGCCGCTCTTCGCCGGCTATGAGCCTTCCAAGCAATGGATGAAGGAGAACACGCCCGACGTGGTCTTCCTCGTCTACAACGACCATGCCACGGCCTTCAGCCTGGACTTCATCCCGACGTTTGCCATCGGCACCGCCGCCGAGTTCACGCCGGCCGACGAAGGCTGGGGACCGCGCCCGGTGCCCAAGGTGATCGGTCACCCGGAGCTGGCCTCGCACATCGCGCAATCGGTGATCCAGCAGGACTTCGACCTCACCATCGTGAACAAGATGGATGTGGACCACGGCCTCACGGTACCCCTGTCGCTGATGTTCGGCCAGCCCCAGGCCTGGCCCTGCCCGGTCATTCCCTTCGCGGTGAACGTGGTGCAGTACCCGGTGCCCTCTGGCCGCCGTTGCCTGCAACTGGGCAAGGCGATCCGCAAGGCGATCGAGACCTTCGACCAGGACTTGAAGGTGCAGATCTGGGGCACGGGTGGCATGAGCCACCAGCTGCAGGGACCGCGTGCCGGCCTGATCAACAAGGAATTCGACAACGCCTTCCTGGACCGCCTCATCGCTGATCCCGAGGGTCTGGCCGATGTGCCGCACATCGACTATGTGCGCGAGGCGGGTTCCGAGGGTATCGAGCTGGTGATGTGGCTGATCGCGCGCGGTGCGATGGGCGACGTGGCCGGCAAGGCCGCTCCCAAGCTGAAGCATCGCTTCTATCACGTGCCTGCATCCAATACGGCCGTGGGTCATCTGATTCTGGAGGAAAGCAAATGACGATCAAGGTTGCCCTGGCGGGCGCAGGCGCGTTCGGTATCAAGCACCTGGACGGCATCAAGAACATCGCGGGCGTGGAGGTGATCTCCCTGATCGGTCGCGATCGGGCCAAGACCCAGGAAGTGGCCGACAAGTACGGCATCCAGCATGTCACCGACAAGCTCGGAGACAGCCTGGCGATCAAGGAAGTGGATGCTGTCATTTTGTGCACCCCCACTCAGATGCACGCCGACCAGGCCATCGCCTGCATGAAGGCGGGCAAGCACGTGCAGGTGGAGATTCCTCTGGCCGACAGCCTCAAGGGCGCGCAGGAGGTTGTGGCGCTGCAAAAGCAAACGGGCCTTGTGGCCATGTGCGGTCACACCCGCCGCTTCAACCCGAGCCACCAGTGGGTGCGCAAGAAGATCGTCGCCGGCGAGTTCAACATCCAGCAGATGGATGTCCAGACCTTCTTCTTTCGCCGCACCAACATGAACGCACTGGGCCAGCCCCGCTCGTGGACCGACCACCTGCTGTGGCACCACGCGGCCCACACTGTGGACCTGTTCGCCTATCAGGCGCGTAGCCCCATCGTGAAGGCCAATGCGGTTCAGGGCCCCATTCATCCCGCACTGGGCATTGCCATGGACATGAGCATCCAGCTCAAGGCCGCCAACGGGGCGATCTGCACACTGAGCCTGTCCTTTAACAACGATGGCCCCCTGGGCACGTTCTTCCGCTACATCGGCGACACGGGCACCTACATCGCCCGCTACGACGACCTGGTCAATGGCAAGGAAGAAAAGATCGATGTTTCCAAGGTCGATGTGTCCATGAACGGTATTGAGCTGCAGGACCGCGAGTTCTTCGCCGCCATCCAGGAAGGGCGCGAGCCCAATTCCAGCGTGGCGCAGGTGCTGCCTTGCTACGAAGTGCTCCATCAGTTGGAGCAGCAACTGGCCTGACCATGCAACAACGTCAACTCGGTCCTTTCCAGGTCGGTGCCATCGGCCTGGGCTGCATGAACCTGTCGTATGCGTATGGCGTTCCGCCAGACGAGGCGCAGGGTGCGCGTGTGCTGCTGGCGGCGCTGGATGCGGGCGTCACCCACTTTGACACCGCCGCCCTGTATGGGTTTGGGGTCAACGAAACCCTGCTGGGTAAGACCTTGAAGGCCCACCGGCAGAAATTCACGCTGGCCAGCAAAGGCGGCATGGCGGGTGTGCCGGGTCCCGAGGGCAAACCGGTGCGCGTGATCGACGGCCGACCTGAGGCGATCCGTCGCAACTGCGAGGACAGCCTGCGCCGCCTGCAGACGGACGTGATCGACCTGTACTACCTGCACCGGTGGGACAAGCAGGTGCCGATCGAGGACAGCGTGGGCGAGATGAGCCGGCTGGTGCAGGCGGGTAAGGTGCGCACGCTGGGCCTCTCTGAAGTTTCGGCCGCGACCCTGCGTCGGGCCCATGCGGTGCATCCCATCACCGCCTTGCAGACCGAATATTCCCTCTGGAGCCGCAATCCTGAGATCGCGGTACTGCAAGCCTGCCGCGACCTAGGCGTGACCTTCGTGGCCTTCAGCCCGGTGGCGCGCGGATTCCTGAGCGACTCGGTCCAGGATGTCGCGGCGCTGGACGCCAAAGACATCCGGCGCAGCATGCCGCGTTTCTCGCCCGAGAACTACCCCGCGAACCTGAAGCTCCTGGACCGCTACCGCGCACTGGCCCGCGAGGCGGGTTACACCCCCGCGCAACTGGCATTGGCCTGGCTGCTGCATCGGGGTCCCGACATCCTGCCGATCCCGGGCACCACCCGCGTCGAGCACTTGCATGAAAACCTGGAAGCGGCCGAGATCCGTCTTGGCGCTGACGTGATGGCGCGCCTGGAATCCCTGGTGAACCAGCAAACGGTGACTGGGCACCGATACAACGCGCAGGCACGCGCCGAGGTTGATACCGAGGATTTCTGAGCGCGATGTGTCGGGAGCATGCGCTCCGGGCCTGACGCCAAAAACACGACGGGGCACCTCTTTGCAGGGGTGCCCCGTCGCTCCATGGCGGCCTGCGCCGCCCTGTCTTACAGCGAATCGATGAACGACCGCAGCTTGTCCGAGCGGCTCGGGTGCTTGAGCTTGCGCAGTGCCTTCGCCTCGATCTGACGGATCCGCTCGCGCGTGACGTCGAACTGCTTGCCAACTTCTTCCAGCGTGTGGTCGGTGGACATCTCGATGCCAGAACGCATGCGCAGCACCTTGGCTTCACGCGGGGTGAGGGAGTCCAGGATGTCCTTGACCACATCACGCAGGCCGGCCTGCATGGCCGCCTCGATGGGGGCGGTGTTGTTGGTGTCCTCGATGAAATCGCCCAGGTGGGAGTCGTCATCGTCGCCGATGGGGGTTTCCATCGAGATCGGCTCCTTGGCGATCTTCATGATCTTGCGGATCTTGTCCTCGGGGATCTCCATCTTGGCCGCCAGGATGCCGGCGTCCGGCTCGAAGCCGAATTCCTGCAGGTGCTGGCGCGAGATGCGGTTCATCTTGTTGATGGTCTCGATCATGTGCACCGGGATCCGAATGGTGCGCGCCTGGTCCGCGATGGAGCGGGTGATGGCCTGGCGGATCCACCAGGTGGCGTAGGTCGAGAACTTGTAGCCGCGGCGGTATTCGAACTTGTCGACTGCCTTCATCAGGCCGATGTTGCCCTCCTGGATCAGGTCCAGGAACTGCAGGCCGCGGTTGGTGTACTTCTTGGCGATGGAGATCACCAGGCGCAGGTTGGCCTCGATCATCTCCTTCTTGGCCTCGCGTGACGCGGCCTCGCCCTCGTTCATGCGCTTGTTGATCTCTTTGAGCTCCAACAGCGGCACGACCACGCGGGCCTGGATATCGGCCAGCTTCTTTTGCAGCTCCTGGATCGGCGGGACGTTACGCGCCATCACCGTGCTCCAGGGCTTGCCGGCAGCGGCCTGCTTCTCGACCCACTTCAGATTGAGCAGGTTGGGCGGGAACTCCTTGATGAAGGTGTCCTGCGGCATGCCGCACTTGTCCACAATGATGCGGCGCAGCTCGCGTTCCTTCTTGCGCACGTCGTCGACTTGGGTGCGCACCAGATCGCACAGCTTCTCGATGGTCTTGGCCGTGAAGCGGATGGTCATCAGCTCCTCGGACAAGGCGGCCTGGGCCTTCATATAGGCCGGGGTGCCGTAGCCTTCCTTGTCGTAGACCTTGTGCACCTTCTCGAACAGGCTGGCGATGCGGTCAAAGCGCTCCAGGGCCTGGGTCTTGAGCTCCTCGAGCTTCTTGGTCAGGGCCTTGGAACCGCCGTTGCCGTCGTCATCGTCGTCGGCATCAAACTCGTCGAAGTCTTCCTCGGCCACATAGTCGTCGGCCTCGTTGGGGTTGGAGAAGCCGTCGACGATCGTGGAGATGACCACCTTGCCTTCGCGAATTTCACGGGCCATGCGCAGGATTTCGGCGATGGTGGCAGGCGAGGCCGAGATGGCTTCCATCATGGCCTGCAGACCGCCTTCGATGCGCTTGGCGATTTCGATCTCGCCCTCACGCGTGAGCAGTTCGACCGTGCCCATCTCGCGCATGTACATGCGCACCGGGTCCGTGGTG
This sequence comes from Pseudomonadota bacterium, assembly GCA_041159245.1. Lineage (GTDB taxonomy): Bacteria > Pseudomonadota > Gammaproteobacteria > Burkholderiales > Burkholderiaceae_C > Ramlibacter. The sequence continues at coordinate 32,338 of JBEAZV010000075.1, forward strand.
CGGCCGAACTCGCTGTCGACGGTGGACAGGGCGGCTTCGGCTTCTTCCTCGGCTTCTTCGGCGGTGGCGACAGTGGGGGTGGTGTTGTTCAACAACAGCATCTCGGCGTCGGGCGTCTGTTCATAGACGGCGACACCGAGGTCGTTGAGCATGGTGACCACGACCTCGAGGGTCTCGGCCTCGACCAGCTTCTCGGGCAGGTGGTCGGTGATCTCGGCGTGGGTGAGGTAGCCGCGGGTCTTGCCCAGCGTGATCAGGGTCTTCAGGCGCTGGCGGCGCTTGAGCATCTCTTCTTCGGTCAGGATGGTTTCATCCAGACCGAATTCCTTCATCAAGGCGCGTTCCTTCGCCTTGCTGATCTTCATGCGCAGCGGTTTGGCTTTTTCGGTGGTCTCGACCGAGGCCTCATCGGCGAATTCGGCCTCCATGTCCGGCACGTCGTCTTCGACGGCGCCCGGCTTGGCGGCGGCCTTGGGCTTGCGGCCGCGTTTGCCTGGCGCCTTGGGCGGGGCTTCGGACTCGGCAGCGACGGCCTTGGGCGGGCGGCCGGGCTTTTTCTTCAGCGGTTCTGCGGCAGCTGCCGCAGCGACAGCCTTGGCGGGTTTCTTGGTCTCTTCCTTGGCAGCGACGGTCTTGCTGGTCTTGGCGGAGGCTTTGGTGGCGGGCACTGGCTTGGCTTTCGTTGCGGGCTTGGCGGGCGCCTTGGCCTTGGCTGCAGGCTTGGCGGCCTTGGGCGCGGGCTTGTCGGCGGGCGAAGCGGGTTTGATCACTTTCTTCGCAACGGGTTTCGCAGCCGTCTTGCTGGGCTTGGCTGACTTTTTAGAAGCTGGCATGGACGAGATCCTTGGAACTGCAACATCAGAAGGAACACGGGTGCGCCACGAAACCCGGCGCAGGAGACGCGCGACCACCGCCAGAACATCCGTCCTGACTGCAGTCGACTCAAGGGCAAGATGGGAGGGCGATCATTTGGTGTGCAGCCCTTGCGGTGAGAGTGGCCAAACATGCACGGGATGCGTGCGCTGTGTGTCACAGCTGGCCGGGTCCGGAGGTACTGCTGTCGCTCTTGCCGATAGCAAACCGAGGATTATACCCGTTTCGCCTGCTTGCAAGCAGGGCTAACCCGGGGTGCGGGCCCGCGCGACCAACTCGCGCAGCCTTTCGTACGCCTGGGGGTCGGTCGCGGCCCGGGCCGACAGGGCCTTCATTTCTTCAGCCCTGCGCTGCTGGTGTTCCAGCGCCAGGATCTGCCCGAGTTCGGCAGGATCGGCCTCGATGTCGGTGGGCAGCCGAGCTATCAGGCCCAGCGCGAAGGCCTCGTGCTCATGGCCCTGCAGCGCCTGTCGCAGGGTGTCCCAGGGCTGGGGGCCGTGATCCTGCATCCGGGCGTCGAGCCAGGTGAAGAGGGGGCCGTACGGCGCGGCCAGCTCGCACAGCAGGTGATGGTCGTCGTTGGAGAGGTGGCCCCAGGCCGTGGGGTTGGCCAGGAGGATCTGCAGCGCCCGGTCGGCGCGGCCCGGTGGCAAGGAGCGACCGGGTGTGCGGCGTCCCGTAGGCGAACCTTCCGGTCGGCGCCGCGCGGCCGTGCTGGAGCCCGGGCTCGTCCCCAGTCGCTGACCGCTCCAGAGGCTGGCCAGTTCGCGCGCGTCCAGTTGCGCGTGGTCGGCCAGTTCGGCCAGCAGCTGGCGCTTGAGCGCGCCGTCGGGCAGCAGGCTCCACAGCGGCTTGGCGTTGGCCATCATGTGGGCACGGCCTTCCGCAGTGGACAGATCGCAGCCTTCGCGCGCGCTGTCCACCAGAAAGCGCGACAGCGGCGTGGCGTCGCCGATGTAGCGCGAGAAGGCCTCTGTGCCGAAGGCTCGGATGTAGCTGTCCGGGTCGTGCTCGGGCGGTAGAAAGAGGAACTTCACCGAGCGCACGTCGGTGGCATAGGGCAGCGCGCCCTCCAGCGCCTTGCGCGCGGCACGGCGACCGGCGGCGTCACCGTCGAAGCTGAAGACCACGCTGTCGGTGAAGCGAAAGAGCTTTTGCACATGGTCGGTGGTGCAGGCCGTCCCCAGCGTGGCCACCGCGTTCGGGAAGCCGAGCTGAGCCAGGGCCACCACGTCCATATAGCCCTCGGTGACGAGCACGAAGCCTTTCTCCCGCAGGGCCTGGCGCGCCTCGTACAGTCCATAAAGCTCGCGCCCCTTGCTGAAGACAGGGGTCTCGGGGGAGTTGAGGTATTTGGGTTTTTCATCCCCGAGCACGCGCCCGCCGAAGCCGATGCACTCGCCCTTGACGTTGCGGATCGGGAACATGATGCGGTCGCGGAAACGGTCGTAGCGCTTGTCATCCTCTTCGTTGACGATGACCAGACCCGACTCGACCAGCAGCGTATCGTCGTATTGCGGGAAAACGCTGGCCAGGCTGCGCCAGCCCTCGGGCGCATAGCCCAGGCCGAACTGCCTGGCCACTTCGCCAGACAGGCCGCGCCCCTTGAGGTAGTCGATGGCGCGTGGCGCGCTTTTCAGGTGCTTGCGATAGGCTTCTCCGGCCTTCTCGAGCACGTCGGTGAGCGTGGCCTGCTTCTCGCGCTGCTGCGCCGCGAGGGCGCGGTCTTGCGGTGATCGGTCGTCCTCAGGCACCTGCATGCCGAACTGGCCGGCCAAGTCCTTGACCGCTTCGACAAAGCCCATGCCCGCATGCTCCATGAGAAAACCAATGGCGTTGCCATGCTTGCCGCAGCCGAAGCAGTGATAGAACTGCTTGGTGGGACTGACCGTGAACGAGGGCGACTTTTCCGAGTGGAAGGGGCACAGGCCGGAGAAATTCGCACCGGTCTTTTTCAGTTGCACATAGCGCCCGACGATCTCGACCACGTCGGCGCGGGCGAGCAATTCCTGCAGGAACGAGTCGGGGATGGCCATGGATGTGGGGATTATTCACCCATCACGATGCCCTCACGCCGCGGGTCTGCCCCGCCGAACCAGCCACCTGGCACGCGCGTGATGGCCTGCAGGCCGCTGGTCATGGCCTGCTCGCGGACCTCGGCACCGCGCTGGCGCAGCGCGTCCACCGTTGCGGCGGGAAAGCGTTTTTCCTCCAGCAGGGTGGGGCCGTTGTTAGACGCGAAGTTCGGCAGGTTGATCGCCTGCTGCGCGTTCAGGCCCCAGCCCAGCGTGCCCAGCAGGGTCTTGGCGGTGAAGTGGATGATCAGCGCGCCGCCGGGGCTGCCGCCGGTCAGCACCAGTTGCCCCGTCGCCTTGTCAAAGACCAGCGTGGGGGCCATCGACGAGCGCGGCCGCTTGCCTGCCTGCACACGGTTGGCGATGGGCCGGCCCTGGGCGTCGGCGGGCGCGAAGCTGAAGTCGGTGAGCTCATTGTTCAAAAGAAAGCCGCCCTTGCGCGCGGGATCGGTGGTCACCATCTGACGCGCGCCGAATTGGTCCTCGATGGTGGTGGTCATGGCCAGTGCTTGCCCGTAGCCGTCCACGATCGAGAGATGCGAGGTGCCGAACTCGAGTTGCGGGGGCATGGGCGCCAGTGAGGACTTCTCGCCGCCGGGCGTGCCGGGCGTCGCGACCTTCATGCTGTTCGGACCGATCAGGCGGGCCCGCGTGGCGAGGTAGGCCGGGTCAAGCAGGCTGTTCCAGCTGCCAGCGGGCGGCGCCACGAAGTCCGGGTCGGCCACGTACTGCGCGCGGTCGGCGAAGGCCAGGCGCGCGGCCTCGGTGTACAGGTGCAGCCAGTCGGCCGAGGGTAGGCCGTCCTGCAGGGGCAATTGGGCTGCGTTCGTCTGGTTCAGGATCCCCAGGATCTGGCCGATCGCGATTGCGCCCGAGCTCGGAGGCGGGAATCCACACACGCGCCAGTCGCGCCCACTGGCGCGCCAGTCGTGACACAGGGGCGCACGTTTCTTGGGCTGGTAGGTGGCAAGGTCCGACAGGGCCAGCGTGCCGGGATTGGTCGGGTGATTGCGCACTTTCGCGACGATGGCTTGCGCGACGTCGCCTTCGTGCAGCGCGCGCGATCCGTCCAGGGCGATGCGTCGCAAGACGACAGCGAGCTCGGGGTTACGCAGCACGGTGCCCACGGCGTGGGGCTCGCCGTCGGGCCGGTAAAAGTAGGCCGCCGCCACGGGGTCTTTTTTCAGGTGGGCGTCGTTGCGCAGCAGCGTGTGCAGGCGCGGGCTGACCGGGAAGCCACCCTCGGCCAGCACGATCGCTGGCTGGAACAACTGCGCCCAGGGCAGGCGTCCGTGCTGGCGATGTGCCATCTCGAGCATGCGCACCGCGCCGGGCACACCGACCGAACGGCCACCGACGACCGCGTCGTAGAAGGGGAGGGGCTTGCCGTCGGGCGCGAGGAATAGTTTCTCGTCGGCGGCTGCGGGCGCGGTTTCACGCCCGTCGAAGGCCTCGACGTCCTTGCCGTTGAAATGCAGCAGGAAGGCGCCACCGCCGATGCCGCTCGATTGCGGCTCCACGAGGGTGAGCACCATCTGCACGGCGACGGCCGCATCCACCGCGCTGCCGCCCGCCTTGAGTACCTGGTAGCCTGCGTGCGAGGCCAGGGGGTTGGCGGCTGCGACGGCGAAGCGGCTGACCGACCAGCCGGTTTTCTCCGTGGTGCCGGAAGCCGCCTCGGGCAGCAGCGGCGGCTGGTAGGAGAACGCGGCAGCGGGGGATGTCGGGGATGCGGGGGCGGCGGGAGGTGGGGAGGCGGGGCCTGGCGGGGTGCTGGTGCAGGCGGCCAGGGCCGTGACGACAAGAAGGCCCGACCATCGCAGCAGCGAAGGACGGCGCGTGGAAGAAAAACGCAGGAAGGTCAGGCAGTTCGGCATGGCGGTATCCGGGGGTGGTCCGCCATGGTAGCCCCGGCCGAGGCAGGCCGGGGCTCCTGTCGCTCAGCGCACCCCTTAGCGCGGGGCGAGACGAATGGCGCCGTCCAGGCGGATCACCTCGCCATTGAGCATGTCGTTTTCGAAGATGTGGCGCGCGAGCTTGGCGTAGTCCTGCGGGGTGCCCAGGCGCGAGGGGAAGGGCACGGCGGCAGCCAGCGCGTCCTGCACGTCCTGGGGCATGCCAAACATCATGGGCGTGCCGAAGATGCCGGGGGCGATGGTCATGTTGCGGATGCCGTTGCGGGCCAGGTCACGGGCAATGGGCAGGGTCATGCCGACCACGCCGCCCTTGGTGGCGCTGTAGGCCGCCTGGCCGATCTGGCCGTCGTACGCGGCGACCGAGGCGGTGTTGACGATGCAACCGCGCTCGCCGGTGGGCTCGGGGTCGTTCTTGCACATGGCTTCAGCGGCCAGGCGGATCATGTTGAAGGTGCCAATCAGGTTGACGGTGACGACCTTGGTGAACACGCCCAGGTTGTGCGCGCCGTTCTTGCCCACGGTTTTCTCAGCGGGCGCAATGCCTGCGCAATTGACCAGGCCCATCAGCTTGCCCATGGAGATGGCCTTGGCCACCACGGCCTGGCCGTCGGCCTCGCTGCTCACGTCGCACTTGACGAAGACGCCGCCGATTTCCTGGGCGATGGCTTCGCCCTTCTCGACCTGCATGTCGGCGATGACCACCTTGCCGCCCGCCTGGGCGAGCATGCGTGCCGTGCCTTCGCCCAGGCCCGAGGCGCCGCCGGTGACGATGAAGACCTTGCCGCTGATTTCCATGTGAACTCCTGATGGGGATGACGTTGACGTAAACGTCACATTATCGCGGGGTTCAGACGCAAAAAAGCCCGGGCGAGCCGGGCTGGAGACGGTGCGCGGCTTACTTGAAGCCGACCCGATCGAGCATCTGCTGCACCTTCACCGTGTGGGCCCCGACGGCGGACAGCGGGATGGTTTCGGCCTTGAAGTTGCCGTTGGCCGTGCCGCTCATGGCCTGCAGGGCCGGGTTGTTCACCTTCACGCCCTTGGCGGTGGGCCATTCGTTGTTGCCGTTGGCAAAGTAGGCCTGGGCGTCGGGGCTGGCCAGGTATTCCAGGAACTTCACCGCGCCGCTGGTGTTCTTGGAGTAGCGGGCGACGGCGCCGCCGGCGATGTTCAGGTGGGTGCCCCAGCTGGCCTGATTGGGAAAGACCACGCCGACTTTGTCCATCAGTGCCTTGTCCTCGGGGTTGGTGGAGCGCAGCAAGCGGGCGATGTAGTAGGTGTTGGAGACCGCGATCTGGCATTCGCCGGCGCCCACTGCCTTGATCTGGTCGGTATCGCCGCCCTTGGGATCACGGGCCAAGTTGGCCACGATGCCTTTGAGCCAGGCCTCGGTCTTGGCCTCGCCCAGGTGCTCGAGGACCGCGCCAAAGAGCGAGAGGTTGTAGGGATGCGAGCCGGAACGGATGCAGACCTTGCCCTTGTTCTTCGGATCGGCCAGCTCCTCATAGGTGTCGACGTCTTCGCGCTTGACCTTGACCTTGTCGTAGACGATGACGCGGGCGCGCGTGGAAAAGCCGAACCAGGCGGTCCCCTCGGCGCTGGGGGCAGCGCGGTATTGCGTGGGGAGGGCGTCCTCCAGCAGCTTGGATTTGACCGGCTTGAACAGGCCGTCGACCTCGCCCTTATGGAGACGGGCGGCGTCGACCAGCAGGATCACGTCGGCGGGAGAGGCGGCGCCTTCAGCTTTCAGGCGGGCCAGGATGCCGGCGTCATCGGCGTCCACGCGCTGGATGCGGATGCCGGTGGCCTTGGTGAAATTGGCGTAGAGGGCCTCGTCGGTGGAGTAGTGGCGGGCGGAGTAGAGGTTCAGGACCTGCTCTTGGGCTATGGCGGGCGCGGAGATGGCGCAGAGCAGAGCGAGAGCGGCGAGAAAGGGGCGGGCCATGTCAGCGTGTGATGAGTGAGGTTCGACACGAAGCATATCACAAACGAGAATCATTCCTATTAGCGGGCGGGGAATCGGGTGTCGTGTGGAATGGGGCAAGAAAAAAGCCCCAGCTTTTCAGCTGGGGCTAAGGGATCCCTGAACCTTCACAGGTATCGAAAGGACCCGAGGAGACAACCTGAAGGACCCCTGCAAAGGCAAGGCGTCGGGATCTAGGTAACCGGCGGAACCCCAGAGTTCCTGGGGTCCGCACCGCCAAGATTAGCGCTTGGCGCGGGTGGTCGTCTTGGCGGCGTTCACGGCCGTGCTGGCGACGGCGTTGAAGTTGGCTTCGGCGACTTCGGTGGCCTGCTTGACGGCCTTCTGAACGGACTCCAGGGCGTTGTTGCCGGCGGCAACGGCGCTCTTGAGCACGGCGACGGCGGTCTCGCTACCGGCCGGGGCGTTCTTGGCGGCGTTGTCCACGACCGTCATGAACTTCTTCTGGGCGTCAGCGGCCTGGGCTTCGAAGGTCTTGCCGAACTCGGCACCGGCGCCGGAGGCGATTTCGTACAGGTGGCGGCTGTAGGAGGCGGTCTTCTCGGCCAGGGGCTGGAAGAGGGAGGCCTGCAGGGCCAGCAGTTCCTGGGCGTCCTTGACGCTCAGCATGGCTTGGGTGGTGCCGGCGGCCTCGGCCAGAGCGGCCTTGGAAGCGGTCAGATTCAGTTCAACCAGCTTCTCGACGCCTTCGAAGGCCTTGGTGGTCAGGCCGAAGAGGGTTTCGAGGTTGGCTTTGTGGGAGGCAACGATTTGTTCAGCGGTCAGCATGGTGAGGATCTCCGTGAAAAGTTGAGGGTCGGTCGCTTGGTGCCGCTCGCCTCAGGGCCGGAATCAGCCTGTTTGTTGCGTTGCAGCATGGATCGAAGTATAGGGGTTTGCCCGAGCATTGCAAGCTTTTTTTGTTGCGACGCACAAAATTTAGTGTGCCCACCTAAAAAACCGGGGTTTGGGGCCCCCGCGACAATCGGGCGATGCAGGTCTTCTACGCCACCCAGTTCGTCCTGCACCTGCCCCCCGGGCACCGGTTTCCCATGGCCAAGTACCAGATCCTGCGAGACCGGCTGGCGGCGGATTTCCCGGATGTGCGCCTGATGCAGGCCCCGGCGGCCAGCGATGGCGAGCTGGCCTTGGCCCATACGCCCGCCTACGTGAAAGCGATCTCGGACGGCTCGGTGGACCCGCGGATCCTGCGGGAAATCGGGTTTCCCTGGAGCGAGGCCATGGCCGACCGGGCCCGCCGATCGGTGGGGGCGACGGTCTCGGCCTGCCGGATGGCCCTGCGCGAGGGGGTGGCCGCCAATATCGCAGGGGGCACCCACCATGCCAGCGCGGACAAGGGCGGCGGTTTTTGCGTATTCAACGATGCGGCGGTCGCCTCCCGTCTGATGCAGGCCGAGTGGGGTCGCTCGGGCCGCAAGCCGCTGAAGGTGGCGGTGATTGATCTGGACGTGCACCAGGGCAACGGCACCGCCAGCATCTTTCGGGGCGACCCCAGCGTGTTCACGCTGTCCCTGCACGGTCAGAAGAATTTCCCGTTTCGCAAGGAGCCCAGCGACCTGGACGTGGACCTGCCCGACGGATGCGCGGACGACGCTTACCTGCAGGCGCTGGAGCAGGCGCTGGACGAATTGGACCGCCGCTTCGATCCGGGCCTGGTGATCTACCTGGCTGGGGCCGATCCGCACGAGGGCGACCGCCTCGGCCGCTTGAAACTGACCTGGGACGGGCTGGAGGCTCGCGACCGGCGCGTATTCGAGTGGGCCTGGCAGCGCGGCCTGCCCCTGGCGTTCGCGATGGCCGGTGGCTACTGTGTGCGCATCGAGGACACGGTGCAGGCCCAGGTCAACACCTTCAAGGTGGCGAACCAGTACTGGCGCCGCTGGCAGAATCGGGCGCGATGAGCAGTGCCCCGTCCCCCGCCGCGCCGCGCCCACGGCCACAGGCGCGCAGCAGTTACAAGGTGTTCCGTGCCATCGGCACGCGCTGGGAAGACAACGACGTGTATGGCCACGTGAACAACGTCGTTTACTACAGCTGGTTTGACACCGCCGTGAACGCCTATCTGATCGAGCAGGGCGCCCTGGACATTCATGCGGGCGCCACGATCGGCCTGGTGATCGAGACGCAGTGCAACTATTTCGCGCCCTTGGCGTTCCCGCAGGCGGTGGAGGCCGGCCTGCGCGTAGGCCATGTTGGCACTAGCAGTGTGCGCTACGAAGTCGGCATCTTCGCCGCCGGCGAGGATGTCGCCGCGGCTTGTGGCCACTTTGTGCATGTCTACGTAGACAAGGCCACGCGCCGGCCGGTGCCGTTACCCGATTCCTTGAAAAACACTTTGGAGACACTTCGATGAGCACCGCAAAAGTCAGCGTCCGCGTGCAGGACCCGCATAGCGTGGACGTGGCGATCGAGACCCGCTTTTCAGCCCGGGCCTTCCTGCCCACGCCGGTGCCCAAGGCGACGCTAGAGGACATCCTGCGGGTGGCCAGCCGAGCACCCTCGGGCACCAACACCCAGCCCTGGACCGTGTACGTGCTGCAAGGTGCGCGGCGCGACGCGCTGGTCGAAAAAGTCTGTGCCGCGCATGACGCGGTGCGCGCCGACCCGTCGCTGGCGGAGAAGTACCGGGAGGAATACGACTACTACCCGCAAACCTGGATCTCGCCGTACATCGACCGCCGCCGCGAGAACGGCTGGAGCCTTTACGGGCTGCTCGGAATCGGCAAGGGCGACAAGGACAAGATGCACGCGCAGCACCAGCGCAATTTCCGGTTCTTCGACGCACCGGTGGGCCTGATGTTTACCGTAGACCGGCGCATGGGGCGCGGGTCGATGCTCGATTACGGCATGTTCATGCAGAACATCATGGTGGCGGCCCGCGCGCGCGGTCTGCATACCTGCCCGCAGGCCGCCTGGAACGGCTTTTCCAGCATCGTCATGCCGCACATTGGCGCGGGTGACCACGAGATGCTGGTCTGCGGCATGGCGTTGGGATGGGCGGACGAATCCGCCGTCGCCAACGAGCTGCACACGCCGCGCGAAGCGGTGTCGCAGTTCACCCGCTGGCTGGACTGACAACCACGACACGAAGAGACAAAGTCATGTGTGTGCAACGCGCGTCGCGCGCCGGCATCGCCCTGCTGGCGCTCCTGCCTCAACTGGTGGTGGCGGCGCAGGTCGATGGGCGCCAGCTGTCACCTCTGTGGGGCGTCCCCTTCGCCGGGATCTTGCTGTCGATCGCGCTGATGCCGCTGCTGGTTCCGAGTTTTTGGCATCACCACTATGGCAAGGTCGCGGCGGCCTGGGCGCTGGCCTTTTTGCTGCCGTTCGCCGCCATGTTCGGAGCCGGCCAGGCGGGAGTAGCGCTGGTGCACGTGATGCTGGGCGAGTACGTCCCCTTCGTGATTCTGTTGACGGCGCTGTTCACGGTATCGGGCGGGATCTATATTCGGGGCAACCTGCATGGCAGTCCCGGGCTGAACACCGTCATCTTGGCCATTGGCGCGGTGCTGGCCAGCTTCATGGGCACGACGGGAGCCTCGATGCTCCTGATTCGTCCCTTGATCCGCGCCAACGACAACCGACGGCACAAGGCGCACGTGATCGTGTTCTTCATCTTCATCGTGTCCAACATCGGGGGCTCGCTCACGCCGCTGGGGGATCCTCCGCTCTTTCTGGGGTTCCTCAAGGGTGTGGAGTTTTTCTGGACGGTAAGCACCCTCTTGCCCGAGACCCTGTTCATGCTGGCCGCGCTGCTGGCGATCTTTTACGCGCTGGATTCGTACTACTACCACCGGCGCGAGGAAATCGAGCCGCGTGACCCGACACCGGACTCTCCCACGATCGGCTTTGACGGCGGCCGAAACTTCGGGCTGTTAGCGGTGGTGATCGGCCTGGTGCTTCTGAGCGGGGTGTGGAAGTCGCCGGTGTCCTTTGATGTTGCCGGCACCGAGGTGGGCCT
>JBEAZV010000076.1:0-8377 GCA_041159245.1 Pseudomonadota bacterium
GATACCAGGCTCTTCCTCGTACGCGCTCTGCGCACCGTCGGCCAGCGACTTCGCGCCTGCGTAGGTCCACAGCGGCTTGAGGGCTTCCTGGATCTGCTGGAACGAAACATCCCCGCGCAGCGGCACATCGCCGTGCACGTGAATTTCAAAAGGGGGCTGGTAGCTGGACATGCCTGTTCGATCCGCAGTGGTGGTGGGTCTGCGCGCAGCTGCAAGGCAGACACGGCGCGTTGCCCGCATTCTATGGGCTGGGTGTCTGCACACACTGTGGTGCCTCGAGCCGGAATCGAACCGGCACGCCCCTTTTCAGGAGGCGGCGGATTTTAAGTCCGCTGTGTCTACCCATTTCACCATCGAGGCCCGAGGGCCACTGTAAAACAAAACAGCCCCGGCCACGGGATGGCGGGGCTGCGGGTCCCGCCCTGCATGGGCGAGAGGTTTGGAGGCGCGGGGCGGAGTCGAACCGCCCTGGATGGATTTGCAATCCACTGCATAACCGCTTTGCTACCGCGCCGCTGTCCATGTCCGGCGCCTCAAGGGCACCGATAAAAAAAGGAAGCCGAGGCTTCCCTTTTTGGAGGATCTGGAGCGGGAAACGAGGCTCGAACTCGCGACCTCAACCTTGGCAAGGTTGCGCTCTACCAACTGAGCTATTCCCGCGGAGCCGTAAATTCTACTTCAATTCCTGGCGGGGGTGGCCCGCGAGGCCGCGGACAGCGCATGCTGCAGCTGGTCCAGCAGCCCCAAGGCCGCCTCGTGCGTGGGAGCGGCTCCATAGACGTAGTGGTCCGGGCGAACGATGACCGCTGCCAGGCCCTGTCCCTGCAACCAGGGGCCGATCAAGGGGGCATCCTCCCGCACCGCGTGCGCCTGGTCCAGCCAGTCCCGATCTGTCAGATCGGGCTCCCGGTCGACGAGCTGCACCAGGACACCCCCCAGGCCCGCCAACCGCTCCTGGTAGGCGTCCGCCTGCGCGCGGGACAGTGGCTGCGCCACCACCAAGCGCACGCAGCCCCCCGTGAGGTCGTCCAGCCGCCCCGCGAAGTCGCGGCTGCTCACACGCGGCTGTGCAAACAGCTCGCCCGCACCCGGCGCTCCGGCAGCCAGCAGGCCGTGAGCGAGGGGGGGGATCATGTTCTGGCGGAATTCGGTCTTGACCGTGCCGCCGTGCGCGGCGAGCAGGCGAGCATCTCGCTCGCGCGCCTTCTCCGGGTCGCGTTCACAGATGATGCGACCCAGACCCATGGCCGTGAGCACCGTCTGGCGCATATGCGGGCGTCGCTCCTGCGCATAGGTATCCAGCAAGGATTCGGGAGAATGCCCGTGCAGTACCCGCGCCAGCTTCCAGGCCAGGTTATGCGCATCGCGCAGCCCACCCACCATGCCCTGCGCCATGAAGGGAGGCGTCATGTGCGCGGCGTCGCCCGCCAGGAAAATGCGGCCCTGGCGCCACTCGTGCGCCACCAGACCGTGAAAGCGATAGGCCGCCGCCCGCCACAGGCGCGCCTCGCCCGGCTGAATCCAGCGCGCCAACAATGGCCAGAGCTGCGCCTCGGGAAACTCGGGCGAGAGACTGTCCCCGGGGAGCAGCATCACCTCCCAGCGGCGGTGATGACCCGGCCCCACCACGAAGGTGGAAGGCCGAGCGGCCTCGCAATATTGCACCTGCGTCTGGGGCAGCTGCGCGAGTTTGTCGTGGGGCACCAGCGCATCGACGACCAGCCAGTGCTCGTCGAAATCCAGGTCCTCGAGCGAGATCCCCAGGCGCTTTCGAATCGGGCTGGCGCCGCCATCGCAGGCCACGAGAAAGTCGGCGGTGAAGCGGGTCGCACTCGCCTGCCCTGCCAGCCGCACGTCCGCCCACGCCTGGCCGGCGTCCTGGCCGGTATCCACCACCTCGGCCTCGAGGTGCACCTGCACTGCGGTCAGTTCGTCCAAGCGCGCGCGGAGCACCCGCTCGAAACCGGGCTGGTTGAAAACGTAATTGGGGGCCCACCCCAGACGATGGGGCTCGGGCTGGGTGTCCAGGCGCTTGATCAACTGCCCGTCCATCCCCCGGTACTCGCTGGGGCGGTAGGCGCCGATGAAGGGGGCGAGACGGTCGGCGACGCCGAGCTCCTGCGCGATGCGCATGGCCTCGTGGTCCAGACCGATCGCGCGCGGGAGGGGGTAGAGGTCAGGCAGTCGGTCGAATACCGCGACACGCACGCCCCGCTGCCCCAGCAGGCCGGCCAGCGTGGCGCCCGTCGGGCCGAGGCCGGCGATGATGACGTCGACGTGAGTGGACGCTTGGAACATGACTTATTTTTGTGCACAAAATGATGTTTTAAGCAGAGTATTTACCCTTGTGCCCAAAACCCGCGACCGCTGGCAATCACCTACAGCGCGCTTGATCAAGACCGATTGGTTACAGTCCCGGCCGATTCGTCTTTCCACTCCAAAGCTTCATGAAATTCCTCAATTCTTTCATCCACGGCGATGCACTGGCCGAAATCCTCATGGAGGGACACAACCCCTACGCCCTGCAGAAGCTGGACACTGCGGATATCGACGCCCTGCGCCAGCAGATGCAGACCGGCGAGAAGCTCCAGGGTTATGTGATCGGCCGCATCGTGATGTCGGGCCGTGGCGTGTGGGCGGTCACCGAGCGCTCCGTGCTGCTTCGCAACGCGGACCCGCAAGGCGTGCAGGCGATCGCACTGGACCAGGTGCAGGGCTTTGAAGCCGTGCGTGGCCGATTCGGCCACACGGTCCGCCTGGCCGCACAAGGCCGCAACTGGAGCCTGTTCGGCGTTGACAGGGAACTGGCGCGATCCCTGCACCTGGCGTTCGAGAGCCGTGGCATCTCCAGCCGCTTTGAGGACAAACCAGCGGACTGCCCGTTCTGGCGGTCGACCGAAGCCGCCGCCCAGGACTGCCTGCAGGACGCGCGCGGGCGCGTGCAGCCCGCCTGAGCGCCGGGCGCGTGGCCCGGGTCGAGCCTCTGGATGCCAGCCGCGAAGCGGCGCTGGCGCGTATCGCAAACGTCCGCCCCGCCGACTACGCCCGCAGCCGCAACCACCTCGAAGGCGCGGTCACGGGGCTCTCGCCGTATCTGACGCACGGCCTGGTCACCTTGCCCGAGGTGCTGGCGCGCGTCCTCACGCTCGGTCCGCTCGACGTCAACCACAAACTGGTTTTCGAACTGGGTTGGCGCGAATTCTTCCGCCATGTGTGGTCCCACGCAGGGGACGGCATCCTGCGGTCGATTCATCCAGGCCCCCTGCCCGATGCCGACTACGACGCCACCTTACCCGCGGACATCTGCGAGGCGCGCACGGGCGTACCGGTCATCGACCTGGCGGTTCGCACGCTGTATGACACCGGCACACTGCATAACCACGCGCGCATGTGGCTCGCCAGCTACATCGTGCACCTGCGCCATGTGCATTGGCGAGCGGGCGCCGACTGGATGGTGGCCCACCTGCTCGATGGCGACCTCGCCAGCAACCATCTGAGCTGGCAATGGGTGGCCGGCACCGGTAGCCACAAGCCCTACCTGTTCAACGCGGAGAACGTGGCGCGCTTCGCCCCTCCTGCCTGGCACAGCCCCGACAGCGTGATCGACCAGTCCTATGAGATCCTGGAGCGCATCGCGCGCGGCTTGCATGCCGCGGAAAGTCGCTCGCGGGTCGGTGTCCCGATGCCCGCTGCGGCCCGAACACCCTACGCGCCGCCACCACGCCTGACCGGGCCGCCCACCCCTCTCGGACTGCGCACGCCAGATGCGGATTTCGCCGCGTCCGTGCAAGGGCGCGAGGTGTGGCTCGTACACCCCTGGGCGCTAAGGACGCCGCCCCAGGACGTACCTGCAACGGCGGTCGTGATCGGCATCTACCTGCGCGAGTATCACGAAGCCTGGCCCTGGAGCGAAGCGCGCTGGCGCTGGGTGGACGCCGCGATGGCGGCCGTGACGGCACACCGCTGGATCACCGCTGCGGCGGGGCTGGCCACGGCACTGGCCGGCGCTGCGCGGGTGCGCAGTGTCGATGACCCGCACATCGGCCGGTGGCTGAAGACCGTGGCGCTCCTCGAGCCAGCACCCACCCTGTTCCCCCCGGTGGAACGGCACTGCCAAAGCTTCTCCCAATGGTGGACACGGACCACGCGCGGTGTCCGAAATGCCGCGGACCTGCTGGAGGATGACGGGGCCAGCGCAGACCGACCGTCGGCTCGCCGCCGGTGACCTGCGATACTGCAGCACACAGTGCGGTGGGCCCGGCGTCCGCCGAATCACGAGGAGACGACATGCGACGCAGAGCCCTTATCCAGGCCAGCGCGGGCCTGATGCTCGCCCCGGCATGGGCCCAGGAGAAGTACCCGAGCCGCCCCATCACCTGGGTCTGCCCCTACGCCGCTGGCGGTAACGCCGACAGCCGTTCGCGCCAGGTGGCCAAAGCCATGAGCGCGATCCTGGGACAACCCATCGTCATCGACAACAAGGCGGGGGCCGGCGGCAACATCGGCACCGACCTCATCGCCAAGGGCAAGCCCGATGGCTACGTGATCGGCATGGGCAACTTCGCGCCGCTGGCTGTGAACCACGCGTTGTTCAAGAAACTCAGCTTCGATCCGCTGAACGACCTGACCCCCATCTGCCTGATCGAGCGCGGTCCCCTGGTGCTCATGGTGCGCAACGACTCGCGCTTCAAATCGGTCCGGGACATCGTGGCCGCAGCCAAGGCCAGCCCCGGCAAACTCAGCTACGCCTCGGGCGGTATTGGCGGCACCCACCACCTCAGTGGCGCCTTGCTGGAGCATGCGGCAGGCATCGACATGATCCATGCCCCGTACAAGAGTGGTGCGCTCGGCGCAGGCGATCTGATGGCCGGCCAGGTGGACCTGATGTTCGAGCAGATGTACAGCGCCCTGCCGGCTATCCAGGGCGGGCGCCTGCGACCGCTGGCCATCACCAGCAAGACTCGCTCCCCTCTGTTGCCCGACATCCCCACGATGGCCGAACAGGGCTTTGCGGCGGTGGAGGTCCTGAACTGGCAAGGGCTGATCGGACCGAAGGGCCTTCCCTCGGATCTCGTGCGCCGGCTCAACGCGGTGTGCAATCAGGCCCTGCAGACCGCGGAAGTGAAAGAGAAAATCACCAGCCAGGGCAACGAGCTGGGCGGCGGCACGCCGGAGCAATTTGCAGCCTTGATCCGATCGGAATCCCCGCGCTGGGGCAAGGTGGTGCGGGACGCGAGGATCGAGCCGGAGTGAGTTCAGACCAAGCCCCCTGTGCGCAACCCGTCTCAAGGGTTTATGGACTTGACACCCAACGCTGCACTTCCTGACCTGGCCCAAACAACAACACACCCCACAAAACTTCGCTTCAATCAAACCATATGCTAATCATCACATCGTTTAATGAACTCCTGCTGAATCAATACGGCAGGCGGATGGTTCAGGAATTCTCCGAAAAATCCGATGGCTCAGTCAAACTAAAAGTAATTTATGAAGGAAATGAAATTCCAGAAATTCAACTGAATCACGTTGAGTTCGCAAGATTTCATCATCCAGACCACCAAGAATTTGTCCGCCGCTTCGGGCGTATACATGAAGCAAGGGGCCTAAGAATCGAATTTCTACCAGACAATCAAGTTAAATTGATTCAAGATTTCCGGTTTGACGCTATCAGATTTTCCTTCAAAATTTTCGCCTTATTACAGGCCATACAGCAATACAGGCCGAAAAACCACTTTGCCTGGCTCGATGCGGATATCCGCTGCCTTAAACAGTTCTCTTCCAATGATTTGATGCAATTTTTCCCGGAGCAAAATCAACTAATGAGCTACCTCGGACGGAATAATTTTCCACCGTCAGGCGCTTACTCCGAATGCGGCTTCCTTGGATTCAATAATAATCATCCACAGCTATCGAACTTCATGAATCGGGTCGCCGATATTTACAGGAATGGTGAGATATTCGCATATGAACAGTGGCACGACTCTTGGATCTGGGATCAAACCCGCTTCGAATTCGAGCGACAGGCAGTTGATTTCAAAAATATTTCAGGAGCCGCTGTAGATACTGAACATCCATTCATCAACAGTAATTTGGGAATCTATTTTGATCACCTGAAAGGTCCACGCAGAAAGCAATCCGGACACTCTTTTTCCGAGGACTATAAGTTGCGCTCAAGATAACAGGCTTCCCGATTGAGCCGCCACAGCCGTAGGCGAGTCGTTGCCGCTCGCATTCTGGCCTTAGCCATCGAATCACCCGGAAACGCTGTCACATCCAATGAGGGCGGGGCTCGGTGATGCCTTGACCTGGTGCACACGGAGGGAGGGGCGTTCGCCAAAATGGTGCGACTCCTGCCGTTGGGACGCGCCCGGAAGCCCCCCCCCCTGTGAGGCGCAGGGCCCCCGACACCTGCAGTTCAGTGGTTGGCCCGGAGCTTGCATATAGCTGAGCAACCATTGTTCTGGAGGCTCACCGTGCCCGCATTCTTTGACCCCTACAACGCCGACCGCCCGCTGATGATGAAGTGCAGCTGCGGGCGCGACCACACCGTGGCGGATCACCATGCTGAAGTCGCCGCCGACGAAGCGGCCGTCGAATTGCGACGCCGCAGCGAGACCGCAGACTTCGAGGCCTACAGCAAGGAATTCATCGAGGCCACGCTGGTCAAGGCCCTGTTCCCGCACGACGCACAGCGCCGTCGCTTCCTGCGTGCCGTGGGCAAGGGCACGGCGATGGCGGCCATCTCCAGCGTGCTGCCAGTGGCCAGTCTTCAGGCCATGGCCCAGGAAAAAGGCCCCTTGGAGAAAACCAATCTGAAGATTGGCTTCATCCCCATCACCTGCGCCACGCCGCTGATCATGGCGCACCCCCTGGGCTTCTACAGCAAGCAGGGCCTGAACGTCGAGGTGATCAAGACCGCGGGCTGGGCCTTGATCCGCGACAAGATGATCAACAAGGAGTACGACGCCACCCACTTCCTCTCGCCCATGCCGCTGGCGATGTCGATGGGTCTGGGCTCCAACGCAGTGCCCATGAACGTGGCCACCGTGCAGAACACCAACGGCCAGGCCATCACCCTGCACGTCAAGCACAAGGACAAGCGTGATCCCAAGAGCTGGAAGGGCTTCAAGTTCGCGGTGCCCTTCGAGTACTCCATGCACAACTTCCTGCTGCGCTACTACGTGGCTGAAGCGGGCCTGAACCCCGACACCGACA
Organism: Pseudomonadota bacterium; assembly: GCA_041159245.1. GTDB lineage: Bacteria > Pseudomonadota > Gammaproteobacteria > Burkholderiales > Burkholderiaceae_C > Ramlibacter. The sequence continues at coordinate 7,216 of JBEAZV010000076.1, forward strand.
TTCAGATCCGCGTGGTGCCACCGCCCGAGATGGTGGCCAACCTGCGCGCCGGCAACATCGACGGCTTCCTGGGCCCCGATCCCTTCAACCAACGCGCTGTCTTCGAGGAAGTGGGCTTCATCCACCTGCTCACGAAGGAACTGTGGAACGGCCACCCCTGCTGCGCCTTCGGCACCAGCAGCGAGTTCATCCGCCAGAACCCCAACACCTTCGCTGCGCTGTTCCGCTCGGTGTTGACCGCGGCTGCCATGGCGCGTCAGCCCAAGAACCGCGAGCTGATCGCCAAGGTGATCGCCCCTCAGGCCTACCTGAACCAGCCCGAAACGGTGCTGGCCCAGGTGCTGACCGGCAAGTTCGCCGACGGCCTGGGCAAGATCCAGAACGTGCCGGACCGCGCCGACTTTGATCCGATGCCCTGGCAAAGCATGGCGGTGTGGATGCTGACCCAGATGCAACGCTGGGGCTACATCAAGGGCACCGTCGACTACAAGCAGATCGCCGAGAAGGTGTTCCTGCTCACCGACGCCCGCAAGCACATGAAAGACCTGGACATGCCGCTGCCCGCCGGCACCGGCTACGCCAAGCACACCATCATGGGCAAGGTGTTCGACCCGGCCAAGCCGCAGGAATACCTGGACAGCTTCGCCATTCGCAAGAGCTAAGACGCAGGTCGCCATGAAAAATACTGCGTTGAACCTGCGCGCGGCGCTGGTGTCCTTCTTGTTGCTGTGCGTGTTCATCGGGGCTTGGCAACTGAGCTCACAGGCTCCGGCTGGCGCCGCGGCCTCGGGCGGCATGTCGGCCGAGGAGATCGAGTACGCCAAGATGATGGGCAAGGACCCCGGTGCCACCAAGGCCACCGGCTTTCCGCCGCCCCTCGAGGTGGCTCGCACCACCTGGAAACACCTGTCGGATCCCTTCTACGACAAGGGGCCCAATGACAAGGGCATCGGCATCCAGCTGGCCCACTCCCTGGGCCGTGTCGCACTGGGATTCTTCCTGGCCATGGCGGTGGCGATTCCGCTGGGTTTTCTGATCGGCATGTCGCCGCTGATGCAAAAGGCCTTCGACCCCTTTATCCAGGTGCTCAAACCCATCAGCCCGCTGGCCTGGATGCCCCTGGCCCTGTACACGCTCAAGGACAGCAGCGTCAGCGGCATCT
>JBEAZV010000077.1:0-5823 GCA_041159245.1 Pseudomonadota bacterium
GACGATGGAGCCTTCTTTCAGGGTTTCCATCAGCTTGGCGCGCTCTTCGCCCATGGAGGCTTCCACCACGGCGCGACGAGACAGCACGACGTTGTTGCGCTTGCGATCGAGCTTGATGACCTTGAACTCGAGGGTCTTGTTCTCGTAGGGGGTCAGGTCCTTGATCGGACGGGTGTCGATCAGGGAGCCAGGCAGGAAGGCGCGGATGCCATTGACCAACACGGTCAGACCGCCCTTGACCTTGCCGCTGGTGGTGCCGGTGACGAACTCGCCAGACTCCAGGGCCTTCTCGAGGCTCATCCAGGAGGCGAGGCGCTTGGCCTTGTCGCGCGAGAGGATGGTGTCACCGTAGCCGTTTTCGATGGCGTCGATGGCCACCGACACGAAGTCGCCGACCTGGACTTCGGTCTCGCCCTTGTCGTTCTTGAATTCGTCCAGCGGCACATAGGCTTCGGACTTCAGGCCCGCGTTGACGACGACGAAGTTGTGTTCGATGCGGACCACTTCAGCGGTGATCACCTCGCCTGCACGCATCTCGGAGCGTTGCAGCGATTCTTCGAACAGGGCGGCAAAAGATTCAGACATGGAGGTTTCCTTGCACGTCGCACAGGTTTCACTTCCGCACCATTGCGGAGGTTTCTAAGGCTGGGACGGCGTTTGGGTGCGGCAGAGCCGCGGTTACGTTCACGATCCACACCGCCAGTGCGCTGTCGCGCGGGAGGGGCGGTGTGGGCCACTCAGACGATCAGGCGGACCCTGAAGGCCCAGACCCAAACGGCTGCTTACCCGACCACCAAGCCAAGACCTGTTCGATCGATGCGGGCACCGACAGATCGGAGTTGTCTAGGAGGAGGGCGTCTTGCGCGGGCTTCAAGGGGGCGACGGCGCGGGTGGTGTCCCGCAGGTCGCGCGCCTCTAAGTCTGCGCGAAGGGTATCGATTGTAGTCGAAATTCCCTTTGAAATCAATTGCTTATGCCGCCGCTCGGCCCGCTTGGCGGCGCTGGCCGTGAGGTAGACCTTCAGGGGGGCGTCCGGGAAGATGACCGTGCCCATGTCCCGCCCGTCGGCCACCAGGCCGGGGAGGGTGCGCAAGCCCCGTTGGAGGGCCAGGAGGGCGGTCCGGACGGCGGGCAGGGCCGACACTCGGGAGGCGTTCATCCCGGCCTCCTCGGTGCGGATCGCCTCGCTGATGTCCTCGCCGGCCAGGAGGATGCACTCCCCCTCGAAGCGCACCGGCAGGGCCTGGGCGAGAGCGGCGATGGCGGCCTCATGGGCGGGCTCCAGGGCCAGCCCGGCGCGCAGGGCGGCCAGCGCGGTGACCCGGTACAGGGCGCCCGAGTCCAGGTAGTGGTAGCCCAGGCGCTGGGCCACTTGCGAGGCCAGGGTGCCCTTGCCAGAGGCGGTGGGGCCGTCGATGCAGATCACTGGCACCCGCGCCGGCGCTGTGCGCGCCACCGAGAACAGGGTCTCGAAGTAATCCGGGAAGGTCTTGGCCACGCACTTGGGGTCCTCGATCCGCACCGGCAGGCCGGCGGGGTTGAAGGCCGCGAGGGAAAAGCACATGGCGATGCGGTGGTCGTCGTAGGTGTGGATGCCGCCGGCGCGCCAGGCGTGAAGGCCGGCCGGGGGCGTCACACGCAGAAAGTCCGCGCCTTCCTCCACTTGCGCACCGAGCTTGCGCAGCTCGGTGGCCATGGCGGCCAGGCGGTCGGTTTCCTTCACGCGCCAGCTGGCGATATTGCGCAGGGTGGTGGGCCCGTCGGCATACAGGGCCATCACCGCCAGCGTCATCGCGGCGTCGGGGATGTGGTTGCAGTCCAGGTCCAGCGCCCGCAGCGGCCAGACGCTGCGTTTCACCTCGATCCAGTTGGGGCCGCTTTCGATGGCAGCGCCCATGCGCTCGGCGGCCTCCAGAAAGCGGATATCACCCTGAATGGACTCGCGCCCCAGGCCTTCGATGCGCACCGGCTGCCCCGTTGCGGCGATCGCGCCCAGCGCCACGAAGTAGCTGGCCGAGGAGGCATCGGCCTCCACATGCACCACGCCTGGCGATTGCAGCTGGCTGCCCGCTTTAATCGTGAAGCGCTGCCAGCCCTCACGCCGAACCTGCACGCCAAAACGCGCGAGCAGGTTCAGCGTGATCTCGATGTAGGGCTTGGATATCAGCTCGCCTTGCACCTCGATCACGATGTCTCGCGTGGCGACCAGGGGCAGAGCCATCAGCAGCGCGGTGAGGAACTGACTGGACACGTCGCCGCGCACGGGGATGGGCGCGTCCAGGCGCAGGCGGGCCTGTCCGATGCGCATCGGCGGAAATCCGTCCTGGCCCAGGTAATCGACATGGCAGCCCAGTTCGCGCAGGGCATCGACCAGATCGCCAATGGGTCGCTCGTGCATGCGCGGCACGCCCGAGAGCTCGAAGTCGCCGCCCAGGACGGCGAGGGCGGCCGTGAGCGGACGCATGGCCGTGCCGGCGTTGCCCAGAAAGAGGCGTGCGGGCGAGGCAGGACGCGCTGCCCCCAAGCCCGTCAAGTGCAGCACCGCCCCTTGCCATTGCAGGCGGCAACCCAGTTGCTCGAGTGCCGCGAGCATTACCCGCGTGTCGTCGGAGTCCAGCAGATCGTGGATGGCGGTGGTGCCTGCACTCAGGCCCGCCAGCAGCAGCACACGGTTGGAGATGCTTTTGGAGCCGGGCAGGGTGACGGTGCCCCCAGCAGTCTCCAGGGCGGGGAGGTCGAGGAATTCGGTGGCGTACATGCGGTGGCTCTGAGGGGCGCTAGTCGTCTTCCAGGCCCTGGCCCATCCTCCAGCGCGCGCGCACGGCGCTGGCTTCGCGGATCAGGTTTTCCAGTGTGGCGCCGTCGCCCGACTGCATGGCCTCTTCGAAGGCCGCCAGTCGCTCTCGCAGCAGACGCGACTGCGCGATCACTTCCTGCCGGTTGGCCAGGAGGATGTCGCGCCAGACCAGCGGGTCGCTGGCGGCGATGCGGGTGAAATCGCGAAAGCCTGGCCCGGCCAGCGCGAGAAAGGCCTGGCCTTGGGGCTGCTGGCGCACCGCGTCGACCGCCGCAAAGGCCACCAGGTGCGGCAGGTGGCTCACAGCGGCCAGAGCGGCGTCATGCGCTTCGGGCGACATCAGGTGCACGCGGCTGCCCAGCGCTTCCCAGACGGCGCGGGCCTTGTTCAATTGGGTAACGCCGGTGCGCTCGATGGGGGTGATCACCACATGGTGATCGCGATACAGATCGGGCGTCGCGTGGGCAACCCCGGCCGACTCCTTGCCCGCGATCGGGTGGCATGGCACGAAGGCGCCCAGCTGATCGCCCAGCACGCGCCGCGCATCGGCCACCACGTCGCACTTGGTGGACCCCACGTCCATCACCAGCATGTCGCGGGTGACCAACTGCCGGATCGCCTTGAAGGTCGAGGCTGTGGCCGCCACCGGCACCGCCAGGAGCACGATGTCCGAGCCCGATACCGCCTGCAAGGCCGAGGGCGCTGTGGCATCAATCACGCCCAGTTGCATCGCCCGCTCGGTGGTCGAGGGCGACTTGCTGTAGCCGACCACGCGCTTGACCAGCCCGGCACGTTTGAGGGCCAGGGCGAAGGAGCCGCCCATGAGGCCGCAGCCAATCAGGCCGAGTTGTTCGAACATGATGACCGGCCTTCAGTCGCCGACCGGGTAGGTGCCCAGGACCTTGTAGTACGCACACAGTGCGCGCAAGTCGGCCAGCGCCGCCTCGACATGGGGCTGCGAAGGGTGGCCCTGGATGTCGATGAAGAAGTAGTACTCCCACTGGCCCGAGCGGGCCGGGCGCGACTCAAAGCGCGTCATGGACACGCCGTGCTTTTTCAGCGGCACCAGAATGTCGTGCACCGCGCCGGGCTTGTTGGGCACCGACACCACCAGGCTCACGCAGTCGCGGCCCGAGGCCTGTGGCGCCGGCAGCGTCTGGGGCAGGCACACCACCGCAAAGCGGGTGCGGTTGTAGGCGTCGTCCTGGATGGCGTGTGCCGCTAGGTGTAGGCCGAACTCGCTGCCTGCGCGCTCGCTGGCAATGCCAGCCCAGGCCGGGTTGGCCGCGGCCATGCGCGCGCCCTCCGCGTTGCTGGAGACGGCGCGCCGCTCGGCGTTGGGCAGGTGTTTGGACAACCAGCCCTGGCACTGCGCCAGCGCTTGCGGGTGGGCCAGCACCGCCTCGATACCCTCGAGCGAGGGCGAGAGGCGCAGCAGGTGGTGCCGCACCAGCAGGCTGATCTCACCCACGATATGCAGGGGCGACTGCAGCAGCAGGTCTAGCGACCGCGTCACCACGCCTTCGGTGCTGTTCTCCACTGGCACCACGCCAAAGTCGGCGGTGCCGGCCGCCGCGGCGTGGAACACCTCGTCGAAGCTGGTGCAGGGCACGTGCTCGATGCTTGCACCGAAGAAGGAGACCGCTGCCTGTTCGCTGAAAGTGCCCGCCGGGCCGAGATAGGCCACGCGCTGCGTGGCCTCGAGGGCGCGGCAGGCCGACATGATCTCGCGCCAGACGGTGGCGATGTTCGCGGGCTTGAGCGGGCCGGGGTTGGCGGTCTGCAGGCCCAGGATCACCTGGGCCTCGCGCTCGGGCCGGTACACCGGCGAGCCGTCCACCTTCTTGATCTCGCCCACTTCGTGGGCGAGACCCGCGCGTCGATTGAGCAGCGCGAGCAGCTCCTGGTCGACGGCGTCGATCTCGGTGCGCAGCTGGGCCAGGCTCCGCGCCACGGTCAGGCGTCCCCGTCCGGTGCCGCCGGCGTGTCGGCCTCGGCGGCGTCATCCGCACCCTGGGCGTCGTTTTCGACGATGCGCTGCAGGCCACTGAGCTTGGCGCCTTCGTCCAGGCCGATCAGGGTCACGCCTTGGGTGGCACGACCGAGCTCGCGCAATTCCGCCACGCGCGTGCGCACCATCACGCCGCGGTCGGTGATCAGCATGATCTCGTCGGCCGCACGCACCAGCGTCGCGGCCACCACCTTGCCATTGCGCTCGCTTTGCTGGATGGCGATCATGCCCTTGGTGCCACGGCCATGGCGGGTGTATTCGGTGATGGGGGTGCGCTTGCCGTAGCCGTTTTCGGTGGCGGTGAGCACGCTTTGTGTTTCGTCTTCGGCCACCAGCATGGCGATCACGCTCTGGCCTTCTTCGAGCATCATGCCGCGCACGCCGCGCGCATTGCGGCCCATGGGACGCACGTCGTTCTCGTCAAAGCGCACCGCCTTGCCGCCGTCGGAGAACAGCATCACATCGTGCTTGCCGTCGGTCAGCGCCGCGCCGATCAGGAAGTCGCCTTCATCCAGGTCGACCGCGATGATGCCGGCCTTGCGCGGGTTGCTGAATTCGTCTAGCGCCGTCTTCTTGACCGTGCCCATGCGGGTGGCCATGAACACATAGTGGTCGGCCGGGAAGCTGCGGAATTCGCCCGTGAGCGGTAGCACCACGTTGATCTTCTCGCCCTCGGCCAGCGGAAACATGTTGACGATGGGGCGCCCACGCGAGCCGCGTGAACCCGCCGGCACCTCCCAGACCTTGAGCCAGTACATGCGGCCCCGGTTGGAGAAGCACAGGATCCAGTCGTGCGTGTTCGCGATAAAGAGCTGGTCGATCCAGTCGTCTTCCTTGGTGGACGTGGCCTGCTTGCCCCGGCCGCCCCGCTTTTGCGCGCTGTACTCCGACAGGGGCTGGCTCTTGATATAGCCCGAATGGGAGAGGGTGACCACCATGTCGGTGGGCGTGATCAGGTCCTCGGTGGCAAGGTCTTGCGCGTTGTGTTCGACCAGGCTGCGGCGCGCACCCAGCT
>JBEAZV010000078.1:0-100142 GCA_041159245.1 Pseudomonadota bacterium
ATCTCGCCCGCCCACGTGCCAGACCGCATCGTGTGTGTGCCCGAGTTGCCCCTCACCCACAGCGGCAAGCTGTCCGAGGCCGCCGCTCGCTGCGCGGTCAACGGCCTGCCCGTGCCAAACCGATCCGCGCTGCGCAATCCGCAGTGCCTGGACGCCCTGCGTGCACAGGTCCTCCAGCACGGTGGCGCCCGCGCACGAGACGCTAGCGTGCGGGACGACCTGAGCGACGCGCCGCTCGAGGTGCGCTTGCAGGCCTTGTGGTGCGAGGAACTGGGCCTGGACCATGTGGGCCTGGATGATCATTTCCTGGAGATCGGGGGTAATTCGCTGCAAGCCGCCGTGATCATGGTGCGCCTGGAGCAGATGACGGGTCGCCACCTGCCACTGGCGACCTTGCTGCAGGCGCCGACCGTACGGGCCCTCGCGGCCGTGACCAGGAAGCTGGAGCCTGCCGCCCCCCTGTCGCCGCTGGTGACGCTGCGCGAGGGCAGTGGCCCGCCCCTGATCCTGGTGCATGGCCTGAGCGGCACGGTAATGGAGTGCCGCGCGCTGGTCGAGGCCTTGCGCACGCGGCGACCGGTGCTGGGGCTGCACGCGCAGGGCCTGGATGGAGAAGTCGCACCGCACGAGCGCGTGGAGGCCATGGCCGCCCACTATGTCCAGGCCCTGCGGCGCGAGTGGCCTGGCGAGCGCTATGCCTTGTGCGGCTTTTCCTTTGGCGGACTCGTGGCCCTGGAGATGGCCCGTCTGCTGGCCAGGGAAGGGGACAGGGTGGACCTGCTGTGCCTGCTGGATCCCTACCTGTGCCGCGATGTATTCCCGGCGCTGCGCCCCTGGCACCGGGCCCGTCATGTGGTCGCCAAGTGGCGATGCCTGGAGCCTGCCCAGCGACGCGTCTATCTGGCCGCTTTGTGGACCCGGCTGCGGGATGCGGTACGGGGGCGTGTTCGGCCTGCGGCATCTGCGTTCGAGCGGCCGCCTGGCATGGGCGATGCGCACTGGCGGGTCATGCAGGCCCTGGTGCGCGCGCTGCAGGGGTACCGGCCGGCCCCCTACACCGCAGGCCCGGTGCTGTTCGTACGCGCCCGTGTGCCGCTGGACGGTTACCTCGATCCCATGCCGGTATGGCGGCGCGTGTTGCGGGCTGGTGTGCGGGTGGTCACGGTGCCGTGCGCCCACCTGGCTCTGGTGCGTACCCAGGGGGCGGCCGTGGCGGCGGTGATCGACGAGGCGCTCGCGCGCCCGTCAGGGGGGGTTCTGCGGGACGAGGACCGCGAGGGCCGCGCACCGCCTCCTGAAACCGTGAACGTGGCAGGGACCTGAGCAAGCGCTACGGGAGCCCTGCGCGAGTCGCTCAGGCCTGCGCGTGATAACCCGTTACTCGCTCGACTTCGTTCTTGCTGCCCAGGATCACGCTCACGCGTTCATGCAGCTGCCCGGGCTGGATGTCCAGGATCCGCTGGGTGCCGTTGGTGGCGGCGCCACCGGCTTGTTCGACCAGCCAGCCCATGGGGTTGGCCTCGTACATCAGGCGCAGCTTGCCGGGCTTGTTCGGTTCGCGCTGGTCCCAGGGGTACATGAAGATGCCCCCGCGCGTGAGGATGCGGTGCACATCGGCCACCATGGAGGCGATCCAGCGCATATTGAAGTCCTTGCCGCGAACGCCGTTCTTGCCGGCCAGGCATTCGTCCACATAGCGGCGCACCGGCGGTGCCCAATGCCGCATATTGGACATATTGATCGCGAACTCCTTGGTGTCCGCCGGGATGCGTACGTGCTCTTGCACCAGCACGAAGGAGCCTTGCTCGCGGTCCAGAGTGAACATGGCCACGCCATCGCCCACCGTCAGCACCAGGGTGGTCTGGGGACCGTAGATGCAATAGCCCGCCGCCACCTGGCGGTTGCCCGGTTGCAGGAAGTCCTGCTCGCTCACACCATGGCCACTGCCCTCGGGTTTCTTCAGGACGCTGAAGATGGTGCCGATGGAGACGTTGACGTCGATGTTGGAGGAGCCATCCAGCGGGTCGAACAGCAGCAGGTACTCGCCCTGCGGGTAGCGATTGGGCACCATGTAGATGCCGTCCATCTCCTCGCTGGCCATGGCCGCCAGGTGCCCACCCCATTCATTGGCTTCGATCAAGACCTCGTTGGCGATGATGTCCAGCTTCTTTTGCACCTCGCCCTGCACGTTCTCGGTCTCCGCGGAGCCCAGCACGCCACCGAGCGCACCCTTGTTCACCGCATGGCTGATGCCCTTGCAGGCACGGGCCACCACTTCCAGCAGCAGGCGCAGTTGCGCGGGGATGAGCCCGTCAACGCGCTGCTGCTCGACGAGGTAGCGGGAGAGAGAGATCTTGGTGGACATGATGAATTATTCCTCCAGCGCCCGCGTGACCACTTCACGGACATCATTCGAAAGATCCGGCTTGGCTGCGACCCGTGCGATCGCCTCGCGCGCCGCGCTGCGATACGGCTCGACCAGCCGCTTCCAGCGATCGAGTGCACGCGCCAGACGGGCGGCGACCTGCGGGTTGATGGCGTCGAGCTCCATCACGCGCTCGCTCCAGAACACGTAACCCGCAGCGTCGGGGCGATGGAATGCGCCCGGGTTGGCACTGCAATAGCTGAAGATCAGGCTGCGCGCGCGATTCGGGTTGCGGATGTTGAAGTCCGGATGGTTCATCAGCTGTCGCACCACCGGCAGACGATCCCCACCGTGGTCGGGTGCACCGGCCTGCAGGGCGAACCATTTGTCCAGGACCAGGGCCTCGTCCTTGAACAGGCCGTGGAAGCGCTCCAGCGCTTGTGCCGCCAGCGGATGCCCGCTGATCACGAGCGCTGACAGGGCGTTGAAGCGGTCGGTCATGTTGCTCGCTTCTTTGAAGCGCTGCAGCGCTTTGCCGGGCCACACGGGATCCCCGCTCACGCGCGCCGCCAGGCACAGGTGGGTGAGGGCCAGGCCCGCCAGCGCGCGGCGGCCGCTGGACACCGCGTCCGGACGGTAGGCGCCGTTGTCCTTGTGGTGCTCGTAGGCCCATTCCCAGTCGTGACGCAGCGTGGTCGCCAGCTGCTGGCGCATCGCTTCGCGCACCGCGTGAATACGCTGCGGGTCCACCGTCTGCAGGTGCTCGGCGATGTAGGTCTCCGAGGGCAGAGTGAGAACCAGGTCCTTGAAGGCCGCGTCCAACTCGGCGTGGCGCAGCACGCCACGCATGGCCTCCAGGAAGGGAGCGTCCAGATCGACATGCCCGCCCTCACGCACGAAGCGCAGCGCGCGGTGCAGGGCCAGGCGCTGGCCAGCCTCCCAGCGGTTGAAGGGGTCGGTGTCGTGCGCCAGCAGGATCAGAAGCTGGGCGTCGGAGTAGTCGTACTCGAGGATCACTGGCGCGCTGAAGCCGCGCATCAGCGAGGGCACCGGCTCGCCGGCCAGACCCTCGCAGGTGAGTGTGGCCGTAGACTTCGAGAGCACGTGCAGGTCAGAGGCCACCTCGCGGCCCTGGGCATCCAGCAGGCCCCAGCGCACGGGGATGACGAATTTGTCTTTGTCGCTCTGGCCCGGTGTGGACGGGCAGGACTGCGTGAGCGTGAGCGTGTAGCGCCCGGCGGCCTCATCCCAGTCGCTGGTGGCGTGCACGCGCGGCGTGCCGGCCTGGCTGTACCAGCGCTTGAATTCATCAAGGCGCTGCGCGAGCTCGGACCCAGGGTTGGCATCGGCGATGGCCTGGGCGAAGTCGTCGCAGGTGACGGCCTGGCCGTCATGCCGTTCGAAATACCGTTTCATGCCACGCGCAAAGCCAGCACGTCCCGTCGGATCCTCCGGCGCGGCCACCAGGGTCTGCATCATGCGCACGACCTCGGCGCCTTTTTCGTAGATGGTGACCGTGTAGAAGTTGTTGATCTCGAGGTACTGCTCAGGGCGCACCGGGTGCGCCATCGGACCGGCATCCTCGGGGAATTGCGCGGTACGCAGCACGCGCACGTCCTCGATGCGCTTGACGGCGCGTGCCGAGGCTTTACCCGCCAGATCCTGGCTGAACTCCTGGTCGCGAAAGACCGTGAGGCCTTCCTTCAGCGAGAGCTGAAACCAGTCGCGGCAGGTGACGCGGTTACCCGTCCAGTTGTGGAAGTATTCGTGGCCCACCACGCTCTCGATGTTGGCGTAGTCGACGTCGGTGGCGGTGGCTTGGCTGGCCAGCACGTACTTCGTGTTGAAGATGTTCAGGCCCTTGTTCTCCATTGCGCCCATGTTGAAGTCGCTGGTGGCGACGATCATGAAGCGCTCCAGGTCCAGGGGCAGGCCAAAGCGCGCTTCGTCCCACAGCACCGAGGCGATGAGGGAGTTCATCGCGTGTTCGGTCTTGTCCAGATCGCCGGGGCGCACATAGACCTGCAGCAGGTGGTCTTTGCCACTGCGCGAGGTAATGCGCTGTTCGCGCGCCACCAGCGTGCCGGCCACCAAGGCGAAGAGGTAGGAGGGCTTGCGGTGCGGGTCCACCCACTTGGCGTAGTGGCGGCCGTCCTCCAGCTCGCCCTGGTCCACCAGGTTGCCGTTGGACAGCAGCACCGGGTAGCGGGCCTTGTCGGCGCGCAGCAGCACGGTGTAGCTGGCCATCACATCGGGCCGGTCCAGGAAGTAGGTGATGCGCCGAAAGCCCTCGGCCTCACACTGCGTGAAGAACGAGTCGTTGCTCACGTACAGGCCCATGAGCTTGGTGTTCTTGGCCGGGGCGCAGGTGGTGAAGATTTCCAGCTCGAAGGGCTCGGGGCCTTCGGGCAGGTTCTCCAACACCAGCTGGTTGTCTTCGAGCTTGAAGGACGTACCCTGGCCATTGACCATGACACGGGCCAGATTGAGCTCCTCGCCATCCAGGCGCAGGGCCTGCGCTGGCAGGTCGGGGTTGCGGCGCACCCGCATCCGATTGAGTACGCGGGTCTTGGCGGGGTCGAGGTCGAAGCACAGTTCGACCGTCTCGATCCAGAACGCCGGCGCCTGGTAGTCGGCGCGGTGGATCACCTGGCTTTGGCCTTCACGCATGTCTGGCTCCTAGACGCCCTGCTTGAGGGACGCTTGAATGAACTGATCGAGGTCGCCGTCCAGCACCTTCTGGGTGTTGGAGATTTCCAGGTTGGTACGCAGGTCCTTGATACGGCTTTGGTCCAGCACGTAACTGCGGATCTGGTGGCCCCACCCCACGTCGGTCTTGGTGTCCTCGAGCTTTTGCTGTTCTTCCATCCGCTTGCGCATCTCGTGGTCGTACAGGCGGGAGCGTAGGCGTTGCCAGGCGACATCGCGGTTGGAGTGCTGGCTGCGACTGTCTTGGCATTGCACCACGATACCAGTGGGCACGTGGGTCAGACGGACGGCCGAATCGGTCTTGTTGATGTGCTGTCCGCCCGCGCCCGAGGCGCGGAAGGTGTCGACCCGCACGTCGGCGGGGTTGATGTTGATCTCCACCGAGTCGTCGATCTCGGGGTAGACGAAGACACTGGCGAAGCTGGTGTGGCGCCCGCCCGCCGAGTCGAAGGGCGACTTGCGCACCAGGCGGTGCACGCCGGTCTCGGTGCGCAAGAGGCCGTAGGCGTACTCGCCCTCGATCTTGATGGTGGCGCTCTTGATGCCGGCGATATCGCCCGCCGATTCGTCTTCGACGTTGGACTTGAAGCCCTTGCGCTCGGCGTACTTCAGGTACTGGCGCAGCAGCATGCCCGCCCAGTCGCAGGCCTCGGTGCCGCCGGCACCGGCCTGGATGTCCAGGAAGGCGTTCATCGGGTCGGCCGGGCGGTTGAACATGCGCCGGAACTCGAGTTCCTCGACGGTGGCGGTCAGGCGCGTGGTGTCGTCCTCGAGGGTCATGAGGCCGGCTTCGTCGCCTTCCTCCTTGCTCATGTCATAGAGCTCAAGGTTGTCGGCCAGCTCGCGATCGAGCGATTGCAGCGTCAGGACGATGCCATCGAGCTGCTTCTTTTCCTTGCCCAGTTCCTGGGCGCGCTTGGGGTCGTTCCAGACCGCCGGGTCTTCCAGCGATGCGTTGACGGTTCTCAGTCGTTCCGCTTTGGCATCGTAGTCAAAGATACCCCCTTAGGTCCGCGGTGCGGGCCTGGAGGTCTGCCAGCGTGGTGCCGATCAGGTTGATGCGTTCTGCGTCCATGGGGCGGGTGCTTCTTCGTCCAAAGGGCGGATTTTCGCATGGCGCAGGTGCAGGACCCCCCGCGGCCCCCCTGCGTGGGACGTTCTGGCCCCCCAGGGGCCCAGGTCGGACGCCGAGGGTCTAGCGAAAGCCCGCGAGCCGGGCCTGCGCCGACCGGTTTCCCGCGCTGGCGGCCTGCTCCAGCCAATGGCGAGCCTGGGCGCGGTCGCTGGCGGGCACGAGCGCCCCCTCCAGGTAGGCCACCCCAAGGAAATAGCTCATCTCGCCCCGGCCCGCGCGGATTCCTTCCTCGGTGGCCTTCCCCGAGCGCTTCACGATGGCAGGGATGTCGCCACGGCCGCTGGCGTAGGCATGCATCTGCGCCAGGGTGGTGGCGAAAAAGCGGTCACGGGTCTGCGATGCATCCGCGCGGTCGGCCTGCGTAGCCACCCATTCGTCGGCCAGGACCTGCAGGGCCTCGAAAGGGCTCATGCCTCCGCGCATGCGGGGCGAGTACCAGGCGCGCAGCATCACCTGGTCCAGCGGCATCAGGGCGTCGACCTTGACCGGGAAGTAGCTCAGGACCGTAGGCCCCGCAGGGTGCCCGCGCACCCCCATCACGTGCATGGCCTCATGGTGGGCGCAGCGCCAGACGTCCCGGTTACGCATGCGCACCGTGGCGGAATCGATCCGCGACTCGTGACGAAACTCCAGCGTCGTGGCGCAGGGCTGCTTGTCCTCCAGCGCGGTGTCGAGCGTCACTTCTACGTTCAGGTTCGCGGCCTGACCTGGCTGGCCTGTCACGTCGACGAGGCGCACGCCCGCTTCCTGCGTCACCGTCCGCAGCGCCTGCATCACCGTCTCGCGGTGCGCCGCGGCATTGACACCCCACAGGCGCAGGCGGATCTCGCCCTCCCAGCGGACCACCCGGGTCGGTACGCCGCTCTGGTGCCAGAGCGATTCCCAGAGGGTGTCCAGGTCCCCGTTGGGGTGGTCCTCGGCGCGCGACGGGCTCGGCATCAGGGCGGCTGCCGCCAGGAACAGCAGGGGCAGCAGGGGAAGAAAGGGCAGAAGGGGTCGGGGGGTCCGTCGTCGGTCGTTACGCACAGCCATTACCTCAGCAAACGCTGAGGCACAGCTTAGGGGTAGGAGGGCGCCTACCGCGCGTCATCCGCAGTTCCGACGTCAACCTTCGGTCGAATCTGCCAAGAAAGTCGCGATCTCGCGAGCCACGGCCTCGGGTTGGTCGTGATGGAGCATGTGGCCGGCATCGGCGATGAGGGCCTGGCGCACCCGGGGCACGTGGGCCAGTCGCTCCTGGAACTGCGCCAGGGTGAACTGCCCTTTCCACCACTGGTCCAGGTTGTTGTCGGTGGATTGCACCCAGAGGACGGGCGCGGTGATGCGCCGATAGATTTCCAGTGCTTCCTCCACTCGCCAGAGGGTGGCGCTGGTGATCTTGTGGGCCGGGTCCCCCAGGATGCGCCAGCGGCCGTCGGCATCGGGGCGGGCCCAGTGACGGGCCAGCCAATGGGCCTTGTCCTGGGCCAGGCGCGGGTTGGTCTTCATCAGGCGCGCGGCCACGCCGTCGGAGCTGTCGTAGGACTTCAGGTCCTTCTCGCCTCGGTGAAAGGCCTTGACCTCGTCCATCCAGCGGGCGTAGCGGCCCGGGGCCTGCGCGGGGCGGGTCTCGGGCAGGCCAAAGCCTTCCAGGTTCACCAGGCGCCGGATCCGCTCGGGCCGCGCGCCGGCGTACATCATCGACACGTTGCCGCCCATGCTGTGACCCACCAGGTCCACCGCTTGTCCGGGGGCGTAGTGATCGATCAGGGCGTCCAGGTCGGCCAGGTAGTCGGGGAACCAGTAGGTGTCGGCGGCGGGTACTTCGGTGAGGCCGTAGCCACGCCAGTCGGGTGCGATGATGAAGGCCTGGTCGTCCAGGGCATCGATCACGAACTGCCAGGACGCGCCCACGTCCATCCAGCCATGCGCCATCACCAGAGGCACCTTGCCCGGCCCCGGCTCCCCCCACAGACGTACGTGGTAGGACAGGTTGCGGATCGGGACAAACTCGCTGCGGGAGGGGCGTCGGGGTTGATACATTCGGGCGATCATAAGGAGAGCGACCATGGGCCACAGTCAAGCCAGAGACAACCATGCGGCCTTGCACGCGGGCTTTGGCTGGCAAGTGCCGGCGTCGTTCAATATCGCGCAGGTGTGCTGCACGCGCTGGGCGCAGGCGCCTGATGCGGCCACCCGGGTGGCCGTCCGCGCGCACGGCCTGCCCGCCGGTCAGGACACCCTGACCTACGCGCAGCTGCAGCAGCGCGCCAACCGCCTCTCGCACCTGCTGGCGGCCCTGGGCGTGCGGCGCGGCGACCGCGTGGCTCTGGTGCTGCCTCAGCGCCCCGAGACGGCGGTGGCCTACATCGCGATCCTGCAGATGGGAGCGGTGGCCATGCCGCTGTCCATTCTGTTCGGGCCCGAGGCCTTGCAATACCGCCTGCAGGACAGCCAGGCCAAGGTGGCGATCTGTGATGAGGGCGCGGTGGCCTCGCTGCTGGCGGTGCGGCCGCACTGCCCCGCGCTGCGCACCCTGGTGGGCTTAGGTGCCGCGGCGCTGCGCGCCGACCTGGATTTCGAAGTGGGTCTCGCAGCGCAATCGCCGGCGTACAAGGCTGTGCGCACGCGCGCCCACGACCCGGCGGTCTTGATCTACACCAGCGGCACCACCGGGGCGCCCAAGGGCGCGCTCATCCCGCACCGCGCCCTGATCGGCAACTTGCCGGGCTTCGTGTGCAGCCAGAACTGGTTCGGCTTCGACCCGGAGGGTGTGCCGGGCCACGGCGAAAGCGACGCCGTGTTCTGGTCCCCCGCCGACTGGGCCTGGACCGGCGGCCTGATGGACGCCCTCTTGCCCACGCTGTACTTTGGCCGACCCATCATCGCCTGCAGCGCCCGTTTCAGCCCGGAGCTGGCCTACACGCTGATGCAGCAGCACGGGGTGACGCACACCTTCCTGTTTCCCACCGCGCTCAAGGCCATGATGAAGGCCTACCCTCAGCCGCGCGCGCACTTTCGCTTGCGCCTGGCGGCCATCATGAGTGCCGGCGAGGCGGTGGGTGACGCGGTCTACGCGCATTGCCGCGACGAGCTGGGCGTCATCGTGAACGAGATGTTCGGCCAGACTGAGATCAACTACATCGTCGGCAACTGCGCGATGAACCACCGGCCCTCGCGCGTGGGCTGGCCCGCGCGCCCCGGCAGCATGGGCCGGCCCTACCCGGGCCACCGCGTGTCGGTGATCGACGACGACGGCCGGGAATGCCCGACCGGCGTGCCCGGCGACGTGGCACTGCACCGGCTCGATGTGCACGGCGCTCCCAACCCCATCTTCTTTCTCGGCTACTGGAAGCGCGACGACGCCACCGCCGCCAAGTTCACTGGCGACTGGTGCCGCACCGGTGACCTCGCGGTACGCGACGCCGACGGCTACCTCTGGTATCAGGGCCGCGCCGACGACGTGTTCAAGGCCGCGGGCTACCGCATCGGCCCTGGCGAGATCGAGAACTGCCTGGTCAAGCACCCGGCGGTGGCCAATGCCGCCGTGGTGCCCAAGCACGATGCCGACCGCGGTGCGCTGGTCAAGGCCTATGTGGTGTTGGCGCCCCAGGCCGCCGCCGAGCGCGCCGCCGTGTCAGATACCCGAGCCTGGGACGAGGCACTCATCGCGCAGTTACAGTCGCATGTGCGAGGCCAGCTGGCGCCCTACGAGTACCCCAAAGAGATCGAGTTCATCGACCAGCTGCCCATGACCACCACCGGCAAGGTGCAGCGACGCGTGTTGCGCCTGCAAGAAGAAGAGCGCGCCCGCACGCGACAGCCCACATGACGTCTTTCGATCCCGCTGCTCTCACCCCTGTCGCTGGCCGCCAGCTGCTGCGGGGCCTGTTCGATGCCGCCTTGAAGGCCGTGGACCCGCTGGAGAGCGTGCCGCGCCATCTGCCGCCGCGACCGCGGGGGCGCACCGTGGTGGTGGGTGCGGGCAAGGCGGCCGCGCGCATGGCCCTCGCTCTGGAGCGTGCGTGGGACGCTCCTCTGTCCGGCCTGGTGGTCACGCGGTATGGCCATGGCGAGCCGTGCCGGCAGATCGAGGTGGTCGAGGCGGGACACCCGATGCCCGATGGCGCCGGTCTGGAAGCGGCGCAGCGCATACGCGCCCTGGTGCAAGGTCTGGGCGCCGACGACCTCGTGATCGCACTCGTCTCGGGCGGCGGTTCGGCCCTGCTCACCGCGCCGGCCGAAGGCATCACCCTGGAGGACAAGCGCGCGGTCACCAGTGCGCTGCTGCGGTCTGGCGCGCCGATCGGCGAGATGAACTGCGTGCGCCGCCACCTGTCGTCCATCAAGGGCGGCAAGCTGGCCCAGGCCTGCGGCGCGGCGGCGGTGTGGACCCTGGTGCTGTCCGACGTGCCGGGCGATGACCCGCGCACCGTGGCCTCGGGCCCCACGCTGTCCGACGATTCCACGCCGGCTGATGCGCTTGCGGTACTGCGCCGTCACGGCATCACGCCGCCCGACGCGGTGCTGCGTCTGTTGCAAGCTGCACCGGCCCGCCAGGCGCAAGCTGTGGCTGGCCCGCGCGACTGCCGCGTGATCGCCACCGCGCAGGGCGCACTGGAGGCCGCCGCCGCCGCGGCCCAGGCCCAGGGCCTGCGCGCGTTGGTCCTGGGCAACGCGCTGGAAGGCGAGGCCCGTCATGTGGGCCTGGTGCATGCGGGCCTGGCACGCCAGGTGGCCCTACATGGCCAGCCCGCGCCCGCGCCGTTGGTGCTGCTGTCGGGGGGCGAAACCACGGTCACCGTCACCGGCCAGGGCCGGGGCGGGCGCAACGCCGAATTCCTCTTGGGGGCGCAGATCGGCGTGGCCGATCTTTCCCGCGTGTGGGGCCTGGCGGCCGACACCGACGGCATCGACGGCTCCGAGACCAATGCCGGCGCGGTGTTCGGCCCTGACAGCTGGGCCCGTGGCCAGGCCCTGGGCCTGTCGGCCCGCGAGATGCTCGCCCGCAACGACGCCTTCAGCTGGTTCGATGCCCTGGGTGACCTGGTGGTGACCGGGCCCACGCGTACCAACGTCAACGATTTCCGTGCCCTCTTGATTGCCTGAACCCCATGACCATGAACCTCGTACGCCTGGGTCGCAGCGACCTGCATGTCACCCCCATCTGCCTGGGCACCATGACCTTTGGTGAGCAGGTGCCCGAGCCACTGGCCCACGACATCCTGGACCGCTCGCTCGAACGCGGCATCAATTTTCTAGACACCGCCGAGGTGTACTCCGTCCCCACGCGGGCCGAGACCTGCGGCGCCACCGAGACCATCATCGGCCACTGGTTGGCCAAGCGTCCCTCGGCGCGCGCCAAGCTGGTGCTGGCCACCAAGGTGGCGGGCCCCTCTCGCGGCATGCCCTGGGTGCGCTCGGGCAAGGGCATGACAGCGGCAGACATCATCGCCTCCTGCGAAGGTTCGCTACGGCGCCTGCAGACCGACGTGATCGACCTCTATCAGATCCACTGGCCCGAGCGTCATGTGCCAGCCTTCGGCAACATCTACTACAACCCGGCCAACGAACGCTCGCAGACGCCGATCGAAGAACAGCTCAAGGCGCTGGACCGCCTGGTACGTGAGGGCAAGGTGCGCGCTATCGGCCTGTCCAACGAGACGCCGTATGGCGTGCACGAGTTCGTACGCCTGGCCGACCAGCATGGCCTGCCGCGCGTGGCCAGCGTGCAGAACGCGTACTGCCTGATCAACCGCAACGTGGAAAACGGCCTGGACGAGACCATGCACCGGCTGGACGTGTCGTTGCTGGCGTACTCCCCGCTGGGGTTCGGGCTGCTTTCGGGCAAGTACGACGCCAGCGGCACCACAGGTTCAGGCGCCCCCACAGACGCACGTATTGCCCGCTACGAATCCGTGCGCGAACAGCGCTGGGGCCGCGCCGAGGCACTGGCCGCCGCGCGCCGCTACAACCAGCTCGCGCGTGACCATGGCCTCACACCCACCCGCCTGGCACTGGCCTTTTGCTACACCAAGTGGCAGGTGGCCAGCACCATCATCGGAGTGACGTCGATGGCGCAGCTCGATGAAGACCTGGCTGCCTGGGGCACGACACTCGCCCCCGAGCTGCTGGCGCAGATCGACAAGATCCGCTGGGAGATGCGAGACCTGGCCGCCTGATCGCTGCCGCCCCCGCCGGGGTATCCCCCCACGCGCCGTGATCCAACGGTTGCTGAGCGTTCGCTGTCCCGGGCTTGGGACCGCTGGAACCCTTTCCTCATCCGAGGCACCCAAGGCTGATCAGTTTGACTTGACCAGCAAGGGAGATGCGAATGGAAGGACCAACTCACAAACCGCCGAGTCGTGGAAGTTTGGAGGTTATTCGGTGTAATGGTAAGAGGGTTATTTTGAGCAGTGATGGCGCTGCAGCGGGGGAGGGTCTCCGCGGGCGCAGTGCGACGCCCACGCAGGCCGATTTCGGCGCGGGGCGTGACCGCAAGGCAGACCGACCCGATGGCGATCCATTGCCCGTCGCCTGGCATGACACGCTGCCGCCGGTCGCGAAAGCCGCGCCTGCACACGCTTCCACCGGCGAGCTGATGGCCCAGGCCAAGTCGCTTCTCGACGACCACCGCCTGCGCTCTTCGAAAGACCTGTACAAGCTCCGCTCGGAGCTCTGCACCCTCCGGCGTAAACTCGAGTCCGCGTCCGGACCAGGCGTAGCCGCGCTCCAAGAGCGTCTCAGGAATCGCATCATCCACACCGAAACCCTGCTGCGTTCCAGCAGTTTCAATGTGTGCCGCACGCTGGAAGAGCGCGCCCTGCAGTGGGACGCTGCCGCAGGCGTGCTTCAGCAGCAGATTGCAGCACTGGAGGCGTCCCCAAAGGGGGGTGCGTCGGTCGCTGCCGCGATCGCTAAGCTGGACGGCTATCAGCGTTTGTGTGCAGGCCGCGCAGCGCGGCTTCGCCAGGAAGCTCGGGTCCAGAAAGATGCGGATCCGTTCGCGATCGTGGACGACACGAAGCGGGCCGCCAAGCCCGCCAAGCCCAAGCGCTGGGGCCGGGTTGACCCTGGCTTCAAGCACTATGTCGGCACCCTCCTGTCCTCGCAGCCAGGGTTGTCCAGAGACGCGCCGACGGCTGGATCTGATCCGCTGCCAGACAAGGTAGACGAGTTGCCCTGGAGTGAGCAAGCTGTTGCGCTGAAGTGCCTCGAGCGCGCGTGGAAGGAAACGGCCGGGGCCCGCAAGGAGGCCGGTCTGCGCGGCGACCCGTCCCTGAAGCATCAGTTCAAGACCTCACTCGTCCAGATCCTGAGTCAGGTCGAGAGGCCCCGGATCGAGACCACCCTGTTCCTGCCTGTACCGGGAGCGTCTGAGGCCCAGGCGTCTGCTGCGCGTGACGGCAAATCCTCTCCCTCGGCGGAGTGGCAGATCCGGTGCCGCCAGACGGCGGCCACACACCTGAGTGATCAAATGCATGCCCGCTACCAGCGCGACGGGCTGGCTCGCGCCACCTGCCACGATGACACCCAGCACTGGCATGCCACATCTCTCTACAGCTCTGAAATGCGGGACGCCAAGAGCGATCGCTCGCTGTTGACGATGGCCCGTCATGGCGGAATCGCGGCGTTCGGGTTGACGCCTCGGGGCATCGAGACGATGACCGACGAGCGGCTGGGTCAGATCGCGCTGGATCTGGCGGCACGATGTGGGGATAGGGCCTTGGCGGATTACGCCGCCGGACAGCCCACCGGCTCGATTCCGAGCCACGCATCACCTGAGATGCGCGCCCGCGCGGCAGGTGCGTATGTGCGTCGCCTGGCCTCGACCGAGGCGGGGGCCCACCTGCTGGCGGATCTGCGTCGCGAGGCCAGCCGCCAGCGTGCCAAGGAAGTGGCCGAGGCTGCCCTGTGCAGCCTGCCGGCCGCCGAAGTGGCGCGCATCTGGGAGCCACAGCCGGACGGCCAAGCGCCGACCGTTCGGCTCACGTCGGTGGCCTTGCTGACGCCCGACGCCTTCCGGCACGACACGCGGTTCGCGAAGTACACGAGCGACGAGCGCCTGATGTGGTTGGACCAGCGTGACGCCTGGCAGGCCCTGGAGAAGGACCCAAGCCTGGTACTGGACGTACCACGTCTTGGCGAAGATGGCCGCGTCATGCGGGATGCGCAGGGGCGGATCCGCACTGCAGCGCGCCGCGTCAAGCTCGAGGTCGCGGCGTTCGACCTGCCAGTGAACGCGGGCGGGGTCGGCCTGGGCTCCAGCCTCGACGCCGTGAGCGGGCATGAGCTGACGGCACCCAGCAACCAGGCGGCCCTGAAGAAGCTGCTGGGCCCACTCCCGACGGTGGGGTCTCTCCACCGCTGGCAGCCCGCCCCGAGCAGCTGGGTCGGTGCCGCTCTGTCACGCCTCGACCCGGACGATCCGGCCCGTGGCCCGATCCTCGAGCTGTCCAGGCAGGTGGCCAGGCTGGTCGTGGAGGGCCGACACTTGGGCCGTGCCGACGACCCCTACATCCTGGTGAGGCGCCTGCTCGTGCTGTCCCACCTCACGGAGATCGTGGCGCCGGCCGTCAACTGCCGCAGCGGAAAAGACAGGACCACCGAGGCCGAGACCCAGGCCCGCCGGTTGGCCTTCGAGATTGCCACCACGGGCAAGGTGCCCCTCCTCGACCCGCATTGCGTGGAATGGCATCCCGACGATCTCGAGCCGCTACGCCAGAAAGTGCTGTTTGACCTGAGCATGGGCGGCGGGGCCCATGACGTCCAGGACGAGACGGCGGGCGTGTCTGGTGTGAAGCTGAGCCAGGCCGCGCTGCAAGCGCAGCACGGCACCGAGGACGACCCTGAACTGCAACGAGACTACAACGGCAAGTCCAGCTTGACCGGGACCTAGTCGTGGGGGGAGGCGGGCGCCTCGGATAAGACAAGGCTGGACGGATGCGCCATACGGCAGAATCCAGCTCCATGCTGACTCTGCTTCCCGGCCTGGCCGCCTTGGCGGCCTACCTGCTTGGCTCCCTGGCCTTTGCCGTCATTGTGAGCCGCCTCATGGGCCTGTCCGATCCCCGCACCTTCGGCAGCGGCAACCCCGGCGCCACCAACGTGTTGCGCTCGGGCAGCAAGGCCGCCGCCATCGTCACCCTGCTGCTCGATGCCGCCAAGGGCCTGGTGCCGGTGCTGCTGGTGAAGGCCTGGGGGCCTGCCTTCGGGCTGGCGGAGGGCACGATCGGGCTGGTGGCGCTGGCCGCTTTCCTCGGTCACCTGTATCCGGTGTTTTTCCGGTTCCAGGGGGGCAAGGGTGTGGCAACCTTCCTGGGGGCGGTGTTCGGGATCGACCTGCTCCTCGGGGTGGCAACCGGGGCGACGTGGCTGATCATCGCGTACTTCTTTCGCTATTCCTCGCTGGCGTCGCTGGTGTCGGCGGTGTTCGTACCGGTGTACTTTCTCATGGGCGACGGTATCGCCTGGTCGGCCGACCGACCGGTGGTCGGTGCCCTGTGCGTGATGGCGCTGCTGCTGGTGTGGCGGCACCGCGAGAACATCAATCGGCTGGTCGCGGGCACCGAGTCGCGGCTGGGAGCGAAGAAGCCGCTCTAGAGGTGCTCGATCAGGAAGCGCGTCACCCGCGGTGGCTGCTCCCCGATATGAAATGCCATGCGCTGCTCCCGTAGGTGGGCGTCTGCTGCGCTGATGCGGTCAAAGCGCCGCAGGTGTTCGGTCCACGACTCGTCGATGATCTGCTCCACGTAGCGTCCCGGTTCGGACAGATCGTGCAGCAACTCCCACGACAGCGCCCCCTGCCGCAGCCGGCTGCTGCGACTGGCTTCCATCAGTGCCAGGAATTCGGGCGCATGGGCCGGATCGATCAGGTATTCGATGCGCGTTTGCACGCGTCCGTCGTTCTCGGGCGGGCGGATGTCCGGTACCTGTAGCACCTGCGAGGGTGAGAGGTCTTCCTCGGTGTCACGGTCCGGTGTGAAGCGCTGCACCAGCAGCATCACCACCAGC
Organism: Pseudomonadota bacterium; assembly: GCA_041159245.1. Lineage (GTDB taxonomy): Bacteria > Pseudomonadota > Gammaproteobacteria > Burkholderiales > Burkholderiaceae_C > Ramlibacter. The sequence goes on from JBEAZV010000078.1 coordinate 16,203, forward strand.
ATCGACACCGAGGCGGTCACCACCGCCTGGTGGATATTTCCGAGCGTGGCGATCTGCCCCCACAGGGCCGCACCGGAGGCACTCGCTCCCATGATCGCCATCTGGTAGATCGACATGCCGCGCGCCCGCACCCAGTCGGGTAGCGCCATCTGCGCCGCCACGGTAATGGCGTTGGCCACCGAGATCCAGGCGATGCCGCAGGCGAACATGGCCGGCACCGCCACCCAGAGGTTGGGGGCGTAGGCGACGACCGCGGCACCGGTTGCATGCAGCACGGTCCCGGCGGTCACCAGCTGCTCCCGCCGCATCCAGCGCCGGACACGGTGCATCAGCAGCACCGTCATGATCGCCCCCGAGCCCATAGCCGCCAGCAACACAGTGAAGCTGCCCGCGCCGCCCTCCGGCAGGGCCCGCGCGATCAGTGGCAACAACGCCAGAGACGCGGTGGAGTGCAAGAAGAACACGCCGATGCGCAGCACCAGCGAGCGCATGCGGTAGGACTGGCTCACGAACTGCACGCCCACGCGCATGGCGCTGCCCAGACGCTCGCGGCCCAGGGGGCTTTCCTTGTGCACGCGGCGCCAGCGGAAGATGGCGAACGCCGCGGCCAGCGAGAGGCAGGCGTTGAGGGTGAACACCCACGCGCTGCCCGCCCCGGCAATCAAGGCGCCCGCCACCAGCGGGCCCAGGATCCGCGATGCGTTCATGGCGATGCCATTGAGGGCCAGACCCTGCGCCAGCTGGTCGCGAGGCAGCACCTCGGGCATCACCGCTGAAAACACCGGCCAGCGCATGGCCAAGCCGATGCCATTGGCAAAGGTCAGCACCAGCAGCAGGGCCGGACTCATCCAACCGGCCAGCACCACGAGGCACAACACCGAAGCCGTACCAGCCAGCCACAACTGCGTCACCAGCAGGTAGCGCCGTCGGTCCACGATGTCGGCCAGCGCACCACTGGGTAGGCCCAGGAGGAACACGGGCAGGGTGGAGGCCGCCTGGACCAGGGCCACCCACAGCGGCGAGGGCGCCAGCGAGGTCATGAGCCACGCGGCGGCCACGTCGTTCATCCACATCGTGGTGTTCGCTGCGAACCAGGTGAACCACAGCAGACGAAAAACGGGCAGCGACAGCGGCCCGAAGGGGGAGGAAGATGCCGAAGACGCCTGCACCACCAAGGGCGGGACTTAGTCGCGGAAGTTGTTGAACGACAGCGGCAGATCGGCCATCTCTTTGCGGATCAAGGCCATGGCCGATTGCAGATCGTCACGCTTGGCGCCGGTCACGCGCACCGCGTCGCCCTGGATGGCGGCCTGCACCTTGAGCTTGCTGTCCTTGATCAGGCGTTGCAGTTTCTTGGCGGATTCGGACTCGATGCCGCTGCGCACCTTGATCACCTGCTTGACCTTGTCGCCGCCGGCCTTCTGGATGTCGCCGCGATCGAGAAAGCGCACGTCGACATTGCGCTTGGCGAGCTTGGCGGTGAGGATGTCTTCCACCTGTTGCAGTTGGAAGTCGGCGTCGCCCCAGAGGGTGATCTCCTTGTCCTTGACCTCGATGGCGGCCGAGGTGCCCTTGAAGTCAAAGCGCGTGCCGATCTCTTTGGCGGCATTGTCGACGGCGTTCTTGACTTCGACCATATTGGGTTCGCAGACGGTGTCGAAAGAGGGCATGCAGGGGCTCCCGGGGCTCGGTTCTCGGATGCGACAATTCTCCCATGATCGTCGAGCACAACGTCCCGCTGCAGGCGTACAACAGCTTCGGCATCGTTGCTAAGGCGCGCGAGCTGGTACGGGTGCGCTCGCAGGACGACCTGTCCGCGCTCCTGGCCGACCCGGCGCGTGCGGCAGCACCCAAGTTCATCCTGGGTGGGGGCAGCAACATCGTGCTGACAGGCGACGTGAAGCCTATCGTTCTCAAGGTGGAGGTCCTGGGGCGACGGGTGGTCGACGACGGACCCCGCGGCACGGTCGTCGAGGCCGGTGCCGGCGAGAGCTGGCACGACTTCGTCACCTGGACGCTGGACCAGGGGCTGCCCGGGTTGGAGAACCTGGCCCTGATCCCGGGCAGCGTGGGCGCCTCGCCGGTGCAGAACGTGGGCGCCTATGGCGTGGAGGTGCAGGACCGCTTTGAGTCGCTGGACGCGGTGGACCTCACGAGCGGGCAGGCGTTCACCTTGGACGCCGCGCAGTGCGCCTTCGGTTACCGCGATTCGGTGTTCAAGCATGCCGCGCCCGAGGGCGGGCAAGGGGGTGCTGCCGGTTTCGGCCTAGCGGGGCGGGCCCTGATCCTGCGGGTGCGTTTTCGCCTGCCCAAACCCTGGAAGCCCGAGCTCTCCTACCTGGACCTGCAACGCAAGATGGCGGAGGCCGAGGTGACACAGCCCACGCCGCGGCAGGTGTACGACTGGGTCTGCGCCATTCGCAGCGCCAAGCTGCCCGACCCGCGCGTGATCGGCAATGCCGGCAGCTTCTTCAAGAACCCCACGGTGACGCCGGAGCAGTGCCAGGACATCATCGCCCGCGAACCGAACATCGTGCACTACCCTATGCCCGATGGCTCCGTGAAGCTCGCAGCCGGCTGGCTGATTGACGCCTGCGGCTGGAAAGGCAAGTCGGTGGGGCAGGCCGGCGTGTACGAAAAGCAGGCCCTGGTCTTGGTCAATCGTGGGGGGGCCACCGGGGGCGAGGTGGTCACGCTGGCGCGGGCGATCCAGACCAGCGTGTACGAGCGGTTTGGCATCCGGCTGGAGCCGGAGCCTGTGGTGGTCTAGTTATTTCCCACCGGTCAGGCGCAGCAGGTGATGCTCGTCACCGGCCGACAGCAGGCCGGCATCCGAATACACACCCAGCTTCTCGCGCGTATCGGTGATGTCCAGGTTACGCATCGTGAGCTGTCCGATGCGGTCACGCGGCGAGAACATCGATTCACCCTTTTCCATCGTGAGCCGCTCGGGCTTGTAGGTGAGGTTGGGGGAGTCGGTATTGAGCAGGCTGTAGTCGTTGCCGCGGCGCAGTTCGAGGGTGACCTCGCCGGTGATGGCGCGTGCCACCCAGCGCTGGGCGGTTTCGCGCAGCATCAAGGCTTGCGGGTCGAACCAGCGGCCCTGATACAGCAGGCGACCCAGGCGGCGGCCGTTGTCGCGGTATTGCTCAATGGTGTCTTCGTTGTGGATGCCGGTGACCAGGCGCTCGTAGGCGATGAACAGCAAGGCCAGTCCGGGCGCTTCGTAGATGCCGCGGCTTTTGGCTTCGATGATGCGGTTTTCGATCTGGTCGCTCATGCCCAGGCCATGACGGCCGCCAATGCGATTGGCCTCCAGGATCAATTCAACCGGGTCAGCGTACTCGCGGCCGTTGAGGGCCACGGGCACGCCCTCCGCGAAGCGCACGGTCACCTCCTCGGCTTTCACGGCGACGTCGTCCTTCCAGAACGCCACGCCCATGATCGGGTTCACGATGCGGATGCCGGAGTTCAGATGCTCCAGGTCCTTGGCCTCGTGGGTGGCGCCCAGCATGTTGGAGTCGGTGCTGTAGGCCTTCTCCACGGACATCTTGTAGTCAAAGCCGTTGGCGATGAGGAACTCGCTCATCTCGGTGCGGCCGCCCAGCTCGTTGATGAAGGTCTGATCGAGCCAGGGCTTGTAGATCTTCAGCGAGGGGTTGGTGAGCAGGCCGTAGCGGTAGAAGCGCTCGATGTCATTGCCCTTGAAGGTGCTGCCGTCGCCCCAGATGTGGACGTCGTCCTCCTTCATGGCCGCCACGAGCATGGTGCCGGTGACGGCGCGGCCCAGGGGCGTGGTGTTGAAGTAGGTGACGCCGGCGGTGGAGATGTGGAAGGCGCCGCACTGCAAGGCGGCGATGCCCTCTTGCGCCAGCTGGCGACGGCAGTCGATCAGGCGGGCCTTTTCGGCGCCGTAGGCCATCGCCTTGCGCGGGATCTCGTCGTAGTCGGGTTCGTCGGGCTGGCCCAGGTTGGCGGTGTAGGCGAAGGGCTTGGCGCCCTTCTTCTTCATCCATAGCAGGGCGGCGGAAGTGTCCAGGCCGCCGGAGAAGGCGATGCCGACCTTCTGGCCAACCGGCACGTTTTCAAGAATGGTGCTCATGGCGGTGCGGTCTGCGCGATCAGCCGAAATGGCAGATGTAGTGGTAGGCCTCGGTCACGCGGATCTCGAACTTCGCGTTGCCGGGGACGGAGAACTTCTCGCCGGGGCCGGATGCGTGCCAGGCCTCGGTGCCGGTCATGCGCCACTCGCAGGCGCCGGCCACGCATTCCATGATCTCGGGGGCGCCGGTGCCGAAGGTGAGGGTGGCGGGCAGGATCACGCCCACGCTCTTTTTCGTGCCGTCGGCCAGGGTGATGGAGTGGCTCACGCACTTGCCGTCGAAGTAGACGTTGGCTTTCGTGACGACGCTGACGCTGTCGATCTTTTCGGTGGTCATGGCAGGTCCGGTTGGGGGCCGCGGGCGCGGCGCCAGGAGCTTAAGGGGCGCCGCAGGGTGCAGCGCCTCGGAAAACCCGACATTTTAGGCGGTGGCGCCAAAGCCCCCGCCAGACCGCCCGGCGCGTTCAGCGCCAGTGAAAGTGTGAGTGGGCGCCGAACTGACCGTGCCCGCGGTGACCCGGGCGCCAGGTCGACCCGTACAGGCCGTAGGTGGCATAGACCTGCACCACCGGGGGCGGGGCGACCACGACCCGATGGACCGGCGCAGGCCCGGTGGCATACACCACGGCAGGACCGTAATCGGGCGCCTGCATGATCTGCACGGCGGGCGCGGCGGGTACCGGGGCTGCAGCGGGCATGGGCGTGACCTGCACGCGCAGCGTCGGGCCCGGGTCTTGCGGCAGCTGTACCTGGTACTGGCGGCCAGCGTACTCGTAGGTCACCTGGTAGCCACTGGTGCGGTTCTCGTAGAAGGTCTGCGTGGTGCAGACGGTCTGGTCCTGCATGCGGGTGCCGGGCGAGCCTTCGATCTTGTTGCCCAGGATGGCACCGCCCACGATGCCGATCACGGTGGCGGCGGCCCGGCCCGAGCCGTCGCCAATCGCGTTGCCGGCGGCACCGCCCGCCACTGCGCCGAGCAGGGCGCCGGCGCCGCTGCGGGGTTGTTCGACCGCGACCTGCTGGGTGGTGCACACCTGGCGCGGCACCGCGACCTGCTGGATCACGGGAATGCTGGAGACGACGCGGGCGACCTCCTGGCCGTGGGCGGCGCTGGCGACCAGCCCCATGCCCAGGGGGACGGCAAGGGCCAGGGCGCGAAGGGGGGTGCGAACAACGGTCATGGGGTGGCCTCCTCACTCATCAACGTGCTCACGGTACTGCCCGTTGACGCCGGCCGTCGAGGGCGGTGCGGTCACTGCGGTCAAGGGCCACGCCGGGCCAGCAGGGCCTCCCAGGCGGCCGGCTCGAAGCCCACGGTGGTGATGTCGCCGCCCCAGTCCACCACCGGCCGCTTGATCACGCTGGGCTCGCGACGCATCAGGGCGCCGGCACTGGCCGCGTCGGTGACGGCGGCCTGGGCGGCGGGATCGAGCTGGCGCCAGGTCGTCCCCTTGCGATTCACAAGCTGGGCCCAGTCCAGGCGCGCCAGCCATAGTCCCAGGCGGTCGGCGGGTACGCCATCCTTCTTGAAGTCGTGGAAGCGGTAGTCAAGGCCGTGCGCCTGCAGCCAGGTACGGGCCTTTTTCACGGTGTCGCAGTTGGGGATGCCATGCAGAACGATCATGTGCGCCATGGTAGTGCGTGACAATCGCGTCCCATGGAGACCCTGCAAGACTGGCTGGCGCACTGCGAGCGCCTGCATCCCAAGACCATCGAGATGGGCCTGGAGCGCGTGCGCGAGGTGGCGCAGCGCATGGGCCTGCGCTTTGCCTGCCCCGTCATCACCGTCGCGGGCACCAACGGCAAGGGATCGACCTGCGCCATGCTGGAGGCCATTGCCCTGGAAGCGGGCTGGCGCACTGGGGTCTACACCTCGCCGCACCTGGTGCATTTTCAGGAGCGATGCCGGATTCGCGGCGAGTCGGCTGCGCCCGAGGCGCTGGTGCCGCATTTCGCACGGGTCGAGGCGGCGCGCCAGGGCGTGACGCTCACCTACTTCGAATTCACTACGCTGGCGATCCTGGACCTGATGGCGTCGAGCCACCTGGATGTCGCGATCCTCGAGGTCGGACTGGGAGGACGGCTGGACGCGGTGAACGTGGTCGACGCCGATTGTTCGGTGATCACCAGCATCGACCTAGACCACATGGAGTTCCTCGGACCGGACCGCGAGTCCATCGGCCGCGAGAAGGCGGGCATCCTGCGCGCTGGGCGTCCCGCGGTGGTGAGCGACCCGGTCCCCCCGCAAAGCGTGATCGACCACGCCCAGGCCCTGGGCGCCGATCTGTGGCTGCTGGGGCGCGATTTCAATTTCTCAGGCGACAAGCAGCAATGGGCCTGGGCGGGGCGCGGGAGGCGTTATGCGGGACTGGCGTATCCGGCGCTGCGCGGGGCCAACCAGCTGGTGAACGCCTCGGGGGTGCTGGCGGCTTTCACGGCCTTGCGCGAGCGCCTGCCGGTGACGGCGCAGGCTGTGCGCAATGGCCTGGCCCTGGTTGAACTGCCCGGGCGCTTTCAGATCGTGCCGGGCGAGCCCGCCCTGGTGCTGGATGTGGCGCACAACCCGCATTCAGTGTCGGCCCTGGTGGCCAACCTCGATGCCATGGGCTTTTACCCCGCCACCCACCTGGTGTTTGGGGCCATGGGCGACAAGGACCTGGACACCATGCTGCGGCGCGTGGCGCCCCTGGCCGACCGCTGGTACTTCTGCGACCTGCCCACGCCTCGGGCCGAAACGGCCGCAGGCCTGCAAGCGCGTTGGGAGGCGCTACAGGCTCGCCCGGGCGTACCGGCCAGCACCCATGCCGGCCCCCGAGAAGCCCTGGAAGCGGCGGTCGCCGCAGCGAACCCCACTGATAGAATCGTCGTCTTTGGCTCCTTCTTCACGGTGGGTGGCGTCCTGGTGGAGGGCACGCCCCGGCTGCAGGCCCGGCACCTGCACTCCTGAATACCTGCGGGCACGACGCGTTCATGGCTTTTTTCAAGTTCCGAAAGACGGGCGCCGACTCCGACGCCCTTGCCGCGCAGCCCGAAAGCATCGAGGCCCTGCGCAAACGCGCCAAGCAGCGGCTGATCGGCGCATCCATCCTCGTGCTGGTGGGCGTGATCGGCTTCCCCCTGGTGTTCGACACCCAGCCGCGTCCCATCCCGGTGGACATCCCCATCGACATCCCCGACCGCGGCAAGACCCCGGGCGTGACCAACAGCGCGGTAGGTGCGGTGAGCGTTGCCGGTGTGGCTGCTTCGGCGCCGGCGGCCCCTGCGCCTGCCCCAGCCTTCGTCCCGCCGGTGGCCGAGCCTGCTACGGCCAAAGCTTCGACGCCGGCAGCCCCAGCGGCTGCCGCCCCTGCCCCAGCCTCCGCCGCCAAGCCCGCGGCCTCGCCCGCGACGGCCTCTGCCCCGGCAGCGGCGAACGCGGCTTCTGCCGCCACCCGCGCTGCATCGGCGGCGGACGGTGACCGTGCCAAGGCCCTCCTGGAGGGCAAGCCTGCGTCTGCCGCGGCGAGCGGTCGCTTTGTGGTGCAGGTCGGCGCTTTCGCCGACGTGGCCCGGGCCCGCGAGGCGCGCCAGAAACTGGAAAAGGCCGGTCTCAAGACCTACACGCAGGTGGCCGAGACCAAGGAAGGCAAACGTATCCGCGTGCGCGTCGGTCCCTTCGAGTCCCGAGACGAGGCCGAAAAGGCCGCGACCAAGGTCAAGGGGCTGGAGCTGCCAGCCACGGTGCTGACCCTCTGACCCGGGCGCTGAGCGAACCGCATGGCCACGCTCGACTGGGTCTTCGCTGCAGTCCTGGTGCTGTCCCTGGCGGTGGGCGCCTGGCGCGGCCTGGTGTTCGAGGTGCTGTCAGTGACCGGATGGATTGCGGCCTTCGTGCTGGCCCAGTGGTGGGCGCCCGCCGTGGCCAACTGGCTGCCGATGGGGCAATGGTCGCCCACCTTGCGTTACGCCGTGGGTTTCGTCGTGGTGCTGGTCGGGTCGCTGTTCGCGGCAGCCCTGTTGGCCATGCTCGCCAAGAAGCTGATCGAGGCCGTGGGCCTGCGGCCGGTGGACCGCATCCTCGGTGCGGCATTTGGCCTGCTGCGCGGGTGTGTGATCGTGCTGGCGGTGACCGTGGTGGCCGAAATGACGCCGCTCAAGGACACGCAGTTGTGGAACGAGTCGGCCGGCGCGCAGGCGTCGGCCAAGGCGCTCAAGGGATTGAAACCGATACTGCCCGAACGCTTCGGGCAGTACCTACCGGGGTGACACAGGCATGTGCGGAATCGTCGGCGTTGTCAGCAACGCCCCAGTGAACCAGCTGATTTATGACGCCTTGCTGCTGTTGCAGCACCGCGGCCAGGACGCGGCGGGCATCGTGACGCAACAGGAACGCAAGTTCTTCATGCACAAGGCCAAGGGCATGGTGCGTGACGTCTTTCGCACCCGCAATATGCGCGCGTTGCCGGGGCATTGCGGACTGGGCCAGGTGCGTTATCCCACGGCGGGCAACGCCTATAGCGAGGAAGAGGCGCAGCCCTTCTACGTGAACGCGCCCTTTGGCATCGTGCTGGTGCACAACGGCAACCTGACCAACGCGCAGGCGCTGAAGCTGGAGCTTTTTTCCTCTGATCACCGCCATATCAACACCGAGAGCGACTCCGAGGTGTTGTTGAACGTCTTTGCGCACGAGCTCGATCGCGCCAGCCGCGGCGTACCGCTCAAGCCCGAGGACATCTTCACCGCGGTGAGCCACGTGCATCAGCGCGTGCGCGGCTCCTATGCGGTGATCGCGCTCATCGCCGGCTATGGCGTGATCGCCTTCCGCGACCCGCATGGCATCCGGCCGCTGTCTCTGGGTCGATCGGCCGAGGGCTCGGTCATGGTGGCCAGCGAGACGGTCACGCTCGAGGGCACCGGTCACCAGTTCGAGCGCCATGTGGCGCCGGGCGAGGCGGTGTTCATCGACCTGCAGGGGCAGGTGCATGCCAAGCAGTGCGCCAGCGCGCCGCGCTTGACGCCTTGCATCTTCGAGTACGTCTATCTGGCCCGTCCGGATTCGGTGCTCGATGGCATCTCGGTCTACCAGGCCCGCCTGAATCTGGGCGAGACGCTGGCCCAGCGCGTGGTGTCCACCGTGCCGCCCAATGAGATCGATGTGATCATCCCCATCCCCGAGTCCAGCCGTCCCAGCGCCACGCAGCTGGCGCACCTGCTGGGGGTGCCGTACCGCGAGGGCTTCGTCAAGAACCGATACGTGGGCCGCACCTTCATCATGCCGGGGCAGGGTGTGCGCAAGAAGTCGGTGCGCCAGAAGCTCAATGTGATCGCCAGCGAGTTCAAGGGCCGCAACGTGCTGCTGGTGGACGACTCCATCGTGCGTGGCACGACCAGCCGCGAGATCGTGCAGATGGCGCGCGACGCCGGTGCCAGGAAGGTCTACCTGGCCAGCGCCGCGCCGCCGGTGCGCTACCCCAATGTGTATGGCATCGACATGCCCACGTCCACCGAGCTGGTGGCCCACGGCCGCACGATCGAAGAGGTGCGCCAGATCATTGGCTGTGACGCCCTGATCTACCAGGAGGTGGAGGGCATGAAGCGCGCCATCCTGGCGGCAGCCCCGAAGGACGGGCTGAAGTTCGACGGCTTTGACGCCTCGTGCTTTGATGGCGTGTACGTGACCGGCGACATCAGCGCCGAAGACATCGCCCGCCTGAACGCCGGGCGGGTGGGGCAGGAGGAGGGGGCGGATTCCGACACTTCCCGCCTGGCCTTGCCGAACGCAGAGGAAGCCTGAACCCATGGCCACCAAGAAACTCCCCGAAGGCCTGCACCTGGACACCCTGGCGGTGCGCGCCGCCGTCGACAAAAGCCAGTACGGTGAGAACGCCGAGGCCCTGTTTCTCACCTCCAGCTTCACCCAGCCCGATAGCGAGACGGCGGCCCGCCGCTTTGCGGGAGAGGAAGACGGCTACATCTATTCGCGCTTTACCAACCCCACGGTGGCCAGCATGGAGATGCGACTGGCGGCCCTGGAAGGTACCGAGGCCTGCATCGGTGCGGCCAGCGGCATGGGCGCCATCTTGCTGCTTTGCATGGGGCTGCTCAAGGCCGGCGACCATGTGGTGTGCTCGCGCTCGGTGTTCGGCTCCACCATCAAGCTCATAGGCAGCGAATTCGGCAAGTTCGGCGTGCAAAGCACCTTCGTGTCGCAGACCGATCTGGCCGAATGGAAGGCCGCGATCCGCCCCAACACCAAGCTACTGTTTGCCGAGACGCCCACCAACCCGCTGACCGAGGTGTGCGACATCCGCGCGCTGGCCGACTTGGCGCACAACGCCGGCGCGCTGCTGGCGGTGGACAACTGCTTTTGCACGCCCGCGCTGCAAAAGCCCGCCGCCTTGGGCGCGGACATCATCACCCACTCGGGCACCAAGTACCTGGACGGCCAGGGCCGCGTGATTGCCGGTGCGATTTGCGCGAGCGAAGCCCTCATTCGCGAGAAGCTGATCCCCGTGCAACGCAGTGGCGGCATCACGCTGTCGCCGTTTAACGCCTGGGTGGTGCTCAAGGGTCTGGAGACGCTGGGCATCCGAATGGAGGCGCAATCCAAGCGCGCGCTCGAACTCGCGCGCTGGCTCGAATCGCACCCCGGCGTGGAGCGCGTGTACTACCCCGGCCTGGCCAGCCACCCCCAGCACGCGCTGGCGATGGCGCAGCAATCGGGCATGGGCGGCGCGGTGGTGTCCTTTGACGTGAAGGGCGCGACGCCCGCACAGGGCCGCGCCAACGCCTTCCAGGTGATCGACTCCACCCAGTGGCTGTCCATCACCGCCAATCTGGGCGATGTGAAGACCATCATCACCCAGCCGGCCAGCACCTCGCATGGGCGCCTCACCGAGGACCAGCGCCTGGCCGCTGGCATCCGCCAGAACCTGGTGCGCGTGGCCGTGGGCCTGGAGCATCTGGGGGATATCCAGGCCGACCTGGCCCGTGGGCTCGACCTTCTGACCTGATTGTTTGCCGTGACTTCCGAGACTTCCAAGCACACTGGCGGCGCGCGCGTGCGCACCCGCTTCGCGCCGTCGCCTACCGGCTTCATTCACCTGGGCAACATCCGCTCGGCGCTGTACCCCTGGGCCTTCGCGCGCTCGCAGGGCGGCGACTTCATCCTGCGCATCGAGGACACCGACCTGGAGCGCTCCTCGCAGGCGGCGGTGGACGTGATCATCGAGGGCTTGGCCTGGCTGGGCCTCACGCACGATGAAGGCCCGTTCTACCAAATGCAGCGGATGGACCGCTACCGCGAGGTGCTGGCCCGTATGCAGGCGCAAGGCCTGGTGTACCCCTGCTACATGAGCGTGGCCGAACTGGACGCCCTGCGCGAGCGCCAGATGGCCGCCAAGGAAAAACCCCGCTACGACGGCACCTGGCGACCCGAGCCGGGCAAGGTGCTGCCGCCGGTGCCGGAAGGCGTGAAGCCGGTGCTGCGCTTTCGCAACCCGCAGGGCGGGGTGGTGGCCTGGGACGACAAGGTCAAGGGCCGCATCGAGATCGCCAACGCCGAACTTGACGACCTGGTGATCGCGCGCCCCGACGGCACGCCCACCTACAACTTCTGTGTGGTGGTCGACGACATCGACATGCGCATCACCCATGTGATCCGTGGTGACGACCACGTGAACAACACGCCGCGGCAGATCAACATCTTTCGTGCACTGGGGCAGGAGCCGCCGGTGTATGCGCACTTGCCCACCGTGCTCAATGAGCAGGGCGAGAAGATGTCCAAGCGCAATGGCGCCAAGCCGGTGACGCAGTTTCGCGACGAAGGCTTTCTGGCGGACGCGGTGGTCAATTACCTGGCGCGTCTGGGCTGGTCGCATGGCGACGACGAGATTTTTTCGCGCGAGCAGTTCCTCGCGTGGTTTGACCTGGACCATCTGGGTCGCAGCGCCGCGCAGTTTGACGAAGCCAAGCTGCGTTGGGTGAACGCGCAGCACATGAAGACCACGTCCGACGAGGCCCTCGCGGCCCTGGTCGAACCGCAGCTGAAGGCGATGGGCCTGGCCCCCGATGCTCGCCTGCCCGCGATCTGCGGCCTGTTCAAAGACCGCTGCGAGACCACGGTGGCTCTGGCCGCCTGGGCCGCGAAGTTCTACCAGCCGGTGCAGCCCGATGCCGGGGAGCTCGCGCAGTACGTCACGCAGGCGGTGCGCCCCGCCATCGCGCAGCTTGCCAGCGCGCTAGCGGCGAGCGCCTGGGACAAGGCCGCCATCGCCGAGGCGATCAAGGAAACCCTGCGTGCCAGCGGGCTGAAGATGCCCCAATTGGCCATGCCGGTGCGCGTGCTGGTGCTGGGAACCCCCCAGACGCCGTCCCTGGATGCGGTCCTGGCCCTCTTCTCCCGGGAGGAGGTTTTGGGCCGATTGTCGAGCGGCCAAAAAACGTTGTAGAATCTTGGTCTCGACGCCAGAGGGGGGTATAGCTCAGCTGGGAGAGCGCTTGCATGGCATGCAAGAGGTCAGCGGTTCGATCCCGCTTACCTCCACCAAAAAGGCGTCGGGCGGAGTAGTCCAAAGGTTTTGACCCTATCGTCTAGAGGCCTAGGACATCACCCTTTCACGGTGAGTACCGGGGTTCGAATCCCCGTAGGGTCGCCAAATTGTTTTGGCACAAGAAGGTTGCTCTTGGCACGCGGGCTCTGGCCCGCAGCGAAATGCAACACTGCCTGGAGCGGTAGTTCAGTTGGTTAGAATACCGGCCTGTCACGCCGGGGGTCGCGGGTTCGAGTCCCGTCCGCTCCGCCAGAATTCAGAAGTTCAATGGGCTGCAGCCGAGAGGTTGCGGCCCGTTTTGTTTGGGTCTGCGTACGTGTGGGCTCGGTCAGAACCGTTTCACACGCCAGCCCGCTGGATCAACTCGATCTTGTAGCCGTCCGGGTCAGTGACAAAGGCAATCACCGTGGCGCCGCCTTGCACCGGGCCGGGCTCGCGGGTGATCTTGCCGCCAGCGGCGCGGATCTTGTCGCAGGCGGCATAGGCGTCTTCCACGCCCAGTGCGATATGGCCGTAGGCCGTCCCCAGCTCGTATTGGCTGACCCCGTGGTTGTAGGTCAGCTCGATCTCGGCGTGGTCGGGGTTGCTTCCATAGCCCACGAAGGCCAGCGAGTACTTCTGCTCGGGCCGCTCGGTGGTGCGAAGCAGCTTCATGCCCAGCACGCGGGTGTAGAAATCAATGGAGCGTTGCAGGTCACCAACGCGCAGCATGGTGTGGAGAAGTCGCATGCACCAATTATCCTGCCAGGCGGTTCACCCCACGGGCAGGGTCGGATGTGGCCATGCAGGGGCGGCCAAGGTCGGGCCTCGTCGCCCCTCGGCCAGGGCCTGGGCGTAGGCAGGCACCACCCTCGCCGGGTCGTCGCCCAGTGCGCGCACCAGGCACAGGCCGTCGGCGCCGCAGGCGGCTGCCTGACGCGCCTGATCGGGGGCCAGGATGCCGCCGATCGCGACCACCGGGGCGTCGGCGTGTTGGCACCACCAAGCCAGGTTGTCCAGGCCCTGCGGCAGCCAGGGCATGTCCTTGGTGGTTGTGGGCCACACCGGGCCGCAGGCGATGTAGCGCGGTGAAAGGGCCCGCGCGCGGCACAACTCCCATACGCTGTGCGAGCTGATGCCCAGGGCCACGCCGCTGGCCAGCAGCGCGCGGCGGCCGTCCTCGCCCAGGGCCATCAGGTCTTCCTGTCCCAGGTGCACGGCGTCAGCGCCAAGCTCGGCGGCCAGCGCCCAGTGGTCGTTCACGAAGCACTGCGCGCCCGCGGCGCGCGCAGCGGCGATGGCGCGGGCCAGATCCTCGCGCAGACCCGCCTGCCAGAGCGCATCGGGTTGCGCCGGACGCTTGATGCGAATCTGCACGGTCTTGACGCCAGCGGCGAGGGCGCGCTCAAGCCGCTCGACATGGTCGGTGATGGCGTACAGGTCCAGGCGCGGCGCGGCGTGAGTCTTCTCGGGCGCGAACACCGTTGCCTCGCCCCACGACAGGCGCGGCAGGGCCCCGTGTAAACGCAGGAAGGCCAGTAGCACCGCGTCGGCGCCCACGTAGCCTGCAGCCAGGGCCTCCTGTGCGTGCGCTGCAAGCGTGCGGTCGTCCCCGCTTTGAGCCTGCGGCTCCTTGGCCTGGATCCAGCCGCGGGCATGCGCGCTTTCCAGCCAATGCAGGCGCGTGCCGTCGATCGCCTGCTGGTGCAGGACGCAGACGACGGCGCCGGTCTGCGCGCGCTGCGTCGCGGCCCAGGCCGGAATGGCCTCGAGGGCCATTCCGTCGGGTGGTGCCGGGAGCATCAGGCGGGACTCACGCGGGGGAAAAGGGGCGGCCATGTTCAGGTCCTTGGAAAATCAACCCATTACCAGTCCACCGTCGACGAACAGCACCTGTCCGGTGACGAAAGCGCTGTGCGTGCTGGCCAGGAACAGTACCGGGCCGGCCACATCCTCGGGGCTTGCCAGGCGGCGTAGCGGCGTGGCGGCCGCGATCGCATCCCGAAAGCCGGCTCGCGTGCCGGCGCTGGCCTGCGTGGGGTAGACCAGGCCCGGCGCCACGCAGTTCACGCGCACGCCCTGCGGCCCGAGTTCGGCCGCCAGGTTGCGGGTGAAGCCCACCAGCGCCGACTTGGCGGTGGCGTAGTCGTGATACGGCACCACAGGGTGGTCGACGAGGTTGGTCGCGATGTTCACGATGGCCCCCCGGGCGTGGCGCGCCAGCTGGGGCAGGGCGGCCCTACACACATGGTGGGCAGCGCCCACCGCACCTTCGAACTGCGCGCGGTAGGCGTCCCAGCCTACCTGGCCAAAGCGCTGGCGCTGCTCGGGGTCAAAGGCGTAGGGCGCGAAGGCGTTGTTCACCACGACGTCCAAGCGGCCGAACTCGGCGACCACAGCCTCCACCAGTCGCGACGCCTGATCCGCCTCGCGTACATCGGCCTGCAGGGCCAGCCCGTCGCCGCCGGCCTCGCGGCATTGCGTGGTGACGGTCTCGGCCGCGGCCGTGTCACGCAAGTAGTTGACCGCCACCGCGGCGCCGTGCGCGGCGAAAGCCCGTGCGATCGCAGCGCCGATGCCGCGGCCTGCACCGGTTACCAAGACGACTTGTCCCTGAAAGTTCATGCTTATTTCCCTGGCAGCAGGACGCTGGCGACGACATCATCGCGACCCGCCCGGTTCACTGGCCGTCCTCCTGCGCGTAGGGCGCGAGGCGGTCGGCTGCGCGTTCGGCACCCGCCTCGATCTCGGCGAAGCGCACCAGGTCCCGCAGGTTGCAGCCGCCATCGTGGTGCCATCCGGCCTCGGGCGAGGTCATCGTGCCCAGCGCGCACACGCGGGTCATGCCCGCCTGCGCCAGTCGCAGGGAGAGCGTGTAGAGGCGCTCCGGCGCGACCGCCACGCCTGCGGTCTGCAGGTAGGGTGCGTGCGCGGTGAGCGCGTCGGCGGCCGCCTCCAGCGTGTCCACCGCGACCACCTGAATGCAGCGCCAGCCAGCGGTGGGCGCCAGGGGCAGGGCGCGATCGCTGTAGGCGACGGCCCAGGGCGAGGCTTCGTCCCCCAGCAAGATCGGGTTGCTCGCCGCTTGCTGGCCTGAGTCGCTCCATTCCACCGCGTGCCGCCACTGGGCGATGGCCGCAGCGTCAGCCAGCCCCAGCGCCGGGCGCGGATGGCGGCGAGCCAGCGCTGCGAGCTCGCCTGCGAGGTGCTGTGCGAAATCGCGCGGGCTCAGGCGCGCGCCGCGCTCGACATAGAACACATGAGGGGAGTAGCAGCCTTGCTGCTCGTAGCGCGCGACATCCAGGGCGGCCAGGCGCGCCATCGCCGGCCCGCGCTGCGTGTCCAGCGCCTCGCGGCCTACCAGCGCCACGCCCAGCTTGTGGCCATAGGCCAGGAAGCGTGCGGTCGATGGCACCTGGGTGCGGATCTCCTGCACCGTATCCTGCCCGCCATACGCTAGCACGGTGTCGGCCTGCGCATGCAGCGTGGTGGCGGGCTCGGCTTCGCCGCCTTTCCACCACACGATGGCGAAGCAGTCGGCCAGTGCCGGGTCAACCTGCACCAGCGCGCGCGCAAACAATGTGGCGAAGACGGGCTCGGCGCTGGGCAGCTTGCCGATGTTGCCGGCCTTCACCAGCAGGCCACAGGCCAGGCTCCACAGCGGCAGCCCGGGCACGTTGCCAGCCCAGTGGTGCACCAGCAGGCGGGGTCCGAAGGCGCGCACCATGCCGCCCTTGGTCGCGGGTTGAAATTCGTCGAGCACCTTGGGGTTGGAAAAATCCTCGCTCACGAAGCGATGCAGCTGCGGCGCGCGGAAGGTCTGCAGGTAGCGGGTGAGGCCCAGACGGACCATGGCGGCGTCATAGCCGGTGACGCGAGGCAGCAGCGCGTCGGCCTGCTGCCGCAGCGGATCGTGCGGATCCAGCAGGTGGGCCACAGCCCGGTCGATGCGGTCGATCAGGGCCGACACCGGCAAGGCCTGCAGCACCGCGCGCGCCGACTGCCGCACGCGCTGCGCAAGGGCTTGTGCCTGGGCCGGCGTGAGCACCGGCACCGCGATCTCCTGGGGTTGGTCCGGGATGGCTTCAAAGCGCAGCGTCTGCCAGGCCACCTCGGTGTCAGACAGTCCAGGCAGGTGGCCGGCTTTCCAGGGGGTGCTGGCTGCGGTCATGCCGTCCCCAGAAATTCGGCGACTGCGAGCGAGCAGCCCCGGGCTTGCGCGCCCTGCGCACGACCGAGCAAGAGGAAGCCGCCGCCCCGGGCTACACCCACGTCCTCGGTGAGGATGGTGGTGGTGGAATTGAAGCTGGCCAGGTCGCAGTGCACCAGCACGCCTGCTTCGCCCGGGGACATCTCGCGGCCCGTGAGCGGGTCCACCACGCGGCTGCGGACCCAGTGTGGTCCGCGTTTGACGGCGGGCGTGACCGCATTGCCCTCGTCATAGAACTGGCTGCTCAACTCGGTCATGCCGTACATGTTGATGCACTGATCCCGCGCAACGCCCAGGCGGTGCGAGAGCTCGCTGTAGAAGTCCTCGGGCGCCAGCTCGCGGGACTGGCGCTTGTAGCCGCCGGTGTCCAGCAGGCGGCTGCCGGTGGGCAGCCGTACGCGCTCGCCGTCCTGCGCCATGGCGTCCAGCAGGTGCACAAAGCCGTAGCTGGCCCCCAGGACGGCCAGGGGCTGCCCGCTGCGTTCGGCCTCGTGCAGGCGGGCGCGCAGGCCGGCCAGGTCCATGCCGGCGGCTGAGAGGTACCCGGCGCTGTCTGGCGTGCCGAATTCGCGCACCGCCTGGGCCAGGTAGCGGGCGAGCGAGGAGTTGCCCAGCTCGGTCTCGGGCGGAAACAGGATGGCCATGGGCAGGCGCGGCCCACCCCGCATGAAGCACGCCGCGAAGTGGCGCCGCATCGAGAGATCCCACACCGCGATCGTCGGATGGTGGTGGCAGCCTTTGACTTCGGCGCGGGTGGTGCCACTGGTCATGAAGACGCGTTCGCAGGCCCCGATCGGCTCGCAGCTGAGGGTGGTTTCCTTGAAGGCGTTGATCGGAACGGCGGGAATGTCGCGCCAGGTCTGCACCCGCCGCGGGGTGAGGCCGCGGCGCTGACAAAAACGGCGCAGGGGCTCGTTGTGCTCGTACTGGTGCGCGAAGAGTCGTCGCGCCATGGCGTCGAAGGCCGCGTCGTCGCAGCCGTCCTGCGCCAGGAATGCGATCAGCTCGGGCACCAGGGCCCGCGTCGCGGCCGAGAGCCCTTGTGGGGTCCAGTCGCTCATCGCAAGGGCACCGTGTGCATCGCCTGCGGCTGCCAGGCGTGATTGAGCGGCCCGCTGCCCTCGCCGGTACGCACCGGCGCGCCGGCTTGGAGCGCACCGCGCACGTAGTCACGTGCGGCCCGCACCGCGTCTGGCAAGGCCATGCCGCGTGCAAGATGGGCTGCGATGGCGCTGGATAGCGTGCACCCGGTGCCATGCGTGTTCGCGCTCGGGATACGCGGGCCGCGTAGCCACAGCCGCGCGCCATCGCGCGTCAGCAGCAGGTCGCTCACCGAGTTGCCGGCCAAGTGGCCGCCCTTGACCAGCACGGCCCGGGCTCCGCGCGCGATCAGCTCGCGTCCCGCGGCGTCCATATCGGCTTCATTTGTCAGGGGGCGGCCCACCAGCAGGGCCGCCTCGTCGAGGTTGGGGGTGACCAGCGTTGCGCGCGGGAACATCTGCGCCACCAGCACCTCGATGGCCTCGCGGTCGATCAGCGTCGCGCCGCTGGTGGCCACCATCACCGGGTCCAGTACGACCTGCTGCAGGCGGTGGCGATCGATGGCGGTGGCCACCGCCGCCACGGTGGCCGAGGAATGCAGCATGCCCACCTTCACGGCGTCAACACCGATGTCCTCCACGACCGCGTCGATCTGCGCGTGCAGCATGTCCAGCGGCACCGCGTGGATGGCGCGCACACCGGTGGTGTTCTGGGCGGTGAGGGCGGTGATCGCCGTCATGCCAAAGCAGCCTAGGGCTGCGAAGGTCTTGAGGTCGGCCTGCAGGCCGGCGCCGCCGCCGCTGTCCGAGCCGGCGATGGAGAGCACGCGCGAATAGCGCAGCGTCCGCGCGATCGGCGCGGCGCCCGGGGCGGCCTGGGGGCCATCAGCAGGAGGGGACGAGGTCACTGCAACTCCTTCGCAAGGGCATGAACGCAATGCTCCGAAGGAGGGACCCGCGAGGGACCGCGTGGGCGGCCAGGCGGGAGGGCTCTTCTTACGCCGGCATGAACCGGATCAAGTTCGCGGGTCTGCATCTCAGCACGCTAGGCGTGCACCCCGGAGCGAGGGAAATTGTCTCATGGCCCGCGTCACGGCGCGCGCTGGGCCTAAAATCGCCCCTGCTCCGGGGTGCGGACGGCATGAAGCCGGTCGCTGAGATGGCCCAGCCAAACCCGTGAACTTGAACCGGTTCGCACCGGCGGAAGGAGAGCCCCACCCCGCGGCCCTTCTTCCGACGCGTGCCACCCCCGCGCAACGCAACTTCGAGGAAGAAAGTCGGCATGTCCCCCTCCACCGGCTCCACGTCGCTTCCGGCGACCAAGAGCCCCCTGCGGATCGCCATCGCCGGCGCCGGCCTGCTGGGGCGCCTGCTGGCGCTGCAGCTGGCCCGGGCCGGCCATGCGGTGCAGGTGTTCGACCCCGCGCCCGACGCCGGTGGCCGTGGTGCGGCGGGCTGGACGGCCGCCGGCATGCTCTCCCCGGTGGCCGAACTCGAATCGGCCGACGACAACGTCTTTGCCCTCGGGCTGCGGTCTCTGGTCCTGTGGCCCAAGCTGGTCGCTGACTTGCCCCGGTCGGTCGATGTGCACCAGCGCGGCTCGCTGTTGCTGGCGCACCGCGGCGACGAGGGCGCCGCCAGCCGGGTGGTGGACCTCGTGCGCGCCAAGGCGCCGGCGGATCATGCGCCGCAAACCCTGGGCGCCTCGGCGCTGGCCGAACTGGAGCCCGAGGTGCGCGGCGCACCCCATGCCTGGCTGCTGCCGCAGGAAGGTCAGATCGACACGGTGCAGGCCATGGGCGCGCTGGCCGAAGGCGCAGCGGCGGCCGGTACGCAATTTCACTGGGGGCAGGCGGTAGACGCCGTCTCCTCACGCCAGCTGCAGCTCGCAGGGCGGCGCCTGGAGTTCGACTGGGTGTTCGATGTGCGTGGCACCGGCGCCCGCCCGCAGCTGTCGGTGCGGGGTGTGCGCGGCGAGATCCTGCACCTGCATGCGCCCGGCGTGCGCCTCTCGCGCCCCATCCGTCTGCTGCACCCGCGCCATCGTGTCTACATCGTGCCGCGCGCGGGTGACCGGGTGCTGGTGGGCGCCAGCGAGATCGAGAGCGAAGACCGCTCGCCTATCTCCTTGCGCAGTACCGTCGAACTCCTGGCCGCGGCCCACAGCGTGCTCCCCGCCCTGGCCGAGGCGCGTGTGGTGCACACCGAGACCAATCTGCGTCCCGCTTTGCCCGACAACCTGCCCGTCCTGTCCACCGAGCCGGGGCTCACGCAGGTCAACGGCCTGTTTCGCCATGGCTGGCTGATCGCGCCAGCGCTGGTGGAGCAGGCCCTGCAATCCCTGGAGATATCCGCATGATGTCCATCATCGTCAACGGTCAGCCGCGTGAGGTGCCGCAGGGGAGCACGCTGGCCGACCTCGTGGCCCAGCTGGCCGATTCGCCTCAGGCGCTCGCCACCGCCGTGAACCAGGAGTTCGTGGCACGGGACGCTCGCGCCGCGCGGACCCTGCAGGCAGGCGACCAGGTCTTCACCTTCCAACCCATCACCGGAGGCTGATCCCATGCCCTTGCCCCTCGACATCGGCGGCGCCCGCCTGGAAAGCCGCTTCTTCCTCGGCACGGCCGGTTATCCCTCGCCCAAGGTGCTGCAGGATGCCATCGCGGCTTCTGGCACGCAGGTGGTGACCGTAGGCCTCAAGCGCCAGCTGGCGGGCGATGGCCAGCCCAATGACTTCCTGGCCATGGTGCGTGCCACCGGCGCGCGCCTGCTGCCCAATACCGCGGGCTGCCGCACCGCGAACGAGGCGGTGACGCTCTCGCGCATGGCGCGTGAGTTGTTCGGCACGCACTGGATCAAGCTGGAGGTGGTGGGCGACGAGCACACCCTGCAGCCCGATCCCTTCGAGCTGGTGGAAGCGGCGCGCACCCTGGTGCGGGACGGCTTCGAGGTCTTCCCCTATTGCACCGACGACCTCGTGAGCTGCCAGCGCTTGCTGGACGTCGGCTGCAAGATCCTGATGCCCTGGGGCGCCCCGATCGGTTCAGGGCAGGGGCTGCTCAATCCCACTGCGCTGCGCACGCTGCGCGCTCGCCTGCCCGATGTGCCCCTGGTGGTGGATGCAGGCATCGGCTCGCCGCGGGACGCGGTGCAGGCCATGGAGCTGGGGTTCGATGCCATCTTGCTCAATAGCGCGGTGGCCCAGGCGCGCGACCCGGTGACGATGGCGCGCGCCTTCCGCCTCGCCGTGGAGTCGGGTCGGCTGGCGTGGGAGGCGGGCATCATGGCCCGCCAGGACATGGCGGTCCCGACCACACCGGTGACCGGCCGTCCCTTCGTGCTCTGACCCTGACGGGCGGGTCAGTGGGTGCGGGCGTTCTGCTCGCGCCCCTCGCGCCGGAACGACCAGGGCGGCACAGGCTGTGCGTCCTGCCATAGCCCGACGCGTTGCTGCCGCGCCGCGGTCTCAGCCTCGGCGTAGGCCATGCGGTCCTGGGGCGACTGGTCGCGCGCGTACTGCTTGTAGTGCCAGGCCATCCCGCGCCGGACCTGCTCCAGGTTGATGTCCTGACCATCCAGCACGATCTTGCCCAGCGCGCGGCCATAGCGGTCTTGCTTGCCGCCTTCCACGCTGACTTGCTTGTCATAGACCAGGTCGCTCAGCGACTGCTTGGCGCGTTCGCCAAAGGGCTGCTTCTTTTCGGGGGAGTCGATGCCGAGCAGGCGGATCTTGTGGGTGCGCTTGTTGGCGTCCAGCACGGTGACGGTATCGCCATCGGAGACGCCCACGACCCGTCCTGCGAGGGTGTCGGCTGCCGCGCCGGCAATGGCCAGGGCGGCGAGGGTGACGGCGGCGAGGGTGGAGCGAAGGGTGTGGAGGGTGGGGTGCACAGCGCGGTCCTGAAGGGAGACCGCGGGATCATAGAACGGAAGAGCTGTTAAGGATGAGTTAGGACCACGCCTGCACCTCGGATGCCAACCAGGACAGGGGCTGGCAGGCCTGAAGGCGCCGCTGCTGGGTTCGTGCTTGCCAGCACAGGAAGCCGATGCCTGCCCAGTCTGTTTCGGGGGCGTATCGGTTCATGTAGAGCACATCGTAGAGATGGGTGGCGATCGAGGCGGGGTACTTCTGGGAGAGTTCCAGCAGCCCGGTGTGGCTGTCCTCGCCCTGGAGTTCGCGCATGGCCAGCAGGACGCTGCGGGCGGACACCCGGTTGTGCTCCTCGATCTCGCCAGTGACCTCGGCGCCCCGGCCCGACGCGTCGGCGGTTGCGGGGCTGGCGGCGGATGCCAGGAAACAGATCAGGAGCAATTCTTCGTCATCGAGCCGGTTATGCCGGTTCACGTTCAAAAGGAAGTCCATCGCCACCTGGTGGGCCTGGTCCCACTGGCCGTTTTCAGCCAGCACCGACACCCGCAGCCGATTGGCAAAGACGGTCTTCCACAGCCCCTTGTCGTCGAAGTCATTCATCATGATCCCGGTCGTCTGCTCGTAGATCTTGATTGAATTGAGAAACTCCTCCCGGAAGGACTTGAGGTCGCCAGAGGCCTGCAGCGACAGGCTCCACAGCAGGATCGCCACCTCGTCGATGACCTTCCAGTCCTCGATCAGCAGGTCAAGGTCCATCCTCCAGCAGTCGTCCCAGAGGTCGATAAAGCATCCGCCCAGTGCGCGCCGCAGCCATGACGGCGCAAAGCCATAGGCGCCCACCACCGTGGCATGCAGGGTTTCGAGTTGGGCCAGATCGCCGAAGGAGTCATACAGCATCATGGCGCCGGGATCTTCCACACAGGCGAAACGCGCTTGCGACAGCTGATCGCCGGTGCGCCGGAAGTGTTCCCAGTAGGCCCGGGCAATCCCCGGCCTGGACGAGGGAGGACCGGCGATGGCGCCTTCGGGCTCTTCATCGGGTAGCAATTGGAGAAAGCCGTTGCGCGCCAGCGCATGCTCGAAGCGCCAGTGACCGCCACGTCCCTGCGTGAGGTCGGCACGCAGGAGCATCCGCAGGTTCACGATGTCGACGGCGGAAATACCCTCTTCGACCTGCTTGCGCACCACCTCCAGGATGTCGCGCTCGGCGACGCCGACATCACTGAGGGCCACACCACCGATCGCGATCCGCACCAGGTCTTCGCCGAAAAGATCTTGCAGCTTGCGGAACTTGCGTGCGTACAGCGCTTGCACATGGTCGGGTAGCCCCAGCACGGTGTCCCTGAGCATGGCCGAGACCCGGGCTTCCGGGGACAGATCTGGATAGCGCTGGTCGGTCAGCACGTACTCGCTGGCATCGATGAGGTTCAATTCTTCGGTGGCCAGGGCCAGCCACAAGGGGTTGGAGGCGCACCGAACGCCGTCGGCCCCCGTGCGGGAGACCAGCAGGTCGACGATGTCCCGGGGCAGCGTCCGGTGGTAGGTCTGGCAGACCTTGTCGATCAGCCCGTGGGCCTGGTCGACGTCAAGGCGTTCGAGCTCGAGGCACGCCACGTCGAAGCGGCGTTGCAGGCGTTGTGCGCTCAGGCCCGCGGCGTCGTCAAAGAGCACGATATGCACCCCGGGGATCGGGGCGGGCGGGATCCAGCCCAGATGCTCGCCCAGCGCAGACTCGTGCGAGTGCTCCACGCCGTCAACCAGGATCAGGACCGGCCCCTGTGCCGCGCCCTCGCGTAGCAGCTGCCAGAACCGCTCCACCAGGGGCGTCTGGGCAACATCGGCTACCTGCTGCGGCGTGTGACGCAGGTGGCGTTCCAGCTCCGAGCTCCATCGCGTGAGCATGGCTTCGATGCTGGCGCCCGCCGTGGTCACGCCGAAGGCGTGTGACAGCAGCAGCCGGTCGGTGTACTGGGCTGCCTGGCGGTGCGTGAGCGCAAAGACCGTGCTGCGTCCGCTGCCGGAGGGTCCCCGCACCACGCAACACCACTGCGATGTGCCGGCCAGCTGCTCGCTCAGGGACTCCCCCATGACCGCCCGCCGTGACCGCTGTTCAACAAAGCGCTCGATCTCATGCCGCGCGAGCTGCTCGCGATCGCGGATCTCGTCCTGACTTTCTTCAGGGAAGGCCTCGGTGAACTCCTTCCTCAGATCCTCCTTGACCAATTCGCCCAGGCCCGCGAGGTTCGAGCGTTTGTAGTAGCGGACCCGGTCTGGGAACCGCTGCATGATCAAGGCTCGCAGTTGCGCGGTCTTCTCCGCTTGCGCCTGGGCGGCGGCCGCATTGAGGGCGTTGTCCTCCTCGGCTTGCTCCTGCTCTAGGTAGAAGTAGGGTGTGACCGCCGGGCTGTTGAAGACGCCATGGTCGATCTCGAGATGGGTGACGGACTTGCCCTCGACATCGTGATCGGGGAGGCCCATTTCGCTGAAGACCCGCTGCGCCAGCGCCGGGGGCGGCACCCAGCCATAGCGCTGGCCCAGGAGCACGATGATGAAGGGCTTGCTGCGGTTGATCTCACTGAGGCAGACGCGCAGGATGTGCCGCTCCTTGAGCTCGGCATGCTCGAGGCCAGCGCTGTCGACCCCCCAGCGCAGGTCGATCGGCTCGAGGTGCACACGGCGCTGGGCGAGGAATTCGCCGAGCCAGGGAAAGACGAAGCGCCACAGGTGGTCGCGCTCCAAGTGCATGTCGCGGAAGGTGGAGGAGACGAATACCGGTTGGTTGCGCCAGGTCAGTCCTGTCATAGCGATTCCCTGCGTGCCCCGGCGTCCCGCCTGTCCTCAAATCGGATAGATCAGCGAATTCGGAATCATCTCGCTGTCATACACCACCAGCCGGCTCTTGAACCGCAGGCCCTCGGGCGTGGAGACGATGTCATCGAGCGTGCGTCCCACGTTGAACACCGTCGTGAGCTGCGACAGCTTGGTGCGAAACACCGCGTAGTTCGCCTCGCAGGCGTACGATCCCTCGGCCACCTTGCGGATCAGGGGTGCGCCCACCACATGCCGCTGGTAGTAGGGGTCATGAAATAGCGTCTCGCTGATGCCATAGGCCCGGTCCTTGAGCATGCCCTTGCTGTCGAACGACAGCGTCGCCAGCGGAAACCCGCGCTCATGGTTCTCCCGGGGCTGGATGCGATAAATACAGTCGTCCACGAACAGGTCTACCCACCGGTCCCAGTCGGCGCTGTCCACCGCACGGGCATAGTCGGCATACAGCTGCTGGATCCCCAGGTACTCCTCAAAGCTCAGAGTGCTCATGCTTCCATCACCTCCCGCCAATAGCGGTACATCCCGCGTATCAGCGTCTCGGTCACCATGTGGTCGGTGTGCGCCTCCGCGGTCCGTCCGCCCAGTTCGGCCAGCGCGCGGTGATCCGGCTTGCTCTCGAAGCCTTCCTGCGAGAACTCGATCACCTCGCCATCATCGGCCGACACGAAGCCCGCAGGGCCGAACAAATTGGCCTGGCGCAGGCGCCGATCACGCATCTCGGGGGTGTCGTCCGCAAAGCCGAAATGCGTCCACACAAAATCAAATGTCCCATGGCCATTGGGCTGGATATGGCGGGTGGACAGGCTATTGACCTGCTGCTGCACGATCACGCTGGGAAAGATCGTGGTCATGGCCGCCGTCGGGCCGCCCCACCAGGCTTCTGGCGCGATATCGAGGAAACGCGGGTCATGCAGCTGCATGCTTTGCTTGAAGCTCGAGACCTGCGTGACCTGCTCGCCGGAGCCCGAGGCGTCGCCGGTGCCGCGGGTGGAGATCATGCTGCCGTGGCGGTGGTGAGCGTCCGTGATCAGCTCTGACTTGTTGTCTGCGCGCCAGAGTCCGAAGGTGACGAACCAGGTGTGCAGCAGGCCCGGGTGGTAAGGATCTTTGATGTTTTCCTGCATCAGCTTCCAGTTGCCTGGAATGCGCTGGCGGTTGTAGCCCAGGATCTGCAGCTCGCGGCCGTTGAACACGCGGTCAAAGTGCCCCAGCACGGCGGGACCCAGGTAATCCTCGAAGGACTCCACCGATTCGTCAAAGGAGGCAAACACCACGCCACCTCGGCGCGCCACTTTCAGTCGGGTGAGGTTGTGGTCCTCGGTCTTGAAATCGGCTGGCATGCCGCCGTTGACCTTGCCCTCCTGACGAACGCCGCGGCGAAAGGGGACGCCCTGAAGTTGGCCCTCGAGCGTGTAGCTCCATTGGTGATAGGGACACACCAGTTCCTTGCGATTGCCATGGCGCTCGCGGCAAAAACGCATGCCGCGGTGCGCACAGACGTTTTCGATCACGTGGATCGCGTCGGGCGCGCTGCGCACCATGATCACCGAGCGCTCGCCGACCACCGTGCGTTTGAAATCGCCGACCTGCGGCACTTCGGCCTCCAGGCCGATGTAGTTCCAATGTCCGCGGTAGAAGAAGCGCTCGAGCTCCTTGCGATAAAGCGCCTCGTCGGTGTAGGTACGAAACGGAATGCGGCTGATGCCGTCGTTTTCCCAGCGCAGATCGCCGTGCTGGGCCTGTGCGTCTGTGGTCATGCCTGTCTCCTGGTGCGCCGCAGGTGCGGTGCGCGGTATTGTTCTTTCCGGGGTGAGCCGTGAGGCCCGGGTGGGATCCTAGCAGCGGCGTGATCCATGGCCCGGGCTCCATGCGACCAATGTTGCAGCCGCCTCACAATTTCCCGCTCCAGCGCGGGTAGGGCGCTGCCTAGCATGAGGCCTTGTCTGGATTGACAGGATCCCGCCCGTGGCCACCCGAGAACTTCCGGAAACCCGCCTGCAGCCCGAGCGCAACGAACGGACCGAGCGCCTGGTGCGCACCGAATATGCCCGCCCGTCGACTGCCAGCCAACACGAGATCACCCGCGCCGAGGCCGACTATCAGCGCTTTCGGGCCGCCTACCTGGAAGTCGCGCGCAACGAGCCCGGGCACGAGGTAGCCCTGGCCATGATCGGCGCCGACATGGACCGGGCCCACGCCCGCCTGCAGGCGCTCATGGGGCTGCCGCGCCTGCCCTTCACCCACGAACCCAGTGTGGTGATGCGGCGCGAGGCTCGCCGCATCGCCGATGAAAACAGCTGAGGCCGCCCGCCTCCAGTCGGAGCCGCCCTGCGCGGCCACCGCGACGCCGGGCACCGACAGGGGGCCACGACCGGCACCTACAGGGGCTTCCTGTCCTGCTCGCGCACGATCCACGCCACCCCAGACTGAGCAAGGCCCTTCCCATGCTGTTACCCGTCCACGACCACGAGGTCCGTGCCGCGCAGTTCCTGCGCGTGGCCCAATCGGGCGCGCTGCTGGCCAGCACCGACGACCTGCGATGCTGGCTTGCAGGTGAGGTGCAGGCGCTGCTCCCGCATGACGCGGTGCTGGTGGCCTGCGGCGACTTTCGTCGTGGCGAGGGTCGCCTCGAATTCGCCGCGGGCCTGCCGCAAGGGTCGGCCTACGCGCCAAGCCTGGCCCCGCTCCTGCACTCGATGCGCGATTGCTGGGTGGCCGCGCGCCACGCGCCTTGCCCGGTAGACCTGGCGGCCTTTCCGGGCCCGGCCGTCTTGCCCGGCTTGCGCGACGCGCTCGTGCATGGCACGCGCGATTGCGTGCCTACTGGCGAGCGCACCGTCGCTGTGCTGCATGCGCGGTCTGACCCGGTCCGTGCCGAGGCCGATGCACTGGCCTTGCGCCTGCTGGTGCCCTTCATCGACGCCGCGCTGCGCCGCCTGTCTCTGGCGCCGGCGAGTCCCTTGCCGTCCATTCCAAGGCCTCGCCCTGTGCCGGTCGGCGCTGGGGCCTCCGCCCTGAGCGAACGCGAGCGCCAGATCATGGCGTGGGTGGCGATGGGTAAAACCAACCCGGAGATTGGCTGCATCCTGTGCATCAGTGAGTTCACGGTGAAGAATCACCTGAAAAGTATCTTCGCCAAGCTTGACGTGACCAACCGCGCGCAGGCGGTGGCCAAGCTCACACGTCTCACGGTCCATGCCTGAGTCCGGCTCGCTTCCTTCCGCTGTCGGCGCCCTCCCGGGCGGCCTGCGAGATCGAGTGCCCTCGCAAGGGGCCAGCGGCTTGCTGCGAGCCGTGTACGAACTGATCGATCCAGTGGCTGTGGCGGCCTCGCTGTGGCTGCTGGTGTGGTGGCTGGAAGGTCAGCTCACGCCCGAGTGGCTGCTCGTCTCGGTGCTGGCCTTTGCTCTGGCCTTCCCGGGGCGCGAGCTCGTGCCCGCGGGCGGGTCCCTGCAGGTGGCCCGCCTGCTGGCCAGCTGGCTCTGGGTGGTGTTGCTGTTGCTCCTGGCGGGCCAGGTGACGGGCCAGTTGACTCGCCTTTCCCCGCGTGTGCTGTGGCACTGGCTGTGGTTCGCGCCGACCTTGCAGTTGGCGGTGCATGGCGCGCTGCGTCAGGTCGCACCTTGGCTCCAGCGTCTGCAAGGCGCGCCGTTGCGCGCGGTGGTGGTGGGCCTCAATACCCAAGGCCGGGCACTGGCCAGTCGCCTGCGCCAGGGCACGCAGGCCGGCATCACCCTGGTGGGGTGTTTCGACGACCGCGATGCGTCACGCCTTTCCACCGATGGCGACGGTACTTGCTTGGGTGCGCTGGCTGATGTGGCCGCCTTCATCAAGTCCAACCGAGTGCACCTGGTGTACCTGTCCCTGCCCATGGCCTCGCAACCTCGCATTCGCGCGCTGCTGGACGACCTCAAGGACACCACCGCCTCCGTGTATTTTGTGCCCGACCTGTTTGTGACGGACCTGATCCAGGGGCGCGCGGACACGGTGTGCGGGCTGCCGGTGATCAGTGTGTGCGACACGCCATTTCGTGGGCCGGCAGGCCTGGTCAAGCGCGCCTCGGACCTGGTACTGGCCAGCGCCATCTTGCTGCTGGTGTCGCCGGTGATGGCGGTGCTGGCCGTGGCGATCAAGCTCACGTCGCCCGGCCCGGTGATCTTCCGCCAGCGGCGCTACGGCCTGGAGGGCGAGGAGATCATCGTCTACAAGTTCCGTTCGATGACGGTGGTCGAGGACGGACCCACTATCGTGCAGGCGCAGCGCGGCGATGCGCGCATCACGCCCCTGGGTGCGTTCATGCGCCGTACTTCCCTGGACGAACTGCCCCAATTCATCAACGTGCTGCAAGGCCGTATGAGCGTCGTGGGCCCCCGTCCGCATGCGGTGGCTCACAACGAGCTGTATCGAGGAAAGATCAAGAGCTATATGGTGCGGCACAAGGTGCGTCCGGGCATCACGGGCTGGGCCCAGGTGCACGGCATGCGCGGGGAGACGCAGTCGCTGGACCTGATGCAAGCGCGTGTGCGGCTCGACCTGGACTACCTGCGGCACTGGTCACTGGCCCTGGACATGGTCATCATCGCGCGCACCGTGCGCCTGGTGTTCCGGGATTCATCGGCTTACTAAGACTCGATGGAGTCCCCTCGCGTCTGGCTCGATTGGACCATTGCGGGTGTCCTGCCTCATCACCCACCATGCGGGTGTACGCACAGCGAAAAGGACCCGGCGTGAAGACTCTCCCCAAGGCCTGCGCCTGCATGTCGGTGCTCTCCGCGCTGTTCCCCGTGGTGTCGGTCCCGGCGCGTGCCCAGGGCCCTGACGAGGTGCCAGGCCCGGTGCTGGTGCTGCATGCCGATGTGGCGCTGGAGCACGACTCCAACATCCTGCGCGCCGAAAACGCGGTCTCCGACGAGATCGGCGTCTTCAGCGCCGGCCTGCGGCTGGACAAGCGCTACAGCCTGCAACGCGTCACCTTGCAGGCGCAGGCTAACCGCTTTCGCTTTCGTGACTTTTCAAACCTGGACTACTCTACTCTCACGTACGACGGCGCCTGGAACTTCCAGGTCACGCCCTCGGTGCGAGGCGTGCTGAGCGCGGACCGGCGCCAGTATCGCGACATCACCAATGCGTCAACCAGCACCGGCGATGTGCGCCTGCGGACCGAACGGCGTGAGCTGGCCGAGGTGACCCTGCTGGGGCGGGGCGGCTGGCGCACGCTGGCAGGTCTAGACCGCTACAGCAGCCGCAGCGATGACCCGCGCGCGCTAGAGGCCAGTCCGACCGTCTCGAGCCTCCACATCGGTGGCGGCTACGAGTCTGCCGCGGGCGCGCTGCTCACCGCGCAGGTGCGCCGTGGCGATGGCGATTACGGTGGCAGCGCCAGTGGCATCGGCTTTCGGGAGACGGAGCCTTCCGTCTCGCTGCTGTGGCCCGCTACCGCCAAGACTGCACTGGAGGCGCGTATCGGCTACCTGGATCGCTCGCATGATGAGGACCGTGCGCGCGACTTCAAGGGCCTGGTGGCGCGCGGCGCCGTGCGCTGGACCTATTCGCCCCGTACCTCGGTCGAGGCTGGTTTCGCGCGCGACCTGGGTAGCTACGAATTCAATGGCGGCGGACGGATTCACGGCTGGCGCCTGTACCTCGCGCCCGCCTGGAGGCCTTCGGAGAAGACCGCACTGCGTCTACGCCACACCCTGGAGCGCCGCGACTGGTCGGTGCTGTCTTCCGCCTCGCCCGACCTGGGTCGCGAGGACCGCACCCGCTGGAGCGCGCTGACCCTCGAGTGGACGCCGCGTCGTCTGTTGGAGCTCACGCTGTCCGCGCGCCAGGAGCATCGTCACTCCAACCTGCCCGGGCTGGGCTTTCGCGCCAACGTCGTGGCCCTCGGTGCCCGCCTGAATTTCTGAATCCCTCTCCCATCCTCGGAGGTTCCCCCATGGTTTCTGTTCCTGAATCTCCCCGCCGGCGGCTGCGCGTCGCTGCGCTGGCGATCGGGCTTGCGGGCTTGCTCACCGCATCCCTGCGCGCCTGGAGCGCCGATACCGAGTACCGCCTGGGCCCGGGCGACTCCATCCGCGTGCACGTCTTTCAAAACCCCGACCTCACCGTCGAGGCCCGTGTCTCCGAAAACGGCGCCATCAGTTATCCGCTTGTGGGCAGCGTGAAGCTGGGCGGTCTGGCACTGGGCGAGGCCGAGCGGCGCATTGCCGACGCCTTGCGCGAGGGCCGCTTCCTGAAATCCCCTCAGGTGAACATCAACCTGCTGCAGGTGCGGGGTAGCCAGGTGGCGGTGCTGGGCCAGGTAGCACGGCCTGGCCGTTTCACGCTGGAGACCTCCAACGTCCGGGCCAGCGAGATGATCGCCGCCGCCGGGGGGGTCACGCCACTGGGGGATGAGGCGGTGGTGGTCACCGGCGTACGCGAAGGCGTGCCGTTTCGACGCGTGATCGACATCCCGCGTCTGTTCACTGGCGAGTCCGCGCAGGACGACGTGGTGCTGCAGGCGGGCGACGCGCTGTTCATTCCGCGCGCGCCCGTCTACTACCTGTACGGCGAGGCGCAAAAGCCGGGCCCCTATCGCATTGAGCGGGGCATGACGGTCATGCAGGCCCTGGCTGCCGGCGGCGGCATCACCCCCCGCGGCAGCCAGAACCGCTTGCGCCTGCACCGCACCAGTCCCGACGGAGGCGTGGTGCAGTCCACGCCACAACTGACCGACCCCGTACAGCCCAACGACGTGCTGTTCGTGCGTGAGAGCCTGTTCTGAAACCCTACGTTGATGGTGCCGACATGAGTCTCCTGCAGTTCCTCTCCATCCTGCGAGCGCGCCGTGTCATGGCCGCCTTGATCCTGCTGGCCACGCTGGCCCTGGCCCTGGCGTGGGCCTTGCTGCGCCCCGATCGCTACACCGCTGACGCGCCGGTCATGGTCGACGTGCAGTCCGAGAAGGTGGGCGGCGGTTTTGCGCCGACACTCGTGGCCAGTTACATGGCCACGCAGCTGGACATCGCGCGTAGCGACCGTGTGGTGCAGCGTGCGCTGGACCTGATGCAGGCCGCCGGCCACACGGATGCCGCGCGTCGCGGCGCGATGTGGCGCGAGATGCGCGAGCGCATGCAGGTGCGGCCCGCGCGCGAGAGCAACATCCTCCATATCGGCTGGACCGCGCCGTCCGCCGCCGAAGCGGCGCTCGGCGCCAATGCGCTGGCCCGCGCCTTTGTCGAAGTGGCCCTGGAGATCCAGACCGCACCGGCCAAGCAGGGCTCTAGCTGGTACGACACGCAGGTGGAGGACAGTCGTCGCAAGCTCGAGGCGGCCCAGGCTCGCCTCTCGGAGTTCCAGCAACGCGCGGGCATCATTGGCAACGAGCAGGTCGACCACGAGATCGCCCGGCTACGCGAACTCTCCCTCCAGCTGGCGCAGGTGCAGGCGCTGACCACGGACAGTCAGAGCAAGCGCGGTGCCGCCAGCGAGACGGTGGCCGAGGTGATGCAAAGCCCCCTGGTCAATGCGCTCAAGGCCGACCTGGCGCGGGTCGAAGCCCGTCTGCAAGAAAGCGCCGCCACGCTGGGCCCGCGTCACCCTCAGCTGCTGCGCCTGCAGGCCGAGCGCGACGCCTTGCAGGGGCGCCTGACCACCGAGACGCGGCGCATCTCCGGCGGCATCGAGGCTGCCTATCGCGCCGGTCGCAGCCGCGAGCAAGAGCTGGGCGCTGCGCTCCAGAGCCAACGCCAGCAGGTACTGGCCCTGAACCGGCAGCGCGGGCAGCTGGCCCTGCTGCAGCAGGATGTGGACGCTGCGCGGCGCACCTTCGAGACGGTCAGCACCAACGCCAGCAAGACCCGCCTGGAGAGCCTGGCCACCCAGACCTATCTGACCCAGATCGCGCCCGCGACCGAGCCCCTGGAGCCGGCAGGCCCCAGCCTGGGCCAGGTGTTGGCGGTGGCGTTGGTATCCGGCGGCCTGCTGGCTGTGGCGGGCGCGCTGATGCTCGAACTGGCAAACCGGCGCGTGCGCTCGGAGGATGACATCGCCCTGGGTGCCGGCGTGCCGGTGCTCGCCAGCCTGCCAGCGGCGTATACCGGCCTGGCGGCGCTCTCCGGCCCGCGCCGCCGCCTGGGCTACTCCGGGGGGGCTGCCGCATGAACCACCCCGCTCTGCCCCGGGCGTTCGATCCCGAAATCCCGCTGCCGCTGGCGAATCAAGCCAGTCAGCCCATGGGCGCCCTGCTCGTGGAACTGGGCCGCCTCTCGGCGCAGGATGCCGACCGCATTCACGCCCGCCAGCAGATCACCGGCCAGCTGTATGGCGAGGCCGGCCTCGAGCTGGGTCTGCTGGATGCGCAGGACATCCGCCTCGCGCTCTCGCTGCAGTTCGGCCAGGCCTGTCTACCGCGTGACTGTCCCCTGGCCAGCGAGCTGGTTGCGGCCTGGGAGCCCGAGAGCCCTGCGGTCGAACACCTGCGGTCCTTGCGCAGCCAGCTGATGCTGCGGTGGTTCGAGAACGATGCGCGCCACGCGGCGCTGGCCATCGTCAGCCCAGGACGGGCTGAGGGGCGCAGCTACATCACGGCCAATCTTGCGGCCCTGCTGTCGCAACTGGGCAAGCGCACGCTGGTGATCGATGCCGACCTGCGCCATCCGCGCCAGCACCGCCTGTTCGGCGTGCCGGGGCGGGTGGGCTTGTCCAGCGTGCTGGCCGGACGCGCCGGTATCGACGCCGCGGTGGAGATCAGCGCCTTGCCCGGTCTGTCGCTGCTGCCAGCGGGCACGCTGCCGCCCAACCCACAGGAACTGCTCGCACGCCAGGCCTTCCCGCGTGTCTTGTCGGCGCTGCGTTCAAGCTATGAGGTGATCCTCGTGGACACGCCCGCCTTCCACGGCACGGCCGATGCGGCGACGGTGGCGGCCCGTGCCGGAGCCGCCCTGGTCGTGGCCTCGCGCGACGCCAGTTCGGTGCCGCGTCTGTCGGCGGTGACCTCGGGACTGCGTGAGTTCGGCGTCACCCTGGTGGGCGCGGTCCTCAATCGCACGGGTCGGCAGTGAGCGCGCTTGCCTGGCCGCTCCGGTGGCAGGCGCTGGTGCGGTCCGCGGTGCGGGTCCACGGACCGCGCGGCCAGGCCCAGCTGCTGGACTGGCTGGCACAGACGGATAGGCCGCGCATACTGGCCTTCATCAATGCCCACGCCATGAATTGCGCCGCCGAGGACGCGCGGTTCTTTGAGTCACTGGCCGGTGCGGACATCGTGCTGCGCGATGGCGTCGGCATGGCCCTGCTCATGACGCTCGTGAACCAGCGACCGGGCCTGAATCTCAATGGCACCGACCTCATTCCCCGCATCCTGCGGCGGTATGCGGGCGCACCCCTGGCTCTCTTTGGGACGCAGCAGCCTTGGCTCTCGCGCGCCCGGGACGCCATCGTCCGGGACCTGGCGCCCGGTTCGCCCTGTATCACCGCACATGGCTTCCTGCCCACCGAGGACTACGTGGAGCTGGCGCGCTCGCATGGACCAGCGCTCATCATCCTGGGCATGGGTATGCCCCGACAGGAGGAGGTGGCGTTGGCGCTGCGCGCGCGACTCTCGCGCCCGGGGTTGATTGTGTGTGGCGGGGCGATCCTCGATTTCCTCGGTGAGCGCACCACGCGTGCGCCGCGTGTGGTGCGTCACGCCAGCCTGGAGTGGGCCTGGCGCCTTGGACGCGAACCGCGTCGCTTGTTCCGTCGCTATGTGGTGGGCAACCCGGTGTTCATCGCGCGCGCGCTGTCTCTGGCGGCTCGTGGCCTGCGCCCGATACCGTCGCAGGGCTTGTCGTGAGACCGGCCACGCACAGCTGCAGCGCCCGTGGGTAGGGCGTCCAGGCCAGGTCCAGCATGTGCGTGGCGGCGCTCGCGTCCATCTTCAGCTGTCGCCGCCACAGGCGCAGCAAACCGGGCGTGATCGGCTCGGGCAGCGCTTGTGGCGGCAGGACCGGCGCATAGCGCGCCAACCAGCGCATGGCCTGGCCTGTCGCGTGCAGCGGTGGCCCCAGCAGGCAGGCGTCGGCCCGCAGTTGGCTGGGGCGGATGCGGCGCAGCGGCGTGGCGCCCATGGCCAGTGCCAGGTCAGTGAACCAGGTGTTCCAGCGCGGGCTGTCGGGGGCTGCCAGGTTCAGGACCCGTGGCACACCGATCGCCGCGGGTCGTCGCAGGGCCTGCAGCACGGCCTGGCAGACATCGTCCACCAGCACCCCATGCGTCCAGCCGTCGCCGTCCTCACCCAGGTCGCCCAGTCGGCCCTGGCGCAACCAGCGCACGATGCGTCCGACCCACAGGGCGCTGCCCGGGCCCCAGACGCAGCCCGGTCGCAAGACGGTCACAC
This sequence comes from Pseudomonadota bacterium, assembly GCA_041159245.1. Lineage (GTDB taxonomy): Bacteria > Pseudomonadota > Gammaproteobacteria > Burkholderiales > Burkholderiaceae_C > Ramlibacter. The sequence continues at coordinate 51,125 of JBEAZV010000078.1, forward strand.
GCGGCAGTGGCGCCTGCGCGCTCGTGCTGCGCGCCAACGCCAGCATCTGCCGTTCTGCGGTCTGTTTGGCGCGTGCATACCAGCCGCGGGGCGTGCCCAGGGGCGAGGCTTCGTCCACCACGTGCTGCTGTTCGCCGTACACGACCATGCTGCTCAGATGCACCAGCGCCGTCACACGGGCGGCGCGCGCCGCGCGGGCCAGGGCGTAGGCCCCGCCGACGATGGCCGACGCGCTGCCGGTTACGCAGTTCACCACCGCGTCCATTCCGTATAGCGCGTCGGTCAGAGCGGCCTCATCGCGCGTGTCCAGGCGCAGTGCGTCCGAGCCGGACTGTGTGCGCGCGTCGGTGTGGCGTGATGCGCATACCGGTGTGTCGCGACCGTCGGCGCGCATCAGGGCCACGAGGCGCGAACCGATATAGCCGCTGCCGCCGAGCACCAGCACGTTCATGAGAACCCCTCCAGGACGGAAATCGCCCGAGGCGGTGCCTGCGGACGCAGCGCCTGCACCAGATGGTCGGCCAGGCGCAGCGACAGGGCCAGCAGAGTCAACGTCGGGTTGGCCTGGCCGCTGGTAGGAAACACCGCGCTGCCGGCGACGTACAGGTTGGCCACGTCATGCACCCGTGCATTCACATCGACCACGCTGGTGCGGGGGTCCAGGCCCATGCGGGCAGTGCCGATGTGGTGGCCGCCGTAGGCGCCGTATCGCAGCAGGTCCTCCTCGAGCGTCGCGTGGTCGATGCGCAGGTGGCCGAGACCGCTGGCCTGTATCTCCCGGGCGATCAGGTCCAGTGTGCGGCGCAGGGAGTCGATGTCCTCTTGCTGGTAGCGCCAGTCGACGCGCAGCCGCGGCAGGCCCAGGGCGTCACGGCGCTCCGACAGCGTGACCCGGCTGTCCGGGTGCGGCTGCTGCTCGCCTTGGACTTCAAGGCTGAAGCGGTTGGTGGTGTTGGCCAGGATCACCGAGGGGAACTTGCGCAGCGCGAGGGTGCGGCGTGACAGCCAGTGGCCCAGAAAGGCAGCCGTCTGTCCCGCATCACACACCACATTACGCGCATGGCGCGCCAACAGCGCTAGGGACAGAGCGCTCCCGTCATGCAGGCGGCGGCCGTATTCATAGCGGATGAAGCGACGGGCCAGGAACAGACCCGAGAGCACGCCGCTGCGATGACAGGGGTCTGCGATGCGCGGGAAGTGCAGTCGCGCCACTGCATTGAGCAGACGCTCACGACGCTGGCAGGCTTGCGTAACGGTCAGGCGACGACGGCAGTACACGCCATCGGGCGCGATCTCGTAACCATGGCGTACCGCAGCGGTGGGGCCGTGCAGCGTCAGCGTGCCCAGGTTGCCGGCCAGGTGGCACATGTAGTAGCGGCCCACCACGTCGTGGCGGTTGCCTACGCCGCACGGATGGATGTCGCGGGACGCCAGGAGAAGCCGCACAGTCTCCAGCCCTCCAGCCGCGAGCACGAAGGCACGTGCCTGGGCCTCTAGCCTGTTGCCCTCCAGCGTGGCGATATCCAGGGCCTGCACCGGCGCTGGCCGGTCCGGGGATGTGTCCGGTGCCAGGCGGATGCCGGTGCACACCGCGCCGCGCAGCACGCGGATCGCGGCCGACAGGCGCAGGCGTCGCGCATAGCGCCGACCAAAGTCCGTGGGGCAGGAGAACCGCTCCAGTCCCTGTGTGCTCACCGTTTCGCTGTGCCAGCCCCGCACCAGGGGCGGCGCGTCCGGCAGCGCTTCTTGCGCGTCGTAGGCATAGCGTCCGGCTTCGGCCAAGGCATTGGCCGCGACATAGTAAGGATGCAGGTCTGCATACGTCAGCGGCCAGCCGCTGTGGGGTACCCAGGGCCGTGCCTCGAAGTCAATCGGGTCCAGGGGCATGCAGCGTCCGCCCCAGATCGCGCTGGAGCCACCCAGGCCGCGTAGGCGGTAGCGGTGGGGTGGGCTGTGCATCGCGTTGGCCAAGTCGCCCTCATACAAGGTCTGCGCTGCGGCGTCGTGCGTCTCGCGGCCAGCTTCCAGCAGCAGCACCCGAATACCGTGCTCGCCCAAGGCCAGGGCCAGCGCGATGCCCGCCGGCCCGGCGCCGACGACGCACACGTCGGCCCGCAGCACGGTATGCCGCGGGACATGATCGGCTTCCTCGATCATGCGGTGGCCTCCTGCGCAAGGTCTGCTGCACGATGCGGCGGGTGGCCGGGGGCGCGCAGGCCGGCCACGCCGAAATGGCGCATATGCAGGGCTGCGATATGGTCAAAGAAGCGAGGCAAGGAGAAAGCGGCCTGATAGAGGGCGCGCCCATTGCGCGCGAGCGTCTCACGCTGCGCACGGTCGGCCAGCAGGTCCGCCAGCGTGCGGGCCAGGCCGATGACGTCGCCCGGCGCCACGAAGCGCGCATGCACACCTTCTTGCAGCGCGTGCGGAATCTCGCCGACCGGCGTGCACACCACCGGTACCCCGCAGGCCAGGGCTTCCAGGATCACCAGGGGCAGGCCCTCGTCATGCGAGGGCAGGACGAGCACGTCGGATTCGGCCATGAGCTGGGCCACGCGCGTTTGTTCGGCCCAACCTTCAAAGCGCACACGCTCGCCCAGTCCCATGGCCATGGCGATAGCCCGGAACGTCTGTGCATCGCCGCCGCCCGCCAGCGTCAAGTGCACAGGCAGCGACGCCAGCGGTGCGAGGGCCAGAGCCCGCAGCAGCTCCGGCACGCCCTTGCGTGCGGACAGGTTTCCCACGAACAGCAGGCGTGGTGGTGCGTGCCGCTTGCACGGGCGAGGCGCAGGTGCACGTCGCGCGGGCTCGGGCACACCGTTGATCACCACCTCGATGCGGTCGGCTGGCACGCGCAGCTCGCGGTGTACGAAGTCGGCCGATTCGCGTCCGAGCACGATGCAGCACGCGGGCAGGGAGAACACCCACCGCACCAGGGCGCGGGCTGGCGTCGGGAAGCGGGGCCAGGCCCGGTGCAGTTGCGCCGCGTGCAGGTGCAGGACCACGGGCACGCCCAGCGCATGGCAAGCGGCCACCACCAGGCTTTTGCGCACCAGGCTCAGGCGCTCGGCCATGTTCACATGCACCCCCGCGAGGCGGCCTCCCAGTCGACCCTGCACGAGGCGGCCCAGGGCCAGGACCAGGACCGCCAGGGACCAGGCCGCCCCGCGCGCACCGCGGGTGTCCAGAGGCCGCAAGCGAGCGCGGGTGGGGGCAGGCCAGGGACCGTCGTCTGCCTGCGATTGAATCAGGTAGTCGGCCACTTTGAACATGCCGCCGCCTACGGGTGTCCAAGGACAGGCGATGTAGATGTAGGGCCGCGGCGGCGTGGGGTGTGGCATGGACTGCCTTGCTCCGAGTGGGGTCATGGGATTCAGGTGGCCTGTGCCGAGGGCGGCGCCGGGCGCGCCGCAGCCGTGGTGGCGTCCGTCACGGGGGCTGGGGCCTCGTGCGGCTCGCGCACGATGCGGCTGGCGATGGCGCGCTGTGGCGGCCGTCGCCGTCGCGCCAGTCCGCGCAGCAGGCCAGCGGCCTGGACGTTCCAGGACAGCACGGCGTAGGCACCGCGCGCCAGCGAACGCTTGCGCACGGCCATCGCCAGCACGGGCAGCATCACCAGCATCCCGAGCAAGGCGGTCCGCCCGAAAGCGGGCCAGGATGACGGCCAGGGCGCCAGGGCCGTGAGGGCCAGCAAGAGCCACCCGACCAGCACCGCGCCGTAAAGGCGCAGCTCCTGCAGATCGCGCAGCACCAGGCGGCACCAGGGCTGCCCGAAGGACGCGCGCAACAACTCACCAGTGCCACAGGCATACCCGGTCTGCCATCGCCGCCACAGCAGCCGCAGCGCGTGCGCGGTGTGGCCGTGGTGGCTGACCGCATCAGCCGGCAGGCGCCACAGCTTCCAGCCCTGCGCGCGCAGGCGGGCGGCCAGGTCGAACTCTTCGTAACTGTGCAGGTTGCGGTCCGAGAGATAGCCCACTTCCGCAATGGCGCGACGCCGGTACAACGCGCCGCCATCGAGCCGGTCCACCGGGCCGGGCACGCGATGCGGTTCGCGCTGCGCCATGCGCTGGGTACGCTCGCGGTACTCGAGGTTGGAGTGGTTACGCTCGATGAGACCACCGCCCACCCCCGCGACCTCGGGATGCTGCGCCAGGAAGGACAGGGCCTGGGGCAGGAAGCCGGACTGCAGCTGCATGTCACCATCCATCAGGTACAGATAGTCGCCCTGCGAATGCTGAAATCCCAACTGCGAGCCGATGCCGCAACTGCGCTCCAGCGGATCTAGCAGTTGCACGATCCGGATCGGGTAGGCGCTGGCAATCTCCAGCGTGCGGTCGCCGGAGCCCGAGTCGGCCAGCACCACCTCGCCGGTCAGGCCCACGATCGCAGCGAGCGCACTCTCGATCGCCGCGGCGATCCGGGCCTGTTCATTGAGCGCCTTGATGATCACCGTCACCGTGCAGGCGACATGCTCCGGACCCGCCGGGCCCGAGCACGGGTGGGCGGGAACCCTCATCGCCAGGCTCCCTGTGAAAAGGCGTCGGCGTTGCGCAGGCGCCAGCGTTGCCAGCGGTCGGCCAGGTGCACCGGCATGAACAAGGCCATGGCCAGTGTCAGCTGCCAGCGCCGGCTCCAAAGGCCGTGACGGGCCTTCAAGAGCCATGAAAGCGCCATCGCGCGTTCCCCCGCCGCCAGGGCCTCGCGCGCCAGCGTCACCTGCTGCTGCGCCACGAACCACAGCGCCGAGTCTCGGTGGTGTGGGGGCAGTGTGCCGTCCAGTGCCTGCGCCTGCATGCGCGCGAGAAAGGGGGCGAAGCGCCGGCGGTAGTTCGCGGTCAGGCTGCCGGGTACGTTACTGCGCACCGTGGAATAGGGCGCGTTGACCAGTGCCACCGGCGTCTGGTCGGCGATGCGAAACCACATGTCCAGATCCTCTCCCCAGGATTCACCCTCGACGAAACGTGGCTGCATGGACCGCAGACGGCGGGCGCGTATCGCCACGCTACTGCTGCACAGGGGCGCGTTCTTCATCCACCGCAGGCGCAGGTCCTCGATCAGTTCGACCTCGCAAAAGCCCTTGGGTACAGGCCAGGGTACGAACGGTCGGCCCGTGGGTTCCTGCACGATGCGAAAGCGTGTGGCCAGCATGTCGGCCTCCGGGCACAGGGCCTGTGCGCGCGCCAGCGCCTGCAGGAACTGCGGGTGGTAGGCGTCGTCGGCATCGAGCAGTGCCACCCACTCCCCGCGGGCCAGGTCAATGCCGCGGTTACGGGCTGCCGAGACGCCCGCATTGGACTGGCGCACCAGCCGCAAGCGCTCGTCGTGCAGGCCGGCCAGCGACTTGAGACTGCCGTCGCTGGAGCCGTCGTCGATCACGATCACCTCCAGCGGCGACAGGGTCTGGTCCAGGGCCGAGGCTACTGTCGCCGCGATGAAGCGCGCCTTGTTGTAAAGCGGGATGACGACCGAGAAACGCAGGGTCATGGCACCACTCCGTAGCGCAGCGTGCGGGCGCGGTGCGCAGGCAACGGCTGACGCGCTGCGGCCGAGGCCAAGGCCACCAGCAGCACCAGATGCACCATGAGCTCCGAGCCATACCCCAGGAGCGACAGCGGCACCTCGCTGATGGCACGCAGGGCCAACGACAGGAACAGCGCGATCGACAGGCCCGCCGTGGCCCGCGCATGGCGCACCGACAGCACCGCCAGGGTCAGGGCGTACACCCCCAGCGCCAGGACTCCTACCGTGCCCGTGCGTGCGGCGTCGTCCATCAACTGGTTATGGGCATGCGTCGCATGCGGCAGGTCGATGCGCGCGCGGTACAGGGCATCCCACAGCGTCAGGCCGTAGCCGAAGACCGGATGGCTGCGCCACTCCTCGGCCGCGATGGCCCAGATGCGGTCTCGTCCTGTCATCGTCGCCAGCTGCGCGCCTTCGGGGCTCTGAAGGAACTGGCCCATACGCCCCGTCGCGTCACCCACGATCAGGGCTACCGCCACCGCCGCGATTCCCGACGCGACGACGCCCAGCACCAGCAGACCCAGGACGCCGTGGCGCGGATCGCCCAGGCGCCGCCACAGTGCCGGGCCATATCGCACGATCGCCATTGCCCCCAGACAGACCACGAAGGCGATCCAGGCCGTCTTCGATTGCGCGACGACCAGCACGCCCAAGGCGACCGACCATGCGGCCCGGTTCACCCAGGGGCGAGGGTAGGGAAAGGCCCACAGCAGCAGCGTGGCGACCTGCGCCAGCGACCCCTGCGTGACCGGGTGCGGAGTCAGGCCCGCGAAACGGGGCAGGGCCTGCAGCAGTCCTGCGGTGTAGGTCGGGTCCATGACCAGCGTGGGCCGCAGGGGCCACAGGGCCAGGCCGGCGAGCATCAGCGCCATCAGCGCGTCGCGCGCGGCGCGCAGGATGCGATCGCTGCCCTCGGGCTGCACCAGGCAGCACGCCGTCCCCATGGCCAGGGCGTACAGCAGTTCGTGGCTCACGCGGGGATGCGCCCCGAACAGCGCGGGCGCTCCGATGGTGCCGGCCCAGAAAATGAGGAAGGCAGTCAGCAGCGCGAACGAGGGCACGCGCCGCTGCAGGGCGAGGTGGTTGATCACCTGTTCCAGCGCCGCCACCAGCAGCAGCAGCGACACCGCACGCTGCAGCCAGACCACCGCGGGCAGTCTTAGAGGCTGGTCGAGCGCCTGCAGGTCGGAGAAGCTGTGGGTCAGGTCGCGACCGCTGGTCAGCACGCTCACCGCACCCACCAGCAGCATGGCCGGAAAGGCCCATTGCAGGAGGCCATGGGCGGGCGCCTTCATGCATCCCCCACGATGGAGGCGGGCCGCGCGCCGTCCGCGCGGGCCAGGCCCGGCATCACGCGTGCGAGCAGCTCACGTGCTTCGGACCCGAGCAGGTCGGGCCAGGTCCAGGCCAAGACCAGGCCGGTCGCAGCGGCGGCGGCGCTACCGATCATGAGGGCCATCGCCGCTGCGCCAGCGGGTGGCAGTGCCAGCAGACTCGCGCTCCAGTGCGCCGTACCCTGCGCGGTCCACGCGGCCAGCCCGCACAGGCCCGAGAGTAGGGCCCCGCGTGCCAGCAAAGGCAGCAGGCGATGCGCCCGCAGGTCCAGGGCCCGCATAGCGGCGCCGACGATCACGACCGCTCGCGCATGGATCGCCAGGATCGACACGGCCGCCGCCACCTCCAGGCCCTGGGGCGCCAGCCACCACCAGGCGGGTACGGCAACCAGCAGCAGGGGCCATTGCAGCCCCGCTTCCTGCCAGCGGCGTCCCGTGTTCCACAACACCGGCGTGGACAGACCCCAGGCCGTCCAGGCGGGCAGGCACAGGAACAGCAGCGACAGCACCCACCCAGCGGCCTCCCAGCGCGGGCCATAGGCCAGGGCCACCAGGTCTGGCGCCAGCAGCGCCAGCGACACGGCTGCCGGCATCACCAGCACCAGCACGCAGGCCAGCACCCGCAGCCAGGCCCGAGCCAGGCGAGGCCGTTCACCAGCCAGTTGCGCGCCGGCCGAGAGGAAGGCTGGCTGCAGTGCACCCACCAGCAGGGTCACGGGGATCTGGGCCAGGTTCCAGGCCAGCGTGTACAGCCCCACCGCCTGCGTGTGCAGCACGCGTGCGATCACGAGGCGGTCCAGGTTCGTCAGCAGCCAGTTCACGAGGTTGGTGATGAAGACCGTGCGTCCCGTGCCCAGTGCCTGGCTGCGGGGCGGCTCGCGCAGCAGCGGCCGCAGCGCGTGGGGGCGGCGCCACCAGCAACCGGCCAGCACCACGGCCGCCTGCACCACGCAGGCCAGCGCCAGCGCGTCGGCCCCCCAGCCCGCCAGCGCCAGGGGCACGCCAGTGCCTAGGTAACCGACGGCATAGGCCGTCACCTGGATCAGGCCCAGCGCGCGGAAATCGAGCTCGCGTTGCAGCAGGCACAGCGCCGTTGCGCTGGCCGCAGTGAGCACGCAGGCCAGCGCCAGCCACCGCAGCATCGAGGCCACGCCGGGCTCATGGAACCACGCGGCCAGCACCGGCGCCAGCAACACCATGACCAAGGCGCAGGCCATACCCGCCAACAGCTGCCAGGTGAAGGCAAAGCGGATGTCGGACAGGCCCACCTGAGGCTGCAGCAGCAGGCTGTAGCTAAAGCCCGTGCCCGCTAGAAAGGTCGCGAAAGTGAGTACCGCGATGCCGATGCCGTAGACGCCGTAGGGTCCCGGCCCGAGCAGACGCGCCAGTGTCACTTGTGCGCCCAGTTGCAGCGCGAATCGCGCGGCGGTGGTGCAGGTGCTCCAGGTCACGGCGCGGCGCGCGCGCACGGACAAGGGCAGTGCCGCCTGTGTGGCGCTCATGGCGCGCCGCCACCCAGACGCCGCAGCGCGATGCCCACCATCAGTGCGATGCCAGCCAGTACCAGGCCGCGCTCGCGCGGCGACGTCTGTGCCGGCGCGGGTGTGGGGGCTGGGGTTGGGGTTGGGGTTGGGGCGCGCGCGGTGTCTGTTGCGTTTTGCGAAGACGGGCCCGCGGTCTGCGGCGCCTCGCGTGTCGCGCCGCCCGTCAAAACCTGTGGTGTGGCATCGGCTTTGGCGTGGGGCACCGCGTGGGTGAAGGCGGATGACGGGCCGTGTGGTGCGTCGTCCGCAGAGGCTGCCATCGCCTGGCCGCACAGGCACATCAGCGTGGCGGCGACTCGAGGGTCCATGGCGTCCGTCCTCCTGGCAGTGAAGTCAGGGCGGATTCTGGAAGTGGCACTCGAGCTAGGGCGTCAGATAACGCCGACGGCTGATGGCTCCTTCAGGCCAAGGGATTCAACGAGGCCGCGTGGCGCCGGGCAGCACCATCATTCCGGTGGCCAGGGCGGTGCCAAAGAGGATGATGGCGCCGCAGCCCACCATCCAGGCGGTCAGGGTCTCGCCCAGGAAAATCACCCCATAGCTCATGGCCGCGACCGGGATCACAAAGGTCACGGCCAATGCGCGTGCGGGCCCCGCCCGCTCGATCAGGCGGAAATACAGCACATAGGCCACGCCACTGCAGGCGACGCCCAGCACCGCGGCGGCAGCCCAGGCCTGCAGACCTGGCATTCGGTCTGGCCACTCCCACGCAGCGGGCAGCGCCAGGGCCAGCGTCGCCCCGATCTGGCTGCCGGTGGCGGTCACCAGCGAAGGGATGCCGGTTAGGTAGCGCTTGGTGTAGCTGGCCGCGATGCCGTAGCACAGGCAGGCCGCCAAGCAAGCCGCCATTGACCAGCTCGCCAAGGTCGCATCGGCACCCGGACGGATGCCTGCACCATGGCCCGCGAGCAGCGCCACGCCGAGAAAGCCGATCAACAGGCCGACGGTGCGCGATCCGGTCGGCGAGTCCTTCAGCCAGATCCAGGCCACGATCGCACCGAACATCGGTGTGGTCGCATTCAGGATGGAGGCCAGACCCGTGTCCAGGTGGGCGAGCGCGAAGGCATACAGCGCGAAGGGGATGCCCGAATTGAAGACCCCGACCAGGAAGGTGGCGCGCCAATGTCGGCGCAGGTCTCCCAGCAGGCCACGCCGCGCCAAGAGGGGCAGCAGGAAAAGCGCGGCGATCCCGACTCGCAGGGCGGCAGTGGGCATCACGCCCAGATCTGGCACCGCCATTTGAATGAACAGGAACGAAGCGCCCCAGATGGCGGCCAGTGCCAGGAAATCGATCAGGTCTTTCAGCGGCATGCCGGGGTGTTCACCGCAGATCGGGTGGGTCCTGGGGTCACGCGATCGCGCCTTCCAGCTGCAACAGGGCGGTCTTGCGTGTCAGGCCCCCGGCGTAGCCGGTGAGCGCGCCGGCCGCCCCCACCACGCGGTGACAAGGCACCACGATGCTCACCGGATTGCGGCCCACCGCTGCGCCCACGGCACGCACTGCACGCGGCGCGCCCACGCGAGTGGCCAGCGCCGTGTAGCTCTCGGTGATGCCGGCAGGAATGCTGCGCAGGGCCTGCCATACGCGGCTCTGGAAGTCGGTGCCGCCGGACAGGTCCAGGGGCAGGTCGAAGCGATCGCGTTCGCTGGCGAAATAGGCGTCCAGCTGTCGGCATGCCTCGATCAGCACCGGGTGCGCGGGCGCGGCACGCCATCCCGACGTGTCCTGCGGCCCGTGACGCTGGCCCTCGAACCACAGACCGGCCAAGCCTTGCGCGCTGGCCGCCAGCAGGATCGGACCTAGGGGGCTGCCATGCGTGACGGTGACCAGTTCTCGGGCGGGGCGGGCTGCGGGCATACGGGGATGATACGCACGGCTGGCTGGGTGACGGCCTGTTTCCGCTGGGCTCGGGCCCGCGCCGTCCCTGCCACAATGCGCCTGGCCGGTGCGTCACGCGGCCTCTAGCTTCTACCCGCCCATGAACTTTCCTGCCTCCATCTTCAAGGCCTACGACATCCGCGGCATCGTGCCGTCCACCCTGACTGAGGACACCGCACAGGCCCTGGGTCTGGCCTTTGGCACCGCGGCCGTGCGTGCCGGAGAGCGCACGGTGGCCGTGGGACGCGACGGCCGTTTGAGCGGCCCGGCCCTCTCGGCGGCCCTGGTGCGTGGCCTGCTCGCCTCGGGCGTCGACGTGATCGACATCGGCATGGCCACGACCCCCATGCTGTATTTCGCGGCCAGCACCCTGTGCACCAGCGGCATCCAAGTCACCGGCAGCCACAACCCGCGCGACTACAACGGCTTCAAGATGGTCCTGGCGGGCCGTGCGATCCACGGCGAGGAGATCCAGTCCCTGCGACGCGCCATGGAGCAGGGCGGCGCCCCGGCGGCCACGCCCGGGCGCGTACGCAACGTCAATGTGCTGCTGCCTTACCGGGACCGCATCGTCTCGGACGTGAAGCTCGCGCGGCCCCTGCGCATCGTGGTGGACTGCGGCAACGGCGTGGCGGGTGCCTCGGCGCCCGCCATCTTGCGTGCGCTCGGATGCGAGGTCACCGAGCTGTATTCCGAGGTAGATGGCAATTTCCCGAACCACCACCCTGACCCGAGCAAGCCCGAGAACCTGCGTGATCTCATCGCCGCCCTGCAATCTACCGGTGCCGAGCTCGGTCTGGCCTTCGACGGCGATGGTGACCGCCTTGGCATCGTCACGCCGGCGGGCCACACCATCTACCCCGACCGCCAGATGATGCTGTTCGCGCGCGACGTCCTCTCGCGCGTGCCGGGCGGCACCATCGTTTTTGACGTCAAGTGCTCGCAGCGTCTGGCCCCCGCCATTCGCGAGGCGGGCGGCGTGCCCCTGATGTTCCGTACCGGCCACTCCCTGATCAAGGCCCGCATGAAGGAAGTCGACTCGCCCCTGGGCGGCGAGATGAGTGGCCACATCTTTTTCAAGGAACGCTGGTACGGCTTCGATGACGGCACCTATGCTGCCGCGCGTCTGCTGGAAATCCTCTCGCGCCATGCCGATGCCGGCGCAGTACTCGAGGGCTTGCCCACCAGCTTTTCTACCCCTGAGCTCAACGTGCGTTGCGCCGAAGGCGAGCCGCACGCGCTGGTCGAGCGCCTCGTCGCCTCGGCCCGATTTCCCGCGCCGGCCGAGGTCAACACCATCGACGGCGTGCGCGTGGACTGGCCGGACGGCTTCGGCCTGATCCGCGCCTCCAACACGACGCCAGTGCTGGTGCTGCGCTTTGAGGGGCACACGCCCGAGGCCCTGCACCGCATCGAGGCCGAGATGCTCGCCCTGCTGCGTAGCGTCAAGCCCGACGCGTCGTTCTCCGAGGCGGCGCATTGACGGGGCTGGCGCGTTGGCTCTACTCCGGGTTGCTGGCTGCGGTCCAGCCCCTGCTTCTGCGCAAGCTGCGACGACGCGGCCGCCAGGAACCCGGTTACCTGCTCGCCATCGGTGAGCGCTTCGGGCGCTACGAGACTCCCGCCACACCGGGTGCGCTCTGGATTCATGCGGTCTCCCTGGGTGAGACTCGTGCTGCCGCCATCCTGGTGCAAGCCCTGCGCGCGCGTGATCCTTCCTTGCGCCTTTTGCTCACGCACGGCACCGCCACCGGCCGCGACGAGGGTCAGAGGCTCTTGCAAGCCGGCGATCAGCAGGCCTGGTTGCCCTGGGACACTCCCGGCGCGGTAGCCCGTTTCCTTGACCACTTCCGTCCTTGCGCCGGCGTGCTGATGGAAACCGAGGTCTGGCCCAATCTTGCTGCCGCCTGCGAGACACGCGGGTTGCCCCTGGCCCTGGCCAACGCGCGGCTGTCCGACAAGTCCTATCGCCAGACGATGCGCCTGCGCATGTTGTCCCGTCCCGCCTATTCCTCGCTTGCTGCGGTGTGGGCGCAGACCGAGGACGATGCTCAGCGCCTCACCGCGGTTGGCGCACGCGTGACGGCCGTCGTCGGCAACCTGAAGTTCGATGCCGACCCAGACGCTGGCCAGCGCGTCACGGGCGAGGCTTGGCGCGCGCGCTTGGGGGGGCCGGTCTTGATGTTCGCGAGCTCGCGCGAGGGCGAGGAGCTTGAATTTTTGCGCGAGGTTGCGGCGCACCGCGGCCGGGGCCTGCGCTGGCTGCTGGTGCCGCGCCATCCGCAGCGCTTTGAGGAGGTGGCTCGCCAGGCAACGCAGGCGGGCCTCACGGTCTCGCGGCGCAGCCAGTGGGGCAACGCGGGTCCCGATACAGACGCCCTCCAGGCTGACCTCTGGCTGGGGGACACCCTGGGCGAGATGACCCTGTACTACAGCCTTTCAGATGCCGCCCTGCTCGGGGGCAGCTTCGCGCCCCTGGGCGGCCAGAACCTTATCGAGGCGGCGGCCTGCGGCTGTCCGATTCTCATGGGGCCGCACACCTTCAATTTCGCGCGGGCCAGCGAGCATGCGGTGCAGGCGGGAGCGGCACTGCGCGTGGAGGGGATGTCCCAGGCGGTGGCGCAAGCCGTCTTGCTGGTATCCGAGGCGCCCCGACGTGCCGCCATGGTGCAGGCTGCAGCCCGCTTCGCGCAGGCGCATCGCGGCGCGGCGGACCGGACGGCACAGGCGATCTTCGCCCTGATGGAGCGCACGCCGCAGGCGTCGCCCGCGGCGGTCAGCGCGCCAGCAGCGCGTTGATCTGGGTCACGTCTTCCGGCTTGAGCGAGCCATTGGCCTGGCGCAGCTTCAGCTGCCCCATCAACACGTTGTAGCGCGCCACCGCCAGATCGCGCTTGGTCTGGAACAACTGGCTCTGCGAGTTCAGCACGTCGATGTTGATACGCACGCCCACCTGGTAGCCCAGGCGGTTGGCGTCCAGCGCGCTCTGGCTGGAGGCCTCGGCCGCCTCCAGCGCGCGCACCTGGCCAGCACCCGACACTAGGCCGAAGTAGGCGGTACGCGTGGCCTGGGCCACCGTGCGGCGTGCGTTGTCCAGGTCGGCTTGAGCCTTTTCCTCCAGGGACAGCGTTTCGCGGATGCGGTTTTGCGTCGAGAAGCCGGCGAAGAGGGGAATGTTCAGGGTCACGCCCACTTGCGTGGCTGCGAAACGCGAATTGGCGTTGACCGTGGTCGACCCCCCGAGGTTGTGCGTCACGCCGCGGCTGGCGCTCAGATCCAGGGTGGGCAGGTGGCCGGCTTTGGCCTTGTCGGTTTCCAGACGCGCCACCTCCAGGCCCAGACGGGCCTGGGCAATGGTGGGACTGGCTTCTTCCGCTTGCTGCACCCACGTATTCACGTCCGCGGGTGCGGGCTCGGGCAGGGTCAGCGGCGAGGCCAGAGGTTGCGGCTTGGCGTTCGTACGGCCGGTCACGGTATCCAGTGCCAGCTTGCGCACACGCAGGTCGTTCTCGGCAGCGATTTCCTGCGCCTGTACCAGGTCAAAGCGTGCCTGCGCTTCTCGGGTGTCGGTGATGGTGGCCGTACCGACCTCGAAGTTGCGGCGGGCCGAGGCCAGCTGCTCGCCTACTGCGACCTTCTGGGCCTGCACAAAGGCCAGCGTGTCCTGCGCAGACAGCACGTCGAAATACGCTTGGCTCACGCGGATGATCAGGTCCTGGCTGGCGGTGGTGAGCTGTGCCTGTGCGGCGTCCGCCTGGCGCTTGCCTTGCTCGAAGGCGGCGAGGTTGGCGGGTCGGTAGAGCGGCTGGGAGAGGGTCACAGACCCGTTTGCAGTGCCGAACTCACGCCGACTGGGGGTGGAGGCCGTGTTGCCTTGCATGGTCTCGCTGCGCGTGGCCGATACGCCCGCCGTCGGCAGCAGACCCGCACGGGCCTGCTCCGCGCGGTACTTCGCCGCGTCGTTTTGCGCGCGTGCCGATTGATAGGCCGCATCGTGGTCGCGCGCTGCCTGATAGAGCTCGAGCAGGCTCTGGGCCTGAGCGGGGGCGGCCGCGAAGGCTGCCGCCAGCGACAGGGGCAACAGGCGCAACGTGGGGCGCATCAACGATTTCATGGTCCGTCCTTCTACTTCTAAGCCTGATTCGGGGGGGGCTGGATTTAGTACTGCGCGACGCTGGCGTCACGCTCGATCGACCAGGCGTCAATCCCGCCCGCGATATTGACGACGTGCTCGAAACCCTGGCGGGCCAGAAACATCGCCACCTGCTGGCTGCGCACGCCATGGTGGCACAAGCAGGCCAGGGGGCGCTCGGGGTCAAGTTCTGCCAGGCGCTCGGGAATCTCGTACATCGGGATGTGCACCAGCTCGAACGACTCCGGCTGCACCCGGGCAATCGCCAGCTCCATCGGCTCGCGCACGTCCAGCACCATCGGCTGTTGGTCCGCGTGTTGCTGCAGCCAGTCGGTCAGCTGCGAGGGACGGATCTGGTCGATCATGGGGTTGCCGTACGCGGGTCTCAGAAGGCGAAGCGCGAGGGTTCAGGAAAATTTTGCAGCCGCGGCGCCAGGGTGTCCCAGCGCTGCACGGTGGTCCAGGCGGCATCACCGGTACGGGTCACCAGCGTGGCTCGCATCACCGGGTCAGCGCCGACGATGGCGGCCAGGCGTCCGCCCACCTTCAGCTGCGACAGCAGGGCCTGGGGAATCTCGGCCACCGAGCCACTGAGCACGATCACATCGAAGGGGCCTTCGCGGGGCAGGCCTTTCGAACCGTCGCCCTCGCACACCTGTGCGTTGGTCACGCCGGCGCGGGACAGGTTTTTGCGGGCCATGCCGGCCAGGGCGGGGTCGATCTCCATCGTGATCACCGAGGCCGCGCGGGCCGCCAGCAGGGCGGCCATGTAGCCGCTGCCGGCGCCGACTTCCAGCACCTTCTCATGGGGCTGGGGGCTGACCTCCTGCAGCATGCGCGCCTCCACCTTGGGCGCCAGCATGCAGCGGCCGCTGGTCAGGGCCTCGTGGGCGCTGCCCACCAGCGGGATCTCCATGTCCACGAAGGCCAGGGCCTTGTGCGCCTCGGGTACGAAATCCTCTCGGTGCAGGACCGAGAGCAGCTCCAGCACCTGGGGATCGAGCACGTCCCAGGGGCGGATCTGCTGTTCGATCATATTGAAGCGGGCTTGTTCGATGGAGGCGGGCAGATTCATGGCTTGAGTCAAAGGATCACGAAAACACGTCGGCTACGGGGCAAACCGCCCATTTTAGGCAGCGCGGCCGCCCCCCATCTTGCGGCGCGCCCAGGCGGCCAGATCGTCAAGATAGCAATAGACCACCGGCACGACGACCAGTGTTAAGAGCGAGGAGGTGATCACCCCCCCGATCACGGCCTGGCCCATGGGGGCCCGCTGCTCCGATCCTTCGGTCAGGGCGAAGGCCAGCGGCACCATGCCGAAGATCATCGCCAGGGTGGTCATGAGAATGGGGCGCAGGCGCACCTGGGCCGCCAGCAGCAGGGCCTCGGCGCGGGCAAGCCCTGGGATCCGCTCGCCTTTTTCATCGGTGCGGTCTTCTCGGGCCCGAATGGCGAAGTCCACCAGCAGGATGGCGTTCTTGGTCACCAGCCCCATCAGCATCACGACTCCGATCACCGAGAACATCGACAGCGTGGACCGGAACGCCAAGAGTGCCAGCACCACCCCGATCAGGGTCAGGGGCAGCGAGGTCATGAGGGCCAGCGGCTGCAGGAAGCTCTTGAACTGGCTGGCCAGAATCATGTAGATGAAGATCACCGCCAGGGCCAGCGCCGACATCGCGTAAGCGAAGGACTCGCCCATGTTCTTGACCGACCCGCCAAACTGCCAGCGGTAGCCCGGGGGCAGTGCAATGCCATCCAGGGCCTTGCGCACGTCGGCGGAGACTTCACCCGCCGAGCGGCCATAGACGTTGGCGTTGATTGCGACCTCGCGGGCCAGGTCGCGCCGGTTGATCTGGTTCGGGCCAGTGGACTCGCGCACCTGGGCCACCTGTGTCAAGCGCACGGTGCGGGGCGTGCCGTCGGCCTGCGAGCCGGTGGCGAACGACAGGCGCTCAAGCTGCTGCGACACGTTGCGCGCCTCCGGCGCCAGCCTCACGTTCACGTCATAGGTCTGGCCGTCGCCTGCACGCCAGTTCCCCACGGTCTGGCCGGCTACCAAGGTACGCAGGGGCGCAGCGATCTGCGCGACTGACAGGCCCAGGTCGCTGGCGGCTTCTCTCTTGACCTCAATATCCACCACCGGCTTGTTCGGCTTCACGCTCGAATCGAGGTCGACCAGCCCGGGAATGGGCCGCAGGCGTTCTAGCATCAGCTGCGACAGCCGCTCCAACTCCTGCAGGTCTGGGCCGATCAGCGACAGCTCCACTTGTTTATTGCCGCCCACGCTATCGAGCAAGCCAGCATGCGTCACCGTGATGCCGGGCACCTGCTTGAGACGTTCGCGCAGGATCGCCGCCATCTGGTCCACGCTGCGACTGCGATCCTTGCGGTCCACCAGGCGCACATACAGGCTCGCGTAGATTTTGCCTGCGGCGTTGCCGGTGTTGATGGTGGTGAGCGTGTACCGAGTCTCGGGAAACTCGCGCACGATAGCCTCGACCTGACGCGCCTTGGCTTCGGTCAGCTCCAGCGAGGAGCCCACTGGCGTGTTGAAGCTCACCGTCACCTCGGAGAAGTCGGCCTTGGGCACGAATTCGGTCCCGAGCAACGGCACCATCGCCACGCTGGTCACGAAGATGGCGATCGCTGCGACCACGGTGGCCAGGCGGTGCGCCAGCGACCAGCGAAGCAGCCGTTGGTAGCCCTCGGAGAGGCTCTCGGTGGCCCGGTCAAACCAGGCGGTCACGCGCCCGATCGTGCGGTCATACCAGGAGACGGGCGCGCCGGCCGGGCGCCCTGCGCCATGCGCCTGGGGGTCATGCCAGACCGAGGACAGCATCGGGTCCAGGGTGAAGCTCACGAACATGGAAATCATCACCGCCGCCACGATGGTCAAGCCGAACTCGTGGAAGAACTTGCCGATGATCCCGCCCATGAACCCGATCGGCAGGAACACCGCCACGATGGACAAGGTGGTGGCCAGCACCGCCAGTCCGATCTCCTGCGTGCCGTCCATCGCCGCCTGGAAGGGGCCCTTGCCCATGTGCAGGTGCCGCACGATGTTTTCTCGCACCACGATTGCATCGTCGATCAGCAAGCCCACGCAGAGGGACAGTGCCATCAGGGTCACCATGTTGATGGTGAACCCGAGCAGGTGCATGAAGAGGAAGGTGCCAATCAAGGCGATCGGCAGGGTCAGTCCGGTGATCACCGTGGACCGCCAAGAGTTGAGGAACAGGAACACGATCAACACGGTGAGCACTGCGCCCTCGATCAGGGTGCTGCGCACGTTGGCCACCGACACGCGGATCGGCCGTGACGCGTCCAGAATCGGTTCTAGACGGACGCCGGGAGGCAGCTGTGCGTTCATCTGGCGCAGTGTGGCGTTGAGGCCGTCGATCACCTGGATCGTGTTCTCGTCCTGCGACTTCTGCACTGTGAGCAGCAGCGTGCGCTGGCCGTTGTAGAGCGCCAGGCTGTCCAATTCCTGCGCGCCATCGGCGACGCGCGCCACCTGCTCCAGGCGCACCGGTACCCCGTTCTTGCGCGCCACGATCAGGCGGCCGAAGTCCTCGGGTCGTTCCAGCCGTGCGTCGATCTGCACCACCAGCTCGCGGTCCGCCGATCGGACGGTGCCTATGGGCTGCTCCTGGTTCTCGCCGCGGACTGCGGTCACCACTTGCTCCGGGGTCACCCCCAGGGCTTCCAGGGCGGCAGGCTGCAGGTACAGGTTGACCTCACGGCGCGTGCCCCCTACGAGCGTGACCGATCCCACGCCGCGCACATTTTCCAGTCGCTTCTTCAGAGTCTGGTCGGCCCAGTTGGTCAGTTCCACCGGCGACATCGCCGTGCCGCGGGAGGGGTCGGGCAGCACCGCCACGGACCACACCGAACGGCTGGCGGGGTCGAAGCGCAGCACCCGCGGCTCCTTGACCTCGGTGCGCAAGAGGGGCCGCACCGCTGCGATCCGCTCGCGCACGTCGTCCGCTGCCGAGCGGCCGTTCACATGCAACGCGAATTCGACGATCACCACCGACTGGCCTTCGTAGCTGCGCGAGAAGATCGCATTGATGCCGGCGATGGCGTTGACGCCCTCCTCGATCTTGCGCGTCACCTCCACCTCCACCACCTCGGGGGAGGCGCCGGGGTATTCGGTGGTGACCACCACCACCGGAAAGTCGATATTGGGAAACTGGTCGACTTGCAGGCGCTGCAGGGAGAACATCCCCAGCACCACCAGGGCCAGCATGACCATGGTGGCCAGGACGGGATTGCGCAGGCTGACGCGAGTGAACCACATGCTGGCGCGAGCCTCAGGGCGCGGTGCGAGCCGGGGCGGTCGAGGCCGGCGGGGTGGTGAACTTCACCGCAGTCCCCTCGCGCAACGCACCCACATGGCCCAGGATCACGACCGCACCATCATCCAGTCCGGTCACGGCGACCAGCACCTTGCCATCACGTTCTGCGCGCGCGCCGGGCTGCACCGGCTTGTGGCGCACGCGGTCGCCGTCGACCACCTGCACATAGGGTGCGGGCCGGTCTGTGCGTACCGCCTGCAGCGGCACCGCCAGCGAGTGTGTGCGCCCGGTGACCAGCACGCCTTGCGCGAACAGCCCTTGGCGCAGGCCCGGGACCGCCGGGACCTGCAGGTACACCGTGACGCCACGGCTGCCTGCCTGGGCGCTCGGATTGATCCGAGTCACGGTGGCTGCCACGGGCTGCGTCGCGCCTTCCACCGACAGCCGGGCCGTCTGCCCGGGGCGCACCTGCACCGAGTCGGCTGCGGTCAGTGTGGCCTCCAGCTCCAGCCGTCCCGTGTCGACGATCTCGACCACGCGTGCGTCCACGCTCAGGCGCTCACCGGGCTGCGCGAGGCGTTGCGACACGACCCCCGCGATCGGCGTGCGCAGCGCGGTGTCGTCCAGCGTCTTGCCCGCCACGTCCACCGCGGCCAGTGCCGCCTTGTGGTTGGCCTCGGCGGCCGCCAGGCTGCTTTGCGAGCTTTCCAGCGCGGTGCGCGAGATGAAGCCCTTGTCCACCAGGGCCTGATTGTTCTCGTACTGCCGGCGGGCGATGTCCACCTGCGCCCGAGCGGCGTCGGCTTGCTCGCGCGCCTGCAGCAGCCGTGCGCGGTACTCGGTGGGGTCGATCGTGGCGATCACCTGTCCAGCCCGCACTGCATCGCCCTCACGCACGGAGAGCCCTTGCAACTCGCCAGCCACGCGCGCCTTCACCAGGGCCGAATTGACCGCCCGCAGCGTGCCGGTAATGGACAGGCCCTGCTCCAGGTCGGTGGCTTGCGCGCGCACGACATCCGTGGCGGCCAGTTCAACCATCGCCTCGGTGGGGGCGGAGGCGGCCGGAGCGGCGGTTCGCGGCGCGCCGCCACGCAGGGCCAGGCCCACGCCCACGGCCGCCACCAGCGCCACCGCGATGGTGATCAAAATGCGCTTGTTCATGCCCGTCTCCTGGGGGCTGGCCCGCGCACGCACAGGCCCTCCAGCAGGATGCTGGTTTGCATCGTGATGAAGCGACGGGGATCCAGTGCCTGGTGGACCGGCACGCAGGTGCCAAGGGAGTGCTTGTTCATCATCAGAAAGATCATCGGGGCGATGACGCTGTAGATGGCGTAGTCCATGTCATCCACGTGGAACTCGCTGCGGTCTACGCCCCGCTGCAGGATGCGTCGGATCAGCGCCTTGCCCGGTTCCATCACCTCGGTCTGGTAGTAGGTGGCCAGCTCGGGGAAGTTCTGCGACTCGCTGATCATCAGCTTGGTGATGCCCGAGGCCGGGCTGGCCCCGATCCGCTCCCACCACGCGGTCAGGCAGGCGCGCAGCATGTCGGCGCTGCTGCCCTCGAAGCGCTCGAATTCCTCGTTCCACTCCACGAAGCGACCGGCCAGGTTCTCGTGGACCACCGCCTTGAGCAGTTCTTCCTTGCTTTCGAAGTAAAGGAACAGCGTGCCTTTGGAAACGCCCGCCCGCGCTGCCACTTCCTCGACGCGGGTCGCGGCAAAGCCCTTTTCCACGAACAGGGCGAGCGCGGCATCCAGCAGTTCGCCCGGACGGGCCTGCTTGCGGCGCTCGCGCTTGACGTGGCTGTCTTCGGCCTTGGCTTCCATGGGAGAGGATGAATTAATGACTGACTGGTTAGTAATGTATCGCTCCGGCACTGCGCGGTCAAGAAATGCAAGCGAACCGACCGCTGGCCGGTCCCTTGCGCGCAAGTCTCAGCGGCCAGCGAGGTGGGCGGCGCGCAGCGCGAGCCATTCGCGCAGCACGTGGCGCGAGAGGGTCAGTCCCTCGCTCGAGGGCAGCCACTCCAGCGCCGGGCGTGCCGCCGGCAGGGGCAGCCGGGTGGGGGCCGGCAGCACCGTGAAGCCCGCGCGTTCGAACTCCAGCGCGGCGCGGGGCAGATGCCAGGCGTCGGAGACCAGGGCGATGCGCCGCATACCTTGCGGCAACATCAGGGCTGCCAGTTTCTGCGCGTTCTCGCGGGTTTCGCGTGACTGGTCGTCCAGCCAGCGCGGCTCGAAGCCGAAGTCCTCGCGTGCGGACTGGGCCACCGCCTGGGCCTCGCTGGCATCGCCGCGCCCGCCCCAGCCCAGACCTCCGGCAAAAGCCAAGGGCAGCCGCTGGGCCCGCGCCAACCGGATGCCGTAGCGAAGCCGCGCCAGCGTGGCGCTCGCAGGTTGCGCCGCGCCGTATTCGGGCGCCTCGGCCAGCACCCCGCCCCCCAGCACCACGACCGCCTGTGTGCCTGCGTCGGGCAGGGCACGGTCTGCCAGCGGCTGCGGCAGGGGCAGCAGGGCGCCTGCCAGCCAGATCGCGATCGCGTGGCAGGACAGCGCCCACAGCGCCGCCACGCCGGCGAAAGCCACGGGCAGGACCGCTTGCCGGCGCTTGGGCCAGAGGGCCAGGGCGATCAATGCCACGAGCACCAGCAGCAGCGGGCCCGCCGGCGGCAGTACCAGCGGCGCGACCAAGGCCTTGATGTCCCCCCATTGCATAGGACTGCGATGGTAGCGGTCCGCCGCCCGCGAGGGCCGCGGCTACAGTGTCCTTCTTGCAAGGAGAACAAACGATGAGTGAAGTGCAGACCCTGGTCCTGGGCGGCGGATGTTTCTGGTGCACGGAAGCGGTCTATGTACAGGTGCGCGGTGTGACGGACGTGGAGTCCGGTTACGCCAATGGCCACACCGGACAGCCCACCTACCAGCACGTGTGCACCGGCACCACCGGCTACAACGAAGTGGTGCGCCTGACCTACGACCCTGCCGTCGTCACCACGCGCCAGTTGCTGGAAATCTTTTTCGTGGTTCACGACCCTACCCAGCTCAACGCCCAAGGCCATGACGTCGGTACCCAGTACCGCAGCGGCATTTACTACACCACCCCCGAGCAAAAGCAGGTGGCCGACGACCTCCTGCGCGAAATGAGCCAGGACAAGGTGTACGGCGGCGCCCCCATCGTCACCGAGGTCCGGCCACTTGGGCCCTACTGGCCCGCCGAGGCCTACCACCAGGACTTCTTCGAGCGCAATCCCACCCAGGGCTATTGCCTTGCCGTGGCCGCCCCCAAGGTGGCCAAGTTCCGCAAGACCTTCGCGGCCCTGGTTCGGGCCTGACCCCCGCGGCCCACCACCCCCGGCTACTGCCTGAAACCGAGCATTTGTGCCTCGCCTTGGGCGACACAGCCGCCTATAACCCGGGCACTACACAAGACGGGAGGGTGCTATGTCGAACTTGCCTTTGTCGTCCCGAGGACTCGCCGCGCGCCTGGGCCGCGTCGCTTGCCTCGGGTTTCCCTTGCTTGTGCTCGCGGGTGACGCCGCGATGGCACAGACCCCAGTAGCGTGTCCCCAGGAGCTGCCCGCCACCACCGCTTGGTCGGACCGCGAGGCCAGCCTCAGCGCGCAGACACACCTATCCGACGCGTGCCTCAAGCAGCTGGTGCGCCAGTGTGATGTGGAGGCCGATGCCGGTTTCCTGGATGGCGCCAGCGCCGCCGCCTGCTCCCTGCGTTACGAGGCTCTGCTTCGAGAGGGCTTTCGCGGCGACTTCAATTCTTTCCTGCGCTGGTGGCAGTCGGAGCCGCCTGTGGCCTCGCAGTAACTCCGTGTAGGCGACGGTCACAGCCCCGCGTTCAGGGGGCTAGGCGCACGCGTTGCCAGCCTTCGGGGCTTGGCGTGTAGCGCAGGCGGTCATGCAGCCGGCTCTTGCGCCCTTGCCAGAACTCCCAGCGTTCTGGCACCAGCCGGTAGCCGCCCCAATGCGGTGGACGCGGTGGCTGCAGCAGAAATTGTGCGCCGTACTTGGCGGCGTTGGCCACCAGCACGCTGCGGTCGGCGATCACTTCGCTTTGCGGGCTGGCCCAGGCGCCGATACGCGAGTCCAGGGGGCGGCTATGGAAGTAGGCGTCGCTTTCTTCGTCGCTGGCCTTTTCCACCCGGCCCTCGATGCGCACCACCCGCTCGAGCTCGACCCAGTGGAACTGGAGTGCCGCGTACGGATTGCCCGCGAGCTCGCGGCCCTTGCGGCTTTCGTAGTTGGTGTACCAGACGATGCCGCGCGCGTCGTATCCCTTGATCAACACCACGCGCGTACTGGGGCGCAGATCGCTGCCCACGGTGGCCAGCGTCATCGCATTCGGCTCAGGCACCTGGCCATCGATGGCTTCCTTGAGCCACTGCTCGAACTGTCGCAGCGGGTCGGCGTGGCTCGCGTCTTCACTGAGTTCAGCGCGCTCGTAGCTTTTGCGCAAGTCGGCGATATCGCGGGGGAGGGTGCTCATGGCGCCCGATTGTGGCATCGGCCCGCCTGCGCTGGCAGGCAGCGCACAAATCAGCACACCCGCTCGACGACCCGTCGGGTGCTCATTGCCCGGGCGTACAGGGTGCGGCCCGGGTCTTGCGGCTTAACGGCCCCAGTTGCGCGAGCCGCCGTTGCGGCCGCCGCCACCACCTCCACCGCCGCCGCCGCCGCCGCCGCCGAAGCCGCGTCCACCCCCGCCGCCGCCACCACCACCACGGCGACCGCGGCCGCCCATGCTGTCTACGCTGGTGCGCAGCGGGTCGGGCTGGCCGTCGCCGCCGCCTTTGCGCACCGGCGCCGCTTCGCGCAGCACGAAGGGGCTGCCGCTTTGGTGGGCGCCCATGCGAGGTTGAACTTCGCCGTCCTCAAAACGCTGGTGCTGCGGGGGGCGGCCACCACCACCGCCGCCGCCGCCGCTGTGACGCCCCTGTCCCTGGCGAGCACCATTGCCACCGCCGTTGCCACCGCCATGGCCGTTACCGCCACGTCCGCCCTGACCTTGCTTGGGGCCGCCGGACGTTTTCGGGCCGCCACGGCCACCGCCGTTGCCACCCTGAGTCGACTTGTTCTCGCGAATGCGTTGCATCATCTCCTGGCGCGCAGCTTTCGCGGCCGCGGCCATCACTTCGCGGCTCGGGGGCTTGCCGGCCCCACCCCAGATGGTCTGGCGACCCATCGCGATGGGCTCCGCGCGCTCGTCGGGCTCGGGGCCGAAGCCCTCCATGGGCTCGCGCGGGATCTGCTGCTTGGTAAAGCGCTCGATCTCCATGAGGAAACCCTCTTCGTCCAGGCAGACCAGGCTCACCGCCTCGCCACTATTGCCGGCGCGGCCCGTGCGGCCAATGCGGTGCACATAGTCTTCGGGCACGTTGGGGATTTCGTAGTTGACCACGTGCGGCAGTTCGTCGATGTCGATGCCGCGCGCGGCGATGTCGGTCGCCACCAGGGCCCGGATGTCGCCGCTCTTGAAGCCCGAGAGCGCCTGCGTGCGCGCGCCCTGACTCTTGTTGCCATGCAGCGCCATCGCGGTGATGCCGTTTTTCTCCAGGAATTCGGCCACATGGTTGGCGCCGAACTTGGTGCGGGTGAACACCAGCACCTGGCTCCAATCGTTCTTCTGGATGATGTGCGCCAGCAGCGCCTTTTTCTTCTGGCGGCCCACCAGGTGCGCCACCTGGGTGATGCGCTGCACCGTGGTGTTGCGCGGCGTCACTTGAATACTTTGCGGGTTCTTCAGGAGGCCATTGGCCAAGTCGCGAATCTCGTCGCTGAAGGTGGCCGAGAACAGCAGGCTTTGCTTGTCCTTGGGCACCAGGGCCAGCACCTTCTTCACATCGTGGATGAAGCCCATGTCCAGCATGCGGTCGGCCTCATCGAGCACCAGGATCTCGACGGTGGACAGGTCCAGGTGGCCCTGCTGCGACAGATCCAGCAGGCGGCCGGGCGTGGCCACCAGGATGTCGACGCCGCTTCGGATGCGATCGATCTGCGGGTTCATGCCCACGCCGCCGAAGATGACGGTGGAGGTCAGCGGCAGGTGCTTGCCGTAGGTGCGGATGGACTCCTCCACCTGAGCGGCCAGCTCGCGCGTGGGCGTGAGCACCAGGGCGGCGATACCGTCCTTGCCGAACTTGTTGGTCTTGCTGTGGCCCTTGGACAGCTTGTGCAGCAGGGGCAGGGTGAAGGCGGCGGTCTTGCCGGTGCCGGTCTGCGCGCCGGCGAGCAGGTCGTGTCCCGCGAGCACCGCGGGAATGGCCTGGGCCTGAATGGGGGTCGGGGTGTCGTAGCCTTGCTCGCGCACGGCCTGGAGGATGGCGGGGGCCAGTTGGAGTTCGTCAAAAGTCATGAAAAGTCCGCGCCAAATCCTGGGCGCCTGGGATCGGCCTGTACGGTGCCGGGGCACCGAGCCAGTCAAAGGCCGGTCAGTTCGGGGGTGGGAGGTGGCGGCCGCAGGTAAAGCGTGAGGGCGGGCCGCTGGTCCCCAGCAGGAGTGCTGGTGCCGCGCCAACTGGATGCGCGGGCAGGGCGGATTGTCGCACGTTTGGCCGGGCCCGGGTTCGAGGCTCCCCGTCCCGGCCGCATCCACCGATAATCACGGGTTGCGCCAAGCGAGGCCCCGGTTTCGAACCCACGGGCCTCGGCACCCCTTTTCCAGCATCCCAGACAGGCACACAGACCCCCATGGCCCAATACGTCTTCACCATGAACCGCGTCGGCAAGATCGTTCCGCCGAAGCGACAAATCCTCAAGGACATCTCCCTGTCCTTCTTCCCCGGCGCCAAGATCGGCGTGCTGGGCCTCAATGGCTCGGGCAAGTCCACGCTCCTGAAAATCATGGCCGGCATCGACAAGGAGATCGAGGGCGAGGCCATGCCCATGCCGGGCCTGAACATCGGCTACCTGCCCCAGGAGCCCAAGGTCAACCCCGATAACTCCGTGCGCCAGGAAGTCGAAGAGGCTCTGGGCGAGGTCAATGCCGCCAAGGCCCGCCTCGAAGAGGTCTACGCCGCCTACGCCGAAGAAAATGCCGACTTCGACGCCCTGGCCGCCGAACAGGCCAAGCTCGAAGCCATCATCGCCACCTCCGGTACCGACTCCGAGCACCAGCTGGAAATCGCCGCTGACGCCCTGCGTCTGCCCCCCTGGGACGCCAAGATCGGTCTGCTCTCGGGCGGCGAGAAACGCCGCGTGGCCCTGTGCAAGCTGCTGCTGTCCAAACCCGACATGCTGCTGCTGGACGAACCCACCAACCATCTGGACGCCGAGTCGGTCGACTGGCTCGAGGTGTTCCTCCAGCGCTACCCGGGCACCGTCGTGGCCATCACCCACGACCGCTACTTCCTGGACAACGCCGCCGAATGGATCCTTGAACTGGACCGCGGCCACGGCATTCCCTACAAGGGCAACTACAGCACCTGGCTGGAGCAGAAAGAAGCGCGCCTGGAGCAAGAACAGCGCACCGAAGACGCCCGCACCAAGGCCATGAAGAAGGAACTGGAGTGGGCACGCCAGAACCCGAAAGGGCGCCAGGCCAAGAGCAAGGCCCGCCTGGCCCGCTTTGAAGAACTCTCCGACTACGAATACCAGCGCCGCAACGAGACCCAGGAAATCTTCATCCCGGTGGCCGAGCGCCTGGGCACTCAGGTCATCGAGTTCAAGAATGTCTCCAAGTCCTTTGGTGACCGCGTCCTGATCGACAACCTGTCCTTCAATGTTCCCGCGGGCGCCATTGTCGGCATCATCGGCCCCAACGGCGCGGGTAAGTCCACGCTGTTCAAGCTGATTGCGGGCAAGGAGCAACCCGATTCTGGCGAGGTGGTGATCGGCTCCACGGTCAAGATGGCCTTCGTCGACCAGAACCGCGACGTCCTCTCCAACGACAAGACCGTGTGGGAAGATGTCTCGGGCGGCCTGGACATCATCAACGTCGGCAAGTTCCAGATGGCCAGTCGCGCTTACTGCGGCCGCTTTAACTTCAACGGCGGCGACCAGCAAAAGAAGGTCGGCATGCTCTCAGGCGGTGAGCGCGGACGCCTGCACCTGGCCAAGACCTTGATCGCTGGCGGCAACGTGCTGCTGCTGGACGAGCCCTCCAACGACCTGGACGTCGAAACCCTGCGCGCGCTGGAAGACGCCCTGCTGGAATACGCGGGCAGCGTGCTCGTGATCAGCCACGACCGCTGGTTCCTGGACCGCATCGCCACCCACATCCTGGCCGCCGAAGGCGACAGCCAGTGGGTGTTCTTCGACGGCAACTATCAGGAGTACGAAGCCGACAAGAAAAAGCGTCTGGGTGAAGAGGGCGCCAAGCCCAAGCGCGTGCGCTACAAAGCTTTGAAATAGGACCACCCCCGAGGGGCCTTTGGCCCCTCCCCCCTCAAGGGGGCGCCTCCTGCGGACTGGCAAAGCCAGATCCGCGGCGGCCACTGGAGGGGGCTTTGCCCCTGCGGGGCTCGCCGGGTCGTCGCTCAGACGTCTTTCGCTGCGGGGAATCTCTGGCCTGCGATCTCTAGTGTCTTTGCCGCCAATACCGCGCGTACTGTGGCTCTTGCCACGGCCTCGGCGGCCATCGTGGCGAGCACCATCATGCCTGGATGCTCCTTCGACTTGCCCGTCGCCAGGGCGAAGAGGGTGTCGCCGTCGGCCACGGTGTGCACCGGATTGATCGCCCGCGCCAAGCCGTCATGCGCGCCTTGCGCGAGGCGGGTGGCTTGCGCCTTGGTTAAGGCCGCATCCGTGGCGATCACACCGATCGTGGTGTTGGTACCGGCCAGGATCGGAATCGGGGGTTCGCCGGCGAGCAGGGCGCGGCGTGTGTCGAACATCCGCGCCCCATCTTCGCTGCGCGCGCCTGCGATCACCGCGCCCGTATCCGGGTCGATCACATCGCCCAAGGCATTGCATGCCACCAGCGCACCCACCGTCACACCGCCCACGCGTACCGACGCGGTGCCGATGCCGCCCTTCATCGCGCGTTCATGGCCGAAGACCTTGCCCACCAAGGCGCCTGCGCCCGCGCCCACACTGCCTTCGGCAGGCGCTTGCGCGCGGGCCGCTTCGCAGGCGGCATAGCCCGCGTCGGCACCGGGGCGGATGCGGGCATCGCCCACCATCAGGTCAAACAACACCGCCGCCGGCACGATGGGCACACGCGCGGGGCCTACCGGCAGACCGAAGCCCCGTTCCTCCAGCCAGCGCATCACACCTCCCGCCGCATCCAGCCCGAAGGCACTGCCTCCTGACAGCAACACCGCATGCACGCGGTCGACGGTGTTCGTCGGCGAGAGCAGATCGGTCTCGCGCGTGCCCGGGGCGGCGCCGCGCACGTCGACCCCCGCGACCGCACCCTCGGGCACCAGGACGACCGAGCAGCCGGTGGGGCGACGGGTGTCGGTGGAGTGACCGACCGAGAGGCCGGTCACATCGGTGATGGCGCCGCAGGGCGTGTCCAGGGGGTGTGGGGTGCGCATGGCGCCGATTGTCGCGAAGTTCCCAGGCGGCGGGTTTGGCACACTGTGTGGTCTGGATCCGAGGAGTCCCCCCATGAATGAACCGATCGTCCGGCGGCGCCACCGCCGTCCGCCCCACGCGCGCCTGTGGCCGGCCTTGCGTGCGCGCCCGCGCTTGCTCGGATCCATCGTGTTCGGCGTAGCGATCTACCTGCTGCTGTTCGTGATGCTGGGGCAGGCGTCCGTCTTCAGCGCGCTCGTAGCCTGGAACGCCGGCGCCATTGCCTTCCTGGTCGTCACCGGTCACATGATGTTCCGGACCGAGGTCGCGATCATTCGGCGTCGGGCTGTCTCACAAGACGAAGGCCGCATCGCCATCCTGGTGCTGGTGGTGTTGGCGGCGGTGGCGATGCTGGTGGCTGTTGCCTCGGAGCTGGTGCTGGCGCGCGAGTTGCACGGGCTTTCGCGCAACCTGCACATCGCCATGGCCGCCTTCACGGTCATGACCTCCTGGTTCTTCACCCAGGTGCTGTTTGCCATGCATTACGCGCACGACTTCTACATGGCTCGCGCGTGCGGCGAGCCCGATCCTCTGGATTTTCCGGGCACGGACAATCCGCTCTATGGCGACTTTCTGTATTTCGCGGTGGTCCTGGGCACCTCGGCGCAGACCGCCGACGTCAGTTTCCGTGGCAGCTTGCTAAGGCCAATTGGCACGCTGCACTGTCTGATGGCCTTCGTGTTCAACGCCAGTCTGGTGGGCCTGACGGTCAACGTCGCTGCAGGATTGCTCTAGTCCTCGCGAGGTTCCCGCCCACCCCACTGGGGGAGCGTGAAGCCGGTGGCCATGGCGATCCCTCGCAGGCTGGTCGTGACCGCAATGGCCAATATCAGGGCGAGGCCCTGCGGCACACCCAGCATCAGTGCGCCGACCAAGGTCCAACCTCCCAAGAAGGCGCACACCGCATACGGTCGGTGATCACTGAAGGCGCTGGGAATGTCGTTGCACACGATGTCCCGCAGCACGCCGCCAAACACCGCTGTGATCATTCCCATGAGGACCGCGACGATGGCCGGCATGCCTTGGTCCAGTGCGATCTGCGTGCCGTTGGCGGTGAACAGGCCCAGGCCCAGGGCATCCGGCCACTGCGCGGCGCGCAGGGTGGGGGAGAGGTGGCGCGCGCGCATGAAGGCCATGGCGCCTACGGTCAGGGCCAGCATCACCCAGAGCCAGTTGGCGTGTTCCACCCAAAAGAAAGGACGCCGATCCAGCAGCACGTCGCGCAGCGTGCCTCCGCCGAAGGCCGTCAGACCGGCCACCACGCACACACCGACTGCATCCAGGCGCTTGCGGGCAGCGGCCACTAGCCCGGACAGGGCGAAGGCCATCACCGCCAGCGACTCGATGGCCGTCAGGGCGAAGGACAGGGAGGTGGTGTCAAGATTCCAGTTCACAGGCCGGACTTTACCCGGCCTCTGCACCGTGCCGCGGCGCGGTCCCTCAGCGTCTGTGCGCCTCGGTCTTGTGCTCGATGATGCGCCCCACCAGCCCGTAGTCCACAGCTTCCTGCGCTGATAACCAGCGATCGCGTTCGATGTCCGATAGAACTGCCTCGAGCGACTTGCCAGTTTCGCGTGCGATCGCGCGGGCGATGCGTTCGCGCGCCTTGATGATCTCCTGCGCATGGATCGCGATGTCGCTGGCCTGACCGCCGGCGCCGCCACTGGGCTGATGAATCAGGAACCGTGTATTGGGCAGGCAATAGCGTCGCTCGCGTGGCACTGCAAGGTACAAGTGGGTGGCGGCGCTGCCCACCCAACCCGTGCCGATCATGTGCACCGGTGCCGTGATGAAGCGGATGATGTCGTGGATGGCATCACCCGATTCCAGGTGCCCCCCGGGTGAACTGACCAACATGTCGATCGGGGTGGGCGCGTCGGCATCCAGGGCGATAAGGCGGCGGGCTACATCGCAGGCGGCCGCGTCGCTGATCGTGCCAAATACCAGCACGGTGCGTGAGCGGAAGGCCTTCTCCTCGAGGAAGGAGTTGCGCGGCTCGGTGGTCGCGGGTGCAGTGGACGGCGGATCGATTTCGGACAGGTTCATCACGGGCTCCTGGGCGGCATGGGTAGGGGTGCGCTGTGATGATGGACCTGCGCGCGCCGCGCGTGCGCGGTCGGCGGCACCGTCCTACAGCTGCAGTCCGCACCGCGCCGACAGGCCGGCAACGATGGGCTTCCTACAGTGGTGATGCACCCCGGTGCCAACCGCTCACATGAGGATCTCCATGATCAACCAAACCAGTGACTCTCCGTCCCCCGCCAGCGCCTCCACGGCTGCTGGACTTTCTGCAGGCAGCTCCACCAGCACGTCCGCCAAGCGCCTGGGCAGCGAGGCCCCGTCCGGGGGGGCGGCCTACGCAGACGACGCAGCGTTGCTGACCCACGCCACTGTCCACCGCATGGCGCAGGCCGCGCACGATGCGGTGGACCGGCTCGAGCAGGCCCTCGGCTCGGGTAGCGAACGCATGATGGACTGGCAACAGGAATACGGCGACATGGCGCGTGACCGCGTGCGTGCCAGCCCACTGGCCGCGGTGGGCATCGCCTTTGGCGTGGGCATCGTCTTTAGCAAGCTGTTCATGCGCTAAAGCGCATCCGCCCGCGCCAGTTCAGAGCGTGATCTCGAGGCGGCCCAGGCCGGTGATCTCGCCGGTCACGCGCGCGCCTTCGGCGGCGATCACGGGCGGTGTGCAAGAACCAGTGGTCACCACGTCGCCCGCGCGCAATGGTCGCCCGCGCGCCTGCGCATGGCGCGCCAGCCAGGCCACCAGGCGCCAGATATCGGGCGCGGCGTGTGCGCCGGTCACATCGGCTGCCAGCTCGCCGTCGAACCACAGGCGCGTGCGCAGACGGCCCATGTCCACCTCGCGCAGGGGCACCCCCGAGGGCGCGCCATAGGCTAGCGCGCCATGGCTTTGCAGGTCGGCCAGGCGCAGGGCTGCTGGCGCTTCACGCGTCTCGGCCAGACGCGAATCGACCACCTCGATCACCGGTAGCACTGCCTCGACCGCCTCCATCACCTCGTCACGCGAGAGCATGCGCTCGCCGGGCAGCAAGTCGGTGCGCAGGCGCACCGCTACCTCCAGCTCGATCAGGCGCAGCGACCGGGCCGGCAGGTGCAGCGTTGCACCCGCGGCGGGCACCACCACGCTGGCCGGCAGCGGCGCCGCATTGGGTTCGGCGCTGTCGCTAGAAGCCCCGACCTTCCAGCCCGCCACTGGCCCGAGTCGGGTCGCGAGGGCGTCCTGGACGGCATAGGCCTGGGCATCGTTGTCGATCGGCAGTCGGGCAGCGGGCACGCGCTGCGCGCCGCTCCAAGCCTGGGCCAGGGCCTGGGCGTGGTGTTGGGGGTCGAAGACGGGATTCATGGCGCCGGGATCATAAGCCGCCCCACCCAAGCCGCCCAACCTCGGGCGACTCCCCTTGTCGCAGGGTCGTGCCGCCGCTAGGGTCCAAAGCTAGGCACCCCGGAGACCTTTTTTGCAACGCCCTCACTTCGCGTCCTGGCCTCAGCGCCTTCCGCGCACCCTCACGCCGCCGCAGACCTCCCTGTGGGAAAACCTCGCCACCAGTGCGCGTCGTTATCCCGACAAGCCGGCCCTCGTGTTCTTTGACCGTGCCTGGACCTATCGTGAGGTCTTGACGCAGGCCGAGCGTCTGGCGGCACGCCTGCATGCGCTAGGCGTCGCCCGCGGCGACCGCGTCGTGCTGGCCATGCAAAACTGTCCGCAGCTGGTCATCGCCCACTTCGCGATCCTGCGGTGCAACGCGGTGGTGGTACCGGTCAATCCGATGAACCGCGCCGACGAGATTCGCCATTACCTCTCTGATCCCGACGCTCGCGTGGCCCTGACCACCGGCGACCTCGCCCCCGAGCTGGTACGCGCCAGTGAGGGGCTGCGCCAGGCGCAGCGCCTGTCACACCTGATCGTCACGCACTACACCGACGCTTTCGATCCGGCCCAGTCGGCCAGCATGCTGCCCGCGGCCTGGCACGACTGGCTGCTCGCGCGCCCAGCGTTGCCCGCGATGGCAGGGGGGCAAACGCACGCCTGGACCGAGGTCCTGGACAACGCGCTGCCCTTGCCGCCCCTGGAGGTCGGCCCGGCCGACCTCGCGGTGCTCCCTTACACCAGCGGCACGACCGGACTGCCCAAGGGTTGCATGCACACGCACGCTAGCCTGATGCACAACGCGGTGGCCAGTGGCCTGTGGTCGCAAGCGACTTCCGAGATGGTGTCACTACTGGCTGTGCCCATGTTCCACATCACAGGCATGGTGAGCGTCATGCATGCAGGCCTGTACCTGGGCGCCACTCTGGTGGTCATGCCCCGCTGGGACCGCGATCTCGCCGGCCACCTCATCTCGCACTGGAAAGTCACGAACTGGACCAACATCCCCACCATGGTCATCGACTTGCTGGCCAGTCCGCACCTGCAGCGCTATGACCTCTCCAGCCTCGTCACCATCGGCGGTGGCGGGGCGGCCATGCCGCAGGCCGTGGCGCAGCGCCTGTGGGAGCAGTTCGGCCTGCGCTATGTCGAGGGCTATGGTCTGACCGAGACCGCTGCGCCCTCCCACAGCAACCCGCCCGACGCCGCCAGACAGCAGTGCCTGGGCATCCCCATCATCGGCTGTGACGCGCGCGTGGTCGATCCGCAGACGCTGCGAGAGCTCCCGCCGGGCGAGGCCGGCGAGATCGTGATGCGCGGGCCCATGGTGTTTCAAGGCTACTGGAAGCAGCCCGAAGCCACCGCCGCGGCGTTTATCGAGTTGGACGGCCAGCGCTATTTCCGCTCGGGGGACTTGGGTCGCGTCGACGAGGATGGCTACTTCTACATCACCGACCGCCTCAAGCGCATGATCAATGCCTCCGGCTTCAAGGTTTGGCCGGCGGAAGTTGAGGCGCTGATGTTCCGCCACCCCGCCATCGCCGAGGCTTGTGTCATCGCTGCGCACGACCCCTACCGGGGCGAGACGGTCAAGGCGGTCGTGGTCCTGCGCGCCTCCCATCAGGGGCAGGTCAGCGAGCAGGACCTGATTGCCTGGTGCCGCGAGCACATGGCCGTCTACAAGGCGCCGCGCATCGTTCAGTTCGTGTCTGTGCTTCCCAAGAGCGGCAGCGGCAAGGTGATGTGGCGTCTGTTGCAGGAGCAGGAGGCCCGCGCCGCCTGAAGGCGTCTTCACCGTCCATCCAGAGGGCGCGTCAGAGCGGCGCACAGGGTCATCCCGCCAGGGCTAGACTCGCGCCCTTGCCAACACGGGAGACGACGGCTGTGCGCGTGCTGATCACCGGAGCCACCGGCTTCATCGGAGGGGCGATCGCCCGGGCCCTGCTGCGTGAGGGCCACGAACTCGTGTGCGCAGTGCGCGACCCCTCGCGCCTGCAGTTAGGCGAGGGTGCCTGGCGCGCGGTGGCCATGGATCTGGCTGGCGTGCCTGACTCGCTGGCGTGGAAGTCCCTTTTGGTGGACGTGGACGCCGTCGTCAACGCGGTGGGCATCATCCGCGAGCAGTCGGGGCAGACCTTCGAGGCGCTGCACCACCGGGCTCCCGCCGCCCTGTTCCAGGCGGCGGCCGAGGCTGGCGTGCCCCGCGGGGTTCAGGTCTCTGCGCTGGGCGCCGACGAGGCGGCCCAAAGCCGCTACCACCGCACCAAGAAGGCCGCCGACGATGTCCTGCGCGCGCTACCGCTGGCTGGCGCGGTGCTGCAGCCCTCCATCGTCTATGGCGACAGCCCTGGCGCCGCCATGTTCAACCTCATGGCGGCCTCGCCGGTGCTGGCCATGCCGCAGGCCGGTGGTATGGCCGTGCAGCCGGTGCATGTGGACGATGTGGTGGAGGCCGTGCTCGCAGTCCTGCGTGACCCGCCGCGCCCCGTTGCCACCATCGCCTGCGTCGGCCCGCAGCCGCTGTCGATGGTGCACTACCTGCGGGGCCTGCGCGCCGCCCTGGGCCTGCCAGGTCGCCTGCCCTGGGTGCTGCCGCTGCCCACGGCCTTGTTCATGGCCACGGCCCGCATCGCCGCTTTCGTCCCGGGCAGCATCCTCGATGCCGAGACCGCGGGCATGCTGCTGCGGGGCAACGCCGCACCCGCCGACGCGTTCACCCGTCTCCTGGGGCATGCGCCGCGCGGGGTGGATCGCTTCATCGCACCGGCGGATCGGGCGACGGTGCGCGCGCGCCTGTGGCGCGACCTGTTCGGCCTGGCCCTCAAGGCAGCGGCCGCGGGCCTGGCCGTCATCATGTTCGTGCTGCTCGCTTGGGGCCTCCTGCGGTGATGGAGCCGCGACGAGCGCCCGCCGGCGATTTGTGACAATCACGCTCCATGCCCTCCCTGAAGCTGTCCGTCCTCGATCAGTCTGTGGCCCGTGTCGGCCACCCGCAGGACGAATCCATCCGCCATACCCTGGCCCTGGCCTCGCACTGCGAAGCCTGGGGCTATCAGCGCTTCTGGGTCAGCGAGCACCACAGCATCCCCGCCATCGTCGGCAGTGCTCCGGAGGTGCTGATGGCCGCGATTGCGGCACGCACCACCCGCATCCGGATTGGTAGCGCCGGTGTCATGCTGCCGCACTACACCGCCTTCAAGGTGGCCGAGCAGTTCCGCATGCTCGAGGCCCTGGCGCCCGGACGCATCGACCTCGGCGTGGGCCGCGCCCCTGGGGGCGACATGCGCACCGCGCGTCTGCTCAATCCGCATGCCGGCTCGGCCGACGACTTCCCGCAGCAGGTCGTGGAACTGCAAGCCTGGATCGCGGGTGACGCCATGCCGCCCGGCCACCCGGGTTATGGCGTGCAGGCCTTCCCCACGGGTCCCAGCCAGCCCGCGCTGTGGATGCTGGGAAGCTCCGGCTATGGCGCGCAGCTGGCGGCGCATCTGGGTTTGCCCTATGCCTTCGCGCACTTCATCACCGACGGCCAGGGCGCAGCCGAGGCCCTGGACCTGTACCGTCGCAATTTCCGTCCCGGTGCCATCGAGCGGCCCCAGGCCACCGCCTGCGTGTGGGCCCTGGCCGCCGAGACCGAGGAAGAGGCTTGGTTCCAGTTCCGAAGTCGCGAGCGCACCCGCATCGACCGTCTCACCGGCCGCTTCGGTCCCTTGCTGCCGCCGCAGGACGCCCAACGCGCCTATTCCCCCGCCGAGGAGGCCGAGGCGCAGGCCTTGCGCCAACGCTCGCTCGTGGGCAGTGCGCCGCAGGTGCGCGAGAAGCTCCAAGCCCTGGCGGGACGGCTGCAGGTGGACGAACTGGTGATCCTCACCTGGGCCTGGGACCCGGCCGTCCAGCGTCGGTCCTACGAACTCCTGGCCGACGCCTTCCACCTCGCCTGAGGCCCGCCGTACCCGCTCCAGCGGCGGCTCGGGATTGCTCATGCAGCCCTTGGCGCTTGTCCTACAGCTTTTGCCGTCCCCCCGGCTTACAAACTCGGCCACAGAGGGGGTAAGCATGAGACAAGAGTCCGCACTCACGCCGGTGCGCCGCCCGTGGTGGTACGACGACGGCACCACGCTGGTCAATCCGAGATCCATCTTCATCTTGATCCTGGTCGGCCTGACCTGGGCCTTCAGCCTGATCGGCCTGCAGCCCTATCCGCCCTCGGGCTTGCCCTCGAGCGTCGCGGCCTGGTCCCGCGCTTGTCCGAGCTGCGGCACCGTCGAATCGGTGGCCACGATGGCGCCGGCCCGCGGCGAGGCCGGGCCTACGCGCTACCGCCTCACCATCCGCATGGCCGACGGGTCCATCCGACGCGTCGAGCGGCCCGAGCCCATCGCACCGGGCCTGCAGGTGATGGTGCAAGAGGGCGTCGTGCGGCCCGCCCCGCCGCCGATTGCGGCGCCCGCAACGGCCCAGCGACAATAGCGGCATGAAAGCCACCTGGAACGGCGCGCTCATCGCGCAAAGCGACGACATCGTCACGGTCGAGGGCAACCACTACTTCCCCGAGGCCTGCCTGGACCGCCGCTACGTCACCTTCAGCAACCACAAGACCACCTGCGCCTGGAAGGGCCAGGCCAGCTACTACTCCCTCCTGGTGGACGGGGAGCTCAATCCCGAAGCCGCCTGGTACTACGCCGACCCCAAGCCCGAGGCCGAATCGATCCGGGGGCGCGTCGCCTTCTGGAAGGGCGTCAAGGTCGAGGCCTGAGGTGCTCTCGCCACCGCTCACTCAGTCGGACGAACTGCTCGCCCACCTCGGTGCGCGCGGTTATGCGGTGCTCGACGCCGCCGCGGTCTCCGAGCTCGCGCAGGTGTCGCTGTCCCATCTGCAGGCCTGGGCGCCGGGCTGGAACGACCTGCCACCCGACAGCCACCTGAAGGACGGCGGTCGCTACCGTCGTCGTCGCCACGCCAGTTTCGTCGTCGAGGGCGAGACGGTCACCCAGGTACCGCACCGTGCGCACTGGCAGCCTGTGTCCTACAACGCCCTGCACGGCGGGATGGAGCGCTGGTTTGAGCCCCTGCTGCCGGCGCTCACCACCGACCCCGCCTGGACGCGGTTGTTGTCCGGCCTGGGACGCGTCGCCAGCGGCCTCAAGGGCGCGCAGCCCTGGTACGCCGAGGCCCACCAGTTCCGCATCGACACCACGGACGGCATCGGCCGGCCCACGCCGGAGGGCGCGCACCGCGACGGCGTCGACCTGGTGGCCGTCTTTCTAGTGGCCCGCGAGGGCATCAAGGGTGCCGAGACGCGGGTGTTCGAATCGCAGGGCCCGTCCGGTGTGCGCTTCACGCTCACCGAGCCCTGGAGCGTGCTACTGCTGGACGACGAGCGCGTCATCCACGAGTCCACGCCCATCCAGCCGCTGCACGGTGCCGGCCACCGGGACACCTTGGTGCTCACCCTGCGCCGCGGCGCCTTTCAGGATCCCTGAGCCCGCCTGTTTCGGGGCGTCGAGCCTGCGCCGCCAGGTTCAGGCGTCGCGCACGTCTGCCACCGGCTGGCTGCCGAAGTCCGGCCGCGCCAGGTAGGCCAGCACACGCGCCGCTGCGTCCTGCGGTGAGGCCAAGTGCCCTTGCGACTTCAAGTTGATGAAGCCACCCACATCCGGGAACTCA
The DNA here is from genome assembly GCA_041159245.1 of Pseudomonadota bacterium. Taxonomy (GTDB): domain Bacteria; phylum Pseudomonadota; class Gammaproteobacteria; order Burkholderiales; family Burkholderiaceae_C; genus Ramlibacter. The sequence continues at coordinate 88,426 of JBEAZV010000078.1, forward strand.
CGCGCGTCAGCCCCGCGCAGCTGCACCTGCATCTCGGTGTCGATCACGCCGGGCGCAAGCGAGCAGACCCGGGCGCCGCCCGGCTGCTGTGCCTCCTCCAGCGCGACGCAGCGCGTGTAGTGGTCCATGCCCGACTTGGCCGCGCAATAGGCCGCCGAAGACGCCATGGCCCGTCGACCCAGACCCGAGGAGATGTTCAGGACCTTGCGGTGGCAACTCCAGCCGCGCGTGGCGCGCAGGAAGGCGCCCGTGATCAGCATCGGCGCCTCCAGGCCCACGCGCAACGCGTTGGCGAGCTCCGAGGGCGCGATATCGCCCAGCGGCGCCAGGCGCGGGATCACACCGGCGTTGTTGATCAGGGTGACGCTGTTCAGACCTTCGGGCCCGCGGGCCTGTAGCCACTGCAGCACGCGCTCGGCGACCCGCTCGGGTTGCGCCAGGTCCAGCGCCCACTGCTCGCACTGGACGCCTGCGGCCGCAGCCTGGGCCGCAAGGGTGTCATCGGTGCGGCGCGAGATGCACACGAGGTCATGGCCCGCTCGAAGCAGCTGGCTGGCCATCGCCAGGCCCATGCCGCGCGACGCGCCGGTGAGGAAGGTGAGGTGAGGGGAGGTCATGACCCGCATCGTAGCGGGCCGGATGCCGGATGCCGGACGCCGATGGGATAGCTGGGTCCGCTAGAACGGCGGGTCGCAGCGGATCTCCAGAGGCACTCCCGTCACCGGGTGCGCCACGCGCAGTGCGCAGGCATGCAGCAGCAGCCGCGGCGCCATCGCCTGCACCTGGGGTGGCGCGTACAAGGGATCACCCAGGATCGGGTGGCCCAGGGCCTGCAGGTGTACACGCAACTGGTGGCTGCGGCCGGTGCGAGGTGCCAGTTCGAGCCAGGTGCGGTCCGCGCCGGTTCGCAAGACGCGCCAGCGGGTGAGGCTCGGGCGTCCTCGTGCGTGATCGACCACCTGCAGAGGGCGGCGCGGCCAGTCCGCGGCCAGGGGCAGGTCGATCTCGCCCCAGCCGTCGGCGGTGGACGGCGGCGCCACGCGGCCCGCCACCACCGCCACATAGCGCTTGTCCACCGCCTGCTGCTCGAAGGCGCGGCTGAAGGCGCGCTGCATGTCCGTGCCCCTGGCCATCAGCCACACGCCCGAGGTCGCCATGTCCAGGCGATGCACCACCAAGGCGTCCGGCCAGGTCGCCTGCGCCCGACGCGCCAGGCAATCTTGCTTGTCGGGACCCCGCCCGGGCACCGACAGCAGGCCGGCCGGCTTGTCCACCACCACGCAAGCCGCGTCCACATGCAACACCGTGAGACCGGCGGCTGCGCCAGTCCCACTGGCCCCGGGCGGTACACTGCCACTCGTTGACGACTCGTCAGGAAAGATAGACCCCATGTTCTTTGGCAAGCTGCTGCCGCGCGAAGGCAATTTTTTCGAGATGTTCAACCAGCACGCCGACCGTATCGTCGACGCCGCGCGGGCCTTCCAGCAGTTGGTGGCCCACTATAGCGACCCGCAATTGCGCGAACAGTACACCCGCGATGTCGACAACGCCGAGCGCGCCGCCGACCGCGTCACGCACGAAGTCAATCGCGCCCTGCACCGCACCTTCATCACCCCCATCGACCGCGATCAGATCCACCAGTTGATCAACACCATGGACGATGTCGCCGACCTCATTCAGGACTCGGCCGAAACCATGTCCCTCTACGACTTGCGCGCGGTCAATGACGAGATCACCCGTCTGACCGATCTGAGCGTCAAGTGCTGCGAGCGAGTGAAGGACGCTGTCGCCCTGATCGGCAAACTGGCCGACCAGGCAGTGGCCGACGCCGCCCTCAAGACCTGCGAGGAAATCGACCGCCTCGAGTCCGACGCCGACCGCGTCATGCGCAGCGCCATGAGCCGTCTGTTCCGCGAGGAGCCCGACGTACGTGAAGTGCTCAAGCTCAAGGCCATCTACGAATTGCTCGAGACCGTCACCGACAAGTGCGAAGACGTGGCCAATGTGATCGAGGGCATCATCCTCGAGCAGTCCTGATCGAGCGGAGCACGAACGGATGGATGCCGCAACCGCGACCCAGGCCGCCCTCTGGGTGGTGATCCTGCTGGTGGCTCTGGCCCTGGCCTTCGACTTCATGAACGGCTTCCACGACGCGGCGAACTCCATCGCCACGGTGGTGTCCACGGGCGTGCTGCGCCCAACCCAGGCCGTGGTCTTTGCGGCCTTCTTCAACTTCATCGCGATCTTTGTCTTCCACCTGAGCGTGGCGGCCACGGTGGGCAAGGGCATCGTGCAGCCCGGCGTGGTGGACACCCACGTGGTCTTTGGCGCGCTGGTGGGCGCCATCACCTGGAACATCGTCACCTGGTACTACGGCATCCCGAGCAGCTCCTCGCATGCCCTGATCGGGGGCATCGTGGGCGCCGTGATCGCCAAGTCTGGTGCCGGGGCCTTGCTGGCCACGGGCGTGGGCAAGACTGTGTTGTTCATCTTCATCTCGCCGACCCTGGGCTTCCTGCTCGGGTCGCTGATGATGGTGATCGTGGCGCATGTTTTTCGCCGAGCCGCGCCATTGAAAGTCGACCGCTGGTTCCGCCGCCTGCAGCTGGTCTCGGCGGGCGCCTACAGCCTGGGCCATGGCGGCAATGACGCCCAGAAGACCATCGGCATCATCTGGATGCTGCTGATCGCCACCGGCTACACCGCCGCCGGCGAGGCCAGCCCGCCTGCCTGGGTGATCGTGAGCTGCTACATCGCCATCGCCGCCGGCACCATGTTTGGCGGCTGGCGCATCGTCAAGACCATGGGCCAGAAGATCACCAAGCTCAAACCGGTTGGGGGCTTTTGCGCCGAGACCGGTGGGGCCATGACGCTGTTCCTGGCCACCGCCCTGGGCATCCCGGTGTCCACCACGCACACCATCACGGGCGCCATCGTCGGCGTCGGCTCCACCCAGCGTGCCAGCGCCGTGCGGTGGGGCGTGGCGGGCAACATCGTCTGGGCCTGGATCCTGACCATCCCCGCCAGCGCCTTTGTGGCGGCTCTGGCTTACTGGGTCAGCCTGCAGCTGTATTGACCGCGGCGCGGCGCACTCACTGCGAGATGCGCCGACCTTCTTCGATCTGGTATTCGAAGTAACGCTGGAAGCTAAAGGCGATGCTTGCCATCAGCACGCCGGTGCCGATCATGAGGGAAGCCGCTACGGCAAACACCGTCAACCAGCTCGTGGCGCCAGCCGAGGCTTCGCCGTCGGCGCCGGGGTTGAAGCGGGCGTTCCATTTCGCGCGGTCGGTCAGGCCGTAGACGATGGCGGTCAGCGCGCAGCCCGCGACGGTGAACCCCAGCAGGGGAATCAGCAGCCAGCTCAGGGCATCGTCTTGCCCCAGGTCCTGCATCCGCCGCATGCCGTAGAGGCCTAAAGCGGTCGGGATCGGCAGCGCCCAACCCAGGAGGTCGCCCGCACCGTGCAGGTAGAAGCGGTGCAGGCCCAGCGGCCCTCCGAGGAAGGCGAGCCAGGCGGCGAAGGTCTTGTTCTTCATGTCGGATCGCGTTCGGTGTGTGCCGCGCCTTGGGGCGGGCACGGCGTCATTCTGCCGGTGCGTTGCGGTCGCCGTCGCCCAGGGTCTTTTCCATCAGCACGATGTCCAGCCAGCGGCCGAACTTCCATCCGCAGGAGCGGATTACGCCGGCGGGCTCGAAGCCCTGCGCGCGGTGCACGCCGATCGAGGCGGCATTGGCCGAGTCGCCGATCACCGCGATCAATTTGCGCAAGCCCGCCTTTTCAGCCTCGGTGGCCAAGGTTGCGAGCAGCAGCCGTCCCAGGCCCCGTCCGCGCGCATCGGGATGCAGATAGATGGAGTCCTCGGCGCTGAAGCGATAGGCCGGCCGAGGCTTGAACCACTGGCAGTAGGCAAAGCCCAGCACCTGGCCGGCCTCCTCCGCCACCAGGTAGGGCAGGCCTTTGGTCAGCACGTCGGCGCGGCGGGCGGCCATTTCGGCTTCGGTGGGGGGCGTGGTCTCGAAGGTGCCGGTGCTGTGCAGCACGTGGTGGCCGTAGATGGCGCAGATCGCCGGCAAATCCTCGTTGCGGCTGGGCCGAATCTGGGGCATGGGTGACAAAAGGTTATACTCGCGGGCTTTTCAGCGTGTCGCCGGCCGGGTGGCCGTGTCGCGTGTCTCAAACGCTGGAAGAAATACCGGGCAGTGCCACCGTGCGAGGTCGTACGGCTGCTGCCCTCCACCCGAAGGATAAATCATGGTCGTCATTCGACTCTCCCGCGGCGGCTCCAAGGGCCGTCCGTTTTTCAACATCGTGGTCGCCGACAAGCGCGTGCGCCGCGACGGTCGCTTCATTGAGCGCATCGGGTTCTACAACCCGAACGCCAAGGAAGGCGAAGAGGGCCTGCGCATCGCCCAGGACCGCCTGACCCACTGGCAAGGCGTCGGTGCCCAGGCCTCTCCCACCGTGGAACGCCTGGTCAAGCAGTCCGCCGCCAAGGCCGCCTGAGCGGCCTGGCCGTCCCCATGATCCTGGAAGCCGCCCAGCTTCCCGACGACGCCGTCGAAGTCGGGCGCATCCTGGATGCCTGGGGCATCAAGGGCTGGTTCAAGGTCCTGCCCCACAGCGCTTCCCCGGAAGCGCTTTTTTGTACCCGGCGCTGGTACCTGCAGCCCTCCGAGAAAAAGGGCCCCCAGGCCTTCACCGGCACCGTGCTGCTGCAGGTGCGTGAGGCCAAGGAACATTCGGACAGCATCGTCGCCTGCGCCCACGAGATCGACGACCGCACCGCTGCCGAGGCCCTGCGTGGCGCGCGTATCTTTGTTCCCCGCACCAGCTTTCCCACCCCCGACGAGGGTGAGTACTACTGGGTCGACCTGATCGGCCTGGCCGTGGTCAATCGCGAGGGCCTGGCCCTGGGCGAGGTCCGCGAGCTCCTCTCCACCGGCCCGCAGACGGTGCTGGTGGTGGGCGCGCAGGAGGGCGACAAGCCCGTGGAGCGCATGATTCCCTTTGTCTCGGCCTTCATCGACGCGGTGGACCTGCCGGGGCGGCGCATCACCGTCGACTGGCAGCCTGATTACTGACCGGCGGGCGGTGGCCATGCGCTTTGACGTCATCACCCTGTTTCCCGAACTTTTCGCCCCCTTCCTCGAGGCGGGCGTGACCCGGCGCGCCTACGAGCGCCGGCAGGTCGACGTACGCCTGTGGAACCTGCGCGATCACGCCGAGGGCAACTACCGGCGGGTGGACGACCGTCCCTTCGGTGGCGGGCCCGGCATGGTCATGCTGGCCGAGCCCCTGTGGCTATGCCTGCAGGCCGTGCGCGCCGACCGGGGGGGCGACGGCGCCCCGGTGGTGCTGTTCTCGCCCACGGGCCAGCGCCTGGACCATGCCGGGGTCGCCCGGGAGGCCCAGGGTCCCGGCGGCATCCTGGTGTGCGGCCGTTACGAGGGTATCGACCAGCGCTTCATCGACCAGCATGTGGACGTGCAGATCAGCCTGGGGGATTTCGTCCTCTCCGGGGGGGAGATCGCCGCCATGGCCCTGCTGGACGCGGTGGCTCGCTTGCAGCCGGGCGTCCTGAACGACGAGGGCAGCCACCAGGAGGACAGTTTCAATCCCGCCCTGGACGGTCTGCTCGATTGCCCCCACTACACCCGCCCCGAGACCTGGGGCGGGCAGGCGGTGCCCCAGGAACTCCTGTCCGGCCATCACGCCCGGATCGAGCGCTGGCGCCGCGAGCAGCGCCTGGCCGCCACGGCCCGCCTGCGCCCAGACCTGATTGCCGCCGCCCGCCAGGCCGGGCGGCTGGACCGGGCCGACGAAGGCTTCCTTGCCGGCCTGGCGGCCCCGCCCGCCGCCGGGCTATAATCTCGGGCTTTTCCGATCCTCTGCCCGGCCGCCCCACCGAGCTCGCCCAAGACTCTCGCCAGATTGTCCTGAGGTCGATGCCCGACGTTGGGGCCCCTCGTGTAGCGCGGGCATGATCGTTTGAGGACACCATGAACCTGATCCAGACCCTCGAGCAAGAGGAAATCGCCCGCCTGGGCAAGAAGATCCCCGAGTTCGCCCCCGGCGACACCGTGATCGTGAACGTGAACGTCGTCGAAGGCAGCCGCAAGCGCGTGCAGGCCTACGAGGGCGTGGTGATCGCCAAGCGCAATCGTGGCCTCAATAGCGGCTTCACCGTGCGCAAGATCTCCAGCGGCGAAGGTGTCGAGCGCACCTTCCAGACCTACAGCCCGCTGATCGCCAGCATCGAGGTCAAGCGCCGCGGCGACGTGCGCCGCGCCAAGCTGTACTACCTGCGTGACCGCAGCGGCAAGTCCGCCCGCATCAAGGAAAAGCTGTCCGCCCGGGCGGCCGCTGCCGAATAAGGGCCAGCAGGTCCTGGCCTGGTGCCGGGTCCGAACAAGCCGCCGCCAGCCCAGGGCTCGCGGCGGTTTTTCTTTGTCCCTCCCGCATGTCTGAAGAGTCCACTCCCTCCGCCGCGCCCGAGTTCGTGCCGTTTTCCAAACTGCCGAACTTTGACCCGCGCCTGCAGCCCATCGTCGGGGTGGACGCCCACCTGCCGCCGGTGCCGCCCGCTGCCTTGCAGCCCGAGGCGCTGCGCCTGCGCTTTCGCCAGTCCCGCCCCTGGGCGCCGGAGGTGCGGGCCGAGCCGCGTTTCACCGACCGCCAGCTGGCCCACGCCTCGGTGCTGGTGGCGGTGATTGCGCGCGAGGAACCCACCCTCCTTCTGACCGAGCGCACCGCCCACCTGTCCACCCATTCCGGCCAGATCGCCTTCCCCGGCGGCCGCCGGGACGACACCGACCTCGACGCCGTAGACACCGCCCTGCGTGAGGCCTACGAAGAGGTGGGCCTGGCGCGCGAGCATGTGCAGGCCCTGGGCGAGTTGCCCACCTACACCACGGGTACCCGCTTCGTCGTGACGCCGGTGGTGGCCCTGGTCGATCCGGGCCATCGCCTCGCGCTCAATGCGCACGAAGTGGCCGATGCCTTCGAAGTGCCCCTGGCTTTCCTCATGAACCCGGCGCACCACCGCCGCCACGCGGTGACCACACCCAATGGCACCCGCGAGTTTTTCTCCATGCCTTACCGCCAGGGCGACACCGAGCGATTCATCTGGGGCGCCACCGCCGGCATGCTGCGTAACCTGTACCGCTTTCTGGCGGCCTGATTCCGACCCGGCCGACCCGGCGCTGCGCAGCGCGACGGCTATCATTTCGGCATGAGCTTTTTCGCCATCCTGTTCGCCCTGCTGATCGAGCAGGCGCGGCCTCTGGCCCGCGGCAACCCGGTGCATGCCGGTCTGCGGCTGTGGGCCCGGTGGGTAAGCCGCAATTTCGACGCGGGCAAGACCCATCACGGGTGGGTGGCCTGGAGCCTCACGGTCTGCGGCCCCACGCTGCTGGCCGCCATCCTCTATTGGCTGCTTGAGGCTTTCGTGGGGTGGCCACTGGCGGTGGTCTGGAGCACGGTGGTCCTGTACTTCACACTGGGTTTTCGCCAGTTCAGCCACCACTTCACCGCCATCCGCGACGCGCTGGACGCGGGTGACGAAGCCCAGGCTCGCGAGCTGCTCGCGCAGTGGCAACGAGTTGAGGTGACAGACCTGCCCCGCAGCGAGTTGCTGCGACACGTCATCGAGTACTCGGTGCTGGCAGCGCACCGCCATGTCTTCGGGGTGCTGACCTGCTACAGCGTCTTCGCGGCGCTGGGCTTCGGTCCTGCCGGCGCGGTCTTGTACCGGCTCGCCGAGTTCGTCGCGCGCTATTGGCTGCATCGCAGCGCCACGCAGCCGGTCAGCACCGGCCTGAAGTCGGCTTCCGCCCAGGCCTGGTACCTGATCGACTGGCTGCCCGCCCGCACCACGGCCCTGGCCTTCGCGGTGGTGGGCAGTTTTGAAGAGGCCATCGACTGCTGGCGCCACCACGCTCAGCGTTTTCCGAACGACAACGACGGTGTGGTGCTGGCCGCCACCTCGGGTGCGGTGAACGTGCGCCTGGGCGGCGAGGCCTTGCGTTCGGCCTACGCCGCACCCGGTGCGGCCGCACTGGCGGAAGCCGTTCCCGCCAGCGATCAGGACAGCGAAAGCACCCCGGGCCGCGAGGCCGAGCCCGCGCACCTGCGCAGCATCGTGGGCCTGGTCTGGCGATCGGTGGTCCTGTGGATGGTGCTACTCGCGCTGCTGACGCTGGCGCGCCTCCTGGGCTGATTGGCGAGGCTCCATGAAGCCGCGCGGGCCTACCAGCGGGTCTGTGAAAGCTGCGCGTACAACTGGCCGTAGATCCGATGTCGACTGGGGCTGATGGCCCCCGTGCTGTCGCTTCCCACTGCCGCCAGTACCGCGCAGCCCGGTTCGTGCAGGTGCGTGCAGTTGTAGAAGCGGCACTGTCCCAGGTACGGGCGAAAGTCGGGCATGAGCCGCGCCAGCTCCGACGGGGCGATGTGATGCAAACCGAATTCCTGGAAGCCCGGCGAGTCGATTAGCGCCGTGGTGCGCGCCGCGTCGACCCAGTACAGCGTGGTGCTGGTGGTGGTGTGCTTGCCCGAATTGAGCGCGCGCGAGACCTCGCCGGTCTGGGCCGCTGCACCGGGCACCAGCAGATTCACCAGCGTGCTCTTGCCAGCACCCGAGGGGCCCAGCACCAAGGTGGTCCGACCCTGCAGGTGCTGCATCAGGTGCTCGCGCTCCACCTCGCCGCAGAGGCGCAAGGACAGGGGCATCACCTCGTAGTGCATGCGCTGGTAGGGCAGCAGGCGTGTCCAGGCGCGCTCGAAGGGTTCCACCAGATCGCGCTTGTTCAGAGCGATGAGCGGCGCGATCCCTGCCGCCTCGGCGGCGATCAAGGCGCGTGCGAGCTGCATCTCGGAAAACTCGGGGTCGGCGGCGATCAGCACCAGGACCCGATCCAGGTTGGCCGCGAACGACTTGGTGCGGATCTCGTCCTGGCGGTAGAACAGGTTGCGCCGCTCCTCGATCCGCTCGACGGTACCCTCGTCGTGGGACCCTTGCCACTGCACCCGGTCCCCCACCACGGCGGTGTTTTTCTTGCCGCGCGGATGGCAGATCAGGCGGCGCCCATCGGGTGTCTCCACCAGCATGTGTCGGCCGTGGCCTGCCACCACCAGCCCGGATTCGAGCGCGGGGGCTGGGCTCACGCGCGTCGAGCCTTCATGCGAGCAGGGCGTCCACTCGGCGCGCGCATTCGAAGTCGGTCTCGGAAAGGCCGCCCACGTCGTGCGTGTTCCAGCGCACCGTGCAGCGGTTGTAGCCCACGGTCATCTCCGGATGGTGGTCCTGTGCGTGGGCGATGAAGGCCACCGCGTTCACGAAGGCCAGGGTCTCGTGGTAGTGACTGAAACGGAAGATTTTCTCGATCGTGACGTCGGGCCCGTCACCGGCCAGCTGCCAGCCGGGGGTGTCGGCCAGGCGGGTCACCACCTCGGTGGGCGACAAGGCCCGGCGTGTCACACCCGCCCAGTCCCGACGCGGAAACACCGAGCTCATGCCGCCACCCCGAGGCGCGCCAAGCGCTCGCCCGCCGGTGGGTGCGAATAGTAGAAGGCCACGAACACCGGGTCGGGCGTGAGCGTGGAGGCGTTGTCCTCGTACAGCTTGGTCAGGGCCGAGCCCAGGTCACGTCCATCGGTCTGCGCTGCGGCATAGGCATCCGCCTCGAACTCGTGCTTGCGCGAGAGTCGTGCGAAGAGCGGCGAGATGAAGAAGGTGAACACGGGCACTGCCAGCAAAAACAGCAGCAGCGCCAGGGCGTCGTTGGGACCTTCCAGGTGGGGGCGCACGCCCAGGCCGGTGTAGAACCAGACCTGCGCCGAGATCCAACCCAGGACGGCGAAGCCAGCGAGGCTCATGGCAAACAGGCCCACCATGCGCTTGACGATGTGCTTGTGCTTGAAGTGCCCCAGTTCATGGGCCAGCACCGCATCCACTTCGGCAGGCGAGAGCTTGGCCAGCAGGGTGTCATAGAACACGACGCGCTTGGCTGCGCCGAAGCCGGTGAAGTAGGCGTTGGCGTGCGCGCTGCGGCGGCTGCCGTCCATCACGAAGAAGCCCTTGGCGGTGAAGCCGCATCGCTGCATCAGGCCTCGCACGCGCGTGGCCAGGGCCTCGTCCTGCAAGGGCTGGAACTTGTTGAAGATCGGGGCAATGACCCCGGGGTAGATCACCAGCAGCAGCAGGTTGAACCCCACCCAGGTGCCCCAGGCCCACAGCCACCAGAGATGGCCGGCTGCGCCCATGAGCCACAGGATCAGGGCGGCGATGGGCAGCCCGATTGCGGCGCCGACCAGCGTCCCCTTCACCAGGTCGGCCACCCACAGGGCGGGCGTGATCTTGTTGAAGCCAAAGCGTTCTTCCACCACGAAGGTGCGGTAGGCCGAGAAGGGCAGATCCAGCAGGCCGCCAATCAACGCGAAGGCCGCCAGCACCGCCAGTTGCTGCGTCATGCCGGTGCCAAGGGCGGCGGCGAGTGCTTGATTCAAGGCGTCCAGCCCTCCCAGCAGCGTCCAACCAAGCAGCAAGGCGGCGCCCAGGGCCATCTCGGCCAGATCGACACGTGCCTTGGCGAGCGTGTAGTCGGCGGCCTTCTGGTGGGCGACCAAGGAAACGGTATGCGCGAATGCGGACGGCACGGTGTCGCGGTGGCGGGCGACGTGACGCACCTGGCGTGTGGCCAGCCAGTAGCGGGTGGCCAGGCTCGAGAGCAGGGCTACGGCGAAGGCGAGGGTGAAGAGAGAGGACGCGTCCATCGCGGGAAGTTTAGCGGCGGCCATGGGAGACAATCCCGGCATGCCCGAGAACCCCTCCCAAGCACCGGCCGCTGAAGCGGCGTCCCTGGAGCGCAACGACCAGAACCTCGTCTGGCTCGATTGCGAGATGACTGGCCTGGACCCCGAGGTCGACCGCATCATCGAGATTGCGGTGGTCGTGACCGGCCCGCACCTGGAGCCGCGTATTGAGGGGCCGGTCTTTGTGATCCATCAAACCGACACCCAATTGGACAAGATGGATGCCTGGAACAAGGGCACGCATGGCCGCAGCGGCCTGATCGACAAGGTGCGCGCCTCCACGACCACCGAGGCCCAGGCCGAGGAGTCGCTCCTGGCCTTTTTGGCGCGCTACGTTCCCAAGAACGCCACGCCCCTGTGCGGCAACACCATCGGCCAGGACCGCCGCTTCCTGGTGAAGTACATGCCCCGTCTGGAGGCCTTTTTCCACTATCGCAACCTTGACGTGAGCACGCTCAAGGAGCTCTCGCGGCGCTGGCGTCCCGAGGTGTACAACAGCTTCAAGAAGCAGCAGCGCCACACCGCCCTGGCCGACGTGCACGAGTCCATCGACGAACTCGCGCACTACCGCGCGCACTTCCTCCGTCTGGAAGGTTGAATTGGGGGCTCAGGGTTTCCCCTGAAGAATGTGGCATAATCGCGGCTTCGCCTCACGGGCACCGAAGTTCGGCATCGTGGGGCGGGATCTTGCATCCACCCTCATGCACAGGCTCGCCGAAAGAGCCAGCAAGCCGCTCCCTCCAGACCGCTTGTTCGTCGTTTGATGGTTGATGTCCCTTAACCATTGACGACGACCGTCCCCCACGGGGCCGGTTCGCGTGCGAGACCTCATGACCGACACTTTTGAAGTGCAGGGCGACTTTGCGCCTGCCGAGACCCTGGACGCTGCCCACGTGGCGGC
>JBEAZV010000079.1:0-82200 GCA_041159245.1 Pseudomonadota bacterium
CGCTACGGCCTCCCAGCCAGAGTCTGCGCAGGTGGCGCGTGGCGAGTACCTCACGCGCGCGGGCAACTGCATGGCCTGCCACACCGACCGCGGCGGCGCGCCCTGGGCGGGCGGACGGGCGCTGGCCACCCCCTTCGGTACGCTTTACGCGGGCAACCTCACGTCCGACGCGCGCACCGGCCTGGGCGCCTGGACCGCCGACGACTTCTGGCGCGCGCTGCACCATGGCCGCTCGCGGGACGGCCGGATGCTGTACCCGGCCTTCCCCTACACGCACTACACACGCGTCACCCGCGCCGACGCCGACGCCATGTACGCGTTCCTTCGCACCCTGCCGCCGGTGGACCGCCCCAACACCCCGCACGCGCTGCGCTGGCCATACAACACGCAGGCGGCACTGGCTGCGTGGCGCGCGCTGTACTTTCGTCCGGGAGGACACCGCGAAGAGCCAGCGCGCAGTGCTGAATGGAACCGCGGCGCCTATCTAGTGCAGGGCCTGGGTCATTGCTCCGCCTGCCACAGCACCCGCAATGCCTGGGGCGCCAGCGAGGTGCTGGACCTCTCTGGCGGCATGATCCCCATGCAGGCCTGGTATGCGCCCTCGCTGGCGTCACCTGCCGAAGCCAGCGTGTCCGCTTGGAGCCTGACCGACATCGTGCAGCTTCTGCGCACGGGCACCTCCACGAGCGCCAGCACCCTCGGGCCGATGGCGCAAGTGGTGCTGCATAGCACGCAGCACCTGCAAGAGGCCGACCTGCGCGCGATGGCGGTGTTCCTGCAGTCCGTGCCTCCGGCCCCCACCGTGCAGCCCCCCTCGCCGGCGCCGGTCGCGGCCAGCGTGGTGCAGCGGGGCGCGCGCATCTACACCGACCACTGCGCACAGTGCCATGGCGAGCAGGGTCAGGGGATCGCGGGTGCCTACCCGCGCCTGGCAGGCAACCGCGCCGTCACCCTGCCGATCACCGCCAACCTGGTGCAGGTCACCATCCATGGCGCCTACGCGCCCGCCACTGAGGGCCACCCGCGTCCCTACGGCATGCCCCCCTTCGCGCTCACGCTCCGTGATGCCGACATTGCCGCTGTGCTGACCTACATCCGGGGGGCCTGGGGTAACGGCGCGGGCGGCGTGAGCGAGCTGGATGTGGCGCAGCAACGCAGCGCGCGCTACTGAGGAGGCCCCCGCCCGGAGCGCCACGCGCTCGGGGGCGAAAGTCGGCGATCAGGCCGCAGGCAGGCGGGCCAGGGCCTGCCCCGCCACCGCGGCCAGCATGTGCGGTGTCACGCGCTCTGGTGCAACCTGCGCCAGAGGGCGCAGCACAAAGGCGCGCTGCGTCCAGCGCGGATGCGGCACCGTCAGCGTGGGGCTGTCGATGCGGCTATCGCCAAACAGGAGCAGGTCCAGGTCCAGGGTGCGCGGCGCATGGTGCCAGGGGCGCTCGCGGCCGGCGGCCTGCTCCAGGCCTTGCAAGTGGGCGAGCAGCTCGGGCGCGGTCAGCGAGGTCTCGAGCATGACCACCGCGTTGATGAAGTCCGGGCCCTGCGCCTCGTGCGGCGCGCTGCGATAGAGGTCCGAGGCCGCGACCTGGCGCGTTTGCGGCAGACGCGACAGGTCGGAGAGCGCCTGTCGCACTGCGGCCACCGGGTCGCCCAGGTTGGCGCCCAGGCCCACGAAGGCAATCACCGGATCGCGGGTCATACAGACGATGCGGACGACGATACGGACGATCAGGGCGGCACGCCAGACGCGCGCGGCTCAGCCCTCGCTACCGCCTTCGGAGGCGCCCGCAGATCCACCCCCGCCGGAGGAACGCCGCCGGCGCCGGCGCTTGCGGGCCGGGGCAGGACCCGCCCCCTCCTCGCCCGGTGCTGTGTCGTGTGCAGACTGCGCTTCGTCACTTGGGCCAGGTGCCGGCGCGCGCGGGGTGCGCACACGCCGCACGCCCTTTTGCTGCTGCTCGTCACGCACCTGCGCGATCAGGTCCTCGCGCACCGCGTCACTGGCGAGGCTGAACTCCTGCCACCAGTCGGCCAGCACCACATCGACCTCCCCCACGTCGGCACGCAGGCGCATGAAGTCGAAGCCGGCGCGGAACCGCGGCTGCTCCACCAGGCCAAAGGGCGTGCTGCCCACACGCTTGTCGAAGCGGGGCTGCATCATCCAGATCTCGCGCATATCGGCGGCCAACTTTCCACGGCCCGACACATCACCGATCCGCGCGTTGAAGACGTCATCAATCGCATCCTGCAAGGCCGGGAACGGCGGCTGCTTCGCTTGACGCCGGGCCCAGCCCTCGCGCACGTCGGACCACAGCGCTGCGGCGAGCAGGAAGCTGGGTGCCACCGGCTTGCCTTCGCCCACGCGGCGGTCGGTATCCTGCAGCGCGGCGCGCACGAAGGGTTGGTCGGCACGCTCCACCACCAGCTCCAGCAGCGGATAGATACCCCGCTCCAGACCCAGCGCCTTGAGCTGCGCGATGGTGGCCAGGGCATGGCCCGTCTGCAGCAACTTGAGCATCTCGTCGAAGAGGCGGCTCTGGGGCACTTCGGCCAGCAGCTTCTTGCAGACCTGCAGCGGCGCCGCCGTCTTCGATTCGAGCTTGAAGCCCAGGGGACTGAGCTTGGCCGCAAATCGCACCGCGCGGATGATGCGCACCGGGTCTTCCCGATAACGGGTGGCGGCATCACCGATCATGCGCAGACGCTTCTTCTTCGCGTCCTCCATGCCGCCGTGGTAGTCCACCACCACCTGCGTCTGCGGGTCGTAGTACATGGCGTTCACGGTGAAGTCGCGGCGCGTCGCGTCTTCGTCCTGCGGACCCCAGACGTTGTCACGCAGCACACGGCCACTGGCGTCCACCGCATGCTTCATGCCGGCCAGCTCGCTTTTGCTGGTGCGCTCGTTGCCGGACACGGCCTCGGCCGCGGAGTTGTCAAGATACGCGCGGAAGGTCGAGACCTCGATCACCTCGTGCTCGCGCCCGCGCCCGTGCACCACGTGCACGATGCGAAAGCGCCGCCCGATGATGAACGCGCGGCGAAACAACCCCTTGACCTGTTCGGGTGTGGCGTCGGTGGCCACATCGAAGTCCTTGGGGCGCAGCCCCAGCAGCAGGTCGCGTACCGCACCGCCGACGATATAGGCCTCGTAGCCGGCGTCCTGCAGCGTGCGCACCACATTGACCGCACGCTCGTCCACCAGGGACGGGTCGATGCCGTGTTCGCTGCGGGGCACTTCGCGCCGCTTGCCAAACCGGTGCTTGCCGGCGGAGCCGGTGCCTAGCAGCCGGTCGATGAATTTCTTAATCATGGGGTATCGCCAAACAGGTCGAGTATGCGCCAGCCTCTATCGGTGGCCACTTGGCGCAGGCGCGGGTCGGGGTTGGTGGCCACCGGGTGGCGCACCTTCTCCAGCAGGGGCAGATCGTTCAGTGAATCGGAATAGAAGGTGGCGTCAACGCCGTCCCAGTCCAGGCCCCGCTGCGCCAACCACTGGGCCATGCGGGTGACCTTGCCGGCACGCATGGAGGGCACGCCCTCGATCTCGCCGGTGATCCAGCCGCCGGCATCGCGCTGCAGGTTCACCGCGATCAGCTCCTGCACCCCGAAGCGGTCCGCGATCGGACGCGTCACGAATTCGTTGGTGGCGGTGACGATGACCACCTGCTCGCCCGCGTCGCGGTGGCGCGTCACCAGGTCCAGGGCCTGGGGCCGGATGGCAGGCTCGATCACACGGCGCAGGAACTCCTCGCGCGCGGCCAGGGCCGCCTGCTCGCCGCGCAGGCGGATCGCCTCAGTGGCGAAGCGCACGTAGGCGTGCACGTCCAGCGTGCCGGCCTGGTAGTGGGCGAAGAACTCGTCGTTGCGGGCCTTGAAGTGGCCCGGGTCGCACCAGCCGATCGACAGGGTGAATTCGCCCCAGGAATAGTCGGAGTCGATCGGCAGCAGGGTGTGGTCGAGGTCGAACAGCGCAAGTTTCACTCGTTCTCCAGCATGGAGCGGATCAGGGGGATGGTGATGGCGCGCTTGGTCTGCAGGGCGTACAGGTCCAGGTGCTCCAGGAGCTGCATGAGGCTGCCCAGGTCCCGCGAGAAGCGCGAGAGCATGAAGTCCATGACCTCGTCCCCCAGGAACACGCCGCGCGCGTCGGCCGCCTGGCGCAGCACCGCGCGGCGCTCGGTCTCGGACAGCACCTGCAGCTGGAACATATGCCCCCAGCCGAGGCGGGTGCGCAGGTCCTCACGCAGCTTCAGGTCGGCGGGCGGCATGCTGCCCGCAGCCAGTACGCCGCGTTGTAGCGTCTGAGCGTTCACGAACCAGTTGAAGGCCGCATGCTGCTGCACCGCGGTGTACAGGTGGGTGTCGTCCATCAGCACCACCGCCCAGCGCTCGTCGAAGGCGGGCGGCTCGGACAAGGAGGCATCGAGCCAGCCCACTGAGGCCCCCTGGTCACGCAGGGCCTGGCCGACCGCCTTGAGCAGATGGGTCTTGCCGCTCCCGCTGGCACCCCAGAGGTAGGTCGGCACCGGCGAGCGCGTGGGGCTGCCGCACCACAGCTTTAAGTGGGCCAGCGCCGCCTCGTTGGGACCGGCGCAGAAGCCCTCCAGGGTCGGGCCCCGGGCCAGGCCGATGTCCAGCGCGATCTGCTTCATTGGGGGGCAAGTAAAATCGTCGAATTCTATCGGGCCGCCCCCCGAGGCACCGCCCGCAGCCCGCCCTCACAGCCACTCGCTCCCCCATGACACAAGCCCCCCTCTCCTACAAGGACGCCGGCGTCGACATCGATGCTGGCGACGCGCTGGTCGAACGCATCAAGCCGCTGGCCAAGAAAACGATGCGCGAGGGAGTGCTGGCCGGCATCGGCGGCTTTGGCGCCCTCTTTGAGGTCCCAAAGCGATACAAGGAGCCGGTGCTGGTCTCCGGCACCGACGGCGTCGGCACCAAGCTCAAGCTCGCCTTCGAGTGGAACCTGCACGACACCGTGGGCATCGACCTGGTGGGCATGAGCGTGAACGACGTGCTGGTGCAGGGCGCCGAGCCCCTGTTCTTCCTGGACTACTTCGCCTGCGGCAAGCTGCACGTGGACACCGCGGCCGCGGTGGTCGGCGGCATCGCCCGCGGCTGCGAACTTTCCGGCTGCGCCCTGATTGGGGGCGAGACCGCCGAGATGCCCGGCATGTACCCCGAGGGCGAGTACGACCTGGCCGGCTTTTGCGTCGGCGCCGTCGAGAAATCCAAGATCCTCACCGGCCGCGACGTGCGCCCCGGCGACGTGGTGCTGGGCCTGGCCTCCCACGGCGTGCACTCCAACGGCTTCTCCCTGGTGCGCAAGTGCATTGAACGCGCCGGCGCAAACCTGCCCGCCAGCCTCGACGGACAGCCTTTCCGCCAGGCGGTGATGGCCCCCACCCGCCTGTACGTCAAGCCGGTGCTCGCCACCCTGGCCCAGCATCCGGTCAAGGCCCTGGCCCACATCACGGGTGGCGGCCTGCTCGAGAACATTCCTCGGGTGCTGCCCGGGGGCACCGCCGCCCACCTGAAAAAGGGCAGCTGGCCGCAGACCGAGCTCTTTGCGTGGCTGCAAAAGACAGCCGCCATCTCCGATCACGAGATGAACCGCACCTTCAACAACGGCATCGGCATGGTGGTGGTGGTCGCCGCCGAACACGCCGCCGCGACAGCGGCCACCCTGCGTGCGCAGGGCGAGACCGTCTACGAGATCGGCGTCATCTCGCCGCGGGGCGACGGCGCCCCGGTCGAAGTGCGCTGAGTCCACACGAAGCGAACGCAGGCCAGCAACCGGCCCTTCAATTGCGCGCGCGGCGCAAGCTCGCCAGCTGCTCGGCGATCGCGTCGATATCCAGCGCGTCCTGCGCGTTGCCCAGGTAGGTTTCCAGATCCTTCACCGCGAGCTCGGTCTGGCCGCGCGCCGCATGGGCCAGGCCCCGGTCGCGGTGCTCCGACCAAGCCTGCGGGAGCAGCACCACCAGCCGGTCCTGCACCGCCACCAGACGGGCCCAGTCGGCCTGGGCCCGGTGGATTTCCTTCAGGTTACGCAGCATGCGCGCGATGATGTCGCGCGGGGGCGCCGACTGCAGGTACAGCCCCAGCGGCACATCGAACTCGCCCGTGAGGCCGCTGCGGCGCTTGTAGGGCTCCAGCCGCTCCGAGAGCTCCTCCCGCGAAAGCGACTGCCCGGTGAAGGGGTCGATCACCACCTGTCCCTTGGGCAGGTTCACCTTCACCATGAAATGACCCGGAAAGCACACGCCGCGAGCGTGCAGGCCCAGGCCCTGGGCCAATTCCAGCCAGAGCACCGCCAGCGAGATCTGGATGCCGCGGCGTGTGCGCAGCACCACGTTCAAGTAGCTGTTGTCCGGGTCGCTGTAGTCATTGACGTTGCTACCGAAGCTCAGGTCCTGGAAGAAAAACTGATTGAGCATGCGCAGACGCTGCAGGGCCGGCGCATCGGCGGCGAGACGTCGCTTCAGGCGGGCCAGGAGCTGGTCCACGTCTCCCAGCACTTGCTGCACGTCCAGCTCGGGGTATTCGTCCTGGGCGATGCTGGCCGCGGCTTCCAGGAGGGGAAACTGCTCGTCGCTCTGGACCAGGGAGCGGAAATAGGCCAGCGGGGTGGGCGCCTGGAAATCGAACTGCATCGGGGCTTTGTAAGGGGGCGTCACGGGGTGCGTCAAGCATCCTGGCGCCGTACGGGGTCAACGCGTCACGAACTGGCGAAGTTTCAGGCCTGCGGCCCACAGCGCACCGAAATAGATCAGGGCACCGCCGGCCAACACCGCGCCGAGCCAGCCCACCCGCTGCAGGGGCTGGGCGCGCAGCTCCACCCAGGGCAGCACGCCGGCGCTCCAGGCCAGGAAGATCGACAGCAGGGCCGTCGCCCCCACCACCTGTATCAGGAAGCGGACCCAGCCCGGGGACGGCACCCAGCTGCCTCGCCGGCGCAGGCCCACCAGCAGCCAGGAGGCATTGAGCAGCGCCCCCAGCCCGATCGACAGCGCCAGACCGGCGTGCTGTAGCAGCGGCACCAGGGCCACGTTCAAGAGTTGCGTGACCACCAGCACCACGATGGCGATACGCACCGGCGTCCGCATGTCCTGGTTGGCGTAGTAGCCCGGAGCCAGCACCTTGATCGCCACCAGCCCGAGCAACCCCACGCCATAGCCAGCCAGGGCCGTGGAGACCTGCAGCACGTCACGCCCGGTGAAGGCCCCGTAGTGGAACAGCGTGGCCACCAGAGGTTTGGCGAACACCAGCAGGGCCACCGAGCTGGGCACCGCCAGCAGCACCACCAGGCGCAGGCCCCAATCGAGCATGGCGGAATAGCGCTGTGTGTCGTTGGCAGCATGGGCCGACGCCAGCTGCGGCATCAGCACCACGCCCAGGGCCACGCCCAACATCGCGGTCGGGAACTCCATGAGCCGGTCGGCATACCCGAGCCAGGTCACGCTGCCCGTGGGCAGCCAGGACGCGATTTGGGTGTTGATCAAGAGGGAGATCTGCGCCACGCCCACCCCCAAAAGCGCCGGCAGCATCAGCGTGCCGATGCGTCGGGTGCCTTCATGGCCCCAAGCCGCGCGAATGCGACGCCAGCTCAGGCCGATGCGAGGCAAGTGCCCCAGGTGCAGCAGCACCGGCACCTGCACGCCCAGTTGCAGCACGCCCCCCAGCATCACGCCGGCGGCCATGGCGTAGATCGGTTCGATGCCCAGGGAAGCAAACCAGGGCGCCCCCAGCCAGGCGGCCAGGATCATGGCCAGGTTCAGGAGGACCGGGGTGGCGGCCGGAGCGGCATAGCGGCGCCAGGTATTGAGGATGCCGGCCGACAAGGCCACCAGCGACATGAAGCCGATGTAGGGGAACATCCAGCGGGTCATGAACACCGCAGCCTCCAGGGCCTGCGGGTCCTTCTGCAGGCCGCTGGCCAGCGCCCACACCAGCACCGGCGCGCCCGCCACGCCGATCACGCAGGTGACCAGCAAGGCCCAGGCCAGGACGGTGGCCACATGGTCAATCAGCTCCTGGGTAGCAGCCTCACCCTCGCGCTCCTTGACGTGGGCCAGGGCCGGCACGAAGGCCTGGCTGAAGGCGCCCTCGGCAAACAGGCGACGAAACAGGTTGGGGATGCGAAACGCCACGTTGAAGGCGTCGGTGAGCGCGCTGGCGCCGAAGGTGGACGCCATGAGCAGGTCCCGCACCAGGCCTGTCACCCGCGAGGCCAGGGTCAGCAGCGAGACGGTGGAGGCGGCTTTGAACAGGCTCACCCACCCGAGTGTAGCGGCGCCCTGCCGGGCTTTCGGGCCCGCCAGTGCTTTTGGCGTACAATGGAGGGCTTTGCTGGCAACATCCTCAGACACCGAAGGAATCACACCATGGCATCAGCCAAACCCAAGAAAAAGAACCCGCGCCTGGCGTCGGGCCGCAAACGCGCCCGCCAGGACGTCAAACTGAACGCCGCGAACACCTCGCTGCGCTCTAAGTACCGCACCGCGGTCAAGAACGTCGAGAAGGCCGTCGCCGCCGGCGACAAGACCAAGGCTACCGAACTCTTTGCCAAGGCCCAGAGCGTCCTGGACTCCGTGGCCGACAAGCAGATCTTCCACAAGAACAAGGCCGCTCGCGACAAGAGCCGCCTGTCCGCCAAGGTCAAGGCCCTGGCCACCGCCGCCTGACGGACTCAGGCCCCCGCCCGGGCCTTCGGACACGAAGGCCTGCCGTTTGAATCGGGTGCGCTGCCAGCAAAGCAAAAAGCAAAAAACCGCCTTCGGGCGGTTTTTTCGTTGGGATTGACGTTTCTTGATGAGGGTCGGCGGTGACCCGACTCAGGACTTGGAGGGCTGATCCGGGATCAGGCAAGCCTCACCCACCTGCAGGTCGTTGTCGCGGGCGAAGTTCATCACGAAGTCCCAGGCCATGGGTTCGTGGTCACGCAAGTCAGTATTCACTATCACGCACTTGACGTTCCCGATCACCGTCGGCACGCACCAGGGGGAATAGCTCAGGTGGCTGCCCGGCTGGGCGCCGCCGGGGCGGAAGGAACTCATCACGCCGGCGAGGCGCTCGGCCCAATCGCTGGGCCGAAAGGTGCGGCCCTGGCTGGTGATGCCTTGAATAAAGACTTCTTTGGGAGCGCTAGAGGCCATCGAGGGGTGCGAGGGTGGGCTGCGCACCGCCGCCAGGGATCGCCTCGTACCGCGGTGCGAAAGTATTCTATCTTATATAAGACTTGGAAGCCCCTGACGCCCCCGCCGACCATGACGGGAATCCCCCCAAGCCCGCCTCGACCGCCCGTGCGGGAAACCGCATGGCCTATGCCTAAAATCGCCCTTCCTGCGGCCCACCTGGTTGGGCCGATTTTTCTTTCAAGAGGACCGCAATGGCGCTGATCGAAGCCGCTTCGCCCCACACCATGAACACCTATGGGCGCTTGCCCATCGCCCTGTCGCACGGACAAGGCGTGCGCGTGTGGGACGTCAATGGCAAGCGCTATCTGGACGCGCTGGCCGGTATCGCGGTGAACACCCTGGGCCACAACCACCCCAAGCTGGTGCCCGCCCTGCAGGACCAGATCGCCAAGCTGATTCACTCCAGCAACTACTACCACATCCCCCTGCAGGAAGAACTCGCCGCGCGCCTGGTCGAACTCTCGGGCCTGACCAACGCCTTCTTCTGCTCCACAGGCCTGGAGGCCAACGAAGCCGCCATCAAACTGGCGCGCAAGTACGGCCACGACAAGGGCATCGAGCGCCCCGTGATCGTGGTCTACGAAAAGGCCTTTCATGGCCGCAGCATCGCCACGCTCTCGGCCACCGGCAACACCAAGGTGCAGGCCGGCTTCGGCCCGCTGGTCGAGGGTTTCCTGCGCGTGCCCCTGAACGACATCGCGGCCCTGAAGAAAGCGACCGAGGGCAATCCCAACGTCGTGGCCGTGTTCTTCGAGACCATCCAGGGCGAAGGCGGCGTCAACCCCATGCGCGCTGAGTACCTGCGCGAAGCGCGCGCCCTGTGCGACCAGAAAGACTGGCTGCTGATGATCGATGAGGTGCAGTGCGGCATGGGCCGCACCGGCAAGTGGTTCGCGCACCAGTGGGCCGGCATCAAGCCCGACGTCATGCCCCTGGCCAAGGGTCTGGGCTCGGGCGTGCCGATCGGCGCGGTCGTGGCCGGCCCCAAGGCCGCAAACATCTTCCAGGTTGGCAACCACGGCACGACCTTCGGCGGTAATCCCCTGTCCATGCGCGCCGGGGTCGAGACCCTGCGCATCATGAAAGAAGAAGGCCTGCTGGAGAACGCGGCCCATGTGGGCGCGCATCTGAAAGCCTCCCTCGAGAAAGCCCTGGCAGGTGTGGCGGGCGTGAAAGAAATCCGCGGCCAGGGCCTGATGCTCGGCATCGAACTCGATCGGCCCTGTGGCGCCCTGGTCGGACGCGGCGCCGACGCCGGCCTGCTTTTCAGCGTCACCGCCGAGACGGTGGTGCGCCTGGTCCCCGCCCTGATCCTCACGGAGGCCGAGGCCGACGAGATCGTGAGCCTGCTGGTCCCCCTGATCAAGGCCTTCCTGGCGGAATGACCATGGCGATCCGGCACTACCTGCAGTTCACCGATTTCACAGCCGACGAATACGCCTGGCTGTTCCAGCGTGCCGCGGAAATCAAGCGCAAGTTCAAGGCCTACGAGAAGTACCACCCGCTGGCCGACCGCACGCTGGCCATGATCTTCGAGAAGGCCTCGACGCGCACCCGCGTGAGCTTCGAGGCCGGCATGTACCAGCTTGGAGGCAGCGTCGTGCATCTGACCACGGGCGACAGTCAGCTCGGACGGGCCGAACCCATCGAGGACTCGGCGCGCGTGATCAGCCGCATGGTGGACCTGGTCATGATCCGCACCTTCGGCCAGGACAAGATCGAGCGCTTCGCCGCGCATTCGCGCGTGCCGATCATCAACGGTCTGACCAACGAATTCCACCCCTGCCAGATCATGGCGGACATCTTCACCTACCTCGAGCACCGCGGCTCCATTGCCGGCAAGGTGGTGGCCTGGGTGGGCGACGGCAACAACATGGCCAACACCTGGCTGCAGGCGGCCGACCTGCTGGGGTTCACGGTGCACGTGAGCACGCCCAGCGGCTACGAGGTGGACCAGGCCGTGGCGGGTATCCGCAGCAGCCAGAGCTACCGGGTGTTCCAAGACCCCAAGGAAGCCTGCCGTGGCGCCGACCTGGTCACCACCGACGTCTGGACCAGCATGGGCTACGAGGCCGAGAACGAGGCCCGCAAGAAAGCCTTCGCCGACTGGTGCGTGGACACCGACATGATGTCGGTGGCCAAGCCCGACGCCCTGTTCATGCACTGTCTGCCCGCGCACCGCGGTGAAGAAGTCGAGGCCGACGTGATCGACGGCCCGCAGTCCGTGGTCTGGGACGAGGCCGAGAACCGGATGCATGTGCAAAAGGCGTTGATGGAATTCCTGCTGCTGGGGCGAGTCGCCTGACCCACCCGTGTCGGGCGCCGACCATCCCTGCCTGACCTGCGGCGCCTGCTGCGCCAGCTTCAGGGTCGACTTCGCCGTCTACGAGCTCGACGACATGGGCGGGCGCGTGCCCGCAGGCTTGGCCGTCGAAGTCAATGGCAGCACCTGCCGCATGCGCGGTACCGACCATGTACCGGTACGCTGCGCCGCGCTCACTGGCCAGGTGGGCGAGCGCGTGGCCTGCGGTATCTACGAGTGGCGCCCGGCCCCCTGTCGCGAGTTCGAGGCGGGCAGCCATGCCTGCGGCATCGCGCGCCAGCGTCACGGCCTGCCGCCGCTGGAAGGAACGATCCTCTAGGCAGGCGCCCGGCGGTCCACCTGGAGGGCGCTCAGTCTTGCCTTAATGGGCGTACAGCCAGGGCAGATCCATGAGCCGGGCCCCCAGCTGCCCCATTGCGAGGTCTCGCGCCAAGCGCACGGGCCCGGTCGCGTGAAAGATCTGGCCGTTGCGCCATGAGCGACGCTGCACACGCGCCACCCGCTGCCAGCGTTTGAGGGCATACCGCTGCAAGGCGGTCTCGGTGTCCATCACCCGATCGCGCACGCCGCCCAGGCATTGTCCGAGTTCGAGGGCATCTTCCAGCGCCATGGCCGCCCCCTGCGCGAGGTAGGGCCGCATTGGGTGCGAGGCATCCCCCAGCAGGGCGATGCGACCCCGGGCCATCTCGTGGGCACCTGCCACCGGCGTACGGTCATGCAGCACCCACAGGCCCCAGCGGGGCGCGGCCTCCACCACCGCCTGCAGGGGATCGCAGACCGCACCCAGCGCCGCACGCAGGCGCTCGGACGTTCCCGGCAGGTCCCAGCCCTGTTGCGGGCCCTCGACTGGCTGTTCGACGAAGCACGCCACATTGAGCAAGGTCCCGCCCCGTACCGGGTAGGTGACGGCGTGCAGGTGCGGCCCCAGCCAGGCGGTGACCTCGGGCACCTGCCAGCGGGCGGGCAGGCGATCCAGCGGCACAAGAGCCCGGTAGGCCACATGGTGCGAGGGCCGAGCGGGCCCATCGGCCACCAGCGCCGGCCGTACCGCGCTCCACAAACCATCGGCGCCGATCAGGGCATCGGCCCCAAACGCAGCGCCGCCCTCGCACTGCGCCTGGACGCCCTCGCCCTGATCCTGGACAGCCGTGATCCGGCGCGCAGTCTGCAGGTCCACCTCCAGACCCGCCCGCGAACCCTGAAGCCCTTGCAACAGAACGGCCTGCAGGTCAGCACGATGCACCGTCAGATAGGGCGCGCCATAGCGCGCGGCGAACGCGTCCCCCAGCGGCAGGGTGCCCAGGGTCTGCGCACGCAGCGCATCGCGCGCCACCAGGCGCAGCGGCGCGCAGGCGCGGGCCGCCACAGCGTCCAGGCAATCCAGGCTTCGCAGCACTCGCGTGGCGTTGGGCCCGAGCTGTACGCCGGCTCCCACTTCGCTGAAGACGCCCGCTTGTTCCAGCACCTGGACCTGCCACCCCGCCCGTGCTGCTGCCAACGCCGTCGCCAGCCCGCCAATGCCACCGCCGGCGATCAGCAGCCGGTGCGACATGGTCCTCTTCCCCGCAATGCCTGCATGAAAAATCGATGTTCAGCGAGACAACAGCTGCCTCAGCACAAACGGGAGGATACCGCCGTGCCGGTAGTAGGCCACTTCGATGGGGGTGTCGATACGCAGTTGCACGACGACCTCCCGGCGGCTGCCGTCGCTGCGCACGATCACCAGGGTGGCGTCGCTTCGGGGGCGCAGCTGAGGACCGGGGATCACGTCGATGAATTCCGAGCCGTCCAGCCTCAGTGACTCCCAGCTGTCCTGCCCTTTGAACTGCAGTGGCAACACGCCCATACCCACCAGATTGCTGCGGTGGATCCGCTCGAAACTGCGGGCGATGACCGCCTTGATGCCTAGAAGCTGCGTGCCCTTGGCCGCCCAGTCGCGCGAAGACCCAGTGCCGTATTCCTCACCGGCAAAAACCACGGTGGCACACCCCTGGGCCTGGTACTTCTGCGCGGCATCGAAGATGGACAGCTTCTGCACCGGGCCAGCGTCATCGCGGTACAGGGTGTAGCCACCTTCCTCGCGGGAGCCATCAGGCCGCGGCGGCAGCATCAGGTTCTGGATACGCACATTGGCAAAGGTACCCCGCACCATCACCTGGTGATGGCCACGACGCGAGCCGTAACTGTTGAAGCTGGCCTTGTCCACGCCCTGCGACAGCAGCCACTGGCCTGCCGGCGAGCTTTCCTTGATCGAGCCTGCTGGCGAGATGTGGTCTGTGGTGATGGAGTCACCAAAGAGCGCCATGATGCGCGCGCCCTGCACCCGCACCGGCGTGCCGTGGGCAGGCGGCTCGAGCGAGAAGCCCTCGAAGAACGGCGGGTGTGCGATGTAGGTGCTGGCGGGCCAGTCGTAGGTCTCCCCTTCGCTGCCCTCGATGCGCTCCCACAGCAGGCCCGGGTCGGACGCCACCTTCTCGTAGGTGGCGCGGTAGGTTTTGCCGTTCATGGCGTACTTCATCAACGCACGCACCTCCTGCGATGTGGGCCAGATATCGCCAAGCCAGACAGGCTGGCCTTTGCGGCCGGTCCCCACCGGTTCGGTCATGAGATCCCGCAACACGGTGCCCGCCAGCGCGTAGGCCACCACCAGGGGCGGACTGGCCAGGAAGTTGGCCTTGAGATTCGGATGGATCCGGGCCTCGAAATTGCGGTTGCCCGAGAGCACTGCGGCGCACACCAGATCGCCTTTCAAAATGGCTTCGTTGATCTCGGGCGCCAGATCACCCGAGTTGCCAATGCAGGTGGTGCAGCCATAGCCCGCCACGGTAAAGCCCAGTTGCTCCAGGTACGGCATCAGGCCAGACTTGATCAGGTAATCAGTGACGATGCGCGAGCCGGGCGCCAGCGAGGTCTTGATGTGGGGCTGAACACGCAGACCCGCCTGTACCGCCTTCTTCGCCAGCAGGCCGGCGGCCAGCATGACGCCGGGGTTAGAGGTGTTGGTACAGCTGGTGATGGCCGCGATCAGCACATCGCCATGGCCGAGGGTCACGCCCTGCACCGGATGGCGCGTGCGGAGAGCGGCGGCCGGCTGGTTGAAGCCATGGTCCGAGGCGGAGCGCGAGAACAGCGCACTGAACTGGCTGGCCACCTGGCCGATCTCGATGCGATCCTGAGGCCGCTTGGGACCCGAGAGGCTGGGGGTGACGCTGGCCAGGTCCAGCCGCACCACCTGTGAGTAGTCAATCTGCCCAGGCAGCGGAATGCCAAACAGGTCCTGCGCACGGAAATACGCCTCCATCGCGGCGACCTCAGCACGGCTTCGGCCTGTCCCCTCGAAGTAGGCAAGGGTCGCCTCGTCCACGGGGAAGAAGCCCATGGTGGCGCCGTACTCAGGGGCCATATTGGCCAGCGTGGCGCGATCGGGCACCGAGAGCGTGCGGGCGCCCTCACCGAAGAACTCGACGAACTTGCCCACCACCTTGTGGCTGCGGAGCAATTGGGTGACCGTGAGCACCAGATCGGTGGCGGTACAGCCTTCGCGCAGCTGGCCAATCAGCTCCACGCCCACCACATCGGGCGTGAGCAAGTACACCGGCTGCCCCAACATGGCAGCCTCGCCCTCGATGCCCCCTACGCCCCAGCCCACCACGCCCACGCCGTTGATCATGGTGGTATGGCTGTCGGTGCCCACCAGGGTGTCGGGGTAGTAGACGCCATCAGCGCGCCGGTGCACGCCGCGGGCGAGGTACTCCAGGTTCACCTGGTGCACGATGCCAAAGCCCGGGGGCACCACGCCAAAGGTGTCGAAGGCCTGCATGCCCCACTTCATGAAGGCATAGCGCTCGCGATTGCGCTCGAACTCCAGGCGCATGTTCTGCTGCAAGGCGTCACGCGTGCCGTAGTGGTCCACCATCACCGAATGGTCCACCACCAGATCCACCGGCACCAGCGGCTCGATGGCCCCGGGCTGCTTGCCCAGGCGCGCTGCGGCACTGCGCATGGCCGCCAGATCGG
Source organism: Pseudomonadota bacterium (assembly GCA_041159245.1). Lineage (GTDB taxonomy): Bacteria > Pseudomonadota > Gammaproteobacteria > Burkholderiales > Burkholderiaceae_C > Ramlibacter. The sequence goes on from JBEAZV010000079.1 coordinate 15,541, forward strand.
CCAGTAGCGGCACGCCCGTGAAATCCTGCAGCACCACGCGCGCCACGGTGAAGGGAATCTCCTCAACGCGATCAGCCTGGGGGGCCCATTGGGCCAGCTGTCGCACGTGCTCGGGGGTCACCTTCACGCCCTCGCAGTGGCGAAGCACCGACTCCAGTACGAGCCGCAGGGACACCGGCAAGCGGTTGACGCCCGGAAATTCCTCGGCCAGCGCCGGCAGGGAAAAGAAACGACCGGCCTTTGCCGTGCCGATCTTCAGAGGACGCAGGGTGTGAGCATAGGGGTGGGTCATGCCGCGATGGTGCACGCGGACACGGCCCGGTGGCAACAAACACCCTGGCCCGACCGGGCCATCAGGCGTGCTGGGCCTCAAACTCCTTCATGTAGGCCACCAGGGCCTGTACGCCCTCCAGCGTCATGGCGTTGTACAAGGAGGCACGCATACCGCCGACCACGCGGTGGCCCTTGAGCTGCAGCAGACCCTTGGCCCGCGCGCCTTGCAGGAAGGCCTCGTCGAGCTGGGGATCCTTGAGCCAGAAGGGCACGTTCATGAGCGAGCGCGACTCGGGCGCGATCGGGTTGCGGTAGAAGCCGCTGGCGTCCAGCGTGTCATACAGCAGCTGGGCCTTGGCGCGATTGCGGGCTTCCATGGCCTGCAGACCGCCCAGCGACTTCACATGCTTGAACACCAGACCCGCGATGTAGATCGCATAGGTGGGCGGGGTGTTGTACATGGAGTCGGCATCCGCCTGGATCTTGTAGTTGAAGACATCGGGCGTGATCGGCAGCGCGTGACCCAAGAGGTCCTCGCGCACGATCACGACCGTCAGGCCCGACGGGCCGATGTTCTTCTGCGCGCCAGCGTAGATGAGGCCGTAGCGGCTCACGTCCATGGGGCGCGAGAGGATGTTGGAGGACATGTCGGCCACCAGCGGAACTTCGCCGGTGTCGGGCGTCCAGAAAAACTCCACGCCACCAATGGTCTCGTTGGAACACAGGTGCACATAGGAAGCCTGCGGGTCGAGCTTCCAATCGGACTGCGGGGGCGTGCGGGTGTAGCGGCCGTGATCTTCGCTGCTGGCGGCAATGCGCACCTGGCCGAAGTGCGCCGCTTCTTTGGCCGATTTCTTGGACCAGTCGCCCGAGATCACGTAGTCGGCGCGCCCGGTGCGGCCGATCAGGTTCATGGGAACGAAGGCGTTCTCGCCGATGCCACCGCCCTGCAGGAACAGGACCTTGTAGTTCGAGGGGATGGCCATCAGCTCGCGCAGCGTGGCCTCGGCCTCGGCATGGATGGACATGTACTCCTTGCCGCGGTGGCTCATCTCCATCACTGACATGCCGCAGCCCTGCCAGTCCAACATCTCGTCGGCAGCCTGGCGCAGGACGGCCTCGGGCAAGGTGGCAGGACCAGGGCTGAAGTTGTAGACGCGGGCCATGGGAGAAAACTCCGGAAAAAGCGGGAAAAAGCGGGGAAAACGGCAAACACGCGGCAAGCCGGGCAGCCAGCATACAAGAAGCCGGCCCGGGGGGCCCCGATCGGCCGGGGAGCGGTCGCGAGGTCAGGCCGGTTCGACTGGCGGCAGGGGCAAGGCCGGTGCGTCGACGATCGCCTGCTCAAAGGCGCGCAGCCGCTTGTACACCGAGATCAGTTCCACGATGGTGCCCCAGCTCAAAACCAGGTACTGGAAGGCAGCTTCGACCCGATCGAAGGCCCGGGTGATCTGTTGCATCGCCCCCAGGGTGATCACGCCGGCCACCACGGTGGGGGCCAGTGCGATCAGAGGAATCAGCACCGAGAACTGCAAGTAGGACCACTTGGCCACATCGAAGTAGAGGTAGTGGAAGAAAAGGCGAAAGTAGTTGCGGCGCACGTCTTCAAAGAGCCGCTTGGCCTCGGGTGGCTGCGCCCGGCTGGGGTCGTCCTCGCCCAGCACCAGCTCCTTGCGGTAGGCAGCCTCGACCCGCTGGTTCTGAAACTCCAGGCCGGGCAGCTTGAAGCCCACCACCGCCAGAAGCACGGTGCCAAACAGCGCCGACAAAATCGCCACCCACACCATGGAGTGCGACACCGGGCCGATCCAGGGCAGCTCGGTCACCTTCTCCGACAGCGTCCACAGGATCGGCAGGAAGGCGCCCAGGGTCATCATGCTGCGCATGAACTCCACGCCCAGACCCTCCATGATGCGGGCGAAACGCATGGTGTCCTCCTGTACCCGCTGCGCGGCTCCCTCGATGCCACGCAGCTTGTCCCAATTCGCCATGTAGTAGTCGTTCATCGCCGTGCGCCAGCGAAAGATGAAATGCTTGGTGAAGAACTCGATGAACACCGCGATGGTCACGTACAGCATCGCGATGCGCAAAAAGGTGGCGAGCTGGGTCCAAAACTCGGGCAAGGTCACGCTGCCCTGATCGGTCAGTGCCTTTTGCACCATGTCATAGAAGCTCCCAAACCACTCGTTGACCTGCACGTCCAGGCTCACGCGGTACCAGGTGGTGTAGAGGATCAGGAGGGACCCCAGCAGGGACCAGGGCCACCAGCGGCGCGCAAAGAAGAAGGACTTGAACATGGAAGGCAGCCTCGGGGTTGGAGCGGATCGAAAGGATGGTAGCGCGGCCAGCCTGTCGGCTCCCGCGTACAGGGCCGGGCGAACCTCGATGACACGGCCGACAGCGTGAGCAGGAAAGATGTGCGTCCATGGCCGCCCCTTCCCCTTCTGCCTCCCACCAGACCCTGTGGGACCTGATCAAGGAAATGCGCTTCGGGATGTTCACCCATCGCCATCCGGACGGCTCCCTGCACGCCCATCCCCTGACCACGCAGAACCGCTCCCTGGAGGAAGGGGTGCTGTATTTCTTCGTCTCGCGCGCCACCGGGCTGGGCCAGCGTGTCGCACTGGATGGCGACGTGAACGTCACCTATAGCGACACGCACAAGGACCACTACGTCTCGGTGACGGGACACGCGCGTCTGAACCACGACCTACCACTGCGTGAGCGCCTGTTCAATGCCATGAGCCGTGCTTGGTTCCCTGGCGGACCTACCGATCCCAACCTCGAACTGGTGGAGGTACAGATCCTGCACGCCGAGTACTGGAACATCCGCGAAAGCAAGGTGACGCAGTTGTTCAAGCTCGCCACGGCCGCTGTTACCGGCCAGCCTCCGAGGATCGGGGAGCACCGGGCAGTGGACTTCACCTGACACGCAAGCTGCAGCGTCTTGGCTCAGGTCACTGGCGCGGGGTTGAAAAGCACCAGTGCATTGTGCAAGCGCCAGTGCTCGGCCCAGGTCTTTCTGCGGCCACTGGCCACATCGAGCAGGTAGCGGAACATCTCCCAGCCCAGATCCTCGATGCTGGCTTCGCCGTCGGCGATGCGGCCGGCATTGAGGTCCATCAGGTCATGCCAGCGACGAGCCAGGTCAGTGCGGGTGGCCACCTTGACCACCGGGCAGGCGGCCAGACCATAAGGCGTGCCGCGGCCGGTGGTAAAGACATGCAGGTTCATGCCCGCAGCCAGCTGCAACGTCCCGCAGATGAAGTCGCTGGCGGGCGTGGCCGCATAGAGCAGGCCCTTTTGCCTGGCCTTCTCGCCGGGCTTGACCACACCCGAGATAGGTGCAGAGCCCGACTTGACGATGGATCCCATGGCCTTCTCGACGATGTTCGATAAGCCGCCCTTCTTGTTCCCCGGTGTGGTGTTGGCACTGCGATCTGCGCCACCGCGCCCGAGGTAGGCGTCGTACCAGGCCATCTCGTCCACCAGGGCCTGCGCCACTTCGGGGGTGGTGGCACGCGCGGTGAGCTGTTCGATCGCATCCCGTACCTCGGTCACCTCCGAGAACAGCACCGTGGCCCCAGCGCGGACCAGCAGGTCGGTGCAAAAGCCCACCGCCGGATTGGCGGTGACGCCCGAAAACGCGTCGCTGCCGCCGCACTGCACGCCCACCACCAACTCGCTGGCCGGCACGGTCTCGCGCCGACGCTGGTTCAGGCGCGCTAGGTGCGTGCGGGCGGTGCCCATGATCTCTTCGACCATGGACATGAAGCCCACATGGGCATCGTCCTGCAGACACACGGTGTCCGGGCCGGCATCCGCCCCCCGCTCGTCGGTGATGGGGATGCTGCCCGGAGGCAGCAGACGATCGGGTTGCAGCTTCTCGCAGCCCAGACTCACCACCATCACCTCGCCACCAAAGTTCGGATTCAGGCTGATGTTGCGCAGTGTGCGGATCGGGATCACCGCGTCGGGCGCGTCGATGGCCACGCCGCAGCCGTAGCCGTGCTCCAGCGCCACCACGCCGTCCACGTTCGGGTACTGCGGCAGCAGCTCCTCCCGGATGCGGCGCACGGCGATGTCCACCACACCCGCTACGCATTGCACCGTCTGGGTGATGGCCAGCAGGTTGCGCGTGCCCACGCTGCCGTCGGGGTTGCGATAGCCCTCAAAGGTATAGCCCTCCAGGGCGGGCTGCGGCGTCGGCCGCACGGTTGCCACCGGCAATCCTTCGAGGGCGCGGGCCTGCGGCATCTCCAGCAGGCGTTCATGCACCCAGCTGCCAGCGGGCACATCCCGCGTGGTACGGCCAATCACGACGTTGTAGCGGCGCACTTCACAGCCCGCAGGCAGATCGGTCAAGGCCACCTTATGACCTTGGGGCACCGCTTCACGGACAGCGAGGCCGTCCTCAAAAACCGCGCCAGCAGGCACGCCGCCGTCGTTGACCACGATCGCCACGTTGTCCGCGGCGTGCATGCGGATGTACAGGGGACGCGTGACCGCGGTCATGGGCCTATTTCAGGAGGTTTGGCAGCCACAGCGAAAACGCCGGCACATAGGTCACCGCCAGCAGCGTCATCCCGAGCGCACCATAAAACGGCGCGATCGTGCGCATCACCTGGCCCACTGAAATCCCACCGATCGCGCAGCCCACGAATTGCACGGTGCCCACCGGTGGTGTGTTCAGCCCCAGCGCGCAGTTGATCAACATCAGGATGCCAAACTGCAGCGGGTCCATCCCATACTGCATGGCAATCGGCATGAAGATGGGCGTGCAAATCAGGATGGTCGCCGCCATGTCCAGGAAGGTACCCAGGATGAACAGCAGCACATTGATCATCAGAAAGATGACCCAGGGGCTGTCGCTCACGTACTTCATCAGCTCGCCGGTCTTTTGCGGCACCTCGTAGAGGGCCAGGAAGTAACCGAAGGCCGACGAGATGCCGATCAGCAGCAGCACCACACCGGTGGTCTTGCAGGCCTTGGCGCAGGCTTTGAGGAAGTTGTTCCAGGTCAGGGTGCGATAGACCACGGCGGTGATCAACAGCGCCCAGGCCACCGCGATCGAGGCGGACTCTGTGGCGGTGAATACACCCGACAGGATCCCGCCCAGGATGATCACGACCACCAACAGCCCGGGCAGCGCCGCCAGGAAGGCGGACAGAACCATGGCCCAGCCCGGGAAGTTTCCGTGCACCGGGTAGCCGCGTTTGACGGCCACCCAATAGGCCGCCGCCATATTGCACACGGTCAGGATGATGGCCGGCACCAAACCGGCCAGGATCAGACCCAGCACGCTGACCGAGGCGATGCCCGCGGTGGCCAGCGTGAAGATGATCATGTTGTGGGAGGTGGGCATGATGGCCCCAACCAGCGAGGCGTGCGTGGTCACGTTCACCGCGTAGTCGGTGTCATAGCCCTCTTTTTTCATGAGAGGAATCATCACCGACCCAATGGCAGACACGTCGGCCATCGGCGAGCCCGCCACCCCGCCGAAGATGGTGCATCCCAGCACATTGCTCATGCCCAGGCCGCCCCGCACATGGCCCACCAGGCTGTTGGCAAAACGGATGATGCGTTCAGCGATGCCGCCGTACAGCATCAGCTCGCCGGCGAAGATGAAAAACGGAATCGCCAGGAAGGAAAACACCTGCATGCCGCCCACCATCTTCTGGAAGACGACCGCGATGGGAAGGCCGGCCGCCACGATGGTGGCCACCGACGACAGGCCGATGGCAAAAGCCACCGGTACGCCCAGAATCAACAGCGCGGTGAAGGACACCGCCAGGACGGTCAGTTCCATGCCGGCTCCACTTCCTGGCCACGCGCCAGAGCGACCACATGTTCAATCGAGAACAGCACGATCAGGCCGCCCGCGATGATGATCGGCACATAGTCGATGCCATCGGGCACCGGCAGCATGGGCTTTTTCTCGCCCCACTTGGCCGACGCCCAGAGCCAGCCGCCCTTGACCATGAGCGCGCCAAACAAACCCACCAGCGCGTGCACCACGAAGGCGATACGCCGCTGCCAGCGGGCGGGTAACAACACCACCAGCGACTCCAGGCCGATGTGGCCCGCATCGCGCACGCCCACCGCCACGCCAAACGCCGTCACGAACAAAACCAGCAGCAGGGCAAAGTTCTCGGCCCAGGTCGGGGTGTCATTGAGCACATAGCGCCCGAAGACCTGCCACTGCACGCACAGGATCAGGGCAATCAGCAATGACACGGCCACCATCAGGCACAGCCTGGCGAGTGCGGCACACAGCTTCGTCAACATAGGGGTACTCGCGTTCACCCGGGCGCGGCGCCAGGCGCAGCGTCCGGGTGCAGGTGCGATTTACTTGGTGTCCTGAATGGCTTTGACCAGGCGCTTCATGTCGGGGGTGGTCATGAACTTGTCGTAGACCGGGCCCATCACAGACTGGAACGAGCGCTTGTCCACCTCGACGATCTGCACGCCAGCAGCCTTCACGCGGGCCAGCGACTTGCCTTCCTGATCATCCCACGCGGCGCGTTGCACCTTGACCGAATCCTTGGCAGCGGCGCGGATCATGTCCTGTTCGGCCTTGGGCAATTTGTCCCACACCACCTTCGAGAACAGCAGGATCTCGGGGGCCATCGAGTGCTCGGTGCGCGAGTACACGGTGGCCGCCTCGAAGTGCTTGGCGGTGTCGTACGAGGGGAAGTTGTTCTCTGCGGCGTCAATCAGGCCGGTCTTGAGGCCGGTGTAGACCTCGCCGTAGGGCATGGGAGTGGCGTTGGCGCCCATCGCACCGACCAGGGCCACCCACAGGTCAGACTGTTGCACGCGGATCTTCATACCCTTGGTGTCGGCCACGGTCTTGACCGGCTTCTTGGCATAGATCGAGCGCGCACCGGAGTCATAGAACGCCAGGCCGATGTAGCCCGCCGCCTCACAGGACTTCAGGATCTCTTCGCCGATGGGGCCATCCAGCGCCTTGCGCATATGGTCCACCGAGCGAAACAGGAAGGGCATGGTCGGCACCATGGTCATGGGGCACACGCCATTCATCGGCGCCACGTTCACACGCACCATATCGAGCGCACCGATCTTGACCTGGTCGATCGTCTCCTTCTCGGAGCCCAGCGCGCCCTTGTTGAACACCTTGATCTTGTGCTTGCCACCCGAGGCCTTCTCCAGCACGGTGCTCATATGCTTGACCGCCACCACCGTGGGGTAGTCATCGGCGTTGTGGATGTCGGCCGAACGAAATTCAGCGGCACGCGCAGGGGCGGCGGCAAAGGCCATCAAAGTGGCGGCCACGAGCGCCAGGGGCTTGAATGAACGCATGGTGTCTCCTTGGTTGAAAAAATCAGGCAAACGCAAATTCCGGCTCGGCCACGCCCTGCGCGCCAGGGCGCAGCACGATGACCGCGCCATCGAACGCAGGATCGAAGCCCGGTGCGGGCTTGGCCGGCGGAATCGAGGTCACAAACAGCCAGGACAGATCCGGGCCACCAAAGCTGCACATGGCCGGCTTGCTAAAGGGCACCGCAATCGAGCGGTCCAGCCGTCCATCGGACGTGAAGCGGTGGACCTGACCCGCATCGTTGCCGCAAATCCAATAGCCACCTTCGGTGTCGATCGCCGCGCCGTCGGGGCGTCCGGGATATGGCCGCATGTCCACGAAGTCACGGCGGTTGCGCGGCACGCCGTCGTCGCCCAGATCGAATTGCCAGATACGTTGTACGGTGGGGTGCGAGTCCGACAGGTACATGCGACGCCCGTCGGGGCTGAAAGCCAGACCGTTGCCCGTCACCAGGCCGCTGACCAAGGGCGCTGACAGACCCTGCGCGTCAAAGCGAAACAGCGCGCCCTCCGCAGCGGCCAGCGAGCCGTCCATCACCATGGTGCTGGCCCACAAACGTCCCTGTCGGTCCAGGCGTCCGTCGTTAAAGCGCATGCCCGCGCGCGGATGCTGCACCGCCTGCAAGAGGCGCGTGCGGGCTGTGCCGCCGCCGGGGGGCAGGTCGATGGCAAACACACCCGACTCCATGCCGCCGACAAAGCCGCCGCCCGCGCGCAGCGCGATGCAACCCACACGCTCGGGCGTCTGCCAGGAGGTCACGGTGCGGGTGGCCCAGTCCAGGCGCCGAATGGCATGACCCTCGATGTCCACCCAATACAGCGCCTGCTCGCGCACCGACCACAGCGGGCTTTCACCCACACGGTCACGCGTGGGCGAGATCACTTCGAAGTCGATGACGGCGGGCGTGTTCAATCGAAATGCCCCGTGCGCACAAAGACACCGCCCTGGTACAGGTTGGCGGGGTCGGACAGGTCGATCACCGGCTGCGCCGCCTCCACGCGGGCGCGATGGCCATCGGAGCTGTCCTGAGGCCGGTAGCCGATGTGACGCGCCATGGTGTTGTCATAGAAAGCCGTGCGGTTGTCCGAGATGCCGTAGATGACGCTCCAACCCACCACGGGCGCGGTCAAACCGGCCACCACCAGGCGCTCGAGGTCGTCATAGGACAGCCAGGTGGCCAGCATGCGGCGGTTCTGCGGCTCTGGGTAGGACGAGCCTATGCGCACCACCAGGGTCTCGATGCCAAAGCGGTCCCAGTACAGGCGCGCGATGTCTTCCCCAAAGGCCTTGGACAAACCATAGAGCCCGTCAGGACGCGGCAGCGACTGGGCATCCACGACCTGGTCCTGGCGCCAGAACCCCATCACATGGTTGGAGCTGGCAAAGATGACGCGCTTGACACCCTGCGTACGCGCCGCCTCGTACAGGTTGTACATGCCCTCGATATTGGCCGCCAGAATCGGCGCCCAGGGCTGCTCGGTCGACACACCGCCGAGATGCACCACGGCATCCACGCCCGCCAGCAGGTCATGGACGGCCGCCTTGTCCGCCAGGTCCACCTGCACGCATTCCTCGCCCGGGCCCGCAGCGCCGAGGTCGGCAATATCAGACAGCCGCAGCACGTCGCAATAACGGCCCAGGCGTGCGCGCAATTCGCGGCCGAGACCGCCGGCCGCCCCCGTCATGAGCAGGCGCTTGAATCGCAGGGGAGAGGCAGGTTGATCGAGCATGGGTGGAAAAATAGAGGTCGGAGACACCGTTCGCCGAGTCATCAGTTATCGTACAACATAAACTTTCGCAGCTGCCCTCTATGACCGCCCCCATCGCCCACCTCCTGGACCCTGCCCGCTGGGCCGGTGTGTTCAATGGACAGGCGGTGAGGCTGTACCGGCTGGGTACGTCGGGGAGCCTGCAGGCGGCCGTCTCCAACCACGGCGCGCGCCTGCTGCAACTCATGGTGCCAGGTCGTCACGGGATCTGGCACGACGTCGTCCTGGGCTACGACCACATGCCCCAGATGCTGCAAGGCATGCCGTCCATGGGCGCCGTCATCGGTCGCTTTGCCAATCGCATTGCCCACGCACGCTTCACGCTGGACCAAGAGGTATGGCAGTTGCCGGCCAATGACGGCCCCCATTGCCTGCACGGCGGGCCTGCGGGCAGCCGTCACCAGGTGTTCGCCGTGCAGGAACACGCCCCGGACCGGCTCGTGTTGGCCTGGACCTTTCGCAGCGCGCAGGACGGTTTTCCCGGCGACGTGGCGCTGCGCGTGACCTACACCCTGCCCACACCCACCGCGCTGGCGATCGATTGGGAAGCCCAGGCTCTGGACCAGGCCAGTGTCGTGAACGTCACGGCGCACCCCTTCTTCAACCTCGAAGGCGTGCACGCCCCGCATGCGCGTGACCATCACCTCACGATCCACGCTTCGCACTACCTGCCGGTCGATGCGCACAAGATCCCCACGGGCGAGATCGCACCGGTGGACGACACGCCCCTGGACTTGCGCGCGGGGGCCACGCTGGGACAAGCGCTGGCGCGCCTGCCCGAGGGCAAGGGCTTCGACCATTGCTATGTGGCGGGTGACACTGGCACGCTGCGTCCGATGGCGCGCGCTCAGGCACCGGGCAGCGGCGTGGTGATGCAGGTGTGCAGCGACGCGCCGGGCCTGCAGTTCTTCTCGGCCAGCGGCTTCGATGGCAGCCTGCCGCGTCACGCGGGCAAGGGCGACCGCTCCTACGGACCCGAGGCCGGCTTCTGCCTGGAGCCCCAGGGCCTGCCCGATGCGCCGAATCATCCGAACTTCCCCAGCGCCGTGCTGCGCCCGGGCCAGCCACGACGCGGTCGCATCGAGTACCGATTCAGTGTCGCGGATTGAAGTGGGTTTCATCGCACCAGGCAGGGCCGCTTAGGGTCAAACTTCCAACCGGGAACGAGGAACTGCATGGCCAGGGCGTCATCGCGCGCGCCCAGACCGTGCTGCAGGTACAAGGCATGGGCCTTTTCCACTTCGACCATGTCCAGGGTCACCCCCAAACCGGGGGCCTTGGGCACCTGCACATAGCCGCCCTCAATCTTCAGAGGCTCTTTCGTCAAGCGCTGGCCGTCCTGCCAGATCCAATGCGTGTCAATGGCCGTCACCTTGCCGGGTGCGGCCGCGCCCACCTGCGTGAACATGGCCAGCGACACATCGAAGTGGTTGTTGGAGTGCGAGCCCCAGGTCAGCCCCCAGTCGCGGCAGGTCTGCGCCACGCGCACCGAACCGGCCATCGTCCAGAAATGCGGATCGGCCAGCGGAATGTCCACCGCCTGCAGCGAAAGCGCATGCACCAGCTGCCGCCAATCCGTGGCCACCATATTGGTGGCGGTCGGTAGGCCGGTGGCACGGCGGAATTCCGCCATCACTTCGCGGCCCGAATAGCCATCTTCCGCGCCGCAAGGATCTTCCGCATAGGCCAGAACGCCCTGCAGGTCGCGCATCAGCCGCACGGCATCTTGGAGCAGCCAGCCGCCATTGGGGTCCAGCGTCACGCGCGCCTGTGGGAAGCGTTCGTGCAGCGCGCGTACGGCCCACACTTCATCTTCTCCGCGCAGCACACCGCCTTTGAGCTTGAAGTCCTGAAAGCCGTAGCGCGCGTGCGCCGCTTCGGCCTGTCGCACGATGGCCTCGGGCGTGAGCGCCGTCGCATGACGCACCTGACGCCAACCGTCGGCCTCCTCGGGCTCGTGGGCTGGGTCGATGTAGGGTAAGTCCGTCTTCGTGCGGTCGCCGACGAAGAACAGGTACCCCAGCATCTGCACCGCATCGCGCTGCTGCCCCTCCCCCAAGAGCGCCGCCACCGGCACACCCAGATGCTGGCCTTGCAGGTCCAGCAAAGCCGATTCAACAGCCGTCACTGAATGGATGGTGGTGCGCAAATCAAAGGTCTGCAGACCACGCCCGCCGGTGTCGCGGTCGGCAAAACGCGCGCGCATCGCGTTCAGGATCGCCTGCAGCTGTCCGATCGGCTGACCCTCGATTAGGGGCCGTGCGTCTTCCAGCGTCTGGCGAATCTTCTCGCCGCCGGGCACTTCGCCCACCCCCACATGACCCGCGCTGTCGGTGGCGATCACCAGGTTGCGCGTGAAGAACGGTGCATGCGCGCCAGAGAGATTGAGCAACATGCCGTCGCGGCCCGCGACGGGAATGACCTGCCAGCGGGTGACGCGGGGGGTGGAGGCAGTCGCCATGAGACGGATCAATCGGCCTTGATGTTGCGGCTGGTAATGAGTTTCTGCCACTTGGCGTATTCAGCAGCCTGGAAGGCAGAGAACTGCTCGGGCGTGTTCAGCACCATCTCGAAGCCCAGATCCAACAGACGCGCCTTGATGGCAGGTTCGTTGAAGGTCGCCACGATGGCCGCATGAATCTTCGCCTTCACGTCGGCGGGCAGGCCGCGCGGACCCGCTACCGCCTGCCAGGACGTGACGCCGGCATCCTTGATGCCCATCTCGTCCAGCGTGGGCACCTGGGGCAGCAAAGGCGAGCGCTTGGCACTGGTGATCACCAGTGGCCGCAGCTTGCCCGCCAGGATCTGCGGCATCGCCGTGTTGATATTCATGAAGGACGAATCGACCTGGTTGCCCAGGAGGTCGTTCATCACCGGGCCGCCGCCCTTGTACGGCACATGGATGCCGGTGGTGCCGGTCTGCTGCCAGAACAATTCGGCGGTGAGGTGGTCGCTGCTGCCGTTGCCCGAAGATGCGAAGGTCATCTTGTTCGGATTGGCCTTCACATGGGCCATGACATCGGCCATGGACTTGAGCGACGAAGCAGCGGGCACCACCAGCACATTGGGCGCCTGGACCAAGATGGTGATCGGCTCCAGATCCTTGATCGCGTCATAGGGTGCTTTGATCAAGTGCGGTGCGATCACGAAAGGGCCCAGCGAGGACACCAGCAGCGTATGGCCGTCAGCTGGCGCGCGCGCCACCTGGCCCGCACCAATGGTGCCGGTGGCGCCGGCGCGGTTGTCCACCACCACGCTGCCGCCCAGGCGCTCTTGCAGCTTGGGCTGCAGGGTGCGCGCGATCAGGTCGGTCGAGCCACCGGGGGGAAAGGGGACGACCAGGGTGACGGGCTTGGTCGGAAAAGCGAGTGCGCCCATGCTGGTCGCCAGGGCCAGGGTCAGCGAGATCCATTGCTTCTTCATGGCGTTGTCTCCGTGTAGGGTGAATGCGCAGGGGTTACTGAGGACCGAGCTTCTGAATCAGGGCCTTGAGCTGTTCGACTTCCGCGGGCTTGAGGTCTGACAGCGGCGGGCGCACCGGGCCGGCGCTGTGCCCCACCACCGTGGCGCCGGCTTTGACGATGCTCACCGCATAGCCCTCGCCCTTGTTGCGGATCTCCAGATAGGGCATGAAAAAGTCATTGAGCAGGCGGCTCACGGTGGCTTGGTCGCCCTTGGCATAGGCGTTGTAGAACTCGATGGCCGTGCGTGGGATGAAGTTGAACACCGCCGACGAATAGGTCGGCACGCCCAGCGCCTGGTAGGCGTTGGCGTAGACCTCGTGCGTGGGCATGCCCCCGACGTACACAAAGCGGTCACCCAGGCGCTGGCGTATGGACACGATGCGCTCGATATCGCCCAGACCGTCCTTGAAGCCAATGAGGTTGGGGCAGCTATTGGCGAGGACTTCCAGCGATTGCGCACTGAGCTTGCAGGCGCCGCGGTTGTAGACGATCACACCGATCTGCACGCTCTTGCACACCGCTTTCACATGGGCGACGAGCCCCTCCTGCGTGGCCTCAATCAGGTAGTGCGGCAGCAACAGCACGCCGGCGGCGCCGTTGGCCTGGGCCGCCTGCGCGTACTGGATCGCAAGCTGGGTCCCGCCACCTGCGCCGCCCACGATCGGGACCTGCCCCTGGCAGGTGGAAGCGGCAACCTGAATCACCTGTGCATATTCACCGGGCTCCAGCGAGAAAAACTCGCCGGTGCCCCCTGCGGCAAACAGCACCGAGGCCCCATAGGGCATCAGCCACTCCAGGCGTTCGGCGTAGCCGCGGGCATTGAATCGCAACTCGCTGTCGAAATCGGTGAGGGGGAAGGACAGCAGGCCAGTGGAGAGGGCTTTCTTGAGGTCCTGGGGCGTCATGAGTCCATCCTGAAGTCTGAGTTAGAAGTAAGACATCGTACAACTAATTCTCATCCGTGCCAATCAGGGGCCGTACGGGCTCAGGACGAAGCGGCCGCGGCCGCCCGCTGGCGGCGCTCCTTGCTGTTGGTGAGATGGGTACGCATTGCGGCGCGGGCGCCCTCGGCGTCCTGCCGCTCGATCGCCGAAAGAATGCTCTCGTGCTCCAGATTCACACGGCGCAGGTACTCCAGGCGCTCGGGCGTGACCGGGGCCGTGCCCTCGAGCCGGGCACGCGGAATCATGGTGCCGCCCAGCGTGGTCATGAGGTCGGCGTAGTGGGTGTTACGGGTTGCACGGGCCACCTCGAGGTGGAACTGGTAGTCGGGCCCCACCGGGTCCCGGCCCTGGGCCACCGCGGCCGCAAACGCGTCCAGCGCCGCCCGCATCGCCACCAGGTCCTCCTCGGTGCGCCGGCTAGCGGCGAGCGCAGCACACTCGGTCTCGACCCCAATGCGTAACTCCAGCACGCGGATCACGTCCTGCAGGGCGTCCAGTTGGGAAGCGTCGATACGGAAGCTGCTCGCGTCACCCTGCCCGAGCACGAAGGTGCCCACGCCATGGCGCGTCTCCACCATGCCGCCGGCTTGCAGGCGCGAGATCGCTTCGCGCACCACCGTTCGACTCACGCCGAACTCCTGCATGATCGCGCCCTCGGTCGGCAGCTTGACCCCCGTAGGCAGGCGCCCATCGCGGATGCGGTCCCCCAGGGCCTGCACGAGGTCCGCCGTGAGTGAACGGGAGCGTCGCAGGGAAACCGGGGCCAGCGGGGCGGTCATCGACGTATTATGTCGTACGACTTTTCAGACACCTGAAGCGGCTTGGCCCCATGACCCTCACCCCGCAAGACACGACCTTCCTTGACGCCCTGCGCCAGGCCACGGCCGCCCGGCAGGCCGCCACCCTGGGAACCGCCGCGTTTTGCGAACGCGTACGCGCCCTGCACCTGCCGCCAGCGTTGCCGCCGGCCTTCGGCCAGGTACTAGCGGACCTCCTGGACCGGATGGAGTCCAGCGCCCTGTTTAGCGGCGAGAGTTGCTCGTTCAGCGAAGCCGACCTGGATGCGGCCCTGCAAACCTGGATCGAGCGGGCGCAGGCGCGACTGCGCCAATCCTAGGCGGCCCCCAGCACCGCGGGGCACACGGCAACGAAAAAGCGGCCCGAAGGCCGCTTGCTCATGTCGCCTGAAAAAACTCAGGCCGCGACCTTGTCCGCCACGTCCTTGAAATCCGCGATCTTGTCGAAGTTCATGTACTGGTAGATCTTGTCGCCATTGGCGTTGATCACCCCGATATCGGCCATGTATTCCTCCTTGGACGGAATACGCCCCAGCCGCGAGCAGATCGCCGCCAGCTCCGCGCTGCCCAGGTACACATTGGTGTTCTTGCCCAGACGATTCGGGAAGTTGCGGGTGCTGGTGGACATCACTGTGGCGCCCTCGCGCACCTGCGCCTGGTTGCCCATGCAGAGGGAACAACCGGGCATCTCCATGCGCGCCCCAGCGGTCCCGAGCACACCATAGTGGCCTTCCTCGGTCAGCTGCTTCTGGTCCATCTTGGTCGGTGGCGCCACCCACAGCTTGACCGGGATATCGCGCTTGCCTTCGAGCAGCTTGGACGCTGCGCGGAAGTGGCCGATGTTGGTCATGCACGAGCCAATGAACACCTCGTCGATCTTGGCGCCGGCCACATCGGACAGCGTCTTCACATCGTCCGGATCGTTCGGGCAGGCCACGATAGGCTCGTGCACGTCGGCCAGGTCGATCTCGATGACCGCGGCGTACTCGGCATCCGCATCGCCTTTGAGCAGCTTCGGGTCCTTGAGCCAGGCCTCCTGGGCGGCGATACGTCGCTGCAAGGTGCGCGCGTCAGCATAGCCGTTGGCGATCATCCACTTCATCAGCGTGATGTTGCTGTTGATGTACTCGATGATCGGCTCTTTATTGAGATGCACCGTGCAGCCGGCGGCGGAGCGCTCGGCGGAGGCATCGGAGAGCTCGAAGGCCTGTTCCACCTTCAGGTCTGGCAGACCCTCGATCTCGATGATGCGGCCCGAGAAGATGTTCTTCTTGCCTTTTTTCTCCACGGTCAGCAGGCCCTGCTTGATCGCGTAGAGGGGAATGGCGTTCACCAAATCGCGCAGGGTGACGCCCGGCTGCATCTTGCCTTTGAAGCGCACCAGCACGCTCTCGGGCATGTCCAGCGGCATCACACCGGTGGCAGCGGCAAACGCCACCAGGCCCGAGCCGGCGGGGAAGGAAATGCCGATCGGGAACCGCGTATGCGAATCACCGCCCGTGCCCACAGTGTCGGGCAGCAGGAAGCGATTGAGCCAGGAGTGAATCACGCCGTCGCCCGGGCGCAGCGAGATGCCACCGCGGGTGGAGATGAAGTCGGGCAGCTCGTGGTGCATCTTCACGTCCACCGGCTTGGGGTAGGCCGCGGTATGGCAGAAGGACTGCATCACCAGGTCGGCCGAGAAGCCCAGGCAGGCGAGGTCTTTGAGCTCGTCGCGGGTCATGGGACCGGTGGTGTCCTGCGAACCCACCGAGGTCATCTTCGGCTCGCAGTAGGTGCCCGGACGGATGCCCTGGCCTTCGGGCAGGCCGCAGGCGCGCCCCACCATCTTCTGTGCCAGCGAGAAGCCCTTGCCGCTGTCCTTGGGGGCCTGTGGCAAGCGAAACAGGGTCGAGGCCGGCAGGCCCAGGGCCTCGCGCGCCTTGGCCGTGAGGCCACGGCCGATGATCAGCGGAATGCGACCACCCGCGCGCACTTCATCAAACAGCACGTCGGACTTGACCTTGAACTCGGCGATCACCTGGCCGTTCTTCAGGGCCTTGCCTTCGTAGGGGCGCAGCTCGATGACGTCGCCCATGTCCATCTTGTTGACATCAAGCTCAATCGGCAGCGCGCCAGCGTCTTCCATGGTGTTGTAGAAGATCGGGGCGATCTTGGAGCCCAGGCACACGCCGCCAAAGCGCTTGTTCGGAACGTAGGGAATGTCCTCGCCAGTGAACCACAGCACGCTGTTGGTGGCCGACTTGCGCGACGAGCCGGTGCCCACCACGTCACCCACATACGCCACCAAGTGGCCCTTCTTCTTCAGTTCCTCGATGAACTTCACCGGGCCGCGCTTGCCGTCTTCCTCGGGCGTGATGCCCGGGCGCGTGTTTTTCAGCATGGCCAGTGCGTGCAGCGGAATGTCGGGGCGGCTCCAGGCATCGGGCGCGGGCGAGAGGTCGTCGGTGTTGGTTTCGCCCGTCACCTTGAACACCGTGACCGTGAGCGACTGGGGCACTTCCGGACGGCTGGTGAACCACTCGGCATCCGCCCAGGACTTCATCACCGCCTTGGCGTTGGCATTGCCCTTGTCGGCCTTGTCCTTGACGTCATGGAACTGGTCGAACATCAGCAGCGTCTTCTTCAAGCCGTCGGCGGCCACGGCGCCCACTTCCTCGTCATCGAGCAGATCGATCAAGGGGCTGATGTTGTAGCCGCCCAGCATGGTGCCCAGAAGCTCCGTGGCCTTGGCACGGGAGATCAGGGCGCACTTCTCGGTGCCATGGGCCACGGCGGCCAGGTAGCTGGCCTTGACCTTGGCCGCATCGTCCACGCCGGCAGGCACGCGATGGGTGATCAGGTCCACCAGGGCCTGTTCCTCGCCCTTGGGCGGGTGCTTGAGCAGCTCGATCAGTTCGCCGGTCTGCTGCGCCGACAAGGGCAGCGGCGGGATGCCGAGCTTGGCGCGTTCTGCGACATGGTCACGGTAGGCGGTCAACATGGTTTTTTCTCCGTACAAGAACTTGAAATAAGCGTGCCGTTATTTGGGTGCAGGGGCATCCAGGATGCTGGGCGCCGGATTGCGTTTCAGGGCGTCGGCTACTTCGACCTGCTGCGGGCTCTGGCACTCATCGGCCAGTCGCTGTCCGAGTTTCTGGCTCATGAGCATGGACTTGTTCGCCAGCTGCAACCACATCGCACCGCGCTTGGGATCTTCCAGCCGAATCGCGCCGGTCCGACTTTCGGTCGGGTGCATGCGGAAGCGATGGTTCTTGGTCGAGACGATAAAGAAGCCCTCGCGCCGGCCCGGCGTGATAGTGACGCTGGCGCCCAGTTCGCAGCGGATGGTGCCGACGTGCACCGTGCGTGCGATCTCCAGTTCGGCGGGCGAGAGCTCGTGCATCGGCTCGTCCTCGATGGGCGTGCGTTCCTCGACGGCCTTTTGCGCGGAGGGTGCCAGGCCCGAGTTGCGCACGGGCTTGGCCGCCGCAGGCTTGGACGCAGTGGGCGCCGGGGCCTGGGCCAGTGTGAAGGCCGGCAAGCAGGCGACCAGGAAGGTGGCGAGGACTTTCATACTGCAGTCTCCTTGAACCATTCGCGCACTTCGGACGGAAGCGGACGCCCCGTCTGGTGGGCGCGTTCCAGCACCTGCCAGTGAAAGCGATAGCTAGCCCGGTCCTCCAGTTTGCCATCGTGGCTGATCGGTGCCCACTGGGCGCGCGATGCCGCCAGCAAGATGGCGCTGGCGGTGTGGATGTCGCGTTCGTCAGGGGCAAAAGCCTCGAGCACGCCGCGGATCTGATCCGGATGGATGCTCCACATGCGGGTGTAGCCGAAGTCGCGCGCCGCTTTGCGAGCGGCCGCTTGGAAAGCGGCAGCGTCCTTGAACTCGGTGACCACGCAGTGCGAGGGCACCTTGCCATGGGCATGGCAGGCGCTGGCGATCTCCAGCTTGGCGCGCACGACCAGCGGGTGGGTGAACTGACCTTGCACCCCCATGGCCTGTGCAGGGACTGCACCGCCATGCGCGGAGACGAAGTCCATCAGACCGAAACTCAATGACTGCATGCGCGGGTGCGCCGCGATGTCAAACGCACGGTGCACCGCTGCCGGTGATTCGATCAGGGCCTGCAGCGGCAGCGTCGTGGCACCCACCGCGTCGAGGGCGCGAACGGCTCTTTCGACGTCGGCCACCGATTCGACTTTCGGGATCATCACATGGCACAGGCGGGACGCGGCGCGCCCGGCGATGGTGGCGATATCGGCCTCGAATGCCGGATGGTCCACCGGGTGCACCCGCACCGCCACGCGGGCGCCGATCGCGCTGGCCAGGGCCAACTCCGTCACCAGCGCAGCGTGCTCGGCCTCGCCGCCCACCGGAGCGCCGTCCTCGCAGTCGAGGGTGACGTCAAACACGCAGGCGCCGAATTCGGCGGCCATCTCGGCCTGCAGCTGCAGGCTCTTGCGCATTCGGGCCTCCACGCCGCTGTAGTGGTCGCACACCGGCAGAAAGCCGGTGTGCGCCTGGGCGCCGAGGAGAACCTGTCGCGGATGCACTGCGCAGAAAGGCGTCGGGTTACAGCAGGTGGGCCACGCCGGCCTGTTCGTCCTGCAGTTCCTTCAGGGTCTTGTTGATACGTTCTTGGCTGAAGGCGTCGATCTCCAGGCCCTTGACGATCTCGTACTTGCCGTTTTGGGTGATGACGGGGAAGCCGAACATCACGTCCTTGGGGATGCCGTAGTCGCCATTGGAGGGCACGCCCATGGTGACCCACTTGCCGTTGGAGCCCAGGGCCCAGTCACGCATGTGGTCGATGGCGGCGTTGGCGGCCGACGCAGCGGAGGACAGGCCGCGCGCGTCGATGATGGCGGCGCCGCGCTTGCCCACAGTGGGCAGGAACACATCGGCGTTCCAGACCTGGTCGTTGATCAGGTCCTTGACGCTCTTGCCGCCGATAGTGGCAAAGCGGTAGTCGGCGTACATGGTGGGCGAATGGTTGCCCCACACGGTGAGCTTTTCAATCTCGCCGACCTTGCCACCGGTCTTGGCCGCGATCTGGGAGGCGGCGCGGTTGTGGTCCAGACGCAGCATGGCGGTGAAGTTCTCGCGCGGCAGGCTGGGCGCGCTCTTCATCGCAATGTAGGCGTTGGTGTTGGCGGGGTTGCCCACCACCAGCACCTTGACGTTGCGCGAGGCCACCTTGTCCAGGGCCTTGCCCTGAGCGGTGAAGATCTGGGCATTGGCGGCCAGCAGGTCGGCGCGCTCCATGCCGGGGCCGCGTGGGCGGGCCCCCACCAGCAGGGCGTAGTCAGTGTCCTTGAAGGCAGTCATGGGGTCGGCATGGGCCTCCATGCCGGCCAGCAGGGGGAAGGCGCAGTCTTCCAACTCCATCATCACGCCCTTGAGCGCCTTCTGGGCTTTCTCGTCGGGGATCTCCAGCAGTTGCAGGATCACCGGCTGGTCCTTGCCCAGCATCTCCCCAGAGGCAATGCGAAACAGCAGGGCGTAACCGATTTGGCCGGCGGCGCCGGTGACGGCGACGCGGACGGGCTTTTTGCTCATGGAAATTCTCCGAATGAAGGGGGTGATGGGTGTCGTGTTTCGGCGCCGGACCGATCGCACAAGGACCGCCCGCGACAGCCCGCGAGTGTAGCGCCGAAACGGCCCTGACTCAATTTGTCTTATGTCTTATATAAGATATGATTCGCTGACTTTTCGAATCGCCGATGGCCACGACCTCCCCCTCCCAAGCCGACGCCGCGGCCACCCCGGTGGAGGCCGGCACGCCAGCGTTCAGCCCTCTGTACCAGCAGATCAAGGGCCTCATCCTGCAAAGCCTGCAGGCCGGCGAGTGGAAACCCGGAGAAGCCATCCCGAGCGAGATGGACCTGGCCGCGCGCTTTCGCGTGAGCCAGGGCACGGTGCGCAAGGCGATTGACGAACTGGCCGCCGGCAACCTGGTGGTGCGCCGCCAGGGCAAGGGCACCTTCGTGGCCACCCACTCCGAGCAGCAGGTGCAGTACCGGTTCCTGCGCCTGAAGCCCGACTCCGGACAGGAAGCCGGCGAGGGCCCGGCCCAGCGCACCATCCTGGAATGCCGCCGCCTGCGCGCCACCGCCGATCTGGCGCGCCTGCTGGCCCTGCGCTCCGGCGACGCCCTGATCCAGGTCAGGCGCGTCCTGGCCTTCGGCGGCATACCGACCATCCTGGAAGACATCTGGCTGCCAGGCGCCCCCTTCAAGGGCCTGTCCGCCGAGCGCCTTGACGCCTGGCGCGGCCCCACCTACGCCATGTTCGAAAACGAGTTCGGCGTGCGCATGGTGCGCGCCGAGGAAAAGCTGCGCGCGGTCGCCGCCGACCCGCAGCAGGCCGCCCTGCTCCAGGTCGACGCGGGCAGCCCGCTGCTGTCAGTCGAACGTGTTGCCTACACCTACAACGACGTGCCCATGGAACTGCGACGGGGGCTGTATTGCACCACCACACACCACTATCGCAACGACCTCAATTGACACCGCGCGGGCTGGACTCCTCGAGCGCGCCCGCGTGCGCGTTGGGGTCTGAAGGTTCCGCGTCAGCTTGCAGCATTGAAATAGAATCCGCGCCTGCTGAGACAGCCCTCCGAACGCCTCTTAAAACTCCCTTTGCGACATGACCGAATCCGCCCCCAAACGGCCCGAGTTCCGCAACATCAACGCCCTCACGGACCTGCCGTCCTATCGCTTGCCGGCAGCGGGCATCGTGTCCATCCTGCATCGCATCAGCGGCGTGCTGATGTTCCTGCTGATGCCCTTCATCATCTGGATGTTCGACACCTCGGTCTCCTCTGAAATCTCCTTTGCCCGCTTCACTTCGGCCTTCAACAACGGCCTGGGCTTCGTGCCGGGGTTCCTGGTCAAGCTGGTCACCCTGGCCCTGATCTGGGCCTATCTGCACCACTTCATCGCCGGTGTGCGCCACGTCTGGATGGACATGAGCCACGCCGCCGTGAGCAAGGCGCGCGGCGCCGCCTCAGCCAAGGTGGTCCTGGCCTCCAGCCTGCTGCTCACCGTGGTCCTGGGCGCCAAGCTGTTTGGCCTGTACTAAAAAGCTATTCGCAGGAGCAACCTGAATGTCCGTGAACTACGGTTCCAAGCGCGTCGTCAGTGGCGCCCACTACGGCCTGCGTGACTGGCTCGCCCAGCGCGTCACCGCCGTCCTGATGGCCCTCTTCACCCTGGCCGTCCTGGCCCAGGTGATCTTCTCGCGCGGCCCCATCGGCTACGACAAATGGGCCGGCATCTTCGCCAGCCAGTGGATGAAGGTCCTGACCTTCTCCGTCATCGTCGCCCTGATCTACCACGTGTGGGTCGGCATCCGCGACGTCCTCATGGACTACGTCAAGCCGGTGGGCATCCGCCTGGCCCTGCAAATCTTCTCCATCGTCTGGCTGGTCGGCTGTGCCGGCTGGGCCATCCAGGTGCTGTGGCGCCTGTGACACGGAGACCCCGAGAATGACCTACACCTCCAAGAACATCACCAAGCGCAAGTTCGACGTCGTCATCGTCGGTGCCGGCGGCTCCGGCATGCGCGCGTCGCTGCAGCTTTCTCGTGCCGGCCTGAACGTGGCCGTCCTGTCCAAGGTCTTCCCCACCCGCTCGCACACCGTGGCGGCCCAAGGCGGCATCGGCGCGTCCCTGGGCAATATGTCCGAGGACAACTGGCACTACCACTTCTACGACACCGTCAAGGGCTCCGACTGGCTCGGCGACCAGGACGCGATCGAATTCATGTGCCGCGAAGCGCCCAAGGTCGTCTACGACCTGGAGCACATGGGCATGCCCTTTGACCGCAACCCCGACGGCACCATCTACCAGCGCCCCTTCGGCGGCCACACCGCCAACTACGGCGAAAAGCCCGTGCAACGCGCCTGCGCCGCAGCCGACCGCACCGGCCACGCCATGCTGCACACGCTGTACCAGCAGAACGTCAAGGCCAAGACCAGCTTCTTCGTCGAGTGGATGGCGCTCGATCTCATTCGCGACGCCGAAGGCGACGTGGTGGGTGTCACCGCCCTCGAGATGGAAACCGGCGACCTGCATATCCTCGAAGCCAAGACCACGCTGCTGGCCACCGGCGGCGCAGGCCGCATCTTCGCCGCCTCCACCAACGCCTTCATCAACACCGGCGACGGCCTGGGCATGGCAGCACGCGCCGGAATCCCGCTGGAAGACATGGAGTTCTGGCAGTTCCACCCCACCGGCGTGGCCGGCGCGGGCGTGCTTCTGACCGAAGGCTGCCGCGGCGAGGGCGCAATTCTGTTGAATAGCAATGGTGAGCGCTTCATGGAGCGCTATGCCCCCACCTTGAAAGACCTGGCCCCCCGCGACTTCGTTTCGCGCTGCATGGACCAGGAAATCAAGGAAGGCCGTGGCTGCGGCCCCAACAAAGACTACGTGCTCCTGAAGCTGGACCACCTGGGCGCCGAGACCATCCACAAGCGTCTGCCCTCGGTCTACGAGATCGGCGTGAACTTCGCCAACGTCGACATCACGCGCGAGCCGATCCCCGTGGTGCCCACCATCCACTATCAGATGGGCGGCATCCCCACCAACATCCACGGCCAGGTCGTGGTGCAAACGGCCAACGACCACAACGCAGTGGTCAACGGCCTGTATGCGGTGGGCGAGTGCTCCTGCGTGAGCGTGCACGGTGCCAACCGCCTGGGCACCAACTCCCTGCTGGACCTGCTGGTCTTCGGGCGCGCCGCGGGCAACCACATCGTTGAATTCAACGACAAGCACAAGGAGCACAAGCCCCTGCCTGCCGATGCTGCCGACCGCACGCTGGAGCGCCTCAATCGCCTGGAGAGCGCCGCCTCGGGCGAATACGCCCAGAACGTGGCCAACGACATTCGCGCCGCCATGCAGCAGCATGCTGGCGTGTTCCGCACCCAGGCCAGCATGGATGAAGGCGTGGCCAAGATCGCCGCCCTGCGTGAGCGCGTCAACGCCATCGGCCTGAAGGACACGTCCAAGGTCTTCAACACCGCCCGCATCGAAGCGCTGGAAGTCGAGAACCTGATCGAATCCGCGCAGGCCACCATGGTGTCCGCCGCCGCCCGCAAGGAGTGCCGTGGCGCCCACACCGTGAACGACTACGAGCGCCCCGTCGACGACCCGGTCACCCCCATGGGCCGCAACGACGCCGAATGGATGAAGCACACCCTCTGGCACAGCGCCAGCAACAGCCTGACCTACAAGCCGGTCAAGCTCACGCCGCTGACCGTCGATAGCGTGCCGCCCAAGGTCCGCACCTTCTGAGTGCTAGGTTGTCTTACGTACTTCACGCCACGTCCCGCCCCCTCTAGATTCAGGACACGTCATGCAAAAACGCACCTTCCAGATCTACCGCTACGACCCGGACAAGGACGCCAAGCCCTACATGCAAACCATCGAGATCGAGCTCGATGGCAACGAGCGCATGCTGCTGGACGCCCTCATGAAGCTCAAGGCGCAAGATCCCTCGCTGTCCTTCCGCCGCTCCTGCCGCGAGGGCGTGTGCGGCTCCGACGCCATGAACATCAATGGCAAGAACGGCCTGGCGTGCCTGACCAACATGAACACGCTGCCGAGCACCATCGTGCTCAAGCCCCTGCCCGGCCTGCCGGTGGTGCGTGACCTGATCGTCGACATGACGCAGTTCTTCAAGCAGTACCACTCGATCAAGCCCTATCTGGTCAACGACACCATCCCGCCCGAGAAAGAGCGCCTGCAGTCCCCCGAGGAGCGCGACGAACTCAACGGCCTGTACGAGTGCATCCTCTGCGCCAGCTGCTCCACCAGCTGCCCCAGCTTCTGGTGGAACCCCGACAAGTTCGTCGGTCCCGCCGGCTTGCTGCAGGCCTACCGCTTCATCGCCGACAGCCGCGACCAGGCCACCGCCGACCGCCTGGACAACCTCGAAGACCCGTACCGCCTCTTCCGCTGCCACACCATCATGAACTGCGTGGACGTCTGCCCTAAGGGCCTGAACCCCACGATGGCGATCGGCAAGATCAAGGAGATGATGGTGCGCCGCGCCGTCTAGCCTCGGTGATTGCACGACAAGCCCATGACCGAAGTCGCCGAGCCCAACGACCTGCTGGACGAGCGGTCCCTGAGCAAGCTCAAGTGGCGATGCCGTCGTGGCCTGCTCGAGAACGACCTGTTCATCGAGCGGTTCTTCCAGGGGTACGAGGCGCGCCTCACCGTCCGTCAGGCCCAGGGGCTGAACACGCTGATGGACCTGTCCGACAATGACCTGCTCGATCTGCTGCTGCGACGGCGGCAACCCGAAGGCGACCTCGACACCGCCGATGTCCGTGAAGTGCTCGAGATGCTGCGCACCTGATTTCAAGAGAGAACCGAAATGAAACTCGCCAACAACAAAGCCACCTTGTCGTTCTCCAACGGCAGCCCCGCGGTCGAACTGCCTGTGTACTCGGGCTCGGTCGGCCCCGATGTCATCGACATCCGCAAGCTGTACGCGCAGACCGGCATGTTCACCTACGACCCGGGCTTCCTCTCGACCGCGTCATGCCAGTCCACCATCACCTACATCGATGGCGACAAGGGCGAGCTGCTGTATCGCGGCTACCCCATCGACCAGCTGGCCACCCAATGCGACTTTCTGGAGACCTGCCACCTGCTGCTGTACGGAGAGCTGCCGGACGCCGCCGGCAAGGCCGATTTCACCAAGCGCGTGACCCTGCACACCATGGTCAACGAGCAGATGCAGTTCTTCCTGCGCGGTTTCCGCCGTGACGCCCACCCGATGGCCGTCATGACGGGCCTGGTGGGCGCGCTGTCGGCCTTCTATCACGACAGCACCGACATCAATAACCCCGAGCACCGCGAGATCTCCGCGATCCGCCTGATCGCCAAGATGCCGACGCTCGTGGCCATGGCCTACAAGTACAGCGCCGGCCAACCCTACATCTACCCCAAGAACTCCCTGTCCTACACCGGCAACTTCATGCGCATGATGTTCGCCACGCCCTGCGAGGAATACGAACCCAACCCGGTGCTGGTGCGCGCCCTGGACCGCATCTTCATCCTGCACGCCGACCACGAGCAAAACGCCTCCACGTCCACCGTGCGCCTGTGCGGCTCCTCGGGAACCAACCCCTTCGCTGCCATCGCGGCCGGTGTGGCGTGCCTGTGGGGCCCGGCCCACGGCGGCGCCAACGAGGCCGCCCTGAACATGCTCTATGACATCCAGAAGCAGGGTGGCGTGGAAAAGATCGGCGAGTTCATCAAGCAGGTCAAGGACAAAAACTCCAGCGTCAAGCTCATGGGCTTTGGCCACCGCGTCTACAAGAACTACGACCCGCGCGCCAAGCTGATGCAGGAAACCTGCAAGGAGGTCCTGGGCGAGCTGGGCCTGCAGAACGACCCCCTCTTCAAACTGGCCATGGCCCTGGAGAAGATCGCCCTGGAAGACGAATACTTCGTCTCGCGCAAGCTCTACCCGAACGTCGACTTCTACTCCGGCATCGTGCAGCGCGCCATCGGCATCCCGGTGAGCCTGTTCACCGCCATCTTCGCGCTGGCCCGCACCGTGGGCTGGATCGCCCAGCTCAATGAAATGATTGGCGACCCCGAGTACAAGATCGGCCGTCCGCGCCAGTTGTTCAATGGCTCGGTCAAGCGCGATGTGAAGCCGATCGCGCAGCGCTGATCGGCCTGCCGCCTCCGAAAGCCCGCCTTGTGCGGGCTTTTTCTTTTCTTGCATCGAGTTTCTAGGGCGGATGGCCAGGCTCCGTCCAAGGGACGTTTTTCTCCGGCCAGGCGCGAGGTGGGGGTGGGGGCGGCGGGCGGAGGGTTCCCTTTGGAGGCGAAGCCCCAGGGAGGAGCCTGCCGCCCCCACCCCCGCCTCGCGCGTTGCCGGAGAAAAGCCTCCGAGGAAGTCACCCTCCCGAGAGATGAGGTCAAGAACCCTCTTCGCCCCCGTACCCAGCCGATAAAATGCCCGGTTGCACAAGGAACCCCCATGGGACGAACCCTCTACGACAAGATCTGGGACGAACACGTCGTCCACACCGAGGAAGACGGCACCGCCATCCTCTATATCGACCGCCACCTGGTGCATGAAGTCACCAGCCCGCAGGCCTTCGAGGGCCTGCGCGAAGCCGGTCGCAAGGTCTGGCGCACCAGCTCCATCGTCGCCACCGCCGACCACAACACCCCCACCACCGGCTGGGAGCTGGGCTACGACGGCATCACCGACCCGATCTCCAAGGAGCAGGTCGTCACGCTGGACAAGAACATCACCCAGTTCGGCGCCGCCGCCTACTTCCCCTTTCTGAACAAGCGTCAGGGCATCGTTCACGTCATGGGCCCCGAGCAGGGCGCCACCCTTCCGGGCATGACCGTGGTCTGCGGCGACTCGCACACCTCCACCCACGGCGCCTTTGGCGC
Organism: Pseudomonadota bacterium; assembly: GCA_041159245.1. Taxonomy (GTDB): domain Bacteria; phylum Pseudomonadota; class Gammaproteobacteria; order Burkholderiales; family Burkholderiaceae_C; genus Ramlibacter. Next base: position 42,550 of record JBEAZV010000079.1, read on the forward strand.
GCTGGCCCACGGCATCGGCACTTCCGAGGTCGAGCATGTGATGGCCACCCAGACCCTGCTGGCCAAGAAGGCCAAGAACATGTTGATCAAGGTCGAGGGCCAGCTGGCCCGCGGCGTCACCGCCAAGGACGTGGTGCTGGCCATCATCGGCCGCATCGGCACCGCCGGCGGCACCGGCTACACGCTTGAATTTGCGGGCTCCGCCATCCGCGGCCTGTCGATGGAAGGCCGCATGACCGTCTGCAACATGGCCATCGAAGCCGGCGCGCGCGCGGGCCTGGTGGCGGTGGACGACAAGACGATCGACTACGTCAAGGGCCGCCCCCTGGCCCCCACCGGTGTGGAGTGGGACCAAGCCGCCGCCTACTGGCGCACCCTGCACTCTGACCCCGACGCCAAATTCGACGCCGTGGTCGAACTGGACGCCGCACAGATCCTGCCCCACGTCACCTGGGGCACCTCGCCGGAGATGGTGCTGGACATCGCCGCCCGCGTCCCCGACCCCGACAAGGAAAAAGACGCCAGCAAGCGCAGCGCCATCGAACGCGCCCTCACCTACATGGGCCTGGAGCCGGGCAAGCCCATTGCCGACATCCACGTGGACAAGGTCTTCATCGGCTCGTGTACCAACAGCCGCATCGAAGACATGCGCGAGGCCGCCGCCGTAGTCAAGAAACTCGGCCGCAAAGTCGCTCGCAACGTGAAGCTGGCCTTGGTGGTCCCGGGCTCGGGCCTCGTGAAGGAACAAGCCGAGCGCGAGGGCCTGCATGAAATCTTTCGGGCCGCAGGCTTTGAATGGCGCGAGCCGGGCTGCTCCATGTGCCTGGCCATGAACGCCGACCGCCTGGAGCCAGGCGAGCGCTGCGCCTCCACCAGCAACCGCAACTTCGAAGGCCGCCAGGGCGCGGGCGGTCGTACGCACCTCGTGTCGCCCGCGATGGCGGCTGCCGCCGCGGTGCACGGCCACTTCGTCGACATCCGGCAATTCGCTTGAGGCAGGCTCCCATGAAACTGATCGCCGCCCTCCTCATCGCCACCTTCGCCCTGGCCGGATGCAACACCCTCCAGGGTATCGGCAAGGACGTCCAGAAAGCCGGCAGCGTCATTGAAGACGCCGCCAAGAAGAAATAAGCCCATGGAAAAGTTCACCGTCCACAAGGGCCTTGTCGGCCCGATCGACCGCGAGAACGTCGACACCGACGCCATCATTCCCAAGCAGTTCCTCAAGTCGATCCGCAAGACCGGCTTCGGCCCCAACCTGTTTGACGAATGGCGTTACCTGGACCCGGGCGAACCCGGCCAGGACCCGGCCTCGCGCAAGCCCAACCCGGACTTCATCCTGAACCAGCCCCGCTACCAGGGCGCTTCCGTGCTGCTGGCGCGCAAGAACTTCGGCTGCGGGTCGTCTCGCGAACACGCACCCTGGGCCCTGCAGCAATACGGCTTCCGTGCGCTGATCGCTCCGAGCTTTGCCGACATCTTCTTCAACAACTGCTTCAAGAACGGCCTGCTGCCCATCGTGCTGCCCGAGGCCCAGGTGGCCAGGCTCTTTGACGAAGTCGCTGCCTTCCCGGGCTACGCGCTGACCGTCGACCTCGAGCGCCAGGTCATCGTCAAACCCCAGGGCGGCGAAGAGCTGCCCTTTGACGTCCAGCCTTTCCGCAAGTACTGCCTCCTAAACGGCTTGGATGACATTGGTCTGACCCTGCGCCAGTCCGACAAGATCAAGGCTTTCGAAGCCCAGCGCCTGGCCACCAAGCCCTGGCTGGCCCACACCCTCCACGGATAAACACACCCCATGAAGATCGCAGTCCTGCCTGGTGACGGCATTGGCACCGAAATCGTCGCCGAGGCGGTCAAGGTCCTGAAGGTCCTGGACCTGAAGTTCGAGATGGAAACTGCCCTGGTCGGTGGCGTCGCCTATGACGCTCACGGCCACCCCCTGCCCGAGGCCACCCTCAAGCTGGCCAAAGAGGCCGACGCGGTGCTGTTTGGCGCGGTGGGCGACTGGAAGTACGACAAGCTCGAACGCCAGTTCCGCCCTGAGCAGGCCATTTTGGGCTTGCGCAAGAACCTGGGCCTTTTTGCCAACTTCCGTCCCGCCATCTGCTACGAGCAGCTGGTGCACGCCTCCAGCCTCAAGCCCGAGCTGATTGCGGGCCTGGACATCCTGATCATCCGCGAGCTCACAGGCGACATCTACTTCGGCCAGCCCCGTGGCCGGCGCATCGCCACCGACGGCCACTTCCCCGGTGCCGAGGAAGCGTTCGACACCATGCGCTACTCGCGTCCGGAAATCGAGCGCATCGCCCACGTGGCCTTCCAGGCTGCGCGCAAACGCAACAAACGCGTGACCAGCGTGGACAAGGCCAACGTCCTCGAGACCTTCCAGCTGTGGAAGGACGTGGTCACCGAGATCGGCAAGCAGTACCCCGACGTCGCCCTGGACCACATGTACGTGGACAACGCCGCGATGCAGCTGGTGAAGGAACCCAAGAAATTCGACGTGGTGGTCACCGGCAACATGTTCGGCGACATCCTCTCGGACGAAGCCGCCATGCTCACGGGCTCCATCGGCATGCTGCCCTCGGCCAGCCTGAATGCCAGCAACCAGGGCCTGTACGAGCCCTCGCACGGCTCGGCCCCCGACATCGCCGGCAAGGGGGTGGCCAACCCGCTGGCTACAATCTTGTCCGCTGCCATGATGCTCCGCTTTTCTCTGAACCAAGCCGAGGCTGCCGACCGGATCGAGTCGGCGGTCAAGCACGTGCTCGCTCAAGGCCTGCGTACGGCGGATATCTATTCGGCAGGCACCACCCGCGTCGGTACCCGTGAGATGGGCGATGCCGTCGTGGCCGCCATCACCAAAACCACCATTAAGAGCTGACCCGGCTCCGGTTCGTCGCGCCCTCCCCGGCCTAGACGAGCCGGGGACACCGGCCCCACGAATCAACTTAGAAAGGGCGATGAAGATGACTCTCAAGCACCAACCTCTGGTCGGCCTGGTCGGCTGGCGCGGCATGGTCGGCTCGGTCCTCATGGACCGCATGCAGGCCGAAGGCGATTTCGGCCTCATCGAGCCGGTGTTCTTCTCCACCTCCAACGCCGGCGGCAAGGCCCCCGCGATGGCCAAGAACGAGACCGCTCTGAAGGACGCCTACGACATCGAGGCCCTGAAAAAGTGCGGGGTGATCATCACCGCCCAGGGCGGCGACTACACCACCGAGGTCTTCCCCAAACTGCGCGCCGCAGGCTGGAACGGCCACTGGATCGATGCCGCCTCCACCCTGCGCATGAAGGACGATGCGATCATCATCCTGGATCCGGTCAACATGCCGGTCATCCAGAACGCCCTGGCCAAGGGCGGGCGCAACTGGGTGGGCGGCAATTGCACCGTGAGCTGCATGCTCATGGGCGTGGGCGCCCTGTACAAGGCGGGCCTCGTGGAGTGGATGTCTTCCATGACCTACCAGGCGGCCTCGGGTGGCGGCGCGCAACATATGCGCGAGCTTCTCACCCAGTTCGGCACGCTCAACGCCGAAGTGAAGTCGCTGCTGGACGACCCCAAGTCGGCCATCCTCGAGATCGACCGCAAGGTGCTGGCGCGCCAGCAGTCGCTGTCCGCCGCCGAGACCGCGAACTTCGGTGTGCCGCTGGGCGGCTCGCTCATTCCCTGGATCGACAAGGACCTGGGGGACGGCATGTCCCGCGAGGAGTGGAAAGGCGGCGCCGAAACCAACAAGATCCTGGGCCAGGGTGCTGGCTTTGGCACGCCCGCAGTCCCGGTCGATGGCTTTTGCGTGCGTATCGGCGCCATGCGTTGCCATAGCCAGGCCCTGACCTTCAAGCTGAAAAAAGATGTGCCCGTGGCCGACATCGAGGCCTTGATCGCCGCTGACAACGCCTGGGTGAAAGTCATCCCCAACACCCGCGATGCCACCCTGGCCGGCCTCACCCCAGTGGCCGTCACCGGCACGCTGGGCATCCCGGTGGGTCGTATCCGCAAGCTGGCCATGGGGCCGGAGTACGTGGGGGCCTTCACCATCGGTGACCAGCTGCTGTGGGGCGCCGCCGAGCCCCTGCGGCGCATGCTGCGCATCCTCTTGGACGCCTGAGCGCGACGCTGGACCGGTTCGTCTTGTCACTCTCCTGCATTACTGCTATGGTGGTTTCGGTTCAGCCTGTATCCAGACGAATCCCCGCATCATGAGTTCCACGCTGCCCGCGCGCCGAGCAGCCGGCCGCCCTGTGTCATCCGGGCTGCGCGGCTGGCGTGCCCTTACCCTGTCGCTGGCTACCGCGCTGGCCCTGGGCCTGGCGGCGCCGCAGGCCCAGGCCCTCTCGCTGGGCCGGGTCGCCGTCCAGTCCGCACTGGGTGAGCCGCTGCGCGCCGAGATCGACATTCCCCAGATCACGCCCGACGAGGTCTCCACCCTGCGTACGGCGCTGGGCAGTCCCGAGGCCTTCCGGGCCGCGGGCATGGAACGCAGTCCGGCCCTCGCAGACCTCCAGATCAGCCTGCAGCAGCGCCCGAACGGCAGCTATTTCCTGCGTCTGGCCAGCGACCGGGCCGTGACCGAACCCTTCATCGACCTGATCCTCGAAGCCAGCGCTCCGACCGGCCGTATCGTGCGCGAGTACACGCTGCTGTTCGATCCCCCCAGCCTGCGTCAGGCCGCGCCGGCCGCGCCGCCGACACCGCTGCCCGCCCAGATCACACCGGCAGCACCACCCACTGCGGCAGCAGAGACTCCGACCGCTGCGGCCCCTGTCGCAGCGCCTGGGGCCGCAGCCTCTGCGCCTGTAGCAGCTGCGCCCGCATCCACACCCGCGTCCACCCCTGCTGCCGCAGCAGCCCCGGCGTCCGCTCCCAAACGGCGTCTCACCGTGCAGAGCGGGCAGACCGCCGCCGCCATCGCAGCCGCCGCCAAGCCCAGCACCGTCTCGCTGGACCAGATGCTGGTGGCCCTGCTGCGCACCAACCCGGAGGCCTTCATCGGAGATAACGTGAACCGCCTCAAGGCCGGCGCGGTACTCGAGCTGCCCACCGAGGCCCAAGCGGCCGCCGTCGGCACCGACGAGGCGCGTCAGACCGTGGTCGCCCAAAGCAAGGACTTCAACGACTGCAAGCAGCGCCTGGCCGCCGGCGGCACCGAACGCCCCGCGACCGGCAGCCCCGCAGGGCGCGCCGCCACGGGCCAGGTTCAGGCGCGGGTCGAGGAAAAGAAACCCGCCCCTGCAGCCTCCGACCGCCTCACCCTGTCCAAGGGCGCCGTCGAGGAAGGCGCCCGCGACAACAAAGCCAGCGAGGACCGCATCGCCCGCGAACGCGCCGAGCGCGAGGCAGCCAGCCGTGCCGCCGAGATCGATCGCAACATCGCAGAACTCAAGCGCCTGGGCACCGAATCTGCCAGCCTGGCCACACCGCCAGCAGCCGCCGCTTCGACGGCTGCCTCTGCAGCGTCTGCGCCGGCTGAAGCTGCCGGCATTGCCGTCCCCTCAACCCTTGCGGCGCCTGGAGCCGCGGCCGACGCGGCCTCCGCTGCTGCCTCCACACCGGCGGCACCGGCTTCAACGCCGGCCTCCTCCCCAGCAGCCCCTGCCGCGACGGCCCGCGAGGACGGTGGCCTGATGGACCTCCTGGCACACCCGATGCTGCCGATCGCGGTCGGTGGCTTGCTGGCCTTGCTGCTCGGGTTCGCGTTGTACCGCCGCCAGCAGCAGGCCCGTCAGGCGGCCGCCGACACCGGCCCTGGCACCAACACCGACCGTCTGCCACCCGACTCCTTTTTCGGCGGCAGCGGTGGTCAACGCATCGACACCTCCGAGCCTGGCAACTCGATGCTCTATTCACCCAGCCAGATCGATGCGGCAGGTGACGTAGATCCCGTCGCCGAAGCCGACGTGTACCTGGCGTATGGCCGCGACCTGCAGGCCGAGGAAATCCTGCGCGAGGCGCTGCGCACCACGCCCCAGCGCGTCGCGATCCACGCCAAGCTCCTGGAAATCCTCGCTCGCCGCCAGGACGCGGACGCCTTCGAGGACATCGCCCGCGAGGCTCACGCGCTCACGGGCGGCACCGGGCCGCAATGGGCCCAGATCGCCAGCCTGGGCCTGGAGCTCGATCCGGGCAACCCGCTGTATTCGGGATCGGGCAGCCCGGCGACCGTTGAGGCCGACGACCTTCGATCCGCCAGACCGCCCGCACCCAGCCCCGCCCCTGTGCCGGCGCCTGCGGTGCCGGCAGGCCTGGACCTGGACGTGGACTCGTTCAAGCCCCGCGTACCCTCGGCTGCCGAAGCCGCTGGCAGCCCCTTCGACTTCTCCGACGAGGAGGCTGCGCCACCTGCGGCCACCAAGGCCACCACCGACGCCATGGACTTCGATCTGGCAGGCCTGTCGCTGGACCTGGATACCCCGGCTGCGAATGCGTCCGGCCTGGCCAGCGCCGACGCACTGGCCACCAAGCTGTCGCTGGCCGAGGAGTTCCACGCCATCGGCGATGCCGACGGCGCGCGCAGCCTGGTGCAGGAAGTTTTGGCCGAGGCCTACGGCGATCTGCGGCGGCGGGCCGAACGCCTGCTCGCCGAGCTCGGTTGAACCCGCAAACGGCCTCGGGGCCCTCCCGGCAACGCTGGGCCCTGGGCATCAGCTACAACGGCCAGGGCTACGAGGGCTGGCAGAGCCAACCATCGGGGCGCACGATCCAGGACCAGCTGGAGTCCGCCCTGGCACAGTTCGCTGCCGAACCTGTGGCAACCGTCTGCGCCGGCCGCACCGATGCCGGGGTGCATGGCCTGATGCAGGTGGTGCACTTCGACACCGCTCGGCAGCGCGAGCCCTACTCCTGGGTGCGCGGGACCAACGTATTCCTGCCGCCGGACATCGCCGTGCAATGGGCCCAGCCCGTACCGGCCGAATTTCACTCGCGCGCCAGTGCGACCGCCCGCCGCTATGCCTATGTGCTGCTGGAGTCTGCGGTACGCCCCAGCGTGGATGCCGGACGCGTGGGTTGGGTCTTCCGTCCGCTTGCGGCTGCTCCCATGCAGGTCGCCGCGCAGGCGCTTCTGGGCGAACACGACTTCAGCTCCTTCCGCGCCTCGGGTTGCCAGGCCCGCACGCCAGTCAAGACGATGCACCGTATCGACATCACACGACGCGGACCCTATTGGCGCTTCGAGTTCGAGGCCAACGCCTTCCTGCATCACATGATCCGCAACCTCATGGGCTGCCTGGTGGCGGTGGGCCAGGGCTTGCAGCCGCCGCAGTGGATGGCCGAGGTCCTGGCCGCCCGCAGCCGCGACGCCGCCGCCCCCACCTTCTCGCCCGACGGCCTTTACTTCCTGGGTCCGGTGTACGACGCTCATTGGGGCCTGCCGAGGCAGACCCCCGCCTATGATTGGATACCTTGACCCACCCCCGAAGCGCCTGCGGCGCTTCCCCCTCTAGGGGGCGCCCGCAGCGGACCGGCAAAGCCGGATCCGCGCCGGCACTGGAATCGACCTGCACACACGGCATCCCATGAGCATCCGCACAAGAATCAAGATCTGTGGCTTGACCCGTGAGCAGGACGTGGACACCGCCGTCGAGGCGGGCGCGGACGCCATTGGCTTCGTGCTCTATGACCGAAGTGCCCGCTATGTCTCCCCCGCCCGCGCCGCCGAGCTCGCGCGGCGCCTGCCCGCCTTCGTGACCCCCGTGCTGCTGTTCGTGAATGCGCCGGCGGCCGACGTGATGGCCGCCTGCGACCGAATCCCGGGCGCCTGGGCCCAGTTTCACGGCGACGAGACCCCGGCCGACTGCCTGGCCGCCACCGGGGGCGGCGCCCGCCTCTACCTGCGCGCAGCCCGTATCCCCCTGGAAGCGGCGGGCAGCTTCGATTTGCTAGCATTCGCCTCTGATTTTTCGCATGCCCGGGCCCTGCTCCTTGACGCCCATGTCGAGGGCTACGGCGGCGGCGGCAAGGCATTCAATTGGTCACTTCTTCCTCCAAGCGTCAACGCTCACCTCGTCTTGTCTGGTGGGTTGACACCTGCAAATGTGGGCGACGGCATCGCCCAGGTGCGGCCGCGCGCGAAGTCGCTGGCCGTTGACGTGAGCTCCGGCGTCGAGATCTCCAAGGGGATCAAGGACGCCGCCAAGATCCACCAATTCGTCGCCGCCGTGCGCGCGGCCGACGCGCTTCTTGCAGGCACCCAGCCATGATGACCTATGACCAACCCGACGCCGCGGGCCATTTCGGCCTCTACGGCGGCAGCTTCGTCAGCGAGACGCTGACCCACGCCATCGAAGAACTCAAGGCGGCCTACGCCCGCTACCAGCACGACCCCGAATTCCTCGCCGAATTCCAGTACGAGCTCAAACACTTCGTGGGCCGCCCCTCCCCGATCTACCACGCGGCCCGCACCAGCCGCGAGATGGGCGGCGCGCAGATCTACCTCAAGCGCGAAGACCTCAATCACACCGGCGCCCACAAGATCAACAACGTGATCGGCCAGGCCATGCTCGCCAAGCGCATGGGCAAGCCGCGCGTGATCGCCGAGACCGGCGCCGGCCAGCACGGCGTGGCCACCGCCACCATCTGCGCCCGTTACGGGCTGGAGTGCGTGGTCTACATGGGATCCGAGGACGTGAAGCGTCAGAGCCCCAATGTGTACCGCATGAAGCTGCTGGGGGCCACCGTGGTGCCGGTGGAACTGGGCTCGCGCACGCTCAAGGACGCTCTGAACGAGGCGATGCGTGACTGGGTCACGAACGTGGAGAACACCTTCTACATCATCGGCACGGTGGCGGGCCCGCATCCCTACCCGATGATGGTGCGCGACTTCCAGAGCGTCATCGGCAAGGAGTGTCTGGTGCAGATGCCCGAGATGACCGGCCGTCAGCCCGACGCGGTGATCGCCTGCGTGGGTGGTGGCAGCAACGCGATGGGCATCTTCCATCCCTACATCCCGCATGAAGGCACGCGCCTGATCGGCGTGGAGGCCGCGGGCGAGGGCCTGGACAGCGGCAAGCATTCTGCGTCGCTGCAACGCGGCAGCCCTGGCGTGCTGCATGGCAACCGCACCTACATCCTGCAGGACGAGAACGGCCAGATCACCGAGACCCACAGCGTGAGCGCGGGCCTGGATTACCCCGGCGTAGGGCCCGAGCACGCGTGGCTGAAAGACATCGGCCGCGCCGAGTACGTAGGCGTGACCGATGCCGAGGCGCTGGAGGCCTTTCACTACCTGTGCCGCACCGAGGGCATCATCCCCGCACTCGAATCCAGTCACGCGCTGGCCTACGCGATGAAGCTCGCCAAGACCCTGCGCACCGACCAGAGCATTCTGGTGAACCTGTCCGGTCGCGGCGACAAGGACATCGGCACCGTGGCCGACCTGTCGCAGGCCGACTTCTACTGCCGACCGAGCTGCCGCGGGCAGAGCGTCAAGGGCGAAACCCACGTGGTGGATTTCAAGAAATGAACCGCATTGCCGCCACGTTCGAACGCCTGAGGCAGCAAGGCCGCAAGGCCCTGGTCCCCTACGTCACCGCCGGCTTCCCCTTTGCCGACATCACGCCCGCCCTGATGCAGGGGATGGCGGACGCAGGCGCCGACATCCTCGAGCTGGGGGTGCCCTTCTCGGACCCCATGGCCGACGGCCCCGTCATCCAGAAAGCGGGCGAGCGAGCGCTGGCCATGGGCGTGGGCATGGCACAGGTGCTGGCCATGGTGCGCGCCTTCCGCCAGGGCAACGCCACGACGCCGGTGGTCCTCATGGGGTACGCCAACCCGGTGGAGCGCTACGACCTGAAGCACGGCAAGGGTGCGTTCATTCGCGATTGCGCTGCGGCGGGCGTCGACGGCCTGCTGATCGTGGACTACCCGCCCGAGGAATGCGAGCAGTTCGCCGCCGACCTGCGCGCGCACGGCCTGGACCTGATCTTCCTGCTCGCGCCCACGTCGACCGACGCTCGCATGCAGCAGGTGGCGCGGGTGGCCAGCGGCTATGTGTACTACGTCTCGCTCAAGGGCGTGACCGGCGCAGGTCATCTGGATACAGACGCCGTAGAAGCCATGTTGCCCCGCATCCGCCAGCATGTGAAGATCCCGGTGGGTGTGGGCTTTGGCATCCGCGACGCGCAGACGGCCCGCGCCATCGGCCGGGTCGCCGATGCGGTGGTGATCGGCACCCGCCTGATCCAGCTCGTGGGCGATCTGCCCCGTGAAGAGGTGGTCCCCGCCGCCGCCCGCTTTCTGGGCGAGATCCGCCAGGCCCTGGACGCCTAGAATCAACCCGATAGGAGAGATCCCCCATGTCCTGGCTCGAAAAGCTCCTGCCTCCCAAGATCCAGCCCACCGACCCGACCGAGCGCCGCAGCGTGCCCGAAGGCCTGTGGGTCAAGTGCCCCAGCTGCGAATCGGTGCTCTATAACACCGACCTCGCCCAGAACCAGAACGTCTGCCCCACCTGCAGCCACCACCACCGCATTTCGGCCCGCAAGCGCCTGGATGCCTTCCTGGACGCCGAGGGCCGCTACGAGATCGGACAGGAGGTGCTCCCGGTCGACGCACTGAAGTTCAAAGACAGCCGCAAGTACCCCGATCGCCTGAAGGAAGCCCTGGAGAACACCGGCGAGACCGACGCCCTGGTGGTGATGGGCGGCACCGTCCACAGCATCAACCTGGTGGCAGCGGCCTTCGAGTTCGACTTCATGGGTGGCTCCATGGGCAGCGTGGTGGGCGAGCGTTTCGTGCGCGGCGTGCAGGCTGCCGTCGACCAGAAGGTGCCCTTTGTCTGCTTCACCGCCACCGGCGGCGCGCGCATGCAGGAAGGCCTGCTGTCCCTGATGCAGATGGCCAAGACCAACGCCGCCCTCACCCGCTTGGCGGCCAAGGGCCTGCCCTATGTGAGTGTGCTGACCGATCCCACCATGGGCGGCGTGAGCGCGGGCTTTGCCTTCATGGGCGACATCGTGATCGCCGAGCCCAAGGCCCTGATTGGATTTGCCGGTCCGCGTGTGATCGAATCAACCGTGCGCGTGAAGCTGCCCGAGGGCTTCCAGCGGGCCGAGTTCCTGCAGGAAAAAGGCGGGGTCGACTTCATCTGCGACCGGCGCGAGCTGCGCAAGACAGTGGCCAGCGCGCTGGCCATGCTGCAGCGCCAACCGGGCGACGCGGTCGCCTGATCAGCGCAGCACGCTCGCCTGCACCGCGGCGAGCACGATGCCCGCGACCTGCAGCACCAGCAGCAGGACCAGCGGCGACAGATCTACCCCGCCCACCATCGGCAGCAGGCGGCGAAAGGGCCTCAGGAGCGGCGCGGCCAGACGGTCCAGGATGTCCGCCGTCATCGAGGTGCGCCCCTGCTGGCTGGCCTGGACCCAGGACAGCAAGGCCGAGACGATGACCAGCACGGTGAGCGATGAAATCGCCAGCCGCACCACCCCGAAGGCCGCCGCGATCGGCAAGAGCACGACTGAACTCCCCGCACCCGCCAGCAGCCACAGCAGCACGATCTGCAATAGCTCCAGCAGCCAGGCGCCCACCAGACTGGCCGTATCCCAGCGACCCAGGGCCGGAAGGACACGACGCAGGGGCAGGACCAGCCAGTCGGTCACCGCAAAGACGAAGCGGCCCAGCGGGTTGCCAAAAGGCACACGCTGGTGCTGCATGTAAAGACGCAACAGACAGGCACCCCCAATCAGGCCGATGACAACGTCCAGCAACAGGGAAACGATCTGGTAGAGCATGTAATGGGTGGGCGAGCCGCTCGTGGGATGATAGCGATCTGACTGGGTGCCTGATGTGAACGCTACCTTGACCCTGCAAGCCCTCCCCCTGTTCCCGCTGGGTACCGTGCTGTTCCCGGGCGGGGTGCTCCCGCTGCGAGTGTTCGAGGTGCGCTATCTGGACATGGTGCGGCGCTGCCAGAAGATCGGCGCCCCCTTCGGGGTGGTCTGCCTCACGCAGGGTCATGAAGTACGCCAAGCCGGGGCAGCGCAGGAAGGCTTCGCCACCATCGGCACCCTGGCGACCCTGGCCGAGGTGCAGGCCCCCCAGCCGGGCTTGTTGATGGTCCGGACCCAGGGAACGCATCGCTTTCGGATCCAGTCCCGCGAACAGCTCAAGCACGGACTCTGGGTCGCGGATGTCGAGCAGATTCCCGACGATCTCGCGGTGCCGGTGCCGGACGACCTGCAGCCTACAGCCGACGCGCTGGGCCGCCTGCTGGAGACCCTGCAGTCCCAGACCCAAGATTCCGACGGCGAACTGCCAGTGGGCAGTCCCTGGCGACTGGACGACTGCGGCTGGGTGGCCAACCGCTGGTGCGAGATGCTGCCCCTGCCCCCCGACCTGAAACAGCGCTTGATGGAACTGGACAACCCGCTGGTCCGCCTGGAGCTGGTCGACGACCTGCTGGCGCGCAACGGAATCACGGGCGCCTGAGCAGGCCCTTACCTCGGCGGCTGGTACTCGGGCACGTAGCTGCGCAGCCAGTCCCGCAGCGAGGCCTCGGACGGCGCGGGCCCCGACGCCACCACCCAAGCCACCACGGCCTCTACGTCCATCGACACCTGCCCCGAGGCGCGCGCCACACGCAGCTTGGGGTGTGGGGTGGGCAGCGTGGTCTCGTCGTCGGCCAGCAGCTCTTCGTACAGCTTTTCGCCCGGGCGCAGGCCGGTGTAGGTGATGGGAATCTCCTGCTCGGTGCGCCCCGACAGGCGTATGAGCAGGCGCGCAAGCTCGGCGATCTTGACTGGCTCGCCCATGTCCAGCACGAAGATCTGACCCGAGCGCCCCATGAGGCCCGCCTGCAGCACCAGCTGCGCCGCCTCGGGGATGGTCATGAAGTAGCGGACGATGTCGGGGTGGGTAACGGTGACCGGGCCGCCGCGCGCAATCTGCGCGGTAAAGAGGGGCACCACCGAGCCGCTAGAACCCAGCACATTGCCAAAGCGCACCGAGACGTACTCGGTGCCCGGATGATGGGCCGTAACGCCCTGCACCACGAGCTCGGCCAGGCGCTTGCTGGCGCCCATGACGTTGGTCGGGTTGACCGCCTTGTCAGTGGAGACCATGACGAAGCGGCGCACGCCGTGCGTCCCCGCTGCGCGTGCGGCGTTCAGGGTGCCCAGCACGTTGGTGCGAATCGCCTCCACCTCATTGAGCTGCTCCATGAGGGGCACGTGCTTGTAGGCCGCGGCATGGAACATGACCGAGGGCCGCTCGGTGCCGACGATGGCCCCCAGGCGGTCGGCCTCGCGCACGTTCGCGGTGTAGTAGACGCCACGCATCTGCGGGTGGGCCTCGCGCAGCTCCTGCTCCAGCTGGTAGATCGCGTATTCGGAGACGTCCACGCACACCAGGCGCGCCGCGCCCAGGCGGGCGATCTGCCGGCACAACTCGGACCCGATGGAGCCTCCCGCGCCGGTCACCAGCACGGTCTGCCCGGAGATCATGGCCGAGAGGCCCGCCACGTCCAGTTGCACCGGGTCGCGCCCGAGCAGGTCCTCCAGCGCGATACGCCGCGGCGCGGTGCCGTCACCCTGGCCCTGGATCCACTGGTCGGGCCGCGGGAGCGTCAGCAGGGTCAGGCGCGCGACGTTCACATTGAGCAGGGCCTCACGGCGCGCGGGCGAGCCGGGCGCGCTAGCGACCAGCACGGTCTGTACGTCCTCGTCCTGGCAGATGTCGGCAAGTTCTTCCAAAGTGCCCAGGACATGCAGATCCTGCAGGGTGCGGCCGACCTCGGCGCTGTCGGGAGAGACGATGCCCACGGGCAACCACTGCGCGGAGCCCTTGAGGACACGCAGGGCCTCCGCGGCCTCCTGCAGCGAGCCGACCAGGAGGATGCGTCGCCCCCCGGCGGTGGCAGACTGGCGCTCGTGGAGACTGCGCTGTGCCGCGCGGGCCGCGGCCATCAGCGCCAGAGCGATCAGGGGATGCAGCAGCAGCACCGAGCGGGGAAACTGCGGCACCCGCAGCATCAGGACCAGAGCAGCGGTGATCAGGCCCGCAACGGCCACGCCCCGCGCCAGCTGCCGCAGCTCGTGCAGGCCGGTGAAACGCCAGACCTGGCGTGGTACCCGCAGGAAGGCCAGCGTGGCACCGTACAGGCACAGTGGCACCAGCACGGTGGTCCACGCCATCTGCGCGAACTCGGTCGGAACGTCCAGATTGAAACGCAGCCAGAAGGCCAGCAGCCAGGCCACCCCGACCAGCACCAGGTCGGCGGCAAGGACGCCCAGGGTGTGCTTACGAAACGGCATGCGAGGAGGCGGTGGACGCGAGCAGGCGCCGCAGGTGACCCAGGACGCGCTCGATCTCGGCGTCGGTGAGGTTGGAGCCCGAGGGCAGGCAGACCCCGCGCTCGAAGAGGCGCGCAGACACATCGTCGCCCGGAGCGTGCGCGAAGTAAGGCGCGCCGGCGAACAGGGGCTGCAGGTGCATGGGCTTCCAGACAGGCCGCGCCTCGATGGCATGGCGCTCCAGGGCCCGCAGCAGACGGTCGCGGCGGGCGGGGCCGTCGGGCCCCTCCAAGGTGAAACAGGTGAGCCAGCGGGTCGAATGGTAGCCCGCGGGCTCGGGCATCCACCGCACTTCGGGGCGGTCGGCCAGTGCCTCGCGGTAGATGTCAAAGACCCGGCGCCGCTGCGCCACACGCTGCGCGAGCACCTTGAGCTGGCCACGGCCGATACCCGCCAGCACGTTGCTCATACGGTAGTTGAAGCCAACCTCCACATGCTCGTAGTGCGGCGCGGGTTCACGCGCCTGCGTCGACAGCTTGCGCGCGCGCGCCATGAGGGCAGAGTCATTGGCGACCAGCATGCCGCCGCCAGAGGTGGTGATGATCTTGTTGCCGTTGAACGAGAAGATGCCCACGCGACCGAAGCTGCCGCTTGGGCGCCCCTTGTAGGAGGCGCCCAGGGACTCGGCGGCGTCTTCCAGCACCGGCACGCCATGACGCTCGCAAATCGGCAGCAGGGCATCCATGTCGGCGCTCTGGCCGTAGAGGTTCACGATGACGACGGCCTTGGGCAGGCGGCCCTCGGCCTTGGCCCAGGCGAAGGCGCGCTCCAGGGCGGCGGGCGACATGTTCCAGGTCTCGGGCTCGGAATCGATGTAGACCGGCTGCGCGCCGCAGTACTGGATCGGGTTGGCGCTGCCCACGAAGGTGAGCGAGGAGCAGAACACCGTATCGCCCGGCTTGACGTCCAGCAGGATCAGGCCCAGGTGGATGGCGGCGGTGCCGGAGCTCACGGCCGCGGCGTGGCCGAGGCCGACATGGGCGGCGAGCTCGCGCTCGAAGCCGTCGACATGCGGGCCCAGGGGCGCGATCCAGTTGGTGCGGAAGGCCTCCTCGACGAAAGCGCTTTCTTCCTCGCCCAGGTGGGGCGAGGACAGCCAGATGCGGCTGGCGAGTTCGCGCGCCGAGACCAGGTCAATCGGCCGACCGGCCGCATCCACCACCGGAACGTGCAGGATGCCCAGGGCGTTCATGCGTTGCTGCAGTTCGGCGGGCGAAGCGTTCTCGTCGGCGACCAACGGCTCACGCCCAGGCAGGTCGGCCAGGGTCTGGTCCGACGGTACCTCACCCAGTACCGCGCGGCGCAGATCACCGTCGGTCACGGTGCGTACGAGGCGCCCCTGGGCGTCGACCGCGAGCAGTACGCCCTGGGCGGTGTCGTCCATCACCGTGAGCGCCTGCTTCCAGGGCAGGGTCACGGGCACGCGCAGGGCGTTGAAGGTGTCGGCGTTCATGGCGGTTTGGCAGAAATCAGTAGGTGTTGACCTTGTTCAAGAGGTCGGGGGCAAAGGGCTGTTTTGCCAGCAGATCGACGATGCGCTCGCCGGCGCGGCCGTCACCATACACGTTGGCCGGCGCGTAGGGTCCATGGGCCAGCTGGGCCTGCAGGGCGTTCTCGATCGATGCAAGCTGCGGCTCGCAATCGAGCGTATTGGCGTTGCGCTGGCGCGCGTTCTGTCGGCTGCCCACGTTCACCACCGGCGTGCCAAAGCTGGCCGCCTCGATGATGCCGGAGGAGGAATTGCCTGCAAGCACGTCGGCATGCCGCAGGGCACTGAGGTAGTTGTGGCGGCCCAGGTGCCGGATCCGGCGCATGCCGGCGCCTTCGAGCGCCTGCAGGATGCCGCTGCCACCCGCGTCGGCGTTGGGATCGAGCCAGACCACCTGGCGCCCCTGGGCGATGACGGTGCGCTCCAGAGCCTCGCGCAGAGCCAGAGTCTGCGCATAGGCGTCGCGCGCTTCCTGCACGACGGGGTGAAACACGACCAGGGCATAGCGGGCGCCAGCGTTCAGTCCCAGCGCCTCCAGCGTGTCCTCGCGCGAGAGGCGGGCATCGGCCACGATGCCATCCAGACTGGGCGCGCCCGTGACCCACACCTGCTCGGGCCGCTCGCCCATACGCACCAGCCGCTCGCGGGATTCGTCGGTAGCCACAAAGTGCCAGTGACTGAGCTTGCTGATGGCGTGGCGTACAGGCTCGTCCACCGTGCCAGAGCGCTCGCCGCCGTGCAGGTGCGCGATGGGGATTCCGCGGTGCAGGGCCGCGATCGCGCCGGCCAGCATCTCGCCGCGATCACCCAGCAGCAGCACGATGTCGGGTGTGTGTTCGCGCAGGGTGTCGGTCAGGCCGCTCACCGCCAGCCCAATGCCATGGGCCATGGCGTCGGCACTGCGTTCATCGACCCCGGTGGGAATACGCGCGACGATGGGCAGGCCCGCAGCCTCGATCTCGCGTACGGTCAGGCCATAGGCCTCGCTCAGATGCATGCCGGTCACCGCCACCTGCAGCGACAACGCGGGATGCGCCGCGATGCGTGCCAGGGTGGACGCCATCAGGCCGTAATCGGCCCGGGTTCCGGTGAGGTACAGGACCTTGCGCATTGCTCAGACGCCTTCCAGCAGGTCCCAGGTGAGGGTGGTGTCGGCCGCGACGTCGGCGGCCAGGCGCCGGCCGGGGAGCGTGGCCAGGTGCTCGGGCTGGATGCCGGTGCCAGGGCGGCGCAGGACCAGGTCAGCGGCGGTGAGCACATGGCCGCGAGGACGCGCGGCTGCCAGCACCACGCTGCGGCGCGCCACGTCACGGGTGTTGGCCTCGACCGGCGTGGGCTGCTTGATACCGTCGCCGCGCATGGCCTCCACCAGGCGGATGCCGCGCACCATGGCGGCGAACTCCTGCGGGTCGGCCGAGGCGCGGTGGTCGGGGCCGGGCATGGCCTTGTCCAGGGTCAGGTGCTTTTCGATCAGGGCGGCGCCCAGGGCGACGGCGGCCAGCGCGGCTTCCACGCCCTGGCTGTGGTCGGAGTAGCCCACGGGGAGGCCGGTGGCCTGGGCCATGGTCTGGATCGCACGCAGGTTCAGGGCCTCGGCAGGCGCCGGATAGGCGGAGGTGCAATGCAGCAGATGCAGGCTGCTGGCATCGGGCGCCGGGTGGCCGGCGGCGACGCGCGCCTCGTGCACCCACTGCACGGCCTGCTGCACCTCCTGCAGCGTGGCCATGCCCGAGGACATCAGCATCGGCAGGCCCGTCGCGGCCGCATGCTGCAGCAGCGGCTTGTTGGTGATCTCGCCCGAGGGAATCTTCAGGCGCTTCACGCCCAGACGCACCAGCAAGTCCACCGCCGGCTCGGAAAAGGGCGTGGAGAAGAACTCGATGCCGATGCGCGCGCAGTGCGCAGCCACCTGCGCGTGGCCGGCCTCGTCCAGCTCCAGCGCCTTGATCATGTCGAACTGGCTGGTGGCACCGGTGTTGGTGCGCTGGTAGTCCGCGGTGGCGGCGCTGCGCGTGACCACGTCTTCGGCTCGGAAGGTCTGGAACTTGACCGCATCGGCGCCAGCGGCATGGGCCGCGTCCGCGAGCTTCAGGGCCAGGGCGACATCGCCGTTGTGGTTGACGCCGGCCTCGGCGATGACGAAGACCTTGCCGTGCTTCATGACTGCTTCTCGTGTGCGTGGGTGGGAACCGCGCCGGCACGGCCGCTCGAGTAGAGCCACTCGGCGGTGTCGAAGTCCAGGCGGTCATCGATGTCGATGGAACGTTCGCGCGGCATGGGCAGCGGGCACATGTCCACGCTCCAGAAGCCCTCACGCACGGCCCGCGCCAGCGCGTCTCGGCGCCAGACATAGATCGCGCCATTGAGGCCCCAGACCTCGGGTACGGCTTGGCGTGCGACCGCCTGGCCTGAGGCCAGGGGCTTGGACAGGCGCAGACCACCCTCGGGCGCGGCCTCGACCAGCGTGTAGTAGGGGTTGTGCGAGGGCTGGGTGACGCTCACCACCAAGCCCGCACGATCACGCAGGGCCAGCCCTGCGTCCAGGTCCTGCGCACTGCGCAGGGGCGAGGTGGGTTGCAGATCGACGATGGTGGCGATCTGTGCGCCCCCCGCCTCGAGATGGGCCACCAGGTGTTCGATCGCGGGCAGCTTGCCCGCACTGTCGGTGGCGAGTTCGGCTGGGCGCAGGTAGGGCACCTGCGCGCCATGGTCACGCGCCACCTGGGCGATCTCTGCGTCGTCGGTGGAGACATACACGCCCGTGATCAGGGGGCAGGCCAGCGCCTGCCGGATGCTGTGCGCGATCAGCGGCAGGCCGGCGAAAGGCAGCACGTTCTTGCGGGGCAGCCCCTTGCTGCCACCGCGCGCGCAGATGGTCGCGATGAGGGCGCCCGACTGGCTCAAGCCTCGTCCTTTCGGGCGATGATGACCCACTCGGTGTGGACCTTGCTGCGGTTTTCCATCGTGCGCGTGACCTGCTCGATCTGCAGCACCTTCCAGGGCTTGAACAGGGCCGCCAGGTCGGCTTCGGAAGCGAAGCGCACGATGCCGGTGCCGGCAAACGGACCTTCGCTGCAGCGCCAGGCGTTATGCCCGTGAGCCTCGCCCGTGCCATCACCCCAGGTGCCCGCGGCGGGGGTGCGCACATAGAGCCATCCGCCGGGGCGGGCCACGCGATGCATCTGGGCATAGACACGGCAGGCGCTGTCGTGGTCCACGCAGGTGACGGCGTCGTTGTCGATCACGGCATCGAAACTGTTGTCGGCCCAGGGCAGCACATCGCACATGTCGCCCACGCGCAGACGGTCGGCCTCGCCGCGGTTCCATCCCGGCAGCTCGGTGTCCAGGCGCTGACGGGCCTGGGCCGCGCCGGCTTCGCTGCCTTCCAGGCCATGCACCCCAAAGCCCTCGCGGGCGAAGTACCAGAGATTGGCACCAGTGCCAAAGCCCACCTCGAGCAGCTTGACCTCGCTGCGAGGCTGGCGCGCATAAAAGCGCTGGGCGCAAAAGCGGATCAGGTCTTCGGGCGGATAGCGGCCCCAAGCACGGGTGCTGAAGATCTCTTCCCAGAGGGCGTCACGGCTCATGTCGGGCTTTCAGTCAAGGAGTAGTCGGGGCGGCGGACGGTCGGGGCTGAAGCCCAGGCGGGCTGCCGCGGCCCAGTAGCGATTGTCGTCGTGGACGGCCTGCCCCACCGAAAACGGCAGGGTGCGCCGGGAGAACCCCAGCTTGTAGAACAACAGGGGGTTGTCTGCCGAGGTGTCGGTACCGCCCGCCAGATACAGCGAATGCGCGCCCTGCGCCTGGCCCCAGGCGGCCGCCTCGGCCTGCAAGAGGCTGGGCGTGCCGGTCTCCTTGCCCTCGGGGCTGCTGGCACCCAGGTGGTATTCCAGTACGCCGCCCTCCAAGAGGTAGACGCCTGCCGACAGCCAGCGGTCTTCGTGTTCGCAGACCAGCAGGTGGGCGCAGGGCAGCGGCGCCAGCGCCTCGAAGTACGCGTCGGGGAAGAAGTAGAACGGCGTCGCCTGGATGTCCTGCATCGCCTGCCGGTAGAACGGCCCGTAGCGGGCCCAGTCGGCCGGGTCGCGGCTCCAGCGGGCCTGCACGCCAGCTTGCTGCGTGCGACGGATCTTGCGGCGGGTGAGGCTGTTGAAACCGGCCGCCACATCCGCCACGGTGAGATCCACCGAGACGGTTTGCCGGTTCTCCTGGACCCTGCCGCTGAAGGCGCGCAGGGCGCCCGGCGCGTGCGGATGGAAGCGGCAGAACTCGGCGAGCACGCCCTCTTGGCGGCACCAGGCCTGCCAGGCGGACCAGGCCTGGGCCAGGAAGGCAGGGTCATCGGACGTGGTGATCGGGCCGCCGTAGCCGTAGGGAGAAGTGGCGCCCCATTCGCCCTCGTGGCCGGCCAGGGGCAGCAGGTGCACCGAGTGCATCCATTCGGCCCCGCCCTCCTCCAAGACCGCGTGCACGCAGCGAAGTCTCGGGTCCCGCCGGGTATCGGCGGCGGCAAAGGCTGGACTGAGCGAAGCGATGCGCAGCGCGGACGGCAGACGCTCGTAGCGGGCCTGCGCCTGGGCGGTGGACCACGAGGCGACGCGCATCATGCCGCGGCCTCGTTGCGGTCCGTGTTTCGAGCCAGGGTGCGCGCCACGGCAAGCACGCGCTCGGCAGCCAGGCCAGGCGCCTGCTGCGTGTTGGCGGCCGCGGCCGAGGCAGGCTGCGCCAAGCGTGTGGCGATCGCCTCCAGCGGAAGTTCACGCTGCGCGATGCCCATGGCCAGGTAGAGGCTCAGACCATCGAGGATGGAGCCGCGCACCTGCGTGACTTCACGGCCGGCCAGACGGGCCTCGACGCCCACAGTGGAGACGGTCACCACCACCTCGTCGCAGGCGTGTAGGTAGGGGTGCAACGGTCCTTCGGCAACTCGGATGCGCGGGTGGGCCAGCGCCCGAACCTCGTCAGCCGAGGCTTCGCTGGGATGGCGGCGCACCCACAGGGCCAAAGAGGGATCGGCTCGGACCGCCTCGATCAACTGGCCCTCGATCCGACGCGGCCACGCGGGATCCCCCCGCCCTGAAATGCCAGTCACTTCCTCGGGCTCGGGCGAGGAGGCGTACAGAAACACGCGCTGCGCAGACCAGTCGGCATCTCGGCGCAGGGCCTGCCCCTGGGCAATGACCGCCGGGTCGTGAATGCTGTCGAACGCGGGGTTGCCGGTGACGTGAAGGTGCGTCGCAGGCCGACCGCCTTCCACCAGACTGGCGGCCACCTGGGGATTGAGCACGCACAGGGCGTCGGCGTAGTCGGGGCGTACCAGCCACTCGCGCTCCCAAAGGCCGAAAAGATCCAGCAGGCACAGGCTGGGGGTGCCCCGTCGCCGAGCGGCCAGCAATGCGGCGCGCTCCGCGCGCGGCGAGTTGGTGGCCAACACGCAAGCGGGTTGCCAGCGGCGGATGGCGCGCTCGAGCACGCGCACAGGCAGAAACGCCTGGCGTCCATATTGCGCATAGCGGGCGGCTGCCGCCTGCTCGCCCACCTCGGCTTCGAGCTCGGCGTAGGACAGCCCCAGGTAGGCGATGGACTCCTCGCGCTGGGCCGCTTGCACGGAGAGGGTCTCGACCAGTCGCTGACCATGCTGGAGGGCGAGCGTGTCGGAAGGCTCGAGCAGATTGGCGAACCCGTAGGCGGGTAATCCCGCCTCGCGAACGACGGCGGCTGCGGTGGTGAGCGCCAGAAAGACCACCCGGGCGATGCCCTGGGCCTGCGCCTGCAAGGCCACGGGCAGCAAGGCCTGGACATGACCGCCCCCGTAAGAGACGAACAGCCAGACCGGCGGCTGCGCCAGCGCGAAGCCAGCGTCTACACGGGTCATGCGCCGACTCCGGTGCCGTACCCCTGCTGCACGACGCCACGCTCCCAGATGGCCAGGGCAGCCAGTGCGCGCAGCTCGCGGGTGTGGTTGGCGGTGCCTGCGCGATGCCGCTCTAGCAGCCCGCTCACCGCTTCGGGGCGGAACAGGCGCACCAGCAGATCGCTGCTTTGCAGGGTCTGCGCCAGCCAGTCGTAGCTTTCCTTGCGGAACCACTCGCCCACCGGCACGGTAAACATCTGCTTCTTGCGATAGGCCAGCTCCTGGCCGATCAGCGGCACGACCGCCCGCTTGTACCAGTGCTTCTTGTCACCCTCGGCGGAGAGCTTGGTCGCGCCCCGCGAGCGGAAGGCAAATTCCATCATCCGCCAGTCCAGAAAGGGCGTACGCGCCTCGATGGACACCGCCATGCCCATGCGATCGGGCTTGACCAGGTTGTTGCCCGAGAGCAGCAGCTGCATGTCCAGATACAGGGCCTGGTTGATACGATCGAAGTGCTGCGCCTCATCAAACCAGGGGCGCGCCGCGGCCTCGAAACTGTCGACGTCGGCAAGACGTGCGGCGATGGCGGGCTGGTAGAGGGCCTGCTTGTCCTGCGGCGAGAACAGCGAGATCGAATCGAAATAGCAACGGCGGAAAGCCGCGTCGTCCAGTGACGCGGCTTCGGGCTTCGCGAAGAACTGCTCGTACTTCTCGTAGCCGGCAAAGAGCTCGTCGCCACCGTCACCGGTGAGGACCACCTTCACATGCCGCGCCGCCAACTCGCTCACGCGCAGAGTGGGCATGAAGGACGCATCGCCATGCGGCTGGTCCAGATGGTGTAGCACCTGGGGCCAGCGATCGAGCATGTTCAGCTCGGCGATCTCCAGGGTGTGGTCGCAGCCAAAACGGCGCGCAGCATCGGCCGCATAGGGCGATTCGTCAAAGCGCGGGTCGGCAAAGCCGATGCAGAAAGTCTTGACCGGTCGGTCCACATGCCGCGCCATCAGGGCCACGATGGTGCTGGAATCGACACCGCCTGAGAGAAAGGCACCCCAGGGCACGTCGGCCCGCAGGCGGATCCGCGTGGCGTCATCCAGAAGATGCAGGAATTCCTGCGACCAATCATCAAAGGCGATGGCGCGTTCACGCTGCTCGGCCAGGTTCCACCAACGCTGCGCCTGCACGCCCTGGCGGGTGAACTTCATCCAGGTGCCGGGCATCACATGGCGGACACCTTCCCAGATGGTCCAGGGCGCGGGGATGTAGTTGAAGGTCAGGTAGTGATGGATAGCCTCCAGATCCACCTTCGGCGTTTGTCCTGCGGCCTGCAGCGCCGGCAGTAGCGCCTTGATCTCCGAGCCGAACACCATGCGCCGCCCGTCGTCATGCACATACAAAGGCTTGACGCCGATCCGGTCCCGCACCAGGTAGAGGGCGTCCTCGCGCGCATCGTCGATGGCGATGGCGAACATGCCGTTCAGGCGCTTGAGGCACGCGATGCCCTCGCGCTCGTACAGGCGCAGGATCACCTCGGTGTCCGACTGCGTATCCAGGCGTACACCCTGGGCGCGCAATTGGGCGGCGAGTTCCACGTGGTTGAAGATCTCGCCGTTTTGCACGACGGCAATCTGTCCGTCATCGGATACGAAGGGCTGGTGGCCGCCGCCGATGTCGATGATGGACAGGCGCCGGTTGCCGATGGCTACGCCGCGCGCTGGTGGGTGCCAGACCCCTTCGTCGTCGGGGCCACGATGCACGAGGCTCTTCGCCATGGCAGCCAGTGGCCCTTCAGCGAGTGCCTGCCGGTCACGGTGCCAGTAACCAAAGATGCCGCACATCTCAGCCTCCGCCGATCCGCCTCAAGGAGGCTGAGGCCCCTTCGGGGGGGCGCGAAGTACACGCAGTGACCAGCGTGGGGGTCCACATCTCAGTTGCTTCCCTTGCCGCTCAGGCGGCCCAGCGTCCAGCCGATGATGCGCAGGTCCAGCCACAGGCCCTGTTCGCGCACGTACTGCAGGTCCAGCGCCAGGCGCTGCGATTCGGTG
Organism: Pseudomonadota bacterium; assembly: GCA_041159245.1. Taxonomy (GTDB): domain Bacteria; phylum Pseudomonadota; class Gammaproteobacteria; order Burkholderiales; family Burkholderiaceae_C; genus Ramlibacter. The sequence continues at coordinate 66,233 of JBEAZV010000079.1, forward strand.
GCCGCCGAGCGCAGAGTCGCCTGGGCCAGGCCCGTGATGCCGGGACGCACGCTACAGCGCGAATCCCAATCGGCCGGGGCGTACAGCGCGCGCTGCGCCGGGACGTCGGGGCGCGGGCCTACCAGGCTCATGTCGCCCAGAAGCACGTTGAACAACTGCGGCAGTTCGTCCAGGCTGGTGCGGCGGATGAAGCGGCCTACACGGGTGATACGCGGGTCGTCGGCACTGGTGTGGTACGGGCCTATGGACGCGGCGTTCTGGACCATGCTGCGGAACTTGTACATGCCGAATTCACGCCCGCCCTGCCCCACGCGCACCTGGCGAAACAGGACTGGCAGCCCGCTTTCGAGCACCACGGCCAGCCCAGTGGCCGCGAGCAGCGGCGAGAGCACCAGCAAGGCGACGAGAGAGACCACGATGTCCACCAGGCGCTTGATCATCACGCGGCCGCCATGTCAGCGGCGATCTGCCGAATACGGGCAGCGGTCTCGCGCGCATCGGCCAGCACGCGCGCGGCATCACGCGCGGCCAGCGTACGCTCGGCCTCGCGCAGCGCCTGCACGCTGGCCTCGAAGGACACCTCGGCATCCGGGCGGTGGAAGGTGCGCGAGAGGATCACCGCCTGCGAGCCCAGTCGCAGGTGCTCACCCAGCACCGCGCGCCCCGGCAGCAAGCCTTCATCCAAGCGCGCAATACCGCCAAAGCCAAAACGCAGCCCGCGCGCACGGGTGGCCGCCGCCAGGTCCTCCAAGGCGCCTATCGCCAGCGGCTCGAACATGAAGCGCAGGCCCAGGGAGATGTGCAGATCGTTCAGGCCCACGTACACCTCCCACAGGCCGGGGGTATCCAGCCACTCGTTGGCGCTGCGCAGGGCGTCGGCGGTTTCGACCAGGGGCACCAGCGGCCGGCGGCCATCGACGATGCCCGCGAAGGCGCGCAGCGTGACGGCGTCGGTGAACATGGGAAGCATCAACAGGTCCGCACCCTGTGCGATGGCGTCGTCTACCTCGCTCGCCGAGCCGGGATGCAGCGGGTTGACCCGCACCATCAGGCGCGCCCGCCGCAGCTCGCGTTTGATGCGGCCCACATCCTCCAGGGTATGGGCGCTGATGAAGGTGTTGCGTCCGGCCTGGCGTTCGGCCTTGCCCAGGCGCTCGAGGTCGACCACCAGGCGCAGGCCCTCCAGGGCGTCGCATCGGCGGGCCAGATGGGGGTCGTTGGTGAACTGCAGGAGGTCGAGCATGAGGCGGGGGCCCGCGAGGGGCGGGTGATTATCGCCGCAGGGCCTGGCGCATCGGCCCTGCGCCGTACCAGGCCGCCCCCAGCACGGCCCCGCCCGCGAGCACGGCCAGCGTCAGGGCTGGCACCATGGGCAGGCCACCTGCGCCACCCGCAGCGCGCAGCAAGGCAGCCACTACCAGCAAGGCCCCGAAGGGCCACAGCATGGCGCGCACCGGCAGGCAACGGGCCGCCCCCGCGCCCAGCGCGATCAGCAGGCCCAGGGCCACGAACATGAACACCGCATTGAGGACCGCCATCAGCGCCGCGCCATCGCGCGGGTTTGTCGCGGTCAAGCCCAGCACCGCGACCAGCGCCATCGCATACAGGCCGGCGGCGGGCCGCATGCGCCCCTGCGAGGCCAGCACTGTGAGGGCCACGGCGGCCACGGCCTGGGGCAGCAGGCCCATGGCCGCCACCCGCGCCCACTGGGCGACCTGGGCCAGGGCATCGGGCTGCATCCGACCCCACCCAAAGAGCAATTGCGCGAGGGCGTCCGCCCCCACCAGCAGGCCCGCCGCGCACGCGCAGGCCAGGGCAAAGGCCAGGGCAAAGGCAATGCGCACCGGTTCGCGCGCGGCGGGATCCTCCAGGCCCTGCGTCACCGCGCGGGCCACGGCCGGAAAGGCCAGGGTCGCCACCAGCTGGATGGCCAGCACCAGGGGCAGCTCCACGAGTTTCCAGGCGTAGTTGAACGTGGCCAGCGCGCCCTCCCCCCCCTGTGAGGCGAGCGAGCGCGCCAGGAATGGCAGGGCCAGGGGCAGGCCCGCGCTGAGGATGGCCCAGGTCCAGACAGCGCCTGCCGGCAAGGGGAGGGTCGAGGTGACCACTACGACACCCCCGTGTTCGCCACGCGGGATCCGCCAGGCCTGCCACGCCAGGCGCAGGGCCATGGCGGCCAGCAGGCCGGCGCCCAGGGCCGTCACCACGCCGTCTCCGGCGAATCCCCACCCCGCCACCACGATCGCGGCGATCAGCACGCCGTTGACCACCAGGTTGGACGCATATAGACCGGTGAAATCGCGTTCGTGCTGCAAGCGCGTGCCCCAGAGCGACGCCAGGAGGGCCAGGGGGAAGGCGATGGCGCTCCACACCAGCCCCTGCGCGGCGACGGGTCCGAGAGCCGCCGGCAGGCCGGCCGCCAGCGCCTGCACCAGGGGCCCCTGCCAGGCCAGCACCGCCCACGCCAGTGCCGCCGCGACGCCCAGCGCCATCAGCACCCGGGCGATCTGCCGCTGCAGCCCGTCGACGGCAGCCCGGTCACGCCCGGCCCAGGCCGGCACCAGCACATAGGCCAGCGCGCCACTGGCGGCCACGCCCGCGAGCCAATCCGGCAGGGTGAGCATCAGCACGGCTACATCGGCCAGGCCCGAGGTGCCAAAGGCCGCGGCCTGCGCGGACTCGCGCGCCAGCCCCAGGAGCCGGCTGGCCAGGAGCAGGGCCAGGGAGAGGGCGCCGGCTTTCAACATCATGGTCGGATTATCCCGGCTGCCCAGTGGGGCCCTGCGGCCGCAAAACTAGAATGCGGGGTTTGGCCCCAGCTCCTTGGGCGCCCCTGCCCCACCCCCATCCGCCCCATGTCCGACACCGCCCCCCCAACCGCCGCCCCCGCCGCCGACGAGAACCAGCTGATCGCCGAGCGCCGCGAGAAGCTCAAGGTCCTGCGCGAGGCGCAAAAACAGGGCGGCCCGGTGGCCTTCCCCAACGACTTCAAGCCCGCACACCATGCCGCCGACCTGCAGGAGGGCCACGGCTTCAAGGAGGCGCCCACGCTGGAGGCCGAGGGCATCCCCGCCTCCATCGCGGGGCGCATGATGCTCAAACGGGTGATGGGCAAGGCCAGTTTCGCCACGCTGCAAGACGGCACCGGGCGCCTGCAGATCTACGTCACGCGCGACGCCGTGGGCGAAGACACCTACGCCGCCTTCAAGCACTGGGACCTGGGCGACATCGTGGCCTGTGAGGGCACCCTGTTCAAGACGCGCACTGGCGAGCTGTCCATCCAGGCCACGCGCATCCGCCTCCTGACCAAGAGCCTGCGCCCGATGCCGGACAAGTTCCATGGCATCCATGACCAGGAAGTGAAGTACCGCCAGCGGTATGTGGACCTCATGACCGACGAAGACGCCCGCAAGCGCTTCATCGCCCGCAGCCGCGCCATCACCGGCATCCGCGAGTTCATGGTGTCCCACCACTTCCTGGAAGTGGAAACGCCCATGCTCCACCCGATCCCGGGCGGCGCCAACGCGCGTCCGTTCAAGACCCACCACAACGCGCTAGACCAGGAGATGTTCCTGCGCATCGCGCCGGAGCTGTACTTGAAGCGTCTGGTCGTGGGCGGCTTCGAGCGTGTGTTCGAGATCAACCGCAACTTCCGCAACGAAGGCATCTCGGTGCGCCACAACCCCGAGTTCACGATGATGGAGTTCTACGCGGCGTACTGGAACTACCGCGACCTGATGGACTTCACCGAGGCCCTGGTGCGGGATGCCGCCATGAAGGCGGTGGGTACGCTGCAACTGACCTATGCCGGCAAGCCAGTGGATCTGGCAGAGCCTTTCCAGCGCCTCACGATCCGCGAGGCGATTGCCAAGTACACCGACGCCGGTGCGGGCGCCGACGACCGCGAGTGGCTGATTCCGGCGCTGCGCAAGCTGGGTCTGACCGAGGAGAAGCACCGCCTGTCCACGCGCTCACTGGCGAGTCTGCAGGTGCTTTACTTTGAAGAGACGGTGGAAGAAAAGCTGTGGCAGCCCACCTTCATCATGGAGCACCCCACCGAGATCTCGCCGCTGGCCCGCGCCAACGACCAGCGTCCCGAGGTGACCGAGCGCTTCGAGCTGTACATCACCGGCCGTGAATTCGGCAACGGCTTCTCGGAGCTCAATGATGCCGAGGACCAGGCCGCGCGCTTTCACGCGCAGGTGGACGCCAAGGACGCGGGCGACGACGAGGCCATGTTCTTCGACCACGACTTCGTGCGCGCCTTGGAGTACGGCATGCCGCCCACCGGCGGCTGCGGCATTGGCATCGACCGGCTGATGATGCTGCTCACGGACTCGCCGAGTATTCGGGATGTGATTTTGTTTCCGGCGTTGCGGCGCGAGGGGTGAGACCGCACGTCCTCGAGTCGCTACAACTTCGCTGCCCGGTCGATCGCTGAGCCCGCCTGATCGAACAGACCCCCTCGCGTGGAGCGCCATCGCTGGCGCTGGCGCTCCAATCGCACTTCGTCAATCGCCCAGCCCTCGCGAAACTGGATGGGCCCCACTTTAGGCGGGTACAGTGCGCGCGCCTCCCGCATCAGGCTCTGCGCGATCGCGAGGTCGCGAGCGGGATCGCACGTCATCCAAACCGGCGCCTCTCGCACGGCGAGGCGTCGCTCGTAATCCATCCAGCTGTAGGTGACAGGCACACCCGTGACCAGGCTCAAGACGTAGAAGCCCGTCCGCCAATAGGGAACCGCCTCGATACGTCCCTCCGGACTCAGCGCCAACGACCGATGACGACTTCGCGACCAGCGACTCAGAACCCAATCAACGGTCTGACAGCCACCTCGTGGATCGACTGGAAGGCAACCAGCCGCTCGCAAGAGGGCGCCCTGAACACCCACACACTCCTGCTCTTTCACCAACGTCAGCAGTCGCGAGCCAGATAGCCATCCAGTCGTCAAGATCAGAACCGCATCCCACTTGGTCGTATGCGGATAGCACACCCAAATAGAGGGCCCGGCGTAGCCGCGGGCTCGGTCAATAAATTTCCAGGCCATCGCGGACACCTATCTGTCGGTGAACGCGGGCGCTGGAGCCTCGCGAGAGACGGGTGTAGTGCGGCAAAACGCCGCGTCCAGTAATCCGCGCTCGCGCCAGCCGCGAATACCCAACTGCTCGGGGAGCCGACCCGAGGGATACCAGAAAGTACCCCCGATCTTGTCGAAGACAGTCAGCACCCCAAAACCGAAGTTGACACGTAGATCGGTATCGTGATGCCAGATATGCGTCTCTGGCGTGAAGATGAAATGATTGAGCCAGCCAAACCTCAAACTCGTATCCGTGTGCTGCAACACCCCTCCAAACCAGCTGATCGAAACCACGATCAGGATCACCCCAGGATCAACCCCAAGGGTATGCAGTAGCAGCAGCCTGGTCAGCTGCGAGAAGAAGTATTCGAGGTAGTGAATTCGAAGGGCGAGAAATGTGCCATAGCGAGGCGGCTCATGATGGGTCGAATGAATGGATCGCCATACAAATCCGACTTTATGCAACGCAAGATGCTGCAAGTAGCCCATGCACTCATAGGCGATCAGGCACCCTGGCACCAATGTCCAAAGCGACAGACCATTCAAAAATGATGCGGGTGAAGCAGGCAGCAGGTGGGCCAGCCACCCAGCGAGCAAAAACATCAGAGGTCGCGCCAAGAGGGAATTGGCGGCCACGCAAAAAAGAACAAATGGAACATGCCTGAGGGTCTCACCGGCGGACTCACCGAGCCGAGGCAACGGCCATAGCCTTGCCAACAGGCGACTGAACAAGACGGCAGACAGGAAAACCAGGACAAGAAACCAAGGCCCCAACCACCCCAGGGCGTGAAGTTGCAGGGCAACCACCGCGACCCCGACGAGGCTGCCTAGGTAGGCAGCCACTCCAATTGAATTGGGCATATCAAACCTCCGCTCAATTGCACAAAGTTGCGGTTAACAGACACCTCAGACGGTGCTTTTTCACCGACGCGACGGGGCCACGCACGCATCGAAAACGCTTTGCTCAAAAAGGAAGTCGAGCGTGCAATATCCGGCGGCTTTTGCGATCAGGTCGCGGCACCTTCCGGCAGCTTCTACGGGGTGGCGGCGGTCGATGCGAAGTGGTGGAATCTGACGCACCGTGACCACCGTCCAGGGGGTAAGGATCAACAAGAGGAAGCAAGCGCACTTGTGCCAAGGAAGATCCACTCCGTAGACATCCAGCAGGGGAATGGCAGATCTGAACGAAACGGCGACAGGCGCGACTTCTTCGTAGAAACGGAATATGGCGGGCTGGAATTTCAGTACAAAGGGCCCTTTCTTCCCGGCACCCTCAGGGAAAACCATCGTCACATCGTCCGGCCCTGCTCTGACTACTTTTCGTCGCTCCAGTGCCGAGACAACAGCGAAGTCATGGTCAAAAAAGAAAAACCAGCGGCGCATTCGCGTATAAAAATCTGGGGGAAAGGACACCACCAGGCGGCTGACCCCCATCCGTTCGAATAGCTGAAATAAGAAGACGTCCTGCACGCCGTGGTGATTCATCACAATCAATCGGCTGCGCAAGCCTGAACCGCCATCAAATCCAGGGGTTCGAAGAAAAATACCCACGGTCAGGAAAAGAATCAGGCGATGGAAAGCATCAGACCTCAAGAGACTTCGCCAGAGATACCTGGGGAGAACGAGGTAGGCTGCGTTGAAGAAGCAAAAGGCGAGCAGCCGAACCAAGAAGAGCGCCGACAGGGCGGGCAAGAGAGCCAGCGTGATAAGCCCCTTAAACAGCCCCAGCGAGAGCGGCCGAGTCTTATACAGACGCCGATACATCTCGCGGCATACCGCCGAATCGGCCGAAGTCATGGAGAACCGTCCTGGCTACACGCGTCGACCAATCGCTCCAAGGTTTGCTCGAAAAGCGCAAGCCCTCCGAAATTAAAGCCTGCCGCGGCCAACCAGTCACAAGTCATCACCCCCGAGGCCTGAGCAAGGCGCTGACGGACATCAATCTCGAAACCGGTCAGACGCTCGACGACATCAGCGATCATCGCGTGGCTGACGATCAGGTCAGACACATTCACCACCGACGGCCAGGCTTCCTCGGTCATCAGCACTCGCGCTACGACGCGCGCCAGGTCCCGGCCATGGACCTCGGTCCCTACCTGGTCTCTTGCCAGGACCCTGCTTTTTCGTAGCATCCGCACCAAGTCCAACCACTTGGACGACGCCATCGGCTCCACGCAGCCATACACCCCCGTGCTTCGAATCGCGCAATGGCGCATGTCATCGAATGCAGCCAAAAGCATCTCACTCGCCGCCTTGAGCGCCCCGTAATGCGAATCGGGCCAGAGCGCAGATCCCTCGGATAAGCTTGAAGCCACAGACCCGTAGGCCGCTCGCGAAGACAAGAGAATGAAGCGCTCCACCCGTTGCGCATGAGCAGCCAAAACGAGGTTCAGGTGCATCTCGACATTGCTGCGATACCAACCCGCGAGGTCATTGCCATGACCCTCGCGATAGCGTCCTGGCTCGTGCGCATACGCGAGATGCACGATCGTATCCACCCCGACCAAGTTTTGGGCTACATCTGCAGGATCAGCCAGATCGACTTTTCGATAGGTCACCCCCGGCTTGTCCAGCCACACGAAGCGGTGGGGTTGCGGTGTCTCGCCAGGCCGGATCCAGCATTCAAGTGAGTGCTCCTCGAACAACTCACGCACAACAAAGTACGCCAAATAGCCGCTGGCGCCGGTGATGACAACCCGCATGCGCCACTCACTGCAAGTTTGGTCGCCAAGGCGTTCCTGCACGATGGGGGCGTCGGGCTCGCATGGATACATTGGAGACCGAAGCCGAAGGCACTGCATCCAACGCCTTCAGCTCGGCGAGATCATCGGCCAGGCCAGCGAGGTAGGTCCGGTTGTCGACGAGCAGTTGCGGAAAAACTTGCTGCGGCGAGTCCAACGCATGCCAAAGATCGACCAGCGGGGCAAGGAGCCGCCGGCGTATGCGGCTCTTGTCGCTTACGTGGAAACTCGATTCATCCCAAGGCTTCTCGAATTGATAGTGAATGACGTGAATAGTCGACCACTGCCATAAATCCGGCTGATTGAACCAGAGATACTGCAATGCGTTGAAGAAATACGGCAACCCCAGCACTGAAGGTTGAACGGCCCCGAAGTACGACTCCAGGAAAGTCTGGTCAGTGCGTGGCCAAAAGGCTCCCGGTGCATCGAGCGCAATGAGCATTTTTTCAAATATTGCTTTAGAGGGCTCAAGGACCAACACACCGGAATTGATCCTGTGAAAGTCGTTGAGTTGGGCATAAAGGTTAGGAGCCGCGCTGACCGCTGGATAGTCAAACAATCGGTCCAGCGGGCGGATCACAACGGTGTCTGCGTCCAAGAAGACGATCTTTTCAAATTCCGTCAGCTCCCAGGCCCGTAGCTTCAGGAAGTTAAGTAGCTTGCTGTGGAACGCAGGCTTGCTCCCTCGCGTCATCGGCTTGGCGACCTCGATCACTTCGTTCGAATGGCGCCGCTCAAAATCCGCTGATAGTGGCAGTGAGGCTACAGATCGCGTCTCCACCCGCTCGCCGCTGAGCGCATGACTCGCCAAGGGCAGCAAGGACACTGGGACCATACAAACCAGAGGGTGGGGCGTTCCGGTGCGCGCGAGGGAGCGTGCAAGGCAACGCACACCCGGGAGAAACTCTGGATTGGCACAAAGCGTCACGTAGGCAAGGCGTTGACCGTCACGCATGGCGCTTTCTCCAATCCGCAATCGCCTGGTTGGACAACCGGTCGGCGCGAATCGCGTTCCTGAACTGCATGAGAAACGGCAGATCCGACTTCGCCAGCGTCTCCTCCAAAGAGTGCGGCTCCAGACCGATTTTCATGAATCCGCCAAAGTGCACCTTCAGGCTGTGGTTCTCGTTTTCGAGGCGCGGGTTGTAGCAATACCTCGTCTTTACCTGCACGCCCAGGCGTTCACAAGCGGCCGCGACATGAAGCGCAATCTCCTGCACGCTCATGATTTCGGTGATCTGGTTTCGCACCACCATATCGCCGGGTGCGGGGGGATGCAGGATGGCCAGCTCGATGCACCGCACCGCGTCCTGGAGGGAGATGATCCCGCGGCTTTGCCCCCCGGCTCCATAGATCGTCAGCGGCTCCCCTACCAAGGCTTGCGCACTAAAACGGTTGATGACGGTACCCCAGATACCGTCGTAATCAAACCGGTTATGCAGGTCCGGATGCATCGCGGTTTCTTCTGTGCTGATTCCGTAGACGACTCCCTGATGCAGGTCGGTCACCCGCAGCCGGTAGATCCGCCGCATCATCTCCAGCGCAATCGAATCCATGCACTTGGTCATGTGATACGGAGAAGCGGGCCGCTTGGGGAAGTCGATGGAGCCTTCCTCGATGAAGTCCTCGTGCGGCGTATACCCGTACTCGCCCATGGTCCCGAGCTTGACCAGATGAATTTCCGGATCGATCCGGCTGATCGCCTCGAGCAGGTTGTAGGTCGAGAAGGTGTTGTTCTTTAAGGTCTCCAGTGCATGCTGTGGAGACAAGTTGGAAAACGGAGCGGAGCGCTGCTCCGCAAAGTGGACGACAGCATCTGGGCCTGTCTCCTCGAGCAGCGCCTGGACCTGCTCATAGCTTTCCAATTCAGCGCGAACGAAGTGGACCTGTCGACCGCTCACTCTTTGCCAAGTGACCAAGCGCTCGTGGGCGGGCCTGACAGGATAGAGGGGTTCGTTCCCCTGGGCGATGTGGCTTGTATAGCCCCTTAACTGATAGCGGTCCCATGTATCCCGCCGCACATAGTTGTCGCTCGCCACCACGTCGAATCCGCGCGCCGAGAGGTAGAGCGCTGCGGCCCAACCGCAATAGCCATCCGCGCCCAGGACAAGAACCTTTAGCGCCATGCTTGCCTCCCGAGGGCCATAAATGGCAGGCGGTACGGCGGTCGATCGCTGCAGGGCGTCGAAAACCAGCCATAGCAATGAAGTAATTTTTTAGATTTCATAACGCTGACAAGGCTAGCTTTCCAGCCCTTCAACGTCAATCTTTAGTACTCCTATTTTTCGATGCTGACGGTAGCGCAGTGGGCGTGCAAGACCACGATCCAACGCGAGATGAATGCGGCTAGGGCCTCGACTCGCGAGGTCGCGTGCGAGTCAGCCCGCCGCTTCCGACACCAAATCCAGCGCTCGCATATACCGCGGCTCCGCCATCAACCCATCCCACGACACCACAGGCCGCTGTGGCAGCAAGTCCAACCGGCGTAACTCGCTGGCCTCACTCGGCCGCCACTTCGCCTGCCGGCGCGCCTTCTCCAGCCCCGCCAGCAATTCATCCACCGCCGCCCCGCCCTCCGTCTCCACCGACTGGTTGCAAAGCAGCACCATGTCACAGCCTGCATTGAGCGCCGTCACTGCCGCCTCGGTGTAGCTCACCTCGCGTCCGTCGATCAGACGGGCGCCGGCCATGCTCAGATCGTCGCTGAAGATCGCGCCGGTGAAACCCAATTGCCCACGCAGAATGTCGTTGAGCCACTTGCTGGAGAAACCCGCTGGCCGCGTGTCCACCTTGGGGTAAATCACATGCGCCGGCATCACGCTGGTGAGGGTGGCACTGAGCCACCCATAAGGCGCTGCGTCGTCGGCCAGGATCGCCTTGAGCGAGCGCTTGTCCACCGGAATCTCGGTGTGTGAATCCGCCTTCACGAAGCCGTGCCCCGGGAAATGCTTGCCGCAGTTGGCCATGCCCGCTTGCAGCAGGCCGTGCATCACGCTCTTGGCCAGCACCGTCGCCACACGCGGGTCGCGGCTGAAGGCGCGGTCGCCGATCACGCCGCTCTCGCCGTAGTCCAGGTCCAGCACCGGCGTGAAGCTGAAGTCCACGCCGCAGGCGCGAAGCTCGGAGGCCAGCACATAGCCCGCCGCCGTCGCCGCATCGGTGGCCTGCATCGCGCTGGCGCCCTTGCCACCGTCTTGCACCCACAGCTCGCCCAGCGCGCGCATGGGCGGCAAGTGGGTGAATCCGTCGGTGCGAAAGCGCTGCACACGCCCGCCCTCATGGTCCACGCAGATCAGCAGGTCCTCGCGCACCGACTTGATGTCGGCGCACAAGGCTGCGAGCTGCTCGCGGTTTTGCCAATTGCGCCCGAACAGGATCATGCCCCCGCACAGGGGGTTGGCCAGTCGCTGGCGATCCACGTCGGTCAGGGCCAGTCCGGCCACATCCAGGATCACAGGTGCGTGTGCGTTCATTGGGTTTTCTCTTTCTTCTCCACGACAACAAAGCTCGCCGCGTAATCGGTTTCGTCGGTCACGCTCACATGGGCACTGAGCCCCTGCGCGTCAAACCATTCCTTCAGGCCGCCATGCAGCACGATCACCGGCTGGCCCGAGGGCAGCTTGGCGATCTCGCAGAGCGTCCAGGTCATGGGCATGCGCATGCCCAGGCCAATGGCCTTGCTGAAGGCCTCCTTGGCGGAAAAGCGCGTCGCCACGTAGCGGATACCGCGCTCGGGCCAGCGCACGCTGCGGGCTTTCCAGGTAGCGAACTCGCCCTCGGCCAGCACCTTGCGTGCAAAGCGATCGCCATGGCGCTCGAGCGACGCGCGGATGCGGCGCACGTCGCAAATATCGGTGCCGATACCGTAGATCACGTCGCCACCGAGTTCAGGCAAAGGCCCGGTCAATGGCGGCCAGGTAGCCCTTCACGGCCTGCGCGTACCCCAGCTCCAGGGCATCCGAGATCAGCGCATGGCCGATGGAGACTTCCTGCACGCCGGGCACGGAACGCAGAAAATCGCTGAGGTTCTGCGCACTGAGGTCGTGGCCAGCATTCACCCCCAAGCCCACCGCCCGCGCTGCCTCGGCCGCCGCGGCGAACTCGCGCAGTACCTCGCCCTGACGCGGCGTGCCCCACGCACTGGCATAGGTCTCGGTATAGAGCTCAATGCGATCAGCCCCCACCGCCTTCACCGCCGCCATCATCTGCGGGCGCGGGTCCATGAACAGGCTGACCCGCACGCCCAGCCCGCGGCACTCGGCCACCAGCGGGCGCAGGCGCTCGGCATCGGCCGGAAACTCCCAGCCATGGTCGCTGGTGAACTGGCCTTCGCTATCGGGTACGAAGGTGGTCTGGTGCGGACGCAAGGTGCGCACGAAGTCCATCAGGTTGTGAAAAGGGTTGCCCTCGATGTTGAATTCGACGCCCGGGTGGGCGGCCACCAAGGTGTGCAGATCGTGGACATCACTGGCGCGGATATGGCGGGCGTCGGGGCGCGGATGCACGGTGATGCCCTGCGCGCCGGCCGCCAGGCACAGCGTCGCGGCTCGCGTCACGCTGGGGATGCCCAGGTGGCGGGTGTTGCGCACCAGGGCGACCTTGTTCAGGTTCACCGAGAGCGCGGTCTTGGAGGAAGTGGAAGTCATGGCTAGAGGGCCTGCAGGTCCTTTATCAGCTGGCGCGTGCGCAGCGTCTGGACCCCGCAATGGTAGTGGAGCAAGGACCGCAGCTGCGGCTTGAGCCAGGCGTTCACGTCCACCACCGCGCGCATCACCGGGCCAAACGGCGCCGGCTGCTCCAGGGCGTCCTGCACGGCCTGCCACTGCGCCCCGGTCAGACTGGCGCGCCCCTCCCCTTCGGCGGCTCGCACCAGTCCGCCATCAGGCACCAGGCTGTAGGCCGTGTCATCGGCCAGCGGCGCCATCGCCAAGGTCTGTGTATCCAGCGCCGGCAGAAAGCCGGTCTCCCGCAGCAGCAGCAGCTCGAAAGCCCGCAGGGCCGGCTGCAGCGCCTCGCCATGTGCGGACGCCAGCACCTGCACCGCCGCGGCGTAGGCATCAAAGAGTTGCGGGTGCGGGTCGTCACGCGCCAAGAGGCGCATCAGGAGCTCGTTCAGGTAGTAGCCGGAGAGCAGCGCGTCGCCGGTGGGCATGACCTGCCCGCCCACCCACTCGGCCTCTTTCAAGGGCCGGATCTCACCCTCGCCCGCAAAGGACATGCGCAGGGGCTGCAGCGGCAGCAGTACGGGACGGAAATTGGAGCTGGGACGCTTGGCGCCGCGGGCCACCAGCGCGATGCGCCCGTGATGGCGGGTGAAGACCTCCAGCACCAGACTGGATTCGCTCCAGTCGTAGCGGTGCAGCATGAAGGCCGGCTCATGGGAAATGCGTCGGGTCGCCATGGCCAGAGCCCGCCGGGATTACTCGTAGCCGAAGCTACGCACCCGCGCCTCGTCGTCGGCCCAGCCCGCGCGCACCTTGACCCAGATCTCCAGGAACACCTTGGCCCCCATGAGCTTTTCCAGCTCCTGGCGGGCCTCGGTGCCAATGCGTTTCAAGCGCTCGCCCTTGTCGCCGATCACCATGGCCTTGTGGCTGTCACGTTCGACCACGATGGTCGCGGCGATCTTCACCATGCGGCCATGCTTGGGGCTGGGCTCTTCTTCGAACTTGTCGATCACCACCGTGGAGGTGTAGGGCAGCTCCTCGCCGGTGAAGCGAAACAGCTTCTCGCGCACCGTCTCGGAGGCCAGGAACTTCTCGCTGCGGTCGGTGAGTTCGTCCTCGCCGTACCACCAGGGCTGCTCGGGCAGGTACTTGGCGACGATGTCCTGGAGGCGCTCGATGTCCTTGGGGTTCTTGGCTGACAGGGGCACGAACTCCGCGAAGGGGTGGCGTGCCTGCATGTCCCGCAGCCAGGGCGCGAGCTCGCCCCGGCGGTGCACCTGGTCCAGCTTGTTGGCCACCAGCAGCGCCGGGATGCCAGGCTTGAGAAGCGACAGCACCTTGGCATCGGCCAGGGTGAAATTGCCCGCCTCCACCACGAACATCACCACGTCCACATCGCCGATCACGCCCATCACCGCCTTGTTCAGGGACTTGTTCAGGGCGGTGGAATGGCGGGTCTGAAAGCCCGGCGTATCCACGAACACGAACTGCGTGTCGCCGCGCGTGCGGATGCCGGTGATGCGATGGCGCGTGGTCTGGGCCTTGCGCGAGGTGATGGAGATCTTCTGGCCCACCAGGGCGTTGAGCAAGGTGGACTTGCCCACATTGGGCTTGCCCACGATGGCCACCAGGCCGCAACGCTGGCCAGGCATGGCTTCGGGCGCACCCGCCACGGGCGGGATCGGGGGAATCTCAGAGGAGGAGTTCATCCGCCGCCCTGCGCCTTCAGCGCCATCAGGATGGCGGCGGCGGCGGCCTGTTCGGCGGCGCGGCGCGAGGCGCCGATGCCGCGTTCGACCTTGCCCAGGTCCGGGACTTCGCACTCGACGTCGAAGGTCTGCTTGTGCGCCGCGCCCAAGGTGGCAGCCACGCGGTACACCGGCAGGCGCATGCGTCGGCCCTGCAGCCATTCCTGCAGCTCGGTCTTGGGGTCCTTGGCGGCGGCCAGCATCTGCGGCTTGATCTCGACGTCCTCAAACAAGTGCCGCACCAGGGCTCGGGCTGCCTCGAAGCCGGCATCCAGGTAGACCGCGCCGATCACGGCCTCCAAGGCGTCGGCCAGTATGGAGGGCCGCTTGGCCCCGCCAGAGCGGGCCTCGCCCTCGCCCAGGCGGATCACCTCCGACAGGCCCAGACCCAGGGCTAGCGGGTGCAGGGTGTCCTGCTTGACCAGGTTAGCCCGTACGCGCGAGAGGTCGCCCTCGGCCTGGTCGGCCAGGCGCTCGTAGAGCAAGTCGGCGACCGCGAGGTTCAGGACGGAATCACCGAGGAATTCGAGCCGCTCATTATGTTCGGCGGAGAAGCTGCGGTGCGTCAACGCCTGCGCCAGCAGCCGGGGATCGGCGAATGTGTGCTGCAGCCGCTGCTGCAAGGCGGCCAGGGTGGCCGGGGTCATGAGGCACCCCCAGGGGACCGCTCAATCGAAACTGCCAATGCGCTTGAGGTCGCCAAAATTCATCCAGACGAAGAAGGCCTTGCCGACGATGTTGCGGTCGGGAACGAAGCCCCAGAACCGCGAATCCAGCGAATTATCCCGGTTGTCGCCCATCACGAAATAGTGGCCGGCAGGCACTTTGCAGGTGACGCCTTCCACGGTGTAGCGGCACTGGTCCTTGAAGGGGAAATCCTCGGTGCCGGGAATGAAGGCCGGGCGGTCGTCGTCGTTCAGGATGCGATGGCGCTTGGGTCCCAGCGCCTCGTCGAACTGCTTCGAATAGCGCATCGCGTCCTTGTCGAAGAAATCCGGCTGAGGCTGGGTGGCCACCGGCTGACCGTTGAGGGTCAGACGTTTGTTCAGGTAGGCCACCTCGTCGCCGGGCACGCCCACCACCCGCTTGATGTAGTCCAGGCTCGGACGCGGCGGGTAGCGAAACACCATGACGTCGCCACGCTGAGGCGGCGTGCCCTCGGTCACTTTGGTATTGGCCACCGGCAGGCGCACGCCATAGGTGAACTTGTTCACCAGGATCAGGTCGCCCACCAGCAAGGTGGGAATCATGGACCCGGAGGGGATCTTGAATGGCTCGAACAGGAAGGAGCGCAGGAGGAAGACCACCAGGATCACCGGGAACAGGCCGGCGGTCCAGTCCAGCCACCAGGGTTGGGCCAGGATACGTTCGCGGGCGGCGGACAGGTCCACGTTGTCGGTCTGGGTGATGCCCTGGGCGGCCAGGGCGGCCTGGCGCTGTTCCGCCTGGGCCTGCATGGCCTGCGCGGCTTGCTGCCGGCGCGGCAGGAACCACACCCGCTCGGCCACCCAATAGACGCCCGAGACGACCGTGGCCAGAAAGAGCAGCAAGGCGAAATTGCCCTCGACCAGGCCGAAGTACCAGGCACCGGCATAGCTGGCGAAGGCGGCGAGCACCGCAGTCGTGAGGGTCTGCATCACTCCTCCACCTGCAGGATGGCGAGGAATGCCTCCTGAGGGACTTCGACCGATCCGATCTGCTTCATGCGTTTCTTGCCTGCCTTCTGTTTCTCGAG
>JBEAZV010000080.1:0-18878 GCA_041159245.1 Pseudomonadota bacterium
ACCAGGTCGATCAGGCGCTGCAGGGCGTGCGCCACGGTCTGTGCCCGCACCTGCGCGCGGTCGCCGTCGAAGCGGCGCGTTTCGCTCGAGAGGCGCCCATCGACCATGAACCCGAACCAGACGGTGCCCACCGGCTTGGCGGCGCTGCCGCCGGTGGGGCCGGCGACGCCCGTCACCGCCACGGCCACCTGCGCAGGCGAATGCCGCACCGCGCCATGGGCCATGGCACGCGCCACCACCTCGCTGACCGCGCCATGCGCTGCGATCTGCGCCGCGTCCACGGACAGCAGCTCGGTCTTGGCCTCGTTCGAATAGGTCACGAAGCCGCGCTCGAACCACTGGCTTGATCCAGCCAGGTCGGTGCAGGCGGCGGCGATCAGGCCCCCGGTGCAGCTCTCGGCGGTGGCCATCATCCACTGGCGAGCCATCAGCGCTTGGGCCAGGCGCTCCACGAGCGCTGCCGCGGGTGTCGATGTCACAGAAACCTCCAGAGGGCGATCAGGAGCAGGGTACAGAAGGCGGCCATCAGGTCGTCAAACAGGATGCCAAAGCCGCCGCGCCAGCCCAGGCCGTGGAACAGGCGATCGGCCCAGGCCACCGGACCCGGCTTGACCGCGTCGAAGAAGCGAAACAGGCCGAAAGCGACCAGCTGCTGCCCCAGGCCGGCCGGTGCGATCAGCCACAGCACGATCCAGAAGGCCACGATCTCGTCCCACACGATGCTCCCTGGGTCCGCGCGGTCCAGGTGCTGCGCGGTGAGGGTGCAGGCCCACCAGCCTACCGCCAGCGAGATGGCGATCACGACGCCGATCTGGGCCTGCGTCAGCCACAGCTGCATCACCAGAAAACTCACCCAGGCCCACAGCGTGCCGGCGGTGCCGGGGGCGACGGGCGAGAGGCCGCTGCCCAAGCCCAGGGCGATGGCGTGCGCCGGGTGCGCCAGCAAAAAGCGCGATGACGGGCGCGAGCGGGGGGAGGGAGCCCCCGCTGGGGCGGGACGCGGCGCTTCTTCGGCGTTCATGCGCCGATGTTAAGCGCAGCCCTGTCCAGGGCGTGATCAGACGAAATGGTCGAACGAATCAAAGCGCCCCGCCACCGGCTGTCCTTGTGCGTCGACTAAGCGCAGGCCGGCAGCCGCCTCGATCCTGCCGATACGCGTGACGCGCGTGCCGCTGCGCGAGGCGGCCGCTTGCACCGCGTCATCGGCATTGGCGGGGGCGGTGAAGGCCAGCTCGTAGTCGTCGCCCCCAGCCAGCGCGCAGGTGCGTCGCAGATCGAGGCTCGCCGCGTCGCCCGCCCTGAGCAGGCCGGCGGCGGCATCGGCATCGACGGTTGCGCCCACGCCGGACTGTTGCAGCACATGGCCCAGGTCGCCCAGCAGGCCGTCGCTGATGTCGATCGCGCTGGTCGCCACGCCACGCAGGGCCAGGCCCAGGGCCACCCGCGGCGTGGGCGCCTCCAGGCGCTCGCGGGCGGCCGCCAGCACTGGGTCGGGTAAGGTCCATTCGCCGCGCAGCGCGCCCAGCGCCAGGCGCGCATCACCCAGGCTGCCGCTCACGTACAGCGCGTCTCCCGCGCGCGCGCCGGACCGCAGCAGCGCCTGGCCGGCCGGCACCTCGCCGAAGACGGTGATCGAGACGGTGAGCGGGCCGCGCGTGGTGTCGCCTCCCACGAGCTCGCAGCCATGCGCGTCGGCCAGTGCGAGCAGCCCCTGCGAGAACGGCTCCAGCCACGCAGCATCAGCCTTGGGCAGGGCCAGCGCCAGCGTGAAGGCCAGGGGACGCGCGCCGCAAGCGGCCAGGTCGCTGAGGTTCACGGCCAGGCATTTGTGACCGAGGCGGCGCGGGTCTGTCTGGGGCAGGAAGTGGCGCCCTTCGACCAGCATGTCCGAGGACACGGCCAGCTGCATGCCGGCCGCGGGTGCCAGCAGCGCGCAGTCATCCCCCACGCCCAGCGGGCTGCGCTGGACCGGCCGCTTGAAAAATCGCTCGATCAGTTCGAATTCGCGCATAGCCCGGCGAGCATAGCGCCCGCATGCGGGTCCCGCTGCGAGCCTTGCGTGACGGCGCGCTAAATCAGTGAGAATGCGGAGCCCCAAAAAACGCGTGCCCCAGCCTGAGAGAAAACTGCCCGTGCGAGTGTTCCTGGTCTTGATAACGATTGCGCTGGCGGCGGGCTCCCTCAGCACCAAGGCGGCCGGCGTTTTCTGGTTCGCGCTGCTACTCGTAGGCCTGTGGTCCTGGGTCACCAGACCCCAGCGTGCGCCGGACGACGGCGCGGCGATGGCCCTGTCCCGGACGTTGGCGTATGCCTGGTTGTTGTTCTGCCTGCTGGCCCTGCTACTCAAGGCGATCCCGGTGTTGTACTGGTCCGCGCCATGGGAGGAGCGGCATGCGGAGCTCCGCTTGCTCCTAGGGGCGGCAGGCGTGTGGCTGATCCTCCGCCACGTTCGCCCCCGACCCGCCGACTGGGCCATGGTGGGGCACGGGCTGGCGATGGCGTGTGTCCTGGCCCTGGCCCTGGTGCTGGTGAAGACCTCGGACGCCGCCCCCACCAACCGGATTCCTTGGGCGGCGGGCATCTCCCTTTTGAGTTGCACGCTCCTGTACCTGAGCTATGCGATCGAGCCGGGCGGACTGCGCGCTCTGTGGTGGCGCTTTGCCAGTTTTCTCGCGCTGGTGGCGGTGGCCTTCAGCGGCGTGCGGGGCAGCTATTTCTTGCTGGTGTTCTGGCCGCTGCTGGTGTTGCTGCTGCACTGGCAGCAGACCCGGCGGTCTCCTGCCGCGGCCGGGCCCAGGGCGTGGACCTGGTTGCTCCTGCCGCTTGCCCTCGGGGCGATCGTCTGGACGGCCGAGCGGCTGCCTGCGGGGTACTTTCCCAATGTCCGCATCCAGCAGGCCTTGCAGGAAGGCTTGGCACGTGACGTGAATTCCGCCAGCGGTTCGCGACTGGCCATGTGGCAGGCCGCGATGCAAGCCATTGATGACAGCCCCCTCCTGGGCCGCGGTTACGAAGGGGGCAAGGGCCTGTTGCGGCAGACGGCCGAGAAGACGCAGTCCCACGAGATTGCCCGCCTCGGGCATTTCCACAGCGACTACCTGCATGCCGCAGTGGAATTCGGCCTTCTGGGCCTGGCCAGCTACGTGTGCTTCGCGGTGGGCCTGGCGTTCATGGCCTGGGTGTGCCTGCGTCGCAAGGCCCCCGCCGCGGCCATCGGCTTGACGGGGCTCCTGGCCATGCACGCCAGCACCGGGCTGACCAACGTCAACTTCGCGCACAACTACTACCCCACCGTCCTTTCCCTGTGCGTGTCGCTGGTGCTGCTGTTCTGCGCGATGGACGGGGCACGCGAGCCGGCTAGCGCTCAGGTGTAGCGGCGATACATCTCGAGCAGTTCGGGTCGCCGCACGGCCCGGTCCGAGGTCGCGATCCGGTCCAGAACCAGGCGGTAGAAGTTCTTCTTGGAATAGCCCCTGCGTAGGTTGTCGAGCCGCCGGCGCAACTTGCGCACGAAAACACTCCAGGCGGAATGCCCGACTTCCTGGCTATTGGTGTTGGTGGTGTGGATCCGGTAGCGGACCAGCGCAGAAGGATGGAACCGTACTTCGGTGAGCGGAGCGATAACCTTGAGAAGCCAGTCGTCATGTCCTTTGCCCGGGTAGATCGGCAGGGCCACGGCAGCGAAATCTCTGCGGAAGGCCATCATGCAACCGCACCAAGCACGGGGATAGGGCGCCATGAAGGCCCGGATGGAGTGGTGGCGTATCTCCTCGGGCAAATCGACCGACCGCAGCTGTCGCTCGCCGTACAACTCCAGCTCGTTTTCGTAGTGACCGCCCTCGGCGTTGATCCTCACGAAGTCATGCAGGCACAGTCCGACCGCGGGCTCCGATTCGAAGAGGCCCTGGAGGATCTCGATCTTGTGCGGATCCCACAGGTCGTCCTGGTCGCATAGGAACACCAGGTCCTGGGTGCAATGGCTGATGGCCTGCTCGAAGTTGCGCACATAGCCCAGGTTACGGGCGTTACGCCACACCCGCACCGGGAACGGGGCGCGGCGGGCAAAGGCCTCGATGATCTCGACGCTGCGGTCACTGGAGGCGTCATCGCACACCACCAGTTCATCGGGCTTGACGGTCTGAGCCAGCAGCGACTCCAGCTGCAGCTCGAGGAACCTTTGGCCGTTGTAGGTGCACAGGGCGATGGAGACTGTCGCGGGCATGGCGTGGGGAAGTTGCGGTATCACCGTCTGCAGGTTGCACCAAGTCCCGGATAAGGACGCTGCTAAACACGGATTTTCTGCGAAACTGGGCAGAGCCGGCTTGCGCCTCGTCCTTCATGCATATCCTGATTGCCAGTCGAACCATCGTCCCCGTCATCGCCTACGGAGGTACCGAGCGTGTGATCTGGGATCTGGGCCGCGCGCTGGTGGATCGCGGGCATCGGGTCACCTATCTCGTCGAGCCGGGTTCCACCTGCGACTTCGCCCCCGTCATTTTCTACAACGACCAGGTCGATCTGCGGCAGCAGATCCCCTCGGATGTCGATCTGGCGCATTTCCATTACCTGCCGGAGTTGGATCTCGACCAGGACTTTGGAAGGCCCTACCTCTATACCGAGCACGGAAACCCGGAAAGCCGGCCCTTGCTGCCACTCAATGCCGTGTTTCTTTCGCGCAATCACGCGTCGCGGCATGGCGCTACGCAGTTCGTCCACAACGGGCTCGACTGGCGCCCGTATGGCGAGGTCGACTTTGACATCTCCCGGGACTGTTTTCACTTCCTGGGCAAGGCCGCTTGGCGCGTCAAGAATGTGGCGGGTGCCATCGACGTCGCGCGGCGCGCCGGACAGCGGCTGTCGGTGCTGGGCGGGTACCGGTTGAACCTCAAGCGGGGCTTTCGCTTCACCTGGTCTCCCAGCATCCGGTTCCATGGCATGGTCGGCGGTGAACTCAAATGCCGCTTACTGAATGCATCGCGGGGTCTGATCTTCCCGGTCCGCTGGCATGAGCCCTTCGGACTGGCGGTGATCGAAAGCCTGTATTTCGGCTGCCCGGTCTACGGCACGCCCTATGGCTCGCTGCCGGAGCTCGTCCCCTCTGGGCTGGGCATCCTGTCCGCCCGTGCGGCGGACCTGGCGCAGGCGGTGCAGCAATGGCATACCCTGGACCCTCGGGCCTGCCATGCGCATGCCGTGCAGAACTTCAGTGCGCGCGTCATGGCCGGCAATTACCTGGATAAATACGAGCAGGTGCTGGCCGGTCAGCGGTTGAACACCGAACGCCCCAGGATGGAGTCCGGTTTCAAGGGCCTGCCCTGGGAGGCCTGAGCGGGCCCGTCCTGCGTCTCCCGGCCCGTACGGGCCTCACGGTCAGTGCAACACGCGTTGCGTGCCGTCGTCCAGAAAAAACGCCGGGATCTCCGCTTGGAACTGCTCGCCGTCCTCGGTGATGCACAAGTAGCGCCCCTGCATCGTGCCGCTGGGTGTGCGCAGGCGGCAACCGCTGGTGTACTGGAAGGACTCGCCCGGCTTGAGCAGGGGCTGGTGGCCCACCACGCCCAGCCCCTTGACTTCCTCGGTCTGACCCGCCGCGTCGGTGATTCGCCAATGGCGGGAGATCAATTGGGCTGGCACCTGGCCGGTGTTGGTGATGGTGATCGTGTAGGCGAAGCAGTACACGTTCTCGCCCGGGGCAGACTGCTCGGGCAGGTATTGGGGGGTGACTTCCACGCGGAACTGGTACGTCGGCATGCGGGCGATGGTACCTGCAGGTCCTGTACGGCCGGGGGGTACCCCGGGGTTTGCGAAAATGGCGCCATGAGCACCACCCACCGCATCGCCCCCTCCATCCTCTCGGCCGACTGCGCCCGCCTGGGCGAGGAAGTGCGCGACGTGATCGCCGCCGGCGCCGACTGGATCCACTTCGATGTGATGGACAACCACTACGTGCCCAATCTCACCTTCGGGCCCATGGTCTGCTCGGCGCTCAAGCCCCACGCAAAAAAGCCCGATGGCACCCCGGTGCCGATCGATGTCCATCTGATGGTGCAGCCAGTCGACCCGCTGGCGCAGCTGTTTGCTGACGCCGGCGCTGACTTGATCAGTTTTCACCCCGAAGCCAGCCCCCACGTCCACCGCAGCGTGCAGGCGATCAAGGCGCGCGGCTGCAAGGCCGGCCTGGTGTTCAACCCCGCCACCTCTCTGGAGGTCCTGGACTGGATGATCGACGAGATCGACCTGGTCCTGATCATGAGCGTCAACCCGGGCTTTGGCGGCCAGTCGTTCATCGACTCGGCGCTGCGCAAGATCGAGCAGGCCCGCAAGCGCATCGACGCCAGCGGGCGCGACATTCGCCTGGAGGTCGACGGCGGTATCAAGGCCGACAACATCGCTCGCGTGGCCGCCGCCGGTGCCGACACCTTCGTCGCTGGCAGCGCCATCTTCGGTAAGCCGGACTATCGCGCCGTCATCGGCGCGATGCGCGACGCACTCAAGGCCTGAACCCGCGCGTTCCGGTGCAGGCGGCGGCAGGCCGTCTTGGCGTAGGACATGGGCACCGTTCCGTCGCTGCCTTCCTACCGGCAAGGGCCGGTTGAACCGACGCTGCGCCCCGCCGTCCGGCTACGACGAACGCCCATGAGCTTGTCTACCCTGAGGGCCTCGGGTGGAAGCGGTCCATCCGTTCCTGCAAGGAGTGGTCATGGAAATGCTTGCGGACTGGCCGGGTTGGCTGATTTGGTGCGCCGCGGGCGCGGGCGCACTGCTCGCGGTGGGCGTGGTGGTCTGCGTGATCGAGGCCACGCTGGACCTCGATGGCCGCTGAGGGCGCAGCACGACGCATCGCCATGGCCCTGTCCCGATCCGATACCCCGCGCAAAGCCAAGCCCGGCGATGGCGTGGCCGCCCACCAGCGACAGCTCGAGGCTTTCGTCGCGCCTGCCGAGGGGCTGCTGTCTACCGCGCAGGGCGTGGTGATTCCCGACAACCACAACTCGCTGCGCGCCGGTGTGCGCGGGCCCACGCTGGCCGAGGACTTCATCCTGCGCGAGAAGCTGGCCCACTTCGAGCATGAGCGCATCCCCGAGCGCTTGGTGCATGCGCGCGGCTGCGGGGCGCATGGCTATCTCGAGGTGTACCGCTCGCTCTCGGCCTACACGCGAGCCGACTTCCTGCAGGAGCCGGGCGGGCGTACCCCGGTCTTTGTTCGCTTTTCCAACCTCACTGGCGCACGCGGCTCTTGCGACACGGTACGCGATGTGCGGGGCTTCGCCGTGAAGTGCTACACCCGCGAGGGCAACTTCGATCTGGTGGGAGCCAGCGTGCCGGTGGCCTTCGTTCAGGATGCGATGAAGTTCCCCGACTTCATCCACGCGCTCAAGCCTGAGCCGCACCACGACATGCCCCAGGCGTGCAGTGCGCATGACAACTTTTGGGACTTCGTCTCGCTCATGCCCGAGAGCCTGCATGCCTTGATGTGGCGGATGTCCAGCCGCGCACTTCCCCGCAGCCTGCGCATGATGGAAGGCTACGGGGTGCACACCTACCGCCTGATCAATGCGCATGGCGCCGGGCATTACGTCAAGTTCCACTGGCGTCCACGTCTGGGCACGCACGCCTTGGCCGGGGACGAGGCTCGGCGCATTGCCGGCACGGACCCCGACTTCCTGCGACGCGACCTGTGGGACGCGATCGCACAGGGGCACTTTCCCGAGTGGGAGCTCGGGATGCAGCTGGTCGAGGAGGGCCGCGTCCAGGAGTTGGGCGTAGACCTGCTTGACCCCACCAAGCTGCTGCCCGAGGAGCGCGTGCCCGTGCAGGCCGTGGCCCGTCTGGTGCTCCATCGCAACCCCGACAACTTCTTCGCTGAAACCGAGCAGGTCGCATTCCACCCCGGTCACCTCGTCCCCGGCATCGATTTCAGCCACGATCCCTTGCTGCAGGGGCGGCTCATGGCCTACACCGGCGCGCAGTTCGCGCGCCTGGGCGGCCCCAATGGCGACGCGCTCCCCATCAACCGTCCGGCCTGCCCAGTGCACAACTTCCAGCGCGATGGCGCGCACCGCACCCGCATCGACCGCGGCGCTGTCAATTACGAACCCAACACCCTGGCCCAGGGCAGCGAGCAGCGTGTGGACGGCGGGCAGCAGGGTTTCCAGAGCAGCTCTGACGCTGTGGACGTGACCAAGCAGCGGCGACGCCCGACGAGCTTCGATGACCACTTCAGCCAGGCCACGCTGTTTTGGAACAGCCAGCCCGCGCACGAGCGGGATCACATCGTTGCCGCTTTCCAGGGGGAGCTGGCTCGCGTCGCCTCCCCTGCCATCCGTCAGCGCGTGGTCGACCTGCTGGCCCATGTGGATGCACGCCTGGCCCGCAAGGTGGCCGAGCCCTTGGGCCTGGGCCCGCCCGATCCGCGCGCGGCCGCCGGCCGCGCGGGCTTTCGAGGCCCGCCAACCGAACCGGCCACCACCGAGCGCTCGCCCGCGCTGGCGGGTCATGCAGGCAAGGGGCCAGGCTCGGGCATCGCCACCCGCCGCATCGCCATCCTGGTCGAGGCCGGTGTGGAGATCGGTGCGATGCGGGTGCTGCAGCAGGCCTTGCATGAACAGGGCGCCATCACCCGCGTCGTCGCCCGCCACCTGGGGGTGATCACCACGTCCTCGGGCCAGCAGCTGCCGGTGGACCACACGCTGTCGGCTGCGCCCTCGGTGCTGTTCGACGCGGTCATGGTGCCGGCGGGGGCGGCCAGCGCCCAGGCCCTGGCCGCT
This sequence comes from Pseudomonadota bacterium, assembly GCA_041159245.1. GTDB lineage: Bacteria > Pseudomonadota > Gammaproteobacteria > Burkholderiales > Burkholderiaceae_C > Ramlibacter. The sequence goes on from JBEAZV010000080.1 coordinate 8,769, forward strand.
CAGGGCGATGCGGTGCACTTCGTGCTGGAGGCTTACCGACACGGCAAGGCCTTGTGCCTGATCGGCGAGAGCGTGCAGCTGCTGCAGGCGGCCGGCGCGCACGCGGTCAGCGCCGAGGGCGTTATCACTGGCCCCAACGACCCGGTCGCACGCTTGCAAATGGCCGAGGACTTCATCCAGGCGATCGCGCGGCACCGCCACTGGGGCCGCGCGGGGCTGGACGCCGTGCCCGCTTGAGCCTTTGCAGGTCTGCACCCTCCGACACAGCCCACGCCGATTCCTACAAACGGTCCACTAGCCCGCCGACCTGCAGTCGTGCGAGGCGGTCTCTCAATGCGCTGGTGGCCGGCGCGGTGCCGGCTGCCCACTCAGCGACACAGGAGATCACGATGGCATCGAGCAACCAGCAAGGCGACCCGGGCAGCGACCAGAGCAAGTCCTCAGGCAGCGAAAAGAGCGGCGTCTCCAAACGCGGCTTCGCTTGCATGGACCCCGTACGCCAGCGCGAGATCGCGAGCCAGGGGGGCAAGGCGGCGCACGCGAGCGGCAACGCCCACGAATTCACCTCGGAGGAGGCGCGCGAAGCCGGCAGCAAGGGCGGCAAGGCCGCCCATCAAAAAGGCACAGCCCACGAGTTCACTTCCGAGGAGGCGCGCGAGGCCGGCCGCAAGGGCGGCGAGGCCAGTGGGGGTGGCCTGAGGCGCGCGACCCGGTGACTGGGGCACACTGCCGGGGATGTCCCCGCGCCTACCCGCCCCGATCCGCGCCGCCCTCATCGACCTCGATGGCACCCTGGTCGACACCCTGAGTGACTTCGACGCCGCCCTCAACGCCACCCTGGCCGAACTGGCCTTGCCCGCACTTGCGCGCACGGAGATTGAGCGCCGCGTAGGCAAGGGCTCGGAGCACCTGATACGCGCCAGCCTGCAGGCCGTGGGCGGCGACCCGGGCCTGTATGAACGTGCCTGGGCGGCCTACCAGCGCCATTACGACGCAGCCAACGGCCGTCATGCCCAGGTCTATCCCGGCGTGATCGAGGGGCTGCTGGCCTTGCAGGCGCGCGGCCTGCGCATGGCCTGCGTCACCAACAAGCCTGGACGCTTCGCGCGTGACCTGCTGCAGGCCAAGGACTTGCTCGCCTTCTTCGACGCGGTCTTTGGTGGCGACGCCTTTGCCGAGCGCAAGCCCCACCCCCTGCCTTTGCTCATGGCGGCCCGCGCCCTGGGCGTCGAGCCGGCGCACACCCTGATGGTGGGGGATTCAAGCAACGATGCCCAGGCCGCGCGCGCCGCGGGCTGCCCGGTGGTGCTCCTCACCTACGGCTACAACCATGGCGAGCCGGTGCACGCGGTGGATGCCGATGCCTGGCTCGACTCCCTGACGCAGCTGGTCGACCTGATGCCTCGGTAGGCTACGCGCCGCAGGCGCATGACCGTGGGCCGGCGCTTCTCCGCTCTGATGACACGTGGTCTGCCGATGCTCTTCGATTTGCTAGTACTAAAGAATTCATAAAATCCCCCGGGACGCTTCAGCGCGCATCTCGCGTGCTGGCGGCTCAGGGAGCATTTATGAACACACGATCGATCTATCAGGTCCTAGCCCTCGCGGCGGGACTGTTCGCCGCCGCACTACCTGTCCCCGCTGAAGCTGCACGTACGCTGGCACGAATCGTCAGTCGGGCCAACTGTCTCATTCCCCTGCCCAAGCTGAGCCTCATACAGGCCAACGGCTACACATTCAATGAGTCCATCAGCTGGGATCCGTACCTGTGGGTTGGCCATCGCGCCATCGCGCGGTCAAGCCATTACCGATCCATTTTCTGGGGCGGCATGTGGTCCGACTACGTGCTGAACTCCTACCTATCGGGCAGCTACAACAGTTCTTCGTGGCGGGTCTGGTCGGGAAAAATCGACAAGGGTGATTCCCGTGAATTGCCCAATCCTTATCGCCGACCGATGCGGTTCGTCACCGGCGACCATTGGGAGATCCTCGATGGGATGACATTCGCCTATGCACGCCACAGCGGCGCGACAGATTGCAACATCACCAAATGGTAGCCATGAAGCACCGCTTCACACTTTGGGCTCTTTTGGTGGTGGGCGTTTTGGCGAGTGTCTATGCACTTGTCTTTCACGACACAGCGACGGCGTCGAACCCCGCCCCGTCCGAACCCGCTGCGCTTCGAATTTCCAACGCAGCGCCCGCAACAGAGACCTTCCCCACATCCGCGAGTCAGCCCCCTGCCCCCCCAGGGGCCAATGTAGCTGCCCTGGCGACTCCCACGCCCGGAGAACTCCCGGTCATCGAGCGCGGAGTGAAGTACGTCCCACTCAACGAGCAGTCACTTCCAGCCGAGTGGAAAGCCCACCTTCAAATGCAACTGAAGAACCTGCACGAGACCGGCAGCCTCAGCCGCGGACAAGTCACGCACGAGTTTTCGTTGCTCGGCCCGATGAGCGAGAACCTGCAAAAGAAAGGCCTGAAGAACCTGCTTGCTCAACTTGCCATCGAGCCGTCCGATCTGCGTGCGATCCTCGGGGCGTCCTATGTGCTGGTCGGAGCCGACTCTCAAGGCAAGTGGGTGGAGAAAAGGGGCGCTGCGGGCTTCTTCCAGATCTTGCGCAATGTGTCCGGCAATCAGATGATTGAGCTCTCAGAGAACCAGCTGGATGTTCTCGGCGGCGACGGCACCGTACTCGCGCCTGAGTTTCAGAATGACAAGGTGGGGAGTTTCCCGGCCACGCTGGAACGATTGGCGGACGCGCAAGGATCCACTTTGCACAATCTCCAATGGGTGGCCAAGGACCGTACCTTCCACCTCACCGCCAGGAACATGGACGCCGACGAGATTCGGCAACTGGCCACTGCGATCACCCGGCGATTCGTTGCGATGCCCTTCGATGGATGGCGCACGGCCTACGACTACGACCCGGAAAACCCCTTGCACAGGGTCGCTAGACCCGAGCCGACGGATAAGGGCCGATGGTAAGCACCCGTCTCAGCCAATGCGCTGTCGTAGCTGCTGCCTGGTATCTTGACGCGCTCCCTGGCCCCTGAGCCCGGCGCGCCGGGTCGTTTGCTACACTGGCTCTCATGTTCATCCACCGCACCGCCCTCACAGGTCGTTCCGACCGGGGAGCCTGGCCCTGGCGCCAGCCAGCCAGCGTGCGCGTCTGACGGTACGGGGCCACCCGTGCCCCTCGCCCCCTTGAAGCCCTGAGGCTGACGGCGGGCACCCATCGAATCCAGCGGCCCATCGCCGCCGAGCTTGTGGAGGCTCACCCGTGATCACCGAACTCGAATTCAAAAGCCTGGCCCAGCAAGGCTACAACCGCATCCCCCTCATCGCCGAGGCCTTTGCGGACCTGGAAACCCCGCTCTCCCTGTACCTGAAGCTCGCCCACGCCAAGGGCGACGGCCGCCTGTCCTTCCTGCTCGAGTCCGTGGTCGGCGGCGAGCGCTTTGGTCGCTACAGCTTCATCGGCCTGCCCGCCCGCACCGTCCTGCGCGCCAGCGGCTTTGGCGCCCACGCCCGTACCGAGGTCGTGCGTGACGGCCAGGTGGTGGAGACGGCCGCTGGCAACCCACTCGATTTCATCGAGGCCTACCAGCAGCGTTTCAAGGTCGCCCTGCGCCCGGGTCTGCCGCGTTTTTGCGGTGGCTTGGCGGGCTACTTCGGCTACGACACGGTGCGCCACATCGAGAAGAAGCTCGAAAACAGCTGCCCCCCCGACACCCTGGGTTGCCCCGACATCCTGCTGCTGCAATGCGAGGAGCTCGCGGTCATCGACAACCTCTCGGGCAAGCTGTACCTCATCGTCTACGCCGACCCCGCCCAGGGCGAGGCCTACGCCAACGCCAAGAAGCGTTTGCGCGAACTCAAGGACCTCCTGCGCTACTCCGTCAGCGCGCCCGCGGTCAAAGCCACCCAGGCCTATCCCGCCGAGCGTGAATTCGCCAAGGCCGATTACCTGCGCGCCGTGGAGCGCGCCAAGGACCTGATTGCCGCCGGCGACTTCATGCAGGTGCAGGTGGGGCAGCGGATCAAAAAGCGCTATGCCGAGTCGCCGCTGTCGCTCTATCGCGCGCTGCGCTCGCTCAATCCCAGCCCCTACATGTACTACTACAACTTCAGCGGGGCAGTAGGCAGCGACTTTCACGTGGTGGGCGCTTCGCCCGAGATTCTGGTGCGCCAGGAGCAGACTCCCGCCGGCCAGAAGATCACCATCCGCCCGCTGGCCGGCACGCGCCCACGCGGCGCCACGCCCGAAGCCGACAAGGCCGTCGAACAGGAACTCCTGGCCGACCCCAAGGAGCGCGCCGAGCACGTCATGCTGATTGACCTGGCGCGTAACGATATCGGCCGCATCGCGCAGACCGGCAGCGTCAAGGTGACCGAGGCCTTCGTCGTCGAGCGATACAGCCATGTCATGCACATCGTGAGCAACGTCGAAGGCCTTCTGAATGAGGGCATGAGCAATATGGACGTCCTGCGTGCCACCTTCCCGGCGGGCACGCTCACCGGCGCGCCCAAGGTGCACGCCATGGAGCTGATCGACCAGCTCGAGCCCTCCAAGCGGGGCCTGTATGGCGGCGCCTGCGGCTACCTCAGTTATGCGGGCGACATGGACGTCGCCATCGCGATCCGCACCGGCATCGTGAAGGACCAGGTGCTTTACGTACAGGCGGCAGCCGGTGTCGTGGCCGATTCGGTGCCCGAGCTCGAGTGGAAGGAGACCGAGGCCAAGGCCCGGGCCCTCTTGCGCGCCAGCGAGCTGGTCGAGGAAGGACTGGAGTAAGCCATGACCCGTGTCCTGATGATCGACAACTACGACAGCTTCACCTACAACCTGGTGCAGTACTTCGGCGAACTCGGCGCGCAGGTCGAGGTGTTTCGCAACGACGAGATCACCCTCGAGGGCGTGGCCGCTCGCCAGCCCGAGCGCCTGGTCATCTCCCCGGGCCCCTGCTCGCCGGCCGAAGCCGGCATCTCGGTCGCGGCAATCCGCCACTTCGCTGGCAAGCTCCCGATCCTGGGCGTGTGCCTCGGACACCAGAGCATCGGCGCGGCGTTTGGCGGCAAGATCGTTCGCGCGCAGCAGCTGATGCACGGCAAGACCAGCGAGATCACCACCACGCAGCAGGGGGTGTTCAGCGGATTGCCCGCGCGCTTCACGGTCAATCGCTATCACTCGCTGGCCATCGAGCCATCGAGCTGCCCCCAAGACCTGATCACCACCGCCTGGACGGACGACGACGAGATCATGGGCGTGCGCCATCGCGAGCTGCCGATCGAAGGTGTGCAGTTCCATCCCGAGTCCATCCTCACCGAGCATGGCCATGCGATGCTGAAAAACTTCCTCCAGCAGGCCTGAACCCGCCGTTCTCTGACAATCCCACTTCATCAAACCCGCCACTCGAGCCCGCTTGCCGCGGAGACCCCCATGCCCATCACCCCCCACGAAGCCCTCCAGCGCACCATCGAGCACCGCGAGATCTTCCACGACGAGATGCTCAAGATCATGCGCATGATCATGAGCGGCGAGATGTCGCCCGTCATGACCGCTGCGCTCATCACCGGCCTGCGTGTGAAGAAGGAGACCATCGGCGAAATCACGGCTGCCGCCGAAGTGATGCGGGAGTTCTCCCACAAGGTCCATGTGGCTGACCGCACGCACCTGGTCGACATCGTCGGCACGGGCGGTGACGGCTCGCACACCTTCAATATCTCGACCTGCTCCATGTTCGTGGCCGCCGCGGCCGGTGCCAAGATCAGCAAGCACGGCAACCGCAGCGTGAGCAGCAAGTCCGGCAGCGCCGACGTGCTCGAAGCCTTGGGTGTGCCGCTGACACTGCCGCCCGAGGCCATCGCCCGGTGCATCGCCGAGGTCGGCATCGGCTTCATGTTCGCCCCCAATCATCACCCCGCGATGAAGAACGTCGCGCCGGTGCGCAAGGAGCTGGGCGTGCGCACCATCTTCAACATCCTGGGCCCGCTGACCAATCCGGCGAGCGCGCCCAACATCCTCATGGGGGTGTTCCATCCCGACCTCGTGGGGATCCAGGTGCGCGCCTTGCAGCGCCTGGGCGCCGAGCACGCCCTGGTCGTTTACGGCCGTGACGGCATGGACGAAGTGAGCCTGGGCGCCGCCACCCTGGTGGGCGAGCTCAAAAACGGCGAGCTCTCCGAGTACGAGATCCACCCCGAGGACTTCGGCATGGCCATGGCCAGCAACCGCGCGCTGCGCGTGGAAACGCCCGAGGAATCGCGCGCGATGCTGATGGGGGTCCTGGACAACCAGCCCGGCTCGGCCCGAGACATCGTGATCCTCAACGCCGGCGTCGCCCTCTATGCCGCTAACGTTGCCGAGTCCATGCAATCCGGCATCGGCCTGGCGCGCCAGGCACTCGACTCGGGCGCCGCGCGCGCCAAGCTCGACGACCTCGTGCGTGTCACCGGTGCGCTCGCCGCGAACAAGGCCTGAACCATGTCCGACATCCTGCAGAAAATCGTCGCGGTCAAGCACGGGGAAGTCGCTGCCGCGCGCAAGAAAGTCTCGCTGGAAGCCCTGCGCGCCGACGCCGAGAGCCGAGTCCTCACGCGTGACTTCGAGGGCGCGATGCGCCGCAAGATCGCCGCGGGCCGCCCCGCGGTGATCGCCGAGGTCAAGAAGGCCAGCCCCAGCAAGGGCGTGCTGCGCCCCGACTTCATCGCCGCCGACATCGCCCAGAGCTACGCCGAGCATGGCGCAGCCTGCCTGTCGGTCCTGACCGATCGTCAGTTCTTTCAGGGGCAGCCCGATTACCTCAAGCAGGCTCGGGCCTCGTGTGACCTGCCGGTGCTGCGCAAGGATTTTCTCGTCGACCCGTATCAGGTCTACGAAGCGCGGGCCATGGGCGCGGACTGCATCCTGCTCATCGCCGCCTGCCTGGACGATGCGCAGATGGCCGACTTCGAAGCCATCGCGCGCGGGCTCGGGATGGCGGTACTGGTCGAAGTGCATGACGACGCCGAACTCGATCGCGCGCTGCGCCTGAAGACGCCACTGGTGGGCGTGAACAACCGCAACCTGCGCACCTTCGAGGTCTCCCTGGACACCACGCTCGACCTCATGCCCCGCCTGCCCGCCGATCGCCTGCTGGTCACCGAGTCCGGCATCCTCTCGGCCGACGACGTGCGCAAGATGCGCGACGCTGGCGTGCACGCCTTCCTCGTGGGTGAGGCCTTCATGCGCGCGCCCGAGCCGGGCCAGGCGCTGGCGCAGTTGTTCGGACCCGCCTGAGCGCGAGGGCCTTCAAGACGTCCGCGCACGCGCCATGACCCAGGCCTCGCTTTTGCCGCCGGATTCGCAGACGCCCGACACCCTGCAGGCCTGGGATCCGCAGCATTGGCCTGTCGCGCCCGACTGGCGCCCGGTGATCGACGCTTTTCTGGCCTGTGACGCGGGCCGGCGCCTGGGCGAGTTCCTGCGCGCACGCCTGGCGGCAGGCGCCACCGTCTTCCCGCCGCACCCCTTTCGCGCGCTCGAACTCACGCCACTTGCGTCTGTGCGCGCCGTCATCCTCGGCCAGGATCCGTACCACGGCCTTGGCCAGGCCGAGGGTCTGGCCTTCTCGGTGGCCCCCGGCCTACGCCTGCCGCCATCGCTGCGCAATCTCTTCAAGGAGCTGGGTGTCTCGCCCCCCACTGGCTCGCTGGTGCCCTGGGCACAGCGTGGCGTGCTGCTGCTGAACACCTGCCTGACGGTCGAAGAGGGGCAGCCTGCCAGCCATGCCCGACGGGGCTGGGAGGCGCTCACCGACGCCCTGATCGCGCGCGTGGCCGCCACCGCCTCGCCTTGCGTCTACTTTCTCTGGGGTGCGCACGCCCAGGCCAAGGCCAGCCTGATTCGCGCCGAGGCCGATGCGCACGCGCGTGACGTGCTCGTGATCCAGACCAACCACCCCTCGCCCCTCTCGGCTAGCCGCGGGCCCGTGCCGTTCCTGGGCAGCGGGCAGTTCGTACAAGCGCGTCGCTGGTTGGCCGAGCGCGGGCAGCCGGACATCATCTAGCCGCCATCGGTACCGGGCACACCGGTTCGAGCCCGATGCGCGCATCGTCCTCGTAATCGTGGGCCACATCCACCGTACTGCGCACGCCGATCGTGTGCAGGTGTTCGTCGAGCCAGCGCCGTGCCGCTGCATGGCCCAGGTTGAAAAGCGCCTGGATCAGGTCGGGGTCGCTGCGTAACTTCGTCGACGCAGCGTAGGCCAGCAGCGGTTCTCCGCCATCGATACGGTGCAGCCTCACCGGCTTGGCGCTGCCGGCGGCCAGGGCGCCACTGGCCAGGAGGCGGTTGATCTTGTCGATGGCCCGCATTTGCGCCAGCAGGCTGGCATTGAAGGTCACTTCGTTCATGCGGTCCAGGATCGCGTTCGCGGTCTCCGGCCGGCTCAGGCGGCGCAGCGGATTGATCTGGATTACCAGCAGGTCGTGGTGCGCGCAGCTGGCCACCAGCGGCGACAGCGCCGGGTTCAGTGCGTAGCCCCCATCCCAATAGGCCTGGCCGTCGATCTCCACCGCCTGGAACAGTGTGGGCAGGCAGGCCGAGGCCAGCACCGCATCGAGGGTGAGCCCGTCGCCCGAGAAGATGGCCGCGCGTCCCGTGCTGACCTGCGTGGCTGACACATACACCTTCGGGCCGCCGCAGCGCTGGATAGCGTCGAAGTCGATGCACTCCTTGAGCAAGGCGCGCAGCGGGTTGAAGTTCAGCGGATTGGTCTGGTAGGGCGAGAGCAGGCCGGTGAAGGCCTGCACCCACATCTGCGCCTGGTTGATCCATTCGGAGTTGGCGTTGCCGCCCCAGAGCGAGCGGCCAAAGCGCGCGGGCAGCCAGCCCAGGGCGCTCCATTGGCCGATATCCCCCCAGACCCGGGCCAGGCATTCGCGGGCGCCGGCCCGCGGCGACTGGGGCGAGCGCGCATAACCGCTGGCCAGGGCCACCGCGTTCAACGCCCCGGCGCTGGTGCCGCTGATGGCCTCGATCTCCAGCCGGGGTTCGGCCAGCAGGGCGTCCAGGGCGCCCCAGGTGAATGCGCCGTGCGAGCCGCCCCCCTGAAGCGCCAAATTGAGCACTTTGGGCTTAACGGAGGTGCCTCTGTCCATCGCCCGATTCTGGCGGGCGGCCCTGTGTTGGCGGCGGCACTGTCACAGACTGTTCGCTCCGTTGGGCTTTGCCCGGCAGGGTCGTCGTCAACCCCATCAAACCGTGCTATATTTCGAGGTTCGCCGGAGGGGTGCCCGAGTGGCTAAAGGGGGCAGACTGTAAATCTGTTGGCTTACGCCTACGCTGGTTCGAATCCAGCCTCCTCCACCAGCGCTGAACGGCTTGTGCCGAGACGCGTGTGGCGAGTGTGCAAGTGAAGTGCGACGTGAATGAGGGGTAGCGCCGGGAAGCCTGCCGAGGGTCTGAAGAGCTTCACCCGATGCGGGAGTAGTTCAATGGTAGAACCTTAGCCTTCCAAGCTAATGACACGGGTTCGATTCCCGTCTCCCGCTCCATCGTTCTCAGCGCCAGGATTGTGGAGCCGCCCTGTGGGGTGGCAAAAGTTTCGCCCTTGTGGCTCAGTGGTAGAGCACTCCCTTGGTAAGGGAGAGGTCGCGGGTCCGATTCCCGCCAAGGGCACCAGTTTTGAGAGTGATCGTCTAGTTACTTTTTTCGAAGGGCGAAAAAAATGGCAAAAGGAAAATTTGAGCGGACCAAGCCTCACGTGAACGTGGGCACGATTGGTCACGTGGACCATGGCAAGACGACGCTGACGGCTGCGATCACGACGATCCTGTCGGCCAAGTTCGGCGGCGAGGCCAAGGCCTACGACCAGATTGACGCAGCGCCGGAAGAAAAGGCCCGCGGCATCACCATCAACACCGCACACGTCGAGTACGAGACGGCCACGCGCCACTACGCGCACGTGGACTGCCCCGGCCACGCTGACTATGTGAAGAACATGATCACCGGCGCCGCTCAGATGGATGGCGCGATCCTGGTGTGCTCGGCTGCTGACGGCCCGATGCCGCAGACCCGCGAGCACATCTTGCTGGCGCGTCAGGTTGGCGTTCCGTACATCATC
>JBEAZV010000081.1:0-98496 GCA_041159245.1 Pseudomonadota bacterium
TCCTTGGCCAGGCCCAGCAGGCGGTTGGTCTCGCCACTCATGGCGCTGGGAACGACCACCATCTGGTGGCCCGCGCGCGCCCACTTGGCCACGCGCTTGGCAACGTTGCGGATACGCTCGGTCGAGCCCATCGACGTGCCGCCGTATTTGTGAACGATCAATGCCATGGAAAAACTGGGCCTGTGACGGACCCAAGAAGCGCCCGCCGGGTCAGGCGCTGGTTTCTAAAGAGGTGCGCGCAACGCAGGGAGTCGCTGGTCCTGATCGGACGCGGGCCGGGCCGCTTGGCTCTGGCTGGCCCGGACCAGTGAAGCCAGGGCCGGCGCCCTGCGCGAAGCCTGCAATTATACCGTCGGGCTACTTGCAATCAGGCGGGGTGGTAGGCCAAGTGGCCTACGCGGCCTGAGGACGTGGGCGAGTCGACCCGCTCCACGAAACCGGCGGCCACCTTCAAGCGGAGACGGTGGCCCCGGGTGCGGCACGCATCCACCTGGTCCAGGAGCTCCTCCAGTTGCGCCTGGCTGGCCGCCACCGAATGGACCGACCGCAACCAGTGCCGCAGCACATTGGCCTGGCGAGCGCGCGGCAAGGCCTGCAAGGCGGCAATAGAGGGCGGGTCGCCCACCTGCGCGAGGTCGTCCGTGGCCAGTCCTGCCAGCAGCGTCTGCGCCTGCGCCGCATGCCGAGCCGAGCGCGCAAACGTCTCGCGGAACGCCGGAAAGGCGGCCTCCAACGCAGGCAGGAGCGTGTGGCGGATGCGGTTGCGGGTGTAGACCATCTGGGCATTGGTCGGGTCTTCCACCCAGGTGACGCCCACCTCCTGCAGCCCCTGTCGCAGCTGCGGTCCAGGCACCTCCAGCAGCGGTCGCAAGAACACGATGCCTTCACGCTCGAAGCGCCCCGCCATGGAAGCCAGGCCGGGTAACCCCGCGCCGCGGCTCAGGGCCAGCAGCAGGGTTTCAACCTGGTCATCGGCATGGTGTCCCAACAACACCGTGGCGCAACCCTGCGCGCGCGCGGTCTCGGCCAGCGCAGCGTAGCGGGCGCGGCGCGCGGCGTCTTCCGGGCTCTCTCCGGGCGACGATTGGGCCTGAACGCGCACGGTGTGCAAGGGCACGCCCAACGCGTCGCACAGGGCCGCGCAGTGGGTGGCGAAGTCGTCGGCAGCGGCCTGCAGGCCGTGGTGGATGTGGATCGCGTGCAGCTGCCCTGGCCAGGCCCGGTGCGCCGCCAGGAGCAAGGCGGTGGAATCGGCGCCACCGCTGAAGGCGACGGCCGCAGGAAAGGAAGGTGCCGGCCCGCTCAGGAGCGTAGCCGTGAGAGCGGCGAAGAGGCCGCCTCCTGGGTCAGCGGCTGTCGGCCTTGGTGTCGCTGAAGCGGCCATAGCTTTGCAGCCGCTCGTAGCGCCGATCCTGCAGCTCGCGCGGCTTCAGATCACTCAGCTGGCGCCAGGCGTCGTTGAGGGCGCGCTTGAGGAAAGCCGCCATCTGCTTGGGATCGCGGTGGGCACCGCCCACGGGCTCGTTGACGATCTTGTCGACCAGGCCCAGGGCCTTCAAGCGATGTGCGGTGATCCCCATGGCCTCGGCCGCGTCCTGCGCTTTGTCCGAGGTCTTCCAGAGGATGGAGGCGCAGCCTTCGGGGCTGATCACGGAGTACACCGAGTACTGGAGCATCAGCACCTGGTCGGCCACGGAGATGGCCAGCGCACCGCCGGAGCCGCCCTCACCAATCACGGTGGTGATGATGGGCACCTGCAACTGCGCCATCTCGAAGATGTTGCGGCCGATGGCCTCAGACTGACCACGCTCCTCGGCGTCGATACCGGGATAGGCGCCAGGCGTGTCCACGAAGGTGAAGACCGGCAGCTTGAACTTCTCGGCGGTCTTCATCAGGCGCAGGGCCTTGCGGTAACCCTCGGGTCGGCTCATGCCGAAATTGCGCACGCCGCGCTCCTTGGTGTCGCGGCCCTTTTGGTGGCCCAGTACCACGCAGGCCTGGCCGTTGAATCGGGCCAGCCCTCCCACGATGGACTGGTCGTCGGCGAAGTGGCGGTCGCCGTGGAGCTCGATGAAGTCGGTGAAGATCTCGCCGATGTAGTCCAGCGTGTAGGGACGCTCGGGGTGGCGGGCGATCTTGGTGATCTGCCAAGGGCTCAGATCGCTGTAGATGTCCTTGGTCAGTTGCAGGCTCTTCTTGGAGAGCTGATCGATCTCGTCGGAGATGTCGACGGCAGATTCCGTCTGAACGTAGCGCAGTTCCTCGATCTTGGTTTCAAGTTCCGCGATGGACTGCTCGAAGTCAAGAAAGGTCTTCTTGGCCAAATTGTTCTCCTGGTGGGTCGATGCCCGTCAATATTCCACAGGCAACGGGTCGAGCGACCGCCAAATATACCAAGTCGCCACGCTGCAGAAAGGGGCCCAAGCCGCCGCCACTTCCCGGGCGTCGCTGCGGCTCACGGGGTCGCCCGAGAAGTAGTTCTGGCTGATGCCGTTGATCAGACCGATATCGTCCAACGGGAGGACGTTCGGGCGCATCAAATGAAAAATCAGCAGCATCTCGGCGGTCCAGCGGCCGATGCCTCGGATACCCACCAGCTCGGTGATGATGGCTTCGTCGTCCATCTGCGGCCAGGCGTCGGGACGGATGGCGCCGGAGTCGAAGTGCAGCGCCAGGTCGACCAGGTACTCGATCTTGCGGGCGGACAGGCCCGCGGCGCGCATGTCGTCCACCTTCAGGCGCAGCACATTGGACGGGGTCATCTTGCGGGGGAGCACGGCAAGACGGTCCCACACGTTCTGCGCCGCCTTGACCGAAATTTGCTGGCCCACAATGCTGCGCGCCAGGGTGGTGAAGGCATCACCGCGTGAGCGCAGCGTGGTGTTGCCAAACTCCGGGATCAGGCGCTTCATCACGCGGTCCTTGCGGGCCAGGTGCCGACAGGCCTCCTGCCAGTACTCCGGAGACGACAGTTCAACAACGCTGTCCGGCTTGCTTGCGCTCATGCCCCCGCCTCCCAGGTGGTGCCAGTGGGCGAATCTTTGAGCACGATGCCCTGTGCCAACAGATCGGCGCGGAGACGATCGGCCTCGGCAAAGTCGCGGCGCTGCTTGGCGGCCGCCCGCTGCGCGATCAGGTCCTGGATGGTGGCCTCGTCCAGCGCGGCACCACTGCGCAGGAAGGCGCGCGGATCACCCTGTAGCAGCCCCAGGCAGCCACCCAGCGCGCGCAGCAGGCCCGCCAGCTGCGACGAGCGCGTGCGATTGACCTCACCCGCCAGGTCGAACAACACGGCCACCGCCTCGGGCGTGGCGAAGTCGTTGTCCATGGCAGCCTTGAAGCGTGAGGCATACGGATCGCGCCAGTCGATGGATCCCTCGGCAGGCGCCACCGCATCGAGCGCGGTGTACAGGCGCTTTAAGGCACCGCGCGCATCGTCCAGGTGCACGTCGCTGTAATGGAGCGGGCTGCGATAGTGGGCGCGCACGATGAAGAAACGCACCGTCTCGGCGTCGAACTTCTTGAGCACATCGCGGATAGTGAAGAAGTTGCCCAGCGACTTGGACATCTTCTCGTTGTCGATGTTCACGAAGCCATTGTGCATCCACACGCGGGCCAGGGGCTGGCCATTGGCGCCTTCACTTTGGGCGATCTCGTTCTCGTGGTGCGGAAAGGCCAGGTCGGCACCGCCGCCGTGGATGTCGAAGGTCGTGCCCAGGAGAGCGCAGGCCATCGCGGAGCACTCAATGTGCCAGCCCGGACGGCCCGGGCCATAGTCGCTGTCCCACTTTGCATCGGCCGGCTCGGTGGGCTTGGCGGCCTTCCACAGCACGAAGTCCAGGGGGTCGTCTTTGCCTTCCTGCACCGCGACACGCTCGCCAGCATGCAATTCATCGAGCGACTTGCCCGAGAGCTTGCCGTAGCCCGGAAAGCGCCGCACCGCGTAGTTCACGTCGCCCGCAGGCGTGCGGTACGCCAGACGCTTGCCTTCGAGCGTGCGCACGATGTCCAGCATCTGCGGCACATAGTCGGTAGCCCGCGGGTCGTGCGTAGGCCGCTCGATGCCAAGCGCGTCGAAATCGCGGTACATCTCGCCGATCATGCGGTCGGTCAGGCCCCGCACGGTCTCCCCGTTCTCCAGGGCACGGCGGATGATCTTGTCGTCGATGTCGGTGATGTTTCGCACAAACGTCACGCGCAGGCCGCTGACCTTGAGCCAACGCTGCACGACGTCGAAGGCCACGTTGGCGCGGGCATGGCCCACGTGGCACAGGTCATACACCGTGATGCCGCACACGTACATCCGCGCATGACCGGGCTCCAGCGGGGCAAACGGCTCGACCGCGCGCGACAGCGTGTTGTAGATGCGCAAGGTCATGGGATGCGGGGAGCCACGCGGTGTGGTCGGACGGGGGAAATCATGGGGACGCGGTGGGCGGGCGGCAGCCCTCAAGAGGGGCCACGGCTACAATCGCCCGCAGTATAAAGCCCTCCCCTGAGCGGCCTGCGCCCTTGTTTTTCGCCCCGTGACCGACCCGAGATGCATCCAGGCCGCCCCCTGTTCCCCCTTGCTCGCACGCGCTGCGCCCTAACGGCCATGGCGCTGGCCGCCTGTTGCACCGTGTTCGCGCAGGTCCCCGCGGTGCAAGCTCCCAACGACTACACGCCGATCGCCCAGATGCTGCGCGCCGGACGCGTGGCGGAGGCCCTCGCCCGCTCGGAGCAGCTCCTAGCGACCCGTCCGCGCGACCCGCAGCTGCAATTCCTGCGCGCCCAGGCCCTGGCAGGCAGTGACCGCGCGTCCGAGGCGATCGAGGCCTACCTGCAGATCACCCGCGAGTACCCCGAGCTGCCCGAGCCGCACAACAACCTCGCGGTGCTCTATGCGAGCCAGAACCAGCTTGAGGCTGCGCGCGCCGCACTCGAGGCCGCCTTGCGTGCAAATCCGACCTATGCCACCGCCCACGAAAATCTGGGCGACATTCAGTTGCGCCTGGCGGTGCAATCCTGGAGCCGCGCACGCCAGCTCGAGCCCGGCCTGGTCACGGTGGGCCCCAAGCTGGCTACTGCGCGCAGCCTGATCGACGCTGCCGCCCCAGCCTCGCGCCCGAGCGCCGCCGCAAGCTCGCCCATAGGCGCTGCCTCGGCACCCCGCTGACGCCCTCGCCCCTGCCCCTACGGAGCCCCCGCATGACCCGCACTCTGCCCCGCATGACTCGCCGCCTGGCCGGTGGCATTGCCCTCGCCGGCGCCGCCCTGATGCTGCCCGCCTTTGCGCAGGGGCCGGCACCTGTGGCCGCATCCAGCACCCACCAAGCCGCCCCCCGCGTGAAGCTCGCCACCTCGGCGGGCGACATCGTGATCGAGGTCTATCCCGACAAAGCCCCCAAGACGGTGGAAAACTTCCTGCAGTACGTACGCGACAAGCACTACGACGGCACGATTTTTCACCGCGTGATCGACAACTTCATGATCCAGGGTGGCGGCTATGACGCCCGCTACGCGCAAAAGCCCACGCGCGCGCCGATCCCGCACGAAGGCCGCGAGGCGCTCGCGCGCGGCGGCCCGCGCAACGTGACGGGCACGATCGCCATGGCCCGCACCATGGATCCGAACTCGGCCAGCGCGCAGTTCTTCATCAACGTGAAGGACAACGCCTTCCTGGACCACACCGCCCCGACGATGCAGGGCTATGGCTACACCGTCTTTGGTAAGGTCGTGGCTGGCATGGACGTTGTGAACCGCATCAAGTCGCAGCCCACCGGCCCCGGTGGCCCCTTCCCGTCCGACGTACCGCGCACCGCGGTGGTGATCCAGTCGGCCACGATCCTTCCCTGATCCCTACTTTCCACAGGAACCCTCATGAGCAATCCCAAGGTCGAACTGCACATCGCCGGACTCGGCGTCATCACCCTCGAACTCGACGCCGAGAAAGCCCCGAAGTCGACCGAGAACTTCCTGGCCTACGTCAAGAGCGGCCACTACGACGGCACCATCTTCCACCGAGTCATCCCCAAATTCATGATCCAGGGCGGCGGCTTTGACGCCAGCATGAAGCAGAAGGCCACTCAGGCCCCGATTCAGAACGAAGCGAATAACGGCCTGAAGAACGACAAATACACCATCGCCATGGCCCGCACCAACGACCCGCACTCGGCCACCGCGCAGTTTTTCATCAACGCCACGAACAACGGCTTCCTCAATCACACCGCCCCGAGCGCGCAGGGCTGGGGCTACGCGGTGTTCGGAAAGGTCGTCTCCGGCACTGATATCGTCGACCGCATCGAGGGCGTGGAAACCGGCCGCAGCGGCTTCCACGACGATGTGCCCCAAGAGGCCGTCGTGATCGAGAAGGCCGTCCTGGCCTGAACACGCGGTGGGACGCCAGCCAGCGCCCCACACCGCCCCGGTCCTCCAGGCCGGGGAGCACTGGCGCAGCGTCGAGCTGCTGTCCGATCTGCATCTGCAGGCCGGCGATCCGGCCACTTTCGCGGTCTGGCGTGATTACCTACAGACCACGTCCGCCGATGCGGTCTTCATCCTCGGTGACCTCTTTGAAGCCTGGGTGGGCGATGACGCGGCCTGCGAACCTGGCTTCGCCGCCGAATGCGCCGCGGTGCTGCGTGCCGCCAGTGCGCAACGCCCGCTGTACTTCCTGCATGGCAATCGGGACTTCCTCGTGGGGCCCGCGCTGGCCGCATCTTGCGGCTTCACCCTGCTGCAAGACCCCACAGTGCTGGCCTTCGGCACTGGCCGCTGGCTGCTCACGCACGGTGACGCGCTGTGCCTGGCCGACACCGAGTACCTGGCCTTTCGCGCACAGGTGCGCAATCCGATCTGGATCGCCGGCTTCCTCTCACGCCCACTGGCCGAACGCGAAGCCCTGGCCCGTCAAATGCGCGACGCCAGCGAGGCCCGGCACCAGACGGTCCTTAACCCCGCCGATGTGGACCCGACCCTGGCGCGCCTGTGGCTCGAGGCAGCCTCAGCGCCCATGATGATCCACGGCCACACCCACCGTCCTGCCGAACACGATCTGGGGGGAGGACACCTGCGCGTGGTGCTATCCGACTGGGACGCACGTGCCACGCCGCCACGGCAGCAGGTGCTGCGCCTGTCGGCATCGGGCCGCCACACGCGCATCGACCTGACCGCGTGATGTTTGGCTGGTGGCCCAAGCGGCGCGAAGCGCCGCCCCTCCCGCAAGCGCTGTGGGACGCGGTGCTGGCGACCTACCCCTTCCTGGCCCAGCGTCCGCACGACGAGCTCGCACGCCTGCGCGCACTGTCGGTGAGCTTCCTCCAAGACAAGGAATTTCACGGCGCCCAGGGCCTGACCATCACCGACGAGATCGCCCTGTCCATCGCGGCGCAGGCAGTCCTCCCGGTGCTGCACCTCGGACTGGACTGGTACGACGACTTTGTGGGCATCGTGGTCCACCCGGGCGAGGTCGTGGCACGCCGCACACATGTCGACGAGACCGGTGTGGTTCACGCCTACGACGAGGTGCTCGCAGGCGAGGCCATGGAGCAGGGCCCGGTGATGCTCAGCTGGCACGACGTGCGGGAGGCAGGTGCCCGCGCTCATGAGGGCTACAACGTCGTGATCCACGAGTTCGTCCACAAGCTGGACATGCGCGACGGAGAGCCCGATGGCTGCCCTCCTCTGCCCTCTCGTGCGGCACATCGCGCGTGGCGGGAGACGCTCACCCGCGAGTACGAGGCCTTTCGCGAGCGCGTGATCATCGCCGAACGATTCGGCGGCGAGCCCACCTGGCTAGACCCGTATGGCGCACAGGCCCTCGACGAGTTCTTCGCCGTGGCCTGCGAGGGTTACTTCGTTCAGCGCGAGCGCTTCACCACCGAATTCCCTGCGCTCACACCGCTGTTCGACGGCTTCTTCAGGCCTTGAGCAAGGCCTTGAGTACGCCCTGCAAGCGGCGCGCCACCGGAGCCTGGTGAGCGCTGGCTAAAACCGTGGCGGTATCACGGCCCCAGGTCTGCTCGGGCGACGGGTCGTGGCGGCGCGGCAGCAGCGGCAGCTGCAAGGCGCGCCGCGCCGCCAGATGCTCCGCGGGTGTGGGCACCTGCGACGCCATCTCCAGCCGCAGCAGAGCCTCGGACGGGTCGCCCGCCGGCGCCGCCGCGATCGCCTGCACCCAGCTCCCCCGCACGGCCGACGTGACGGCCTTGCCCAACTCGCTCTGGGTCGGGACTTGGTCGCCGTCGCGTTGCTCCCAAGCCGACAGCAACTGCGTGATTGCCTCGCCATGGGCCTGTGCGGCCAGCTTGCGCAGGGTGGACTGGGCATGCTCCATGGCCTCGCGCTGGGCGCGGAAGGCCACATCACCCAGGCGCGGACCGCGATCCTCGTGCTCCCCGCGCTCGCCAGGACGACCGCGACCGGCCGGTCCGCGTCCCATGTCGCGCTCGCCCATGCGGGATCCGGGTCCGCCGGGACGGCGGTCGCCCGGGCGCGCGCCACGGGCGGCTTGCGCCGGCTCATCGCGCTTCATGCCGGGACGGTCATCGCCGCGCCGCGCGACCACAGGCTTGGGCGCTGGCTTGGGAGCCGGTGCCGCAGGCGCCTGGGCCTCACCCCTGTCCGGAGCAGGGGCAGCGGTCCCGTCGTCTGAAGTGGCGGCCGGTGTATCGGCCTCATGAACGGCCTGCGCGCGTGGCGCGTCCGCGGGCGCTACGGCCGCGGCGTCCGCTCGGGCCGCATCGTCACGGGCCTGGGCCTGACCCCGCAGTGCCGCCTCCAGTGCGGCCAGCGCCGCACGGATCTTCTGGGCATCGCCAGTGGCATTGGCCGCCTCAACCGCCTTGGACGCCTCCAGCACCTGGCGATCACGCTCACTCAAGGCCGAGGCCGCGCGTTCGCGTTCATGTCCCTTGCGTTGGAAGGCGTCGTCCAGCGGCTTGCGGAACGCGTCCCACAGCTTTTGCTCCTGCTTGCGGTCCAGCGGCACGGACTGTGCCTCGGCCTGCCACCGCTGCTGCAAGGCCTTGACCGCGTCCACGCGCAGCTGGGGCGCCGCGCCCAGGGCAACGGCCTCCTCGATCAGGGCATGACGCCGATCCAGGCTCTGCTTTTGCGCCGCCAGCAGCGGCGCCTCCGCCGCTTGCAAGGCCTGCTTCCATTGCGGCTGGATCTCGGCAAAGGCTTTCTCACTGAGGTGGCCTGCCTCACGCCAGCGCCCCTCGAACTGATGCAACGCGCGGGCAAAGCCCTTCCAGTCGCCGCGTTCCGCCGTGGGATGGGCCGCGGCCCAGGCCTTGACCTCCTCGATCAGGGAGAGCCGGCGGCCGCGATGCTCGGCGGCCTCCGACTTGACCTTTTCCAGCCAGACCTCGACCACCTGATAGGCCTCGTTACAGGCCTGGTCAAAGCGTTTCCAGAGGGCATGGTTGGGCGCACCGCCCTGATCCAGCTGCTTCCACTGCTCGCGCAAACCGCGCAGCTGCTCCTGCATCTTGCGGCCGCCGAAGCGGGGCTTGCGTGCCGGGGCAGCCGGCGCCGCCGCAGGGGCCGCATCAGGACCTTCTGAAGGCGCGGGCGCTTGGGCGAGCGCCGAGGCTGCCGCAGCCGACGTCTCAAACAGGGCCTCGGCCTTGGCCACCAGTTCCTGCCGCAGCTGGTCGGCACGCCAGCGCTGCCAGCCTTCCATCTCGCCGGCGGCCGCCAGGGCCGCATGGACCTGCTGCTCCAGCTTGGGGTCAATGTGCTTGCCGTGTTCCTTCAAGGCCTGGCGCAGGGCGGCGGCGGCGCCGGCACTGGCCTTGCCGTGGCCCTCCGCCACCTCCTGTTCCACCTTGGACAGCGCGGTACGGACCCAGGCCTCGGCCGCGGCACGCTGCTGCGGATCGATCGGGGGACGAGCGGCGCGAACCGGGGCGGCCTCCACCGGCAGCCCACGCGCGGCGCGCAGCTCGTCGGCCCAGGCCGGGACCGGGGGCAATGGCGCGGTGGGGTCGGCGTCGGCCGCGGCCGCCTGGGCCAGCGCCGACTGGAAAGCGTCCCAGACCACCTGCAGTTGCTGGCGCGACGCCTCCAGCAAGGGCGGGAAGCGCGCGTCCACGCTGGGCCAACCGGCCTCCTGCGTGAGGGCATGGGCTTGAGCCTGCCAGTCGGGGATGTCGGTACGCAAGGCGTCGGCTGCGCCCTGTGCATCGCGCCAGGGCTTCAGGGACAGCACCTCAATACGCTGGGCCAGCAACACCGCGGCCTCGCGCTGCACCTGCGCGCGGTGCTGCAGGTCCTCGATCGCCCGCACGCGGTCGGCCAGGCGGGCCTTGAGGTCGGCCAGCGGCTCGCGGCTGAGAGGCGCGCCGGCTTTGGCCGCGTCACGCTGCCAGGCCATGGCATCTGCAAGATTGAGCTTGGCCTGGTCCAGCAGGGCCTGAGCCTTGATGGCCCATTCGGCGCCCAGAGCCTCCTGACCCTTGGCGCGCTTGAGTTCGTCCAGTCGCTCGCGCAGCAGGCGGGCCGCTCCCTTGTCACGGCTGCTCAGGTCCCGGTAGACCTGCTGGAGCAGGTCGGGAGCGGGCTGGGTGGCCAGCCAGTCGCGCACGCGGGCGGCTCGCTCACTCGCGGTCGGGGCAGTGAATGCGCCTGCGGTGAGGGCGTCGAGGGCAGGCAGGTCGAGAGACGTAGGCGTAGCTGGGGTCACAGGGTTCTAGCGGCGGGCGCTTCAGTACGGCCTGGGGCCGGGAGGGTAATCCGGTATTTTCGCCGCGAAAACAGCCCCCGGGGCCGGTTGCAGCGAGGCGGGACCAGAAGTGCCTTTCATTGCTTTTAATGAATATAGATTGAAGGCTTTATTATTGACGGGTTATTTAAGCCCCTTCTAGAATCCGCGCCAAGCTCGGGGCACCCCCGAGTGTCCGATCGAAACCCGCTGCCGACCCCGGCGATGCCAGGTTCTTGCGGACGGCCCCACCGGGGCCCGCAACCTGGCCACGTGCCCGTCACTACGAGACCTGGCGCCAAGGCCACCGCCGCCCCCACGCCCGGCCCCGCATGTAGAAAGGAAGTGCTATGACAGCGTTCGCGAAGATCAGTGATGGCCTGCGGACCTTCGCGTCCGACATCGCCCAAGGATTTTTTGAAGTCACACACAACGGTTCCGCCCTGCTCGGCCTGGGCGTAGTGTTCGCCGCCCTCACCCTGACCCTGCGCCCCGACCTGCGTCTGACCACCGAGACCCACCTGATGGAATGGCTGCAGGAGCGCCAGGCCGATGCACTGGGCATCGTCTCCGACATCAGCGCCATCGGCCGCGCCACTGCCGCCAACCCGCGCGAGCTGCCCAAGCCGCAGGCCGCGCTGGCCTTTTGGCTCAGCCGCAAATACCGGGTGGCGCCCGAGCCCGTGAGCGCCCTGGTCGCCGAGGCCTACGCCTTGGGGCCGCGCACCAAGCTCGATCCGCCCCTGATCCTGGCCGTCGTGGCCATCGAATCCGGCTTCAACCCCTTCGCCCAGAGCCCGGCCGGTGCCCAGGGCCTGATGCAGGTGATGACGCACGTGCACACGGACAAGTTCGACCGCTTTGGCGGCAAGCTGGCCACCTTCGACCCGGTGTCCAACCTGCGGGTAGGCGCCAAAGTGCTGCAAGAGTGCATACAGCGCGCCGGCTCGATGGAGGGCGGACTGCGCTTTTACGTCGGCGCCGCCAACCTCGAGGAAGACGGCGGCTACGTGGAAAAGGTGCTGGCCGAGTACGAGCGGCTCAAACAGATCGCCGCCGGCCAAACCCCGGTGTCGGCCCGGCCTGCCCTCGTCTCGGCATCCTGAGCGCCTCCCTCGGCTACACTAGCCGGGTACGCGACTGGCGATAGGCGCGAGGCTCCTGGCGGGCCCAACGCGCGGACGTGGGTCACCACGGGGGAGCGTACCGCCGCACACCGGCGCATGGCCGTTCGCCTGGGCAGCCCCTCGTTCACGACGGGGATCATCATCCGCAAGGACTGCCACCGTGTTCCACCGCAACATCCTCATCGAGCAAACCGACCCCGAACTCTTTGCCGCGATCCAGGCCGAGAACCACCGCCAGGAAGCCCACATCGAGCTGATCGCCAGCGAGAACTACGCCTCTCCCGCGGTCATGGCCGCCCAGGGCACCCAGCTGACCAATAAATACGCCGAGGGCTACCCCGGCAAGCGCTACTACGGTGGCTGCGAGAACGTCGACATCGCCGAGCAACTGGCCATCGACCGGGTCAAGCAGTTGTTTGGCGCCGACGCCGCCAACGTTCAGCCGCATTGCGGCGCCTCCGCCAACGAGGCCGTGTTCCTGGCCTTCCTCAAGCCCGGCGACACCATCATGGGCATGAGCCTGGCCGAAGGCGGCCACCTCACGCACGGCATGCCCCTGAACATGTCGGGCAAGTGGTTCAACGTCGTGTCCTACGGCCTGAACGACAAAGAAGAAATCGACTACGACGCGATGGAGCGCAAGGCTCACGAGACCAAGCCGAAGCTCATCATCGCCGGCGCGTCGGCCTATTCACTGCGCATCGACTTCGAACGCTTTGCCCGGGTGGCCAAGGCGGTCGGCGCGATCTTCCTGGTCGATATGGCCCACTACGCCGGCCTGATCGCCGCAGGCGTCTACCCCAACCCGGTGCCGCACGCCGACGTGGTCACCTCCACCACCCACAAGAGCCTGCGCGGCCCGCGCGGCGGCATCATCCTGATGAAAGCCGAGCACGAGAAGGCGATCAACAGCGCCATCTTCCCCGGCCTGCAGGGCGGCCCCCTGATGCACGTCATCGCCGCCAAGGCGGTGGCCTTCAAGGAGGCACTGGCGCCGGAATTCAAGACCTACCAGGCCCAGGTCATCAAGAACGCCCAGACCGTCGCCGAGACCCTGGTGCAGCGTGGCCTGCGCATCGTGAGCGGCCGCACCGAGAGCCACGTCATGCTGGTCGATCTGCGCTCCAAGGGCATCACTGGCAAGGAAGCCGAGGCCGTGCTGGGCAGCGCCCACATGACCATCAACAAGAACGCCATCCCCCACGATCCCGAGAAGCCCATGGTCACCAGCGGCGTGCGCATCGGCACCCCCGCCATGACCACCCGCGGCTTCAAGGAGGAAGAGGCCCGCATGACGGCGCACCTCATCGCCGACGTGCTGGACAAGCCGCGTGACGAAGCCCATATCGCTGCGGTACGCCAGAAGGTCAGTGCGCTGACCGCCCGCTTCCCGGTCTACGGCTGATCCCCCATGAAATGTCCCTTCTGCGGCCATGCCGACACCCAAGTGGTGGAGACGCGCATCGCCGAAGAGGGCGACTTCATCCGACGGCGTCGCCAGTGCGCCAGCTGCGAGAAGCGCTTCACGACCTATGAACGGCCGGACGTCAACTTCCCGGCGGTGGTGAAGAAGGACGGACGCCGCATCGAGTTCGAACGCGCCAAGCTGCGCGGCTCCATGAACCTGGCTTTGCGCAAGCGACCCGTGAGCACCGAGCAGGTGGACAAGGCGATCGAGCGCATCGAGGAGAAGCTCCTGAACCTCGGCGTGCGCGAGATCCCGTCCTCGCGCATCGGCGAGCTGGTGATGCGTGAACTCAAAAAGCTCGACAAGGTGGCCTACGTGCGCTTTGCCAGCGTCTACCGCAGCTTCGAGGACGTGAAAGACTTCACGGCCCTGATCAAGACCGAAGTCTGAACGCCAGCTGGCGTCGCCCGCCATGTGTCCGGTGGAGTGTGCCGCTCATCCCTCGGCTTGAGCCCTCCCCGAGTGCTACCGGCACAGTCCCTGCATGCTGCGCCGCCGGGCCTTGTCGGGGCTCACCCTCGTCGAACTGCTGACTGGGATCGCCCTCTTGGCGATCTTGCTGGCGCTCGCAGCCCCGAGCTTTCAGGCCCAGATCGCAGCGAGCCAGCTCACCTCCGCCAGCAACGCCCTCCTGGGCAGCCTGATGCAGGCTCGCGCGCAGGCCATGCGCATGGGGCAACGGGTGACGGTCTGCCGCAGCGCCGACCAGCAGCAATGCGACACACAAGCCACCCGGGGTTGGGAAGCCGGGTGGCTGGTCTTCATCGACGCAAACCGCACCAGCAGCACCGGCGATGCCGAAGTGTCGGCCGGTGACACCGTCCTGGCCCGCAGCGAATCACTGCCCCCTTCACTGCGGGTGGCCGGCAACCGGCAGGTCAACCAGTACCTCTCCTTTGCGGCCGGTGGCGAGGCCCGCACCCTGACAGGCGGCACCAACCCTTTGGGCACGATCCGGGTCTGCAGCACGTCAGCAGCCCTGGCCGATCAGCGGCGGGCCGTCGAGATCGTGCTCTCCTCGGGTGGGCGCTTGGTGAGCCGCCCCACAGCCTCCCCAGTGGATGCCAACTGCCCGGCGCCATGAGTCTGCGATCCGCCCTGCCGGTCAGCCGCCAGCGCGGTGCCACGCTCGTCGAGATTCTGGTGGCCGTGGTGATCCTGAGCCTCGGACTGCTGGGGTTGGCCAGCCTGCAGATACGGGCCATGCGGGGCAGCCACAGCAGCGTGCAACGTACCCAGGCCGTGATCCTGAGCCACTCCCTGCTAGACCTCATGCGAGTCGACCGGGCCTCGGCGCTCCAGGGTGACTACAACACCACCCGGCTCACCCCCTCAGGGCGGGTGTGCGCCCCCCTCACCACCGTGCCCACGGGCCTGGCCCAGACCGAATTCCAGGGGTGGTTCGCGTTGGTGAAATCCCAGCTGGGTCGGCCGCTGGATCAGAGCACTTGCGCCGACGTGAGCTGCGATGCGCAGGGACTGTGCACGGTACGACTGCAGTGGGACGACAGCGCCAGCGGGGGATTGCCCAACCAGCACATGTCGGTGAGCACCCGGCTCTGAACGCATGGCTGGACAGACACCCACCTCTCGTCGCTTGCGCTCGCAGCAGGGCGTCTCCCTTGTCGAGCTGATGGTCTCGCTGGCCTTGGGACTGGTCCTGATCGGTGGCGTGCTCAGCCTCTACCTCGAGAGCCAACAGGTATTTCGTGCCCATGAGAGCCTGGCGCGCCTGCAGGAGGGCGGCCGCTATGCCCTGGACCTGATGGCCCGCGAGATCCGTACCGCCGGCATCAGCCCCTGCACCAGCCCGCTGACGGCCAATGCGCTGGTGGCCAACCCCACCCCGTGGTGGGCCAACACCGCCTCCGGCTTCCTGCGCGGCGGTGAATCTGGCGCACAGGGTCTGGCGACCACCGGCACGGCGGCAGGCAACCATGCCCAGGGAACGGACAGCGTGCTCGTCCTGCGGGCCTCCGACGACGAAGGCCTGTACGCGCGGATCCTCCAGCATGACGCGGCCCTGGGGCGCTTGCGCGTGGCGAACAGCCTGGCCACCGGCGCTGCGACTACCAGTACGACCAGCAGCCCGACGCCTGCCGGGACGACGGCACGGATCGGCCCGCGCGACATCGCGCTGGTTTGCGATGACGCCAGCGCAGCGCTCTTTCAGGTGGATACGGTTCAGGCCTCCACCGGGGTGATCGACTATCTGGGCAGTCCCCTTAACTGCACCACCTCTCTGGGCAGCGTCGATGCCACCTGCGCATCCGCCGCAAGCAAGAGCTTCGCAGTCGGCGCCCTGCTGGTGCCCTGGGAGCCAGGCCTGTGGTACGTCGGCGTCAACGGCAGTGGCCAACGCTCCTTGTATCGGGTGGCACTCAACCCGACAGGTTCGCTCCAACCTGTCGAGCGGGTCCCCGGCGTGCAGGACCTGCAGATCCAGTACCTCACGCGCAACCGCAACAACGCCGGTGCACTGGCATCCACCTGGGTGAATGCCTCAGCGCTCGCCGGCCAATGGGCCAACCCGGCACTGGAGGTGGCCGCGGTGCGCCTCACGCTGACCCTGCAAGGCAACCCCACGACGACCGCCAGCGCGCCGCTGCAGCGGACCTTCACCGCCGTGGTGGCACTGCGTGGACGGCAACCCTGAGATGCAGATGGAGATCCGCGCCCCCGCGCCACCTTCTCGCCAGGCAGGCGTCGCACTGGTCGTGGCGTTGATGATGCTCGTGGTGATCCTGGTGCTGGGGCTGGGTGCCCTACGCCTGACGACCACCGAAGAAAGGATGGTCGGCTACGCGTATGACCGCCAGCTCGCCTTTCAGGCAGCGGAGGCCGCCTTGCGCGAGATCGAGGACCGGCTTGCCCAAGAAAAGCCCGCAGCACCGGCGACCTGTGCTCCCGTACCGTCCACCTCAGGCCCCGCCTTCATGGTCTGCCCGGCGCCCGTGGCGTCGGCGCTTCCGCGCTGGATTCAGCCGGTCGCTGCGGAGTGGGGCAGCGCCTCCGCAGTGGGGCCATCGGGCGCTGCGCTCACACCCCGCTACCTGATCGAACACCTGGGCAGCGGCTTCCCATGCGACACCACCCCAGGCGCCGCGCAGAACTGCAGCCAGTACCGCATCACGGTAAGGGTCGGTGGCGGCCAGCGGGCCGAGGTGATGCTGCAGTCGGTGTACCTGACCGATTGAACGCACCGAGCTCAATCCGCGCAAGCCCACCACGTTCTCCCTTCGTACGCAGCCCGCAGCACTTCCCCCATGCACCCACACCCTGCCTATTCCTTCGCCCCACCCAGCGCCCATGGCCGCTGGCGGCGCTTGCTTGTCGCCACAGGGGCTGCCCTGGCAGCCGCCACAGCCAACGCCGACATCAGCATCCCCAACGCGCCCCTGGCCGTTCGCCAGACCGCGAAGCCCCTGGTCATGCTCGTAGTGAGCAAGGAGCACCGCCTATTCAATGAGGCCTACAACGATGCCAGCGACATCGACGGCGACGGCACGCTCGACATCCGGTTCAAGCCCGGCATCACCTACCTGGGGCTGTTCAACCCCGACCTGTGCTACACGCATGATGGCAAACGCGATGGCACCGGCCTGTTCACGCCCCGGGCCTCGGCCGTGGCGCCTGGGCGTACCTGCACGGGACAGTGGTCGGGCAACTGGCTCAACTACGTCACCACCAGCCGGGTCGACGCCCTTCGGGTCGTGCTGTATGGCGGGATGCGCGAGGTCGACACCCCCACCCAGACCATCCTGCGGCGCGCCTACATTCCTCAGGACGGTCACTCCTGGGCCAAGGAGTACACCAGCGAGGCAGTGGACGGTTACCGCATCGCGGACTACACCCCGCTGTCGGCACCAACGCCGGGCAATCGCCACTTCTTCGGCAACGTCACCCGCGCCGCTGGGGTCAACTGCCAGACCCTGAGTCAGTGCAGCGGTGCGCCGCCGCTGTTGTCCGTTGTCACGAACTCGACCAGGCGGGTCTGGGACTGGGCCTCGTCCGAAGCGCCCGTGCTGAGCAACATCCCCAAGTCCGACGGCAGCAGCCCGCATGGCGGTACCCTGGCCGAATACACGGTACGCGTGCTCGCCTGCGCACCGAATTACACCAGCGGCTGCAAGTTCTACGGCACTGTAGCCAAGCCGATCGGCTTGCTGCACGAGTTCGGTGAGACCAACACCCTGCTGTTCGGCTTGCTGACCGGTAGCTATGACCGCAACCTCTCGGGCGGGCGACTGCGCAAGCCCGTGGCCACCTTCGCGGACGAGATCAACGCCGACGGCACCTTCAAGGCTGTAGCGCCTCTGGTCAGGACGCTGGACGCCCTGCGGATCCGGGACTTCAACAACAGCGTGACCGACGGCACCTACAAGGGCGGGAGCGTGACCACCGGCGTCCCTGATGAGGGCAAGTTCCCCGACTGGGGCAACCCGGTGGGCGAGATGATGTACGAGGCCCTGCGGTACTTCGCGGGGAAGCGGACCCCCACCGCCGATTTCGCTGGCGCGTCCACGATCGACGCCGAGGTGGGTCTGCCCTCGCCCGCCTGGGACGACCCCTACGCCGGCGACAGTCAGGCCAAGGCACCGATCTGCGCGCGGGCCAACCTGCTGGTCGTCTCAGACACCAACGTATCCCACGACTCGGACCAGGTACCGGGCGCCTACGAGTCCTTCGCCAAGCCTGGCTTCCGAGGAGACCTGAGCGGCTTCAACGCACGCGCCGAAGCGGACGCCATCGGCCAAAGCGAGCTGGCCCTGCCCGGGCTGTATTTCATCGGCGAGTCTGGCACCACGGCGGACACGGCGCCCACCGTCAAACGCGTCGAGTCGCTGGGGACGGTGCGCGGGCTAGCGCCGGAAGAGCCCACAAAGCAAGGCAGCTACCACGCGGCGGCGGTCGCCGCCTACGGCAAGCGCACCGACTTGCGCGCAGACCTGAGTGGCATACAGAACGTCGAAACCTTTGTGGTCGGACTGGCCTCCGCCTTGCCCCGGATCGCGGTCCCGATGTCGGGTAACCGCATCATCACCTTGGTGCCGTTTGCCAAGTCCGTGGGAGGAGGCGGCAGCCGGATCTCCAATGCCAAGGGCAGCTTCCAGCCCACCAACCAGATCATCGACTTCTACGTCGAGGGGATTGCCAATTCCGGCGCCTCCGACCGCAACCCCAACGTGAACGGTGGGCGCTATTTCGCGCAGTTCCGCATCAACTATGCGGACGTCGAGCAAGGCTCGGACCACGACATGGACGCGATCGCGCAGTACACCGTCCAGCGCAACGCCGACGACACCCTGACCGTCAAGGTCCGGCCGATCTACCAGGGGGGCAGGATTCGTCAGCGCATGGGGTACGTGATCTCGGGCACGCAGGCCGACGGCGTGTACCTGGAAGTCCAGGACGAGTCCGACGAGACGCCCTACTTCCTGAACACGCCCCCGGGCCGCAATCCTGGTTATTGCGACGCGACGCCCATGCCGAACGACTGCAAGCGGCTACCCTACCTGGAGGGGCCACCGGGCATGGACGAAGCGACTCGGACTTTCAGGACCGGAACGTCGGCCGCGGCCACGGTCCTGAACGACCCGCTCTGGTTCGCGGCCAAGTGGGGCGGCTTTATCGACCGCAATGGCAATGGCCGCCCTGACCTGCGCCTGGAGTGGGACGCGGACGGCGACGGGATGCCCGACACCTTCCTGCCGGTACAAAACCCGGCGCGGCTGCAGCAGGCGCTGCGCAAGGCGCTCAATAGCATCGTGGCGCGGGCCAGCACCGCCACCAGCCTGGCCAGCAACAGCAACAGCGCCTCGGCCGGCACCTTCCTGTACCAGGCTCTGTTCGATACGAACCGCTGGTCGGGCGACCTGTTGGCATGGAACGTCTCGCGGGACGGCCTGTCCACCACGGCGGCCTGGCGCGCCTCGACCCAGCTGCCGCCCTGGCAGGAGCGCAAGATCTTCATCCGTACCGCGCAGCCGGCGGTGCTCCCCCTGGACGGGCGCAGCCTGCCCGGCGTGGCGTCAGACGTCGTCGATTACCTGCGAGGGGATACGCGCCAGGAGCGCCGCAACGGCGGCACGCTGCGCGATCGCAACAGCCCGCTGGGCGCCATCATCCACTCCACACCGCTGTACGCCGGCGACACCGGTACGGTGTACGCCGGCGCCAGCGACGGCATGCTCCATGCCTTCGACGCGCGCGACGGACGTGAGCGCTTCGCGTTCATCCCGCAGGCGACCGCCCCTGGCTTGGCCAGTCTGGCGGCTTTGGACTACGTGCACCAGTACGGGGTCGATGGCGAGTTCGCCCGCACGCCGCGCGGGCCGCTGACCGGCGACAAGTCCTACCTCTACGCCCTGCTGGGGCGAGGCGGCAAAGGGTTGTTTTCATTGAACATCACCCAGCCCGCGAGCTTTGGCCCGGGCGATTTCCTCTGGGAGTATTCAGCCGGCGCGCAGGACGCCGACCTGGGCTTGATGCTGGGTCAGCCACAGGTGGCGCCTCTGAACAACGGCATGCTGGGCGTGATCGTCGGCAATGGCTACAACAGCACCTCGGGCAAGGCGGTGCTGTATCTCTTCACGGTGAACGTCGACGGCAGCCTGGCGCGGGTCTACAAGCTCGACACCGGGGCGGCGGGCGACAACGGCTTGGCCACCCCCGCGCTGCTCGATACGAACAACGACGGCAAGGTCGACCTGGTCTACGCGGGTGACCTCCTAGGCAATGTCTGGAAGTTCGATCTCACCGCCGCCGACCCGCAGCGATGGGGTATTGCCTATGGCGGCAGACCAATGTTCAAGGCGCGCGACGCCTCGGGCACCAAGGCGCAGCCGATCACCGCCCCCCTGCTCGCCGTGGTCAACGACCAGTCGGAGAGTCCGCACCAAGGCAAGCGCTTCGTCTTCTTTGGCACTGGCGCGTACCTGCGCGAGACCGACCCCGCGGATGCGAGCCCCCAGTCCTGGTACGCGCTGATCGATGACAGCGAGACGCCCATCGCCGAGAACCGCAGCCAGTTACGAGAACGCAAAATTCAAAACAGCGGACAAGTGGCCGGCCAGCTGTCGCGGGTGTTTTCCGCTGCGGCGGCGGGCGACATGCTGGATCGACGGGGCTGGTACATCGACCTGACCACGCCCCGCGCTGGCGAGCGCATCGTTTCGGCGCCTCAGATCGCCCCGCTGGCGGTGCCCGCGCTAATGGTCACCTCGATCGATCCGATCAACAGCGACCCCTGCATCCCTGGCGGGCGCGGCTTCCTCAACCTCGTCGACCCGTACACGGGCGGCGCCCTGTCTGTGGGTCTGATCGACGCGCAAGGCAACGGCAATTTCGCCGACGACCTGCTGGGAGACCGGTTGATCGGATCGATCGAGCTCGGCGTCGGCCTACCCAGCGTGCCTCGCTTGATCCGCCAGTCGCAGGGGCTGGCGACCGCCTTCGTGTCGGGGTCGGCCAGCGGCGACCCGCAGGGAACGGGCTCGGGCACCGGCATCCGCGGACTGACGATCAAGAGCAAGGCGAGCGGGGCGCGTCGCCTGGCCTGGCGAGAAATCATTCGGGACTGAACATGCGCATTCCCCCGCTTGCCGCACGCGGCTTCACACTGATCGAGCTGATGATCGTGCTTGCCGTCATCGGCGTGCTCTCGGCCATCGCCTACCCCGTCTACCAGCGCCAAATCCTGCGCACGCACCGAGTCACGGCGGCGGCATGCCTGCAGGAGCTGGCGATGCAGATGGAGCGTCGCTACACCCTCGCCATGGCCTACGACAACCCGGCCACGCTGCCGGTCGCGGCCTGCACGAACGCCCTGCAAGGGCGTTACACCTTCGCCTTCGGCCCTGTGAGCGTCCCGCCCGCGACGGCGGGAGGCTCCGCGACGACCGTGAACAGCCCCACCGCCAGCAGCTACCTGCTGCAAGCCACGCCGCAGGGAGCGCAGTCGAACGACGCAGAATGCGGCACCTTGGGGCTAGACCAGCAAGGCGCGCGCGCGCGATCAGGCACGGCCGCCGATGTACAGTCCTGTTGGCGCTGAACCCTGCCCCATTTGAATTGAACCTCCCCACGGATCCCATTGCCACGGCCCTGGCCCTGGCCCGCCAGTCGCTGTATCTGTCCAGCCCCAACCCGCATGTCGGCTGCGTGATCACCGCGGCCGACGGGCGCGTGCTGGGCCAGGGCTATACCCAGGCGGCCGGTGGCGCCCATGCCGAGGTCATGGCGCTGCGCGATGCGCAGTCTCGCGGGCAGGACGTGCGCGGGGCCACGGCCTGGGTCACGCTGGAGCCTTGTGCCCATGTAGGCCGCACCGGCCCCTGCTGCGACGCGCTCGCAGCGGCCGGCATCGGGCGCGTGGTGGCCTCGCGGGTCGACCCCAACCCGCAAGTCGCCGGCCAGGGGCTGGCACGCCTGCGTGCCGCGGGCATCGCGGTGGAGACCGGGCCAGGCGCCGCCGAATCGCGCGAACTGAACATCGGTTTCTTCAGCCGCATGATCCGGGGCACGCCCTGGGTTCGCATGAAGGTCGCGGCCTCGCTCGATGGGACCACGGCCCTGGACAACGGCCGCAGCCAGTGGATCACCTCCGAAGCGGCGCGCGCCGACGGACACGCCTGGCGAGCGCGCGCCTGCGCGGTCCTGACCGGTATCGGCACGGTGCTGGAAGACGATCCGCGGCTGGATGTGCGCCTGGTGGACACCCCCCGCCAACCCACGCTGGTCGTGGTGGACAGCCGGCTGGAACTGCCCCCCACCGCCCGCCTATTGCAGCCCGAACGACCGGTCTGGGTGTACACCGCAACGCAGGATGCGACCCGCCAGGCGGCGCTGCAGGCCCGCGGGGCCACCGTCATCGCCCTGCCCGGCTCTGGCGGGAAGGTGGATCTGGCCGCCATGCTGCGTGACCTGGGGCGGCGGGAGATCAACGAATTGCACGTGGAGGCCGGCCACAAGCTCAATGGCTCCCTGGTGCGCGAAGGCCTGGTCGACGAGTGCCTGGTGTACCTGGCGCCGACCCTCCTGGGGGCCGGGCGGGGCATGGCAGCGATCGGGCCGCTGTCGGAGCTGGCGCAGGGCCTGCGGCTGGAATTCACCAGCGCCGAGCGGGTCGGGCCAGACCTGCGCGTCCTGGCCCGCGTCCCCGGGCGCGACCCCTTCTAGGGCCGTTTGCGCCCCCAGTCGGGCGGCCGGGCCAATCCCTGCGAAAATAGCGGGATGTTCACCGGCATCATCACCGGCGTGGGGCGCATCGCCGCCGTCCACGACCTCGGAAGTTCTTTGCAGCACGGCAAGCGCTTGACCCTGGAGGCGCCCGCCGGCTACCTCGATGACGTAGGCCTGGGAGACAGCATCGCCCTCAACGGCGCCTGCATGACGGTCACCACCCTGGACACCGCGCAGCGCCGCTTCACCATTGACATCTCCGCCGAGTCCCTGGCCCGCACCGCCGGCCTCGCCGCGGCCGGTACCCCCGTCAACCTGGAAAAGGCCCTGCGCGCCCATGACCGTCTGGGCGGTCATATCGTGTCGGGCCATGTCGATGGCATCGGCCAGGTGAGCCACTTCGCCCAGGTGGGCGAGAGTTGGGAGCTGCGGGTCATGGCGCCCACCGCCCTGGGCAAATACCTGGCCTACAAGGGCTCTATCACCGTCAACGGCGTGTCGCTCACCGTGAATGCGGTACGTGACAGCGCCGACGGCTGCGAGGTCAGCATCAACCTCATTCCGCACACCGTGCAGAACACCGCGCTGCACGCCCTGGTGGCGGGCGCCGCAGTCAACCTCGAGATCGACCTGATCGCCCGCTACGTCGAGCGCATGCTCGGTGATGCATTGCCTCCGAAAGCTTCCGCATGAACTCCCCCGCCCCATCCCCGGCCCCTGTGGCGATTTCCCCGGTGGAGGACATCGTGGCCGACCTGCGCGCCGGCCGCATGGTGATCCTCGTCGACGAGGAAGACCGCGAAAACGAAGGTGACCTGGTCCTGGCCTCCGACCACGTCACCCCGGAAGCGATCAACTTCATGGCCCGCTTCGGCCGTGGCCTGATCTGCCTGACCCTCACGCGCGAGCGCTGCGAACGCCTGCAGCTGCCGCCCATGGCCACGCGCAACGGCACCAAGCATTCCACCGCCTTCACCGTCTCGATTGAGGCCGCCGAAGGCGTGACGACCGGCATCTCTGCGGCCGACCGCGCGCGCACGGTGCAGGCCGCAGTGGCCCAGCACGCGAGCCCCGAGGACCTGGTGCAGCCTGGACACATCTTCCCCCTGCAAGCAGTGGATGGTGGCGTGCTGATGCGGGCCGGTCACACCGAGGCCGGCTGCGATCTGGCGGCGATGGCGGGTCTCACGCCTTCTGCCGTGATCTGCGAGATCATGAAGGACGACGGCACGATGGCGCGCCTGCCGGACCTGCAGGTCTTTGCCGCTGAACACGGCCTGAAGATCGGCACCATTGCCGACCTGATCGAATACCGCAGCCGCCACGAATCGCTGGTGCGCAAGGTCGGTTCACGATCACTCAAGACCGCCTGGGGCGAATTCACCGCCCACGCCTGGCAAGACACCCCCAGCCAGGGCCTGCACCTGGCCCTGGTGATGGGTCAGTGGCAGCCGCAGGACGTGGTGCCGGTGCGGGTGCACGAGCCGCTGTCGGTGCTGGACGCCCTGGAAACGGGCCGCACCATGCACTCTTGGAGCCTGGACGCGGCGCTGGGTCATGTGGCCCGCGAAGGGCGCGGCGTGGTGGTGCTGCTCAACGCCGGCGAATCCGCCTCGCAACTGCTGGCGCAATTCGAGGGCACAGCCCGCGCGGCGCAGGCGCCCGAGCGGGGCCGCATGGACCTGCGCACCTACGGCATCGGCGCCCAGATCATTCGCGAATGCGGCGTGCAGCGCATGACCCTCCTGGGCACGCCTCGCCGCATGCCCAGCATGACGGGTTATGGCCTGGAAGTCGCCGGCTACACCACGGCGGGCTGAGCGCCACGCCCCACCCCCACACACACCGCATGAAAAACGCAGACAAGGGCCAGGCCTCCTCCCTGGACGGCACCGGGCTGAAGATCGGGATCGTGCAGGCCCGCTTCAACGAGGGCATCACCAACGCCCTGTCGACCGCCTGCCGCGGTGAGCTGGCACGCCTGGGCGTGACAGACGCCGACATCGACCAGGTCTTCGTGCCGGGCGCTCTGGAAATTCCGCTGGCGCTGCAGGCCCTGGCCGATCGCGGCGGCTACGACGCCCTGGTGGCCCTGGGCTGCATCATCCGCGGCGAGACCTACCACTTCGAACTGGTGGCCAACGAATCGGCCGCTGGCGTGACCCGCGTGGGCCTGGACTACCGCCTGCCCATCGCCAATGTGATTCTCACCACCGAGAACCTGGAGCAGGCACTGGCCCGCCAGACCGACAAGGGCGTGGACGCCGCCCGGGTGGTGGTGGACATGTGCAACCTCCTCCAACAAATCGGACGCCGGGCATGAGCGAGACCTCACCGCCGAAAGGCAAGACCGCCACCGGCGCCCGAAAGGCCTCGGCCAAGTCGGCACGCACCCGCGCGCGCGAGTTTGCACTGCAGGCCCTGTACCAGCACCTGGTCGGCCGCAACGATGCCGACGCCATCGACGTTTTCACCCGCGACCTCTCGGGCTTTCACAAGGCCGATTCGGCCCACTACGACGCCTTGCTGCATGGCTGCGTGCGTGAGGCGGCCGAACTGGACGCGCTGGTGATCCCGCTGCTCGATCGCAAGCTCGAAGAGATCTCCCCCATCGAGCGCGCGGTGATGTGGATCGGCACCTACGAGTTTCGTCATGCGGCCGACGTGCCTTGGCGCGTCGTGATCAATGAGTGCATCGAGCTGGCCAAGGAGTTCGGAGGCACCGACGGCCACAAGTATGTGAACGCAGTCCTCAACGGTCTGGCCCCGAAGCTGCGCGCAGCAGAAGTCGAGGCGGACCGCGCAGCCGCGCACAAGCCGTGATGCCCGCCACCTCCGTCCTGCGCCTGGCCGAACGCGCCGAGCGCATCGAACCCTTCTATGTGATGGAGGTCGCCAAAGCTGCCTCCGAGCTGGCCGCCCAGGCCCGCGGCACGGACCGCGAGATGGTGTTCCTGAACATCGGCGAACCAGACTTCACGGCCCCGCCGCGCGTCCAGGAAGCGGCCATACGCGCCATTCGTGACGGCGCCACGCAGTACACCGCGGCCACTGGCCTGCCGGCCTTGCGCGAGTGCATCAGCGCCTGGTACCGCGCGCGCTTGGGCGTAGTGGTGCCGGCGCGCCGCATCGTGCTGACCGCCGGCGCCTCGGCGGCCCTGCAGCTGGCCTGCCTGGCCCTGATCGAGGCCGGCGACGAGGTGCTGATGCCCGACCCGAGCTATCCCTGCAACCGCCAGTTTGTGCAGGCGGCCGAGGGACGTGCGGTGATGGTGCCGACCACGGCGGCCGACCGCTTTCAGCTCAGTGCGGCCCAGGTCCAGGCCCACTGGGGGCCTCGCACCCGCGGCGTGCTGCTGGCGTCACCCTCCAACCCCACCGGTACCTCGCTGCATCCACAGGAACTCGCCCGCATCCACGAGGTGGTGCGCCAGCGCGGGGGCGTGCTGCTGCTGGACGAGATCTATCTGGGTCTGAGCCACGACGACACCTATGGCGTGTCTGGCCTGTCGCTGGGCGAGGACGTGATCAGCATCAACAGCTTCTCCAAGTACTTCAACATGACCGGCTGGCGCCTGGGCTGGCTGGTCGTGCCCGATGCCCTGGTGGACGTGATCGAGCGGTTGGCGCAGAACCTCTTTATCTGCCCGAGCACGGTGTCGCAGCACGCGGCGCTGGCCTGCTTCGAGCCCGAGAGCTTGGCCGAATACGAGCGTCGGCGGGCGCTGTTCAAGGCCAGGCGCGACTACTTCATCCCGCAGCTGCAGGCCCTGGACCTGCCGGTGCCGGTGGTGCCCGATGGTGCGTTCTACGCCTGGGCCGACTGCACCGCGTGGTGCGAGCGCCTGAAGTTGGCGGGCAGCTGGGAGCTGGCTTTCGAGATCATGCGCCGAGCCCATGTGGCCGTCACCCCGGGCCGGGACTTCGGCACTGCGGACACCGCCCGCTTCATCCGCTTTTCCACCGCGAGTTCGATGCAACAGCTGCAGCTGGCGGTGAGCCGCCTGCAGGCGATGCGCGCGTCGATGGCCTGAGGCCGCACGATGGCATTCGAATTTCCGATCCGCGTCTACTGGGAAGACACCGACGCGGGCGGCATCGTCTTCTACGCCAACTATCTGAAGTTCTTTGAACGCGCCCGCACCGAGTGGCTGCGGTCGCTGGGCGTGTCGCAGCAGGCGCTGCGCGAACAGTCTGGTGGCATGTTCGTGGTGACTGACACTTCTGTGCGTTACCTGCGGCCCGCGGTGCTCGACGACCTCCTAACCATCAGCGCCCGCATTGAGACGCCGGGCCGAGCCAGCCTGACCATCGCCCAGGAGGCGCGCTGCGCCCGCCAGGGCCACCTGCTGGCCTCGGGCACCATTCGCATTGGGTGGGTCGATGCCGCCTCGATGAGCCCTGCGAGAATCCCCGACACCGTTTTACAGGCCCTGCAGGCCACGCCCCCATGAACCCCAATATGTCCATCCTCCATCTGGTGCTCAACGCCAGCTTCGTGGTGCAGGCCGTGATGGTCTTGCTGCTGCTGGTGTCCCTCGCGAGCTGGGCGGCCATCTTCCGCAAGCTGTTCGACCTCAAGCGGGTCAAGGCCCTGAACGAAGATTTCGAGGAGTCCTTCTCCTCGGGTGCCACGCTCAACGAGCTCTTTGCGTCTGCGGTCAAGAACGCCAAGAAAGCCGGACCGATGGAGCGCATCTTCGCCTCGGGCATGCGCGAGTTCCAGAAGCTGCGCGAACGCCGCATCACCGACCCCGGCACCCTGCTCGATGGCGCGCGCCGCGCCATGCGCGCCAGCTGCCAGCGCGAGGTGGACGCGGTGGAAAGCCACCTATCCTTTCTGGCGACCGTGGGTTCGGTCTCGCCCTATGTGGGCCTCTTTGGCACGGTGTGGGGCATCATGCACGCCTTCACTGGCCTGGCCAGCCTGCAGCAGGTGACGCTGGCCACCGTGGCCCCCGGCATCGCCGAGGCGCTGGTGGCCACCGCGATCGGCCTGTTCGCCGCCATTCCGGCGGTGGTGGCCTACAACCGCTTCGCGCGCGACGTGGACCGGGTGGCCAACAAGCTGGAGACCTTCATCGAGGAGTTCTCCAATATCCTGCAACGCAATGTCGGCGCGGGCACCGCGTCGGCCCACTGAGCATGCCCGCCGTCGCTGGCCGCGGCCGGGGCCGCCGCACCATCAACGAGATCAACATGGTGCCCTTCATCGACGTGATGCTGGTGCTCCTGATCATCTTCATGGTGACCGCGCCCCTGATCACCCCCAGCCTGATCGACCTGCCCAGCGTGGGCAAGGCCAATCGCCAGCCTGACCAGAAGATCGAGATCGTGATCGGCAAGGACGAGGCTCTGGAAATGAAACTCGACGCGGCCAGCCAGCGCCTGGGGCTGGCCGAGGTGGCTGCCGCGGTGCAGCGCGCGCAAGCGGGCCGTGAGCCCGGATCCAGCGCCGTGGTGATCAGCGCCGACCGCAACGTCAAGTACGAGACCGTGGTGCGCGTGATGGACACGCTGCAGCGCGCCGGTGTGCAGCGCGTGGGCCTGTCGGTACAACTGGCGCCCTGAGCGCGGCCTCATCCCCTCCCCATGGTTGCTGCCACCCGCCACCTCGAGTTCGCGCCGCCGCCCCCGCCGGGGCTGGGGCGCGCCTGGGGCCTGGCGGCGCTGGCGCACCTGCTGCTGGCAGCAGCCCTGACCTGGGGCATCACCTGGCGGCATGAAGACACTGCCCTGGCCGCCGAGGCCGAACTCTGGTCGGCGCAGGTGCAGCAGGCGGCACCGCCCTTGAAGGAGGTGCCTCCCGCGCCTCCGCCGCCGCCCGCGGCTGCCGCCCCCGTCCCGCCGCCGCCCGCGCCGCGCGAGGCGGACATCGCGTTGGAGCGTGAGAAAAAGCGGATCGAACAGGACAAGAAGAAGCAGGAAGCCGAGAAAGCGCAGGCCCAGAAGAAGGCCGAGGCCGACAAGAAGCGGCAGGAAGACCAGAAGAAGCGCGAGACCCAGGAGAAGGCCGACAAGGCGGCCAAGGAGAAGGCGCAGCAGCAAGCCGAGGCCCGCGCCCGCGAGGAGGCTGAAGCCAAGCGCGCCGAGGCCCTGCGCCAGGAGAACCTGCGACGCATGCAGGGCCTGGCGGGCGCGACCGGGGCCGAGAACTCGACGGGCAACGCCACCCGGTCCTCAGGCCCCTCCGACAGCTACGCCGGGCGCATTCGTGCGCGCATCAAGCCCAATATCGTGTTCGTGGACGACGTGCCGGGCAATCCGATGACCGAGGTGGAAGTGCGCATGGCGCCGGACGGCGCCATCATGAGCCGCCGCATCACCAAGTCCAGTGGAATCAAGGCCTGGGACGATGCGGTGCTGCGTGCCCTGGACCGCACCGCCGTCCTGCCCCGCGACGCCGACGGACGGGTACACAGCCCCCTGATCCTGAGCTTTCGCCCGCGCGACTGACGCCCCTGTCGGTCAGGCCGCGTCGTAGACGATCTGTGCCTGCCCCGCGTCCGCCTGCGCCATCCAGCTGGCCAGCGCCGCGTCGCTGGGGAAGAAGCGGGCCTCCTCTCCCAGCTGCAGTTCGGCGGTGGCCTGTTCGCGGCGTACCGCCAGGCGCACAGGCAGACTGCGCACCAGTTCGCCCTGCTCGCTGTACACCCGCTGCGGCGGGAAGTCACGCACGAGGCGGTGGATATCGGGCGCGCGCCCATTGACCGCCACGCGCAGGTACTTGCCGAATCGGCAACGCGCAGTGGCCAGGTCCCAGACCTGCTGCACCACCAGTCGGAACCCTCCGGAGAAACGATCGGGCTTCATGGAGGCCATGACGATCACCAGCTCGTCGTCCTTGAGCAGGTTGCGGTGGGTGTTCAGGGTGGATTCGTCGGCAGTGGCTTCGATGGCGCCAGACTTGTCGTCCAGCTTGAAGATCGCGAGCTTGCCCTTTTGCGTGTTGATGACGCGCAGGTCGGTGACGATGCCCGCCAGTAGCTGCGGTTCACGCGAATCGACAAGGTCAGCGACGCTGCGTTTGACGAAGCGACGTACCTCGGCGCTGACCTCGTCGAACAAGTGACCAGAGAGGTAAAAGCCGACGGCGGTCTTCTCGTGCGTGAGGCGCTCCTTCACACCCCAGGGCAAGGCGTCGACGAGATCCGGCTCCTGGGTACTGGCACCGTGCGCGCCCTCGTCCATGTCGAACAGGCCGCCCTGGTTCGCGTTCGCCTCGGCCGCTGCGGCGAAGTCAAAGGCCCGATCGATGGACGCCACCAGAGCCGCACGATTGAGGTGCAGGGCATCGAAGGCGCCGGCCTTGACCAGGGCTTCGACGGTGCGCTTGTTCAGGCGCTGGCGATCCACCCGCTTGCAGAAGTCGAACAGACTCGTGAAAGGCCCGCCCTCTTGGCGAGCCCGCACGATCGCCTCGATGGCCTGTTGGCCCGTGCCCTTGATGGCACCCAGGCCGTAGCGGATCACCTTGTCCGAGATGGGCTCGAAGCGGTGCGCGCCGCGGTTGACGTCCGGCGGCTCGAAGTTCAAACCGAAGTGGTTGACGGCGTCCTCGAACAACACCTTGAGCTTGTCGGTGTCGTCCATTTCGACGGTCATGTTGGCGCAGAAGAATTCGGCCGTGTAGTGGACCTTGAGCCAGCCCGTGTGGTACGCGAGCAAGGAGTAGGCAGCAGCATGCGACTTGTTGAAGCCGTAGCCTGCGAACTTCTCCATCTGGTCGAAGATGTAATCGGCCTTCACGGCGTCAATGCCGTTCTTGGCAGCGCCCGCACGGAAGCTCTCGCGGTGCTGCGCCATCTCCTCGGGCTTTTTCTTGCCCATGGCCCGCCGCAGCAGGTCGGCACCTCCGAGCGTGTAGCCGCCCAGGATCTGCGCGGTCTGCATCACCTGCTCCTGATAGACCATGATGCCGTAGGTCTCGGACAGCATGTCGGCCACCATCGGGTGCGGGTACTCCACCTCCTCGCGCCCGTGCTTGCGGGCCACGAAGCTGGGAATGAGGTCCATCGGGCCCGGGCGGTACAGCGCGTTCAGGGCAATGAGGTCTTCCAGGCGCGTGGGCCGGGCGTCGCGCAGCATGCCCTGCATGCCACGGCTTTCAAACTGGAACACCGCCTCGGTCTTGCCTTCGGCAAACAGCTTGTAGGTGGCCGCATCGTCCAGCGGCAGATTCTCGAAGGCGAAATGCTCCTGGCCCTTGTGGCGTGTGCGGATGAAGTCCTTGGCGATCTCCAGGATGGTGAGCGTGGCCAGGCCCAGGAAGTCGAACTTGACCAGGCCCGCGGCCTCGACATCGTCCTTGTCGTACTGGCTCACCGCTGAATCGCTCCCCGGTTGCTGATAGAGCGGCGTGAACTCGGTGAGCTTGCCCGGGGCGATCAGCACGCCGCCAGCGTGCATGCCCACGTTGCGCGTGAGGCCCTCGAGCTTTTGCGCCAGGCCCAGCAGGGTCTTGACCTCGTCCTCACGTGCCAGGCGCTCGGCCAGCAGGGGCTCGGCCTCGAGGGCGCCCGCGATGGTGATGTGCTGCCCCGGCTTGTTCGGGACCAGCTTGCTGATGCCATCGCAGAAGGTATAGCTCATGTCCAGCACCCGACCCACGTCGCGGATGGCGGCGCGGGCGGCCATGGTGCCGAAGGTGGCGATCTGGCTGACCGCGTCGCGCCCGTACTTGTCCTTGACGTACTCGATGACGCGGTCGCGGTTGCCTTGGCAGAAGTCGATGTCGAAGTCGGGCATCGACACCCGTTCGGGGTTCAGAAAGCGCTCGAACAGCAGGTTGTACTGCAGCGGGTCGAGGTCGGTGATCTTGAGCGCATAGGCCACCAGCGAACCCGCCCCCGAGCCCCGGCCTGGGCCCACGGGGCAACCGTTGTTCTTGGCCCAGTTGATGAAGTCACCCACGATCAGGAAGTAACCCGGGAACCCCATCTTGAGAATGGTGTTGATCTCGAACTCCAGGCGCTCGACATAGCGGGGCATCTCCTGGGCGCGGCGGGCCTGGTCCGGGTACAGGTGCGCCATGCGCTCCTTGAGACCTTCATGCGAGGCGTAGCGGAAGTACTCCTCGATCGGCATCCCGTTCGGCGTGGGGAATTCGGGCAGGCGCGGCTTTCCCAGTTCGAGGGTGAGGTTGCAGCGACGCGCGATCTCCAGCGTGTTGGCCACGGCCGCTGGCAGGTCGGCAAAGAGCGCCTGCATCTGCTCGGCGCTCTTGAAGTACTGCTCGCGGGTGAACTTGCGCACGCGGCGCACGTTCCCCAGGATCTCGCCTTCGGCGATGCACACGCGGGCCTCGTGCGCCTCGTAGTCGTCTTCGGCCAGGAACTGCACCGGGTGGGTGGCGACCACCGGCAGCTTCAGGCCCGCGGCCAGTTGCACCGTGGCGGCGACATGCGCCTCGTCGTCGGGTCGGCCGGCGCGCTGCACCTCCAGATAAAAGCGGTGCGGGAACAGGCCCGCCAAGGTGAGGGCCACCTCGGTGGCGCGCTGGCGGTCACGGTATTGGCCTTGGGCCAGGGCCTGGCCCACCGGGCCGGCTTGGGCACCCGAGAGCAGCAGAAGGCCCTCCCCCAGCTCCTGCAGCCATTCGAGCTGGCAGGTGCCCTGCGCGCGCACGACGTTGCGGGTCCAGCCGCGGGCGAGGATCTCGCACAGGTTCAGGTAGCCACGGTGGTTCTGCACCAGCAGCAGCACCCGCGCGAGCTGGCTGGCATCGGTGCCCAGGCCTTGCAGCCAGACCTCGGCGCCGACCAGGGGCTTGACGCCCGCGCCGCGGGCAGCCTTGTAGAACTTGATGGCGCCAAAGAGGTTGTTCAGGTCCGTGACGGCCAGCGCGGGCTGGGCGTCGGCGGCTGCGGCCTTGACGGTGTCGTCAATGCGGCAGGTGCCATCGACGACGGAGAATTCGGAGTGCAGACGCAGGTGAACGAACATGGCTCGATTGTAGGAAGTCGGGCCCGGGTGGCCCCGCCTAAAATCGCCTACCCGTGCCCCAAATCCTCAACGTTTCCGCTTACAAGTTCGTCCAACTAGACGACTGTGACACCCTGCGCGAGCGCCTGTACGAACAGGCCCGGTCGGCGGGGCTGCGCGGGACCATCCTGCTGGCGCAGGAAGGCATCAACCTGTTCCTGGCCGGCGAGGCGAGCGCACTACGCGCCTTCCTGAGCGAGTTGCAGTCGGACCTGCGCCTGTCGGCGCTACCCGTCAAGGAAAGCTGGTCCGACTCGGTGCCCTTTCGCAAGATGCGGGTGAAGGTGAAGCGGGAAATCATTCGCATGGACCATCCCACGATCCGCCCGCAGGCGGGGCGCGCACCCGAAGTGGATGCGGCTACCGTGCGGCGCTGGTTGGACCAGGGACATGACGACACCGGCCGGCCGGTGGTGACACTGGACACGCGCAATGCCTTCGAGGTGGACGCCGGCACCTTCGAGGGCGCTATCGACTGGCGCCTCTCGAAATTCAGCGAGTTTCCGCAAGCAGTGCAGGCGCACCGCCAGGAGCTGGAAGGCAAGACGGTGGTGAGCTTTTGCACCGGGGGCATCCGATGCGAGAAGGCAGCCCTGTACCTGCGCGAGGCGGGGCTCACGGACGTCTGGCAGCTCGAAGGCGGTATCCTCCGGTACTTCGAAGAAGCCGGCGGCGCCCATTACCGCGGCCATTGCTTTGTGTTCGATGAGCGACGCGCGCTGAGCGCAGATCTGAGCTCGGTACAAGCCTGAGCGCCTGGCACAGGTGCTGGCACGCGCCAGCACCATTCCCACGCAAGCCACAGATAGCTTGGAAATTACCGGTCCCGGTTTACTTCGTCCACCGGGCCGCGATTGCCGCGACGCGCTGACCAAACTGGCGCGCGGTCTCGAGGTCACCGGGCAGCATCTCGGCGACCGAGGCGTCGGACGGAGAGGCGGCCATGGCGCCCGCGGAGGAGCCAATCCAGTTCACGTCGTTGCGGGTAGCCGCCTTGGCGTTGGCGGGCATCATGCCGGTGCCTACCCACAGGCCGCCGTGCTGCATGGCCAAGGTGGTGAAGTAGGACAGCGTGCTGGCCTTGTCACCCGTGGTGCTGGCACTGTTGGTGAAACCCGCGAACAGCTTGTTCTTCCAGGCCTGGGTGAACCAGGCCTTGGAGGAGGCGTCAGCGAATTTCTTGAACTGCCAGCTTGGGCCACCCATGTAGGTGGGCGAGCCAAAGACGATGGCATCGGCAGCGCCCAGGGCTTGCCAGTCGGCATCGGTGAGGTTGCCCTCGGCGTCGATGGCGATCAAACGGGCGCTGGTGCCGGCGCCCTCGGCGACGGCCTGGGCCTGGCGCTGAGTGTGGCCGTAGCCGGAGTGGTAGACGATTGCGATGGATGTCATGGTGTTCTCCTGAGGGTTGAAGTTGAAAACGTGAAAGATCAGTGCGGTGCGAGGTCGAACACCAGTACCTCGGCGTCACGCCCCTGGGTCAGTTCGACAGCGGCTTCGCCTTCGAGCTTGGCAGCGTCGCCAGCGCGCAGGGGCGTGCCGTTGACGGCGAGTTCGCCCCGCACCAGGTGCACGTAGGTCTTGCGGCCCGTGGGCAGCTCCAGGCGTGCGGACTCGGCACCGTCAAACAAGCCAGCGTACACACGTGCGTCGGCCTGGATCGTCACCGAACCCTGCGCAGCATCGGGCGAGGCCACCAGGCGCAGGCGTCCGCGCTTGTCTTCAGCGGCGAAGGATTTCTGCTCGTAGCTCGGAGGGATGCCGCGCACATTGGGCTCGATCCAGATCTGCAAAAAGTGCGTCACCTGGTCGGGTG
Source organism: Pseudomonadota bacterium (assembly GCA_041159245.1). Classification (GTDB taxonomy): domain Bacteria; phylum Pseudomonadota; class Gammaproteobacteria; order Burkholderiales; family Burkholderiaceae_C; genus Ramlibacter. The sequence goes on from JBEAZV010000081.1 coordinate 34,269, forward strand.
CGTGGTTGAACTCGCTGTGCATGACACCGGTACCCGCGCTCATACGCTGCACATCGCCAGGCGGAATGCCCTTGACATTGCCCATGCTGTCCTTGTGTGCCAGGTTGCCCTCCATCACATAGCTGATGATTTCCATGTCGCGGTGTCCGTGCATCCCAAAGCCGCCGCCCGGTGCGATACGGTCCTCGTTGATCACACGCAGCGGTCCAAAGCCCATGTGGTCGGGGTCGTAGTAACCGGCGAAGGAGAAGCTGTGGAAGGAGTCGAGCCAGCCGTGATCGGCGTGGCCGCGATCTTCGGATTTGCGCAGGGTCAGCATGGTGGGCCTGGATAGGTGCAAAGAATCGGGACAGACCGAATTTAGGTGCGCGGCCGCCCCAGGAAAGCGATACCGTTTGATGGCATCATTCAAAAATTCTGAATGATCGATTGTCCATGCCCAACGCGCGCGAAGTCCTCACCCCCGAAGCCCTGGCCCTGCTGCAGTCCGTGGCCCGGGCGGGCAGCTTTGCAGCCGCAGCCCGCGAGCTCGGGCTGGTCCCCAGTGCGGTCACCTACCGGGTACGCCAGATCGAGGACGCGCTGGACGCGCTCCTCTTTGACCGTAGCTCGCGCCAGGCCCGTCTGACCGACGCGGGGGCGGAGTTGCTCCGGGAGGGTGAACGGCTGCTGTCGGAGCTGGACGCGGTGGCCAACCGGGTGCGACGGGTCGCCACCGGCTGGGAGTCGCAGTTGACGCTGGCGGTGGACACGGTGATCTGTCCCGACACCATGATGGAGCTGGTCCAGTCCTTTCTGGAGGTGGCGCCACAGACACGCCTGCGTCTGCGAGACGAAGCCCTCTCGGGGACGCTGGAGTGCCTCGCCTCGGGGCAGGCAGATCTGGCCATCGGGGTCTCGCTGGAAACTGGCACGGCCGCCGGCATCAAGAGCCGAGTCATGGGCGAGTTGGATTTCGTCTATGCGGTGGCACCCCACCACCCGCTGGCACGCCTGCCCGAGCCCCTGACCGACGACCAACTGCTGCGGCATCGCGCAGTCGCCGTGGCCGATTCGGTGCAACGGGGCCACGCCATCACCCTGGGCCTGCTGGCGGGCCAGGACGTGCTCACGGTGGCGACCATGCAGGCCAAGCTGGACGCACAGCTGCGGGGGCTGGGCGCAGGCTTCCTGCCGGAGCCCCTGGCCCGCCCGCATCTGAAGGCAGGCCGCCTGGTGGCACGGCGGGTGCAACGGACCGGGCGCGTCGCCCGTGCGAGCTATGCCTGGCGAGACACCGGCGGCACGCGACCCGGCAAGGCCCTGGCCTGGTGGCTCGCGCAACTCGAAAGCCCCACAACCCGCGCCGCGCTGCTGCAGCGCCGCGCAAGAGGCCCCCGGCGGTAGTGCCACAATGGCCCACACCATGGCACGCACTCCCCGCCCCTCCTCGTCCCGCCCCGGGCCCCGCCAGATCGCCGTGGTCGGCGCCGGCATCGCAGGACTGACCTGCGCCCGCACGCTGATGCAGGCGGGCCACGCCGTCACCCTGATCGAGAAGAGCCGCGGTTACGGCGGGCGCATGGCTTGCCGCAGCACCCCGTTCGGCGGCTTCGACCATGGCGCCCAGTACTTCACTGTGCGCGACGCACGCTTTGAGCAGGTGCTGGCCCTCACCCCGCAGTTGTGCCGCCCCTGGAGCGCCAACGCCGTGCGCGTGCTCGACCCGCACGGACGCGTGGCCGAGGCCGCACTTGACCGGCGCGAGCCGCACTGGGTGCCAGTACCCGGCATGAACGCCCTGGCACGCCACTGGGCGCAGCCCCTGGCCGATACCGGACGGGTGCACCTGGAGACCCGTGTCACGCGCATCGAGCGCGACACACTGGACGCCTCGCGCTGGCAATTGCGCATCGACGGCCCAGGCGAGGCCGTGCAGGTGCTCTCCGGATTCGACCACGTGATGCTGGCCCTGCCCAGCGTGCAGGCGTCCGACCTGCTGCGCGCCTCCTCGCTGGCGCCTGCGGTGCTCGAGCGCCTGGGTCAGGTGCAGGTGGCACCCTGCTGGACGCTGATGGTGGCCTTCCCGCAGGCGCAGCAGCCGGGCCTGCCGCATCTGGGGCCGCAATGGAATGCTGCGCGCAGCACACATCACCGTATCGCCTGGCTTTCGCGTGAATCGTCCAAACCCGGGCGCGACCCGATCGAGCGCTGGACGGTGCAGGCCAGCGCCGCCTGGTCCGAGGAACATGTGAATGACGACCCGCAGCGCGTGACGGCCAAGCTGCTCAAAGGCTTCGCCGAAGTGACGGGTATCCACGCCACGCCCACGCACGCACAGGTGCACCGCTGGCTCTACGCCAAGACTCAAGTGCCCCTGGGCAGCAGCCACTTGTGGGACGCCTCGGCCGGCCTGGGCCTGTGTGGCGACTGGTGCCTGGGTCACCGCGTCGAGGACGGCTTCGTCTCGGGGCTGGAACTGGCGCTGGCCGCGGCCTGACCTGCGGCTGGAGGAAGTGCCGTGACGGGTGCCGCCGCCAGGGCCTACATCGGCCGCTTTGCGCCTTCGCCCACCGGCCTGCTGCATGCGGGCTCCCTCGTCGCCGCGCTGGCCAGCTGGCTGGACGCGCGCGCCCACGGCGGCACCTGGCTCTTGCGCATCGAGGACGTCGACCGCCCGCGCTGCGTGGCCGGCGCCGCCCAAGGCATCCTCGCGCAACTGGCCGAGATGGGCCTCAAGCCCGACGCACCACCCGTGTGGCAATCAGAGCGAGACGCCCGGTACCAGACGGCCCTGAACCGGCTCGTGCAGGCGGGCCTGGCCTATCCCTGCGGCTGCTCGCGCAAGGACATCGAGGACGCTTGGGCCGCGCGCGGTGTGGCCCGCGAGCGCCATGGCGAATGGGTGTACCCGGGTACCTGCCGCGAAGGCCTGCAGGGCAAACCGGCACGGGCCTGGCGCCTGCGCACCACCGAAGCGGCCCCCATCGACTGGACCGACCGGCGCCTGGGCCCGCAGCGGCAGGACGTGCAAGCCGAGGTCGGAGACTTCGTGCTGCGGAGAGCCGATGGCCTGTGGGCCTATCAACTGGCCGTGATCGTCGATGATGCGGACCAGGGCGTGACCGACGTGGTGCGCGGCGAAGACCTCGCGGACAACACCGCCCGCCAGATCCTGCTCCAACGCGCACTGGGGCTACCCACGCCGGGCTACCTGCACACGCCGCTGGTGCTCGGGGCCAACGGCGAAAAACTCTCCAAACAAAACGGCGCAGCGCCACTGCCCACTGGCCAGCCCCTGCAGTGCCTGCGCGCCGCGGGCGCGGTGCTGGGTCTGCAGGTGGGCGGCACGACCCCCGACGACTGGCTGGCACAGGCGGTGCAGGCTTGGCGCGAACGCCACGCAGGGCCAACGACAATAGAGGCATGAGCGAGACCCCGAACGATCAAGCGCCGCTGGGCCCTGATGACGCCGGCCCCCACGGCACCCCTGTCGGCGTGGCGCATCCACGCACCATCCGCAGCTTTGTGCGCCGCGCTGGCCGCACCACCATCGGCCAAGCCAAGGCCTTCGAGACACTGGGCCCGCGCTTCCTGCTGCCCTACACCGGCGCGGCGATGGACTTCGCTGCCGCCTTCGGACGCGAAGCGCCCACCGTGCTGGAGATCGGCTTTGGCATGGGTGAGGCCACCGCGCATATCGCCGGACTGATGCCCGAGAAAAACTTCCTGTGCTGCGAGGTGCACGAGCCCGGCGTGGGCGCGCTGCTCAAACGCATTGGCGAGCAGGACCTGTCGAACATCCGCATCCTCGCGCACGACGCGGTGGAAGTGATCGACCAGATGCTGCCCTCGGTCTGCCTGGCAGGGATCCACATCTTCTTTCCGGACCCTTGGCACAAGTTGCGTCACCACAAGCGCCGCCTGATTCAACCGCCGCTGGTGGCCAAGCTCGCTGCGCGCCTGGCGCCGGGCGGCTACCTGCATTGCGCCACCGACTGGGAACCCTACGCGCAGCAGATCCTGCAGGTGCTTTCAGGCGAGCCGACGCTGAGCAACACCGCGGACGGCTTCGCGCCCAAGCCGCATTACCGGCCTCTCACCAAGTTTGAAAACCGCGGCCTGAAACTCGGCCACGGGGTGTGGGACGTGGTCTTCGAAAAGCGCTAGACCAGGCCGGCGTAGGACCCGCCATCGAGCTGCAGGTTCTGGCCGGTCATGAAGCCGGCATTCGCGCTGCATAAAAACGCGCAGGCCTGGCCGAATTCCTCGGGTCGACCCAGTCGGTTGGCGGGCAGCGTGGCCGCGATCTGCGCGCGGGCCGCCTCGTGGGTGATGCCCTGTTCGCGCATCAAGCGCTGCGCCATGTACTCCTGACGCGGCGTGTCAAAGCGCTCGGGCAACAGGTTGTTCAAGGTGACGTTGTGCACGATGGCCTCGCGCGAAAGCGCCTTGGTCAGCGCCGTGAGCGCGGCTCGGGCCGCAGTGGACAGGCCCATGGCCGCATGCGGGGTCTTGACCATCGCGGAGGTGATGTTCACCACTCGCCCGAAACCACGGGCCTGCATGCCGGGGAGCACCGCCCGCAGCAGCATGGCGGCGGCCAGCAGGTTGTTCTCCAGGGCTGCAAGCCAGACTTCGTGCGTCCAGTCGGCCAGCTGGCCCGGGGGCGGACCAGCGTTGTTGTTGATCAGGATGTCGGGGGCGGGGCAGGCAGCGAGCAAGGCGCTGCGACCGGCCTCGGTGTTGAGGTCGCCGACCACGGGCGTGATGCGCGCGCCAGTGGCATCACGCAGGGCTTGCGCCGCGCGTTCGAGCTTGGCGGCGTCGCGCCCGTTGATGTAGACCTCACAGCCCTCCTGCGCCAGCGCCAGGGCGCAGGCGTAGCCCAGGCCCTGCGAGGAGGCGCAGACCAGTGCCTTGCGGCCCTTGATTCCCAGATCCATGTGCGTCGCTCCTCGTGTGAATAGGCTCAGGCGGCCGGTTGCAGGTCAGCGAAGCGGCGGCCCTCGCGCACCAGCTGCTCCAGCAGGGGCGCCGGTTGCCACCAATAGCCATAACGGGCGTGCAGGCGACGGATGTCGGCGAGCACCGCTTCCAGACCGATGCGATCGGCCAGAGCCATCGGACCGCCATGGTGCGCGGGAAAGCCGTAGCCGGTGAGGTAGGTAATGTCGATGTCGCTAGGGCGCTGGGCGATGCCTTTTTCCAGCAGGCGTGCGCCTTCGTTGACCATGCCGTAGAGGCAGCGCTTGAGGATCTCGACCTCGTCCATCGGCTGGCGGGCGATCCCCATGCGGGCGGATTCCTCCACGATGAACGACTCCAGGTCGGGGTCTCGATGCGGGGTGCGGTCACCCTTTTCGTAGCGGTACCAGCCCTTGCCGCTCTTTTGCCCCAAACGCCCCTGGTCGCACAGCTTGAGGATCAGGTCGTTCCAGCGACGGTCGGTGGGGCGCGTCGCCATCTGGGCCTTACGAGTCTGGTAGCCCACATCATTACCCGCCATGTCGTGCACTGCAAAGAGGCCCATGGCGTAGCCGAACTTCTTCAGGGCCGCATCCACCTCGTGCGGCAAGGCGCCGTCTTCCACCAGGAAGTGCGCTTCGCGGGTGTAGTTGCGAAACAGGGCGTTGCCGATGAAGCCCGGGTAGATGCGGGCCAGCACCGCGATCTTGCCCATGCGCCGCCCCAGATCCATCAGCGTGGCGATGACATCGGGTGCGGTCTGCGCGGCGCGCACCACTTCCAAGAGCTTCATCACATGCGCCGGACTGAAGAAATGCGCACCTACCACGTCCTGCGGGCGCTGGGTGACGGCGGCGATTTCGTCCACGTCCAGGCCCGAGGTGTTGGTGGCCAGGATGGCGCCGGGGCGGGCCAGGGCATCGAGCTGCCGAAAGATTTCCTGCTTCAGACCCATGTCCTCGAACACGGCCTCGATGACCAGGTCCGCGCCCGCCACATCCTGCATGCGCAGGCTGCCCGTGATGAGGCTCAGGCGCTGGTCCATCTCGGCCTGCGAGAGCTTGCCGCGCGAGAGGCTGCCGGCGTAGTTATCTCTCACGCGCGAGAGGCCACGCGCGAGACCTTCTTCGCTCGCGTCGATCAAGGTGACCGGAATGCCGATCTGCGCCAGGGCCATGGCAATACCGCCGCCCATGGTGCCAGCGCCGATGACGGCGACCTGGCGCACCGGGCGCAGCGGCGTGGACGCCGGGATGTCGGGAGTGCGCGCAGCCTGTTGCGCCGCGAATCGGGCATGCGCAGCGGCGCGCTGGCGCTCGTCGTCGGAGACGGTGAAGAAATCGAAGGAAGCCATGGGGTCTGCGTAGAGGGCGTTCAGCCCTGGTTGTCCTGAATGCGCTTGGCTTTGCCGTCGACGAATTCGCGCAGGCGGGCTTCGGCCTCGGGCGGGCGGGCGCGGGCGGAGTTCAGTTGCTCCATGAAGAGGCCATCGTCGTGCGACAGGTCGTTCACGCGGGGCAGCACATTGATGATCATCCAGTTGGTCTCGACGCTGTTCTTGCTGATACGGGTCGCCAGCTCGCGCGCCTTGTCCAGCGCTTGGCCCGCCGGCACCACGTAGCGCACCACATGCTCCTGCATTGCCTCGGCGGGCGTGAGCAAGCGGCCGGTGAGCATCATGTCCATCATCACGGTAGTGCCCACCACGCGCTGGATGCGCACGGTGCCGCCGCCGCCCACGAAGATGCCACGCTGTCCCTCGGGCAGGCCGAACAGGCCCGTCTCGTCGGTCACGCGGACATGGGCCGCCATGGCCAGCTCCAGCCCGCCGCCGACCACCGCGCCGTGCAGCGCCGCGACGAAAGGAATGGGCCCGCGCGCGATCAGGTCAAACACCTCGTGCCAGTTGTGGCGACGGCGCTTGCGAGGAGGCTTGATCTGGCCAGTGGCGCGTGCCAGGGCCTCAGCCAGGTCCAGACCGGCGCAGAAGTTGGTGCCATGGCCATGCAGCACGGCGACGTCGGCCTCTTCATGGGCGCGCAACACGGCGGCGCGCAACGCATCGATCAGCGGATCGTGGATGGCGTTGCGCTTGTCGGGGCGGTTCAGGCCGATGTAGGCAATCGTGCCTTCCAGCGCGTAGGTGATCAGGGTGTCTTCGCTCATGGCATCTCGGGATGGAAAGGGGTCAGAGGTCCAGCATGGGCATGGGCTGGATGGCCACGCCGGTGGCAGCCCGATGGGCCTCCTGCACCCATTCGGGTTGGCCGGCGTGAAAGATGAAGTGGTTCAAGAGGCGCGCCCACTTGGGGTGGCGCTGGTAGTCGGCCAGGGGCAGGCCTTGCAGGAAGAAATCGCGCGAATCGGAGGGCAGCACCACCTGCCGGTTAGCCGCGGCATCACGCATCACACCCTTGGGGTCGCGGCCCGCCTGCACCGCCTCGATGTCCTGGAACAACTGCCGGCGCAGGAGGGCAATGCCCTGGTCACTTGCACCCAAGGTCTCGCGAGTACGGTCGGCGATACGGCCCTGCCCCGCCCAGGCCGCGATGTCCTGGTTGATGATGTGGCTGGTGATCCAGCGGCCTTGCGCGTCACGCACCGGCGCATGCCAGGTGGGGATGCTGGCCTGCGCACACGGTTCGGCCTCGCGCGGGACGCGGATGAAGGACCAGGTGACGTTCAGGGTCTTCTCGTCATCGATCGGCACGCGCCATTCGAAGTGATCCCCCAGGAAGAAGCCGTGGGGCCACAGGCACACACGGCCGATGGTCCACAGGGGGTTGTCCGGGCCGCTGTCCTCGGTGATGCGCTTGTAGATGAAGCCGTGTTCGAATTCCTCGAAGGCCAGCTTCAGGTGGGTGGGCGCGTAGCCGCCCGTGTGCCCGCGCAGGCGTCGGCTCCAGTTGGCATGCATCCACTCGAAGTGCACCGGATCAATGGAGTTTTCCTGGGCCTGCAGCCAGTTACACGGGACTTCGCTGAACACCGCCTGCACAAAGCCGTTGGGCCAGTGGAAGGCTTCCCAATCGGGCAGCTCGGGCGCAGGCTGCGGCCCCAGATAGGCCCAGAGCAGGCCCGCCTTGGGGCGTACCGCGTAGGCCTTCAGGCTGGCGCGGGCACGCAGGCGGTGGGTGGGATCCACCTGGTCCTCAAAGGGCTGCGCGAGGCAACGGCCGTCACCGGCGTAGTGCCAGCCGTGATAGCTGCATCGCAGGCCCTCAGCCTCGACCATGCCTTGCGTCAGGTCGGCACCTCGATGCGCGCAGCGGCGCTGCACCAGACCGTAACGCCCCTGCAGGTCGCGAAACAGCACCAGGTCTTCGCCAAGCAGGCGCACCGGCCTGATCGTCTCGCGCTCGAGTTCGTCGAGACCCGCGATGGGATGCCAGTGCCGACGCAGCACCTCGCCCATGGCGGTGCCAGGGCCGACCTGGGTCAGCGCCGCGTTCTTCTCGGGGGTGAGCACGAACCGGGCTCCGGCTTGGGTGTATCAGGACTCGGGTTTGAAACCAGAGGCCTTGATGATCGGATCCCAGTGGGCCAGCTCCGCACGCTGCATGGCATCAAGCTCGGGGGCGGAGCGGAACACGGGCTGAGCCCACAGCCGCTGGGTCATGGCGTCCTTGATCTCGGGCATCTGCAGGATGTCGCGGATCGCGTTCTGCATGCGCGTGACCTCGGCCGGCGGCGTGCCAGCCTTGGCCCACATGCCGGTCCATCCTTCGCCCGAGGTGACGTTGATGCCCTGCTCCGCGAAGGTGGGGATATCGGGCATGAGCGGCGAGCGCTCCTTGGTGAAGATGCCAATGACCTTGATGCGACCGCCGCGATGGTGGGCCATCATGCCGTCCATCAGGCTGATGGCGGAGGGCAGGTGGCCGCCGACCAGATCGGTCACCATGGGGGGCGAACCTTTGTAAGCGGCCAGCTGCAGGTCCACGCCCAAGGTACGCGCCAGCTGCACGCCCAGGAAGTGGTTCTGCCCGCCGGTGCCCGGCGTGCCGAAGCTGGCCTTGGACGGATTCTTGCGGCACCAATCGACAAACTCGCGCGCGTTGCTGGCACCCGTGTTCAGCGCCACGCCCATGCCCAAGGGGTAGGAGGCAAAGCTGGCAACCGGAGCGAAGTCGCGCACGATGTTCCATTTGAGCTGGTCGCGAAACACCAGCATCTGGAAGGTGGGCGTGGCGTTAGGGGCCACCATGAAGGTCAGACCGTCGGCCGGCGCCGCCAGCACCGCGTCGGCGGCGATGCGCCCGCCCACGCCAGGGCGGTTCTCGATCACCACTGACTGCCCGAGCAGGGTGGGCAGCTTGTCGATGATCAGGCGCGCGATGGCGTCGGTGGCGCCACCCGGCGGAAAGCCCACCAGGACCTTGATCGGGGGCTTCTGCGCCAGGGCCAGACCCGGCAGGGCCAGGGTGGTGGCGCCGGCGGCGAGCAGGTGACGTCGGTTCAGGGTCATGTGGGTCTCCTCCGGGTCCTCAGGTCGTGGCCTTGGCGGCCACTGGAGATGTTGGTGCCGCCGCGGGAGTGCGGTCGGCCAGCGCGCGCCAGTCGGTGCCAGCAGGAATCACACCGCCCACCGAGTGGATGCCGCGGTAGTTCAGATCCGGATGGTGGGCCTGGGTGGGCGACTTGCCCTCCATGTATTCGCGGGCCGCACGCAGTAGCAACGCCCGCACCCGCATCACCGCACCATCGGCGGAGCACAGTTGCTCCTGGGTACGGTCGTAGATCGGGCCCTGGCTGATGAACATCGCGAAATCCTCGGTGCCCAGATGCTGGGGAAAGCCGGTCTTGTGTCCGCGCTTCATCAGGTCGCGGTTCTGGCCCCAGTTGTCCTTGGCGTCACCCGGCGGCAAGGGCGGGAAGTTCCAGACGTCGGGCGAGGCCGACATGATGGTCATGCCCAGGGGGCGGCTCCCGTTGTATTGCACGAACCACCCGCGGTGCGTGACGTCGTCGACCGGCGTGGAGAAGAAGACGGTGGTGGGGCCACTGGCGTCGGGCGGGCAGATGATGCCGTACCAGGGCATGACGAAGTTGTTCACGCGGGCATAGACCTTGTCCTCGCCCACCGCGCGCAGGGCGGCGTAGCGGTAGCCGTAGGGCCGGTCCTCGAACTCCAGCTTGGGGGCCAGGGCCTTCGACATGAGCAGGCGCTCGTTGCCGCCACCCGCGGTGATCTGGGTGGTGGACTCATGCAACACGCCCACATGCGAAGAGTCCATGGAGGCCTCGACCGCCTGCACCCAATTGGTGGGCACTTCCACGCAGGTGACCGAGCGGTGCTCCGGCGGCAGGTCGATGAAGGGCAGCTCGGGGAATGGTGGAGGCGTGTCGCCGTCACCGAACCAGGCCCAGACGATGCCACCGCGGTCCTGCACCTGGTAGCGGTTCACACGCACGTGCTTGCAGAACTGCTCCTGGTTGCCGGTGTGATTGGGCGCCTCGACCACCTCGCCGCGCACGTTGAACTTCCAGCCGTGGTAGATGCAGCGCAGGCCGTTGTCCTCGTTGCGGGCCAGGGCCAGGGAGGCCTTGCGGTGGGAGCATTGCTCGTCGAGCACGCCCACGCTGCCGTCGGTGGCGCGAAAGGCCACGAAATTGCGCCCCAGCAGGCGCACGCGCAGGGGTGCGCCGTCGGCCTCCAGCTTGATCGAGGGCGCCACCGGCAGCCAGTAGTGCTGGCGGATCATCTCGCCCATGGGCGCGCCGTTCTCGACGCGGGTCAGAAGCTCGTTGTCTTCGCGGGTCATCGCCATGGTGCGGTCCTTATCGGCACTGTTCGTCGGTGCGGAAGGCGCGGGTGTAGACGCGCTTGCAGTTGCACTCGAAGATGTCCTGCTTCTGGGCCTCAGTGAGCCACTCGATGCTCTCGATCACCGGCTTCATGTCGTCGTAGTCGCGGCCGGAGATGGGGTCGCGCGCACTGCCGGTGCCGGGCTTTTCGGTGCCGAACATCACGTTGTCAGAGCCCGCCACCTTCAGCAGGAGCTCGATGGCTTCCTTGCTGTAGTTGCAAGTGTCGAAGTACAGCTTCTTGAGTTGCTGGTCGAAGGTTTCTTTCTCGCCCTTGCGTACGCTCCAGGAACGAAAGCGCCCCATCTGGTAGGGGATGGCACCGCCGGCGTGGGCCACCACGATCTTGAGCGCAGGGAAGGCGTCAAAGACCTTGGCGTGCAGCAGCGAGATGATGGCGATGCTCTCTTCGTTGATGAACTTCAGGGTGTAGGACTCGCGGGCGCTGCAGCTGCCAGCGGAGTGGATCAGGCCCGGCACGTCCAGCTCGGTCATCGCCTGGTACAGCGGGTGCCAGTAGGCTTCGCCCAGGCCGGGCGGGTCGCCCAGGCCCTCGGTAGGGTCGGGGTTGATCAGGCAGCCAACGAAGCCATGCTCCTTCACGCAGCGACGCAGCTCGGGGATGGCACGCAGCTCCAGCGGTTCGTCCATGTACTGCGGCAGACCGGCCACCCCGCGAAAGCGGTCGGGGAACATCTGCACAAAGCGGGCGATCAGATCGTTGCAGTGGATGGACCAGAGTTCAGCGACGCGCCCGGGCTTGACCGAGTGCATCTGCAAGTAGGGGCGCGGCGAGATGAACTGCACGTCGGTGCCCACGGCATCCATGCTTTTGACCAGTTCCTCGGCCACCTTGCGCACCGACGCGTCAGGGATCTTGGGCAAGGTGTTGGGGTTGGCGCGGCCGCCGACCAGTTCCGCCATGAAGCGAAAGCTCTCGGGCGGCATGACGATGTGGGCGTGGGAGTCGATGATCATGAAAAGTCGGGTCTCTCTCGGGGTGTTGTCGTGATCGAAAAATTTCAGCGCGAGATGACGGCCATGGCCTCCACCTGCAGCCACATGCCATGCTGCAGGTCCTGCACCACGATGTGACGGGCCGGCCGGTCATGCGGGTCGGGGAAGGCGGCGAGCCACTGCGTATTCACCGCATCACGCACCGCGTTGTCCTTGAGGGTCACGCTGAGCTTGACCAGGTCGTCCATCGTGGCACCGCCCGCAGTCAGCACCGCGCGCAGGTTGGCGAAGACGTTGCGGGCCTGCTCCCCCGGGTCGGCGGGCAGCTCGCCGCTGTCCGGGTCCTTGCCTGCAATGGCGGACGTGCACAGCACGTTGGCCACGCGGGCAGCGGCAGGAATGGGCGCCTTGTGCGAGGCGCCGGGAACATCGATGGAGCGGGGAGGACGGGTCATGGGTCAGGCCAAGAGGTGGGGGGGTTAGGCGTCGCCGGGCTCGGCCTCGAACAAATGCATGGGAATGCGTGCGAGGAACTCGGAAAAGCCAGTGGAGCCCGAGGGCACGTGCAACAGCATTTGCTGGAAGGCGGCGGCCTCGTCGCCCTCTTGAATGGCGCGGGCGATCTTGCGGTGGTCCTGCAGCGACTGATTGATATGCGCCTTGGTGACGAAATCGCGCAGGCGGTAGCGATAGATCTGCCGGCGCGCGACGCGAATCAGGTCACCCAGGTAGGGGTTGCGGCTGCCCACGTAGATCGCCTCGTGGAACTGGGTGTTGGCGGCGGTGTAGTCCTCGTTGTCACCCTCGACCGCGGCGTCCTGGCAGGCCTGCAAGGCCTGCTCCAGCCGATCGCGCAGGTCGTCGTCCACGCGGCGCGCGGCCAGCTTGGCGCAGGTAGCTTCCAGCTCGCCAATCCCTTCCATGATGGCGCGCACCTGGCTGATGGACAGGCGCGCCACGGTGATGCCCTGGCGCGGCGCGATACGCACCAGGTTGCGGGCCGCCAACTGCTGCAGGGCCTCGCGCACCGGGGTGCGGGACACCTCGAACCGCAAGGCCAGGGCCCGCTCGTCCAGCAGGCTGCCGGGGGGCAACTTGCCGGTCTCGATCTCCTCCTGCAGGGCGCTGCGGATCTCGTTGGCACGCCCGCCGCGGGGACGGGATTCGTCGGCGGCCTCGGCCTCATGGGCCAGCAATTCGGTGGGTTCCATGGCTTGAAAATATACCTCAAAATTTTTGTGGCATGCAAAAACTCCACAATAGCCCCGTCGCGATGTGCTCGGGCAAAGACACCAGGAAGGTACTCATACGTGAACTTCCCTCTGAAATTCCCCTGCATACGCAGGTTTTTGGCACTCATAACCTGTCGCCAGCACTTCAGGGTAAACCCGCAAGAACACCAAATTCTTTTTCTGGTGTATTGAAATTGACTTTTGGCATGCCAGAATCGCAACCGTATTTCGATCTCCCGAAAGTTCCGGCTGCATGACTGCTTCCTCCCCCGCGCCCGCGACCCTGCCCCTGGACCGCATCCTGCGTCCGCGGTCCATCGCCATCGTGGGCGCCTCGGCCGACCCGCGCTCCTTCGGCGGATTCGTCCAGGGCAACCTCGAGCGCTTTGGCTACGACGGCGCCCTGCACCTCGTGAGCCGCAGCAGCGACACGATCAACGACCGCCCCTGCGTCAAGACCGTCGACCAACTGCCTGAGGGCATCGACCTGGCCGTCCTGGCCATTCCCGAAGCCGGCGTGCTCGACGCCGTGCGCGGGCTGGCCGCCAGGCGCTGCCATGCCGCGGTGCTGTTCGCCTCGGGTTATGCCGAGGCAGGCCAAGAGGGTCAGGCCAAACAGCAGGCGCTGGCGCACGCTGCGCGCGAAGCCGGCATCTTGCTGGTGGGCCCCAATTGCATGGGGTTCACGAACATCGCCGCCGGCGTTCCTGTCACCTTCGAGCCCCTGGCCGCCCGCGCGCGCGAGGAGCGCCCCGGCGTTGGTGTGGTGGCCCAGAGCGGCTTCATGGCCGCCAACCTGCGCGAGGCCTTCCTGGGCCGCGGCACACCCGTGACCTGTGTGTTCTCCACCGGCAACGAGGTGTCGGTGTGCGTCGAAGACGCCCTGGCCGCCTACATCGCCGACGCACAAACGCGCGTCATCACCGTCTACGCCGAACAGATTCGCCGCCCCGCTACCTTCCTCGCACTGGCCCGCCAGGCCCGCACCGCCGGCAAACCGGTGGTGCTGCTGATGCCCGGTCGCAGCGCGCGGGCGCGCGAGGCGGCGCAGTCGCACACTGGCGCGCTGGCGGGCGATCACGCCACCGCCACCGCCCTTCTGCAACGTGAGGCGGTGGTGGTCGTGAATTCGCTGGACGAACTGCTGGACACCTCGGCCATCCTTCTGCGCTATCCGCAGCCACCCGCGGGCGGCACCGCCTTCATGACCGGATCGGGCGCGATGAAGAACATCGCCCTGGACTTCGCCGAAGACCTGGGCCTGGCCCTGCCCGCGCTGGGCAAGGCCACCGTGGACAAGCTCACCGCGATGCTGCCCGCCTACGCGGTGGCCGAGAACCCGCTGGACTACACCACCATCGGCGTGCGCCAGCCCGGCCTGATCGGCGAGCTGCTGCTCACGATGCTGGACGACGACGCCATCGGCAACCTGGTGCTGGCCATTCCGGTGGGACCGACCATGGCCCAGCGTGACAAGGCCGACCACATCGTGCCGGCCATCGCCCGCGCCACCAAGCCGGCAGTGCTGGTGCTCACCGGCGATGACAGCCCCATCGAATCCTTTTTCACCGACGCGATCCACGCCAGCGGCGTGCCACTGTTCCGATCGGCCGACCGCGCGATGCGCGCGCTGCAGCGCGTGGCCGCCTACGGCGAGGCGCTGGCACGCGCAGCGCGTGCCACCACCGCGCAGCCAACCGCCCTGCCCTTGCCGGGCCCGGTGCCGGCCAATGGCATCTATGCGGAATACCAGGGCAAGCGCTGGCTTGCGCAGGCCGGCCTGCCGGTGCCGCGCGGCGCGCTGGCCACCAGCGCCGATGAGGCGGTACGCGTGGCCCGCGAGATCGGCTTTCCGGTGGTGCTCAAGGCCCAGGCCAGCGCGCTGCCGCACAAGAGCGATGTGGGCGGCGTGATCATCCAACTGGCGGATGAAGCCGCCCTGCGCGCTGCTTGGGACACGCTGCACGCCAACATCGCCAGGCACCGCCCCGGGCTCACGCTCGATGGCGCGCTGGTCGAGGCCATGGGCCCACGCGGGCTGGAGCTGGTGGTGGGTGCCAAGCGCGACGCTGACTGGGGCCCGGTGGTTCTGGTCGGCCTGGGCGGCATCTGGATCGAGGCACTCAAGGACGTGCGCATCGTGCCCGCCGACCTGGCCGAGGACGACATCGTGGCGGAACTGGGTCGCCTGAAGGCCGCCGTGGTGCTGCAAGGCGTACGCGGTGCCGCTGCCGTGGACCTGCGCGCCATCGCCCGTGTGGTGGCCCAAGTAGGCGAGCAGATGCGGGCCAATACTGCGCTCACCGAGATCGACATCAATCCGCTGGTGGCCTACCCCGTCGGGAGCGCGCAGCCCGTGCTGGCGCTGGATGCACTCGTCGTCGCCACCCAGGAGGCCGCTTGAAGCTGCAGTTCTCCGCCGCCGACGAGGCTTTCCGCCAGGAGGTGCGCGCCTTCATCCAGACCCACCTGCCCGCCGACATCCGCCGCAAGGTGGAACTGGGCCTGCGTCTGGAGCATGCTGACTACGTGACCTGGTTTCGCATCCTGGAGACGCGGGGCTGGCTCACCCCGGGCTGGCCGCGCGAACATGGGGGCCCGGGCTGGAACGCGGTGCAACGCTACATCTTCGACGAAGAGACGCTGCTGGCGAACGCACCGCGCATCATTGCCGCCGGCATCCAGATGCTCGGGCCGGTGCTGATCGCCTTCGGCACGCCCGAACAGAAAGCGAAGTACCTGCCCGACATCCGCCAGAGCAACATCTGGTGGGCCCAGGGCTTTTCCGAACCGGGCGCGGGCTCGGACCTGGCCGCGGTGCGCACCACCGCCGTCCTGGAACCCGATGGCAAGCACTTCGTCGTCAACGGTCACAAGGTGTGGACGTCCTATGCGCACTGGTGCTCGATGATGTTCGCGCTGGTACGCACCGACCCGAACGCCACCAAGCCGCAGGAAGGCATCTCCTTTCTCCTGATCGACATGAAGTCGCCCGGCCTGACCGTGCGGCCGATCCGCATGCTCGAAGGCGGCAACGACCTCAACGAGTGCTACCTGGACAACGTGCGCGTGCCGGTGGAAAACCTCGTGGGCGAGCTGCACAAGGGCTGGTCCTACGGCAAGTACCTGCTGGGGCATGAGCGCACCGGCATTGCCGGCATCGGCTCGTGCAAGCAGCAGCTGGCACGTGCGCGCCAGCTCGCGCGCGAACAAGGCTTGGGTGAGGACCCGCTGCTGCAGGCGCGCCTGGCGCAATTCGAGGTGGAACTCATGGCGCTCGAATTCACCGCGCTGCGCCTTCTGGGCACGCACCAGCAAAGCCGCACACCGGGCGTGGAGGCCTCCATGCTCAAGGTGCGTGGCACCGAGTTGCGCCAGGCCATCTACGAAACGCTGGTGGACATCGCCGGCCCGCACGCGGTGCCCTTCTCGCAGGAGGCGCAGTTTCTTGAACATCTGGACCAGGCCGCCGTCGACGAATCGATGGTGGCGGTGGCCGCCAATTGTCTGGACTCGCGCAAGGTCACGATCTATGGCGGCACCAGCGAGGTGCAACGCAACCTGATCGCCCGCGCCACGCTGGACGCGTACTGACCGGAACGCACAAGGATTTCACCCGGATGGACTTCTCCCTTCACGACGACCACATCGCCCTGCGCGACGCGGTGCAGCGTTTCTGCGACGGCGAGTACCCCGCGCAGCACCGCGGCCAGCCTGAGACCGCACCCGAAGCGCAGCGTCGTCTGCGCGCCCTGGCCGAACTGGGCCTGCTGGGCCTGCCCTTCGGCGCCGACGTGGGCGGCAGCGAACAGGGCGCCGTGGAAGTGATGCTGGTGGCCCAGGAACTAGGCCGCGCCCTGGGCGGCGGCGCCTTCGTCGCCAGCACGGTGATGGCCGGTGAGCTGATCACGCGACTGGGTTCGGACACGCAAAAGCGCGAGTGGCTGCCGGCCATGGCCCAGGGGGAGTGGCATGCCTCGGTGGCAGTCCACGAAGCGGACGCGCGCTACGACTGGCAGCAGGTGCACCTCACGGCACGACCCGTCGCCTCGCCCGGCGGTGCCGCGTACCGGCTGGACGGCCGCAAGACCGGCGTGCTGCATGGCGACAGTGCCGGCCTAGTCCTGGTGCTGGCCCGCACCGGCGGTGAGGCCCGTGACCGCGCCGGCCTGACCCTGCTGGCCGTGGATGCGGCCACCGCCGGCGTGACGGTGCGCGGCTACGACACACTGGACGGCCGACGCGCCGCCCACCTCGATTTCGACAACGCCGTGGTGCCCGCCCATCGCGTGCTAGGCGCGCCCGGCGAAGCGGCTGACGCGATGGAATCAGCGCTGGACGCCGGCATCGCCGCTCTGTGCGCCGAAGCAGCCGGCGCCGTCGAAGCCCTCCTGGCCCACACCGCAGACCATCTGCGCACGCGCAAGCAATTCGGCGCGCCGCTGGCGAAATTCCAGGTGCTACAACACCGCGTGGCCGACATGGCCATCGCGCTGGAGCAACTCAAGTCCATGGCCTGCGCCGCCGCGATGGCGGTCGCCGCGGGCGAGCCCGTGCAGCGCCGCCGCCTCGTGTCCGCCGCCAAGGTGCTGGCTGGCCAGCTCGGACGCAAGGCAGGTCTGGACGCCATTCAGCTGCATGGCGGCATGGGCATGACCGACGAATGCCGGGTTGGCCACTATGCCAAGCGCCTGATCGTCATCGGACAGACGCTGGGCGACGCCGCCTGGCACCTGCAACGCGTCACGCCAGCACGCTGATCCCCGCAACCACTCACCGACCCGCAAGTTCAACCAAGAGGAGACACACCATGGTGAATCGCAAGACCTTCAACACCCTGCTGGCAGCCATGCTGCTGGGACTCGGCCTGGGCGCACAGGCACAGGACAAGCCACCGATCAAGATCCTGGTGGGCTTCCCCCCGGGCGGCGCCTCGGACAACCTGGCACGCCTGCTGTCGGACAAGCTGCGCGACCAGCTCAAACAGCAGGTGATCGTGGAGAACCGCCCCGGCGTGGGCGGGCGCCTGGCGGCGCAGGCCGTGAAAGGGGCCAAGCCCGACGGCCTGACCTATATGGTCGCCCCCAACGCCACCTTCGTCTTCCAGCACCTGACCTTCCCGGTCAAGGATCTGGGCTATGACATGACCACCGACTTCACCTCGGTGGGGCAGCTCACGTCCTACCCCATGGCCATGGTGGTCAACGCTGGCACCGGCGTAAAGAACGCCAAGGACTACGTCACCTGGCTCAAGGGCGGCGCCGACCGCGTCACCTTCGGCACCGCCGGCGCGGGTGGCGACACGCACTTCAACGGCCTGCAATTTGGCAAGATCGCGGGCGTGCCGATGCAGGTCGTGCCCTATCGTGGCAACGGCCCCTTGGTCATTGACCTGGTGGGCGGGCAGATCAACACCGGCATCATGGTCGCGGGCGACGCGATCCAGCACATTCGCGCTGGCAAGCTGCAGGCGGTGGGCATCTTCGCGCCCAAGCGCTCGCCCCTGATGCCCGACGTGCCCACCATGGCCGAACAGGGTTTTGATACCGGCGGCAGCAACGGCTGGATGGGCATGTGGGGGCCGGCCGGCCTGCCCCGCGCCGAGCTGGAGCGTATGCAAAACGCCCTGCGCACCGTGCTGGACATGGCCGACGTCAAGCAGGCGATCCTGACCAACTTCGTGCAAGTGGCGGAGTTCCGCGGCGGCGCCGACGTGGACAAGCAGCTGAAGTCTGAGCTTGATCACTGGGGTCCGATCATCAAGGCCTCGGGCTTCAAGCCCACGCCCTGAGCCCACCATGCCGCCCTCGAACGCCCCCTACGACTACATCGTGGTCGGCGCCGGCACGGCCGGTTGCGTGCTGGCCAACCGGCTCAGCGCAGACGGCCGCTATCGCGTGCTGCTGCTGGAAGCGGGCGGTGGCGACAGCCACCCACTGGTGCGCATGCCGGTCGGCTTTCTCAAGGCCCTGCAGCGCCGCGCGCTGACCTGGGGCTACGAGAGCGAGCCCGAAGCGCAGCTCGGGGGGCGCAAGCTGCCCGTGCCGCGCGGGCGGCTGCTCGGGGGATCGTCCTCGATCAACGGCATGTTCCATATCCGGGGGCATCGCCTGGACTTCGACGAGTGGCGCGATCTGGGCTGCACCGGCTGGGGTTATGACGAGGTCCTGCCCTATTTCATCCGCAGTGAAAGCAACTGGCGCGGCGAAGGCCCTTACCACGGCGGCGACGGCCCGCTGCAGATCAACGCCATCACCGGCGAACATCTGATGCACGATCCGCTGCGCGAAGCCGCAGTCCGGGCTGGCCATGCCGTCACCGACGACTACGACGGCGAACACCACTGGGGCGCAGCCCGCGGCGATGTGGCCATCGATCGCCACGGGCGTCGCAGCAGCAGTGCCCGCGCCTACCTGCGTCCGGTGCAGGGCCGCGCGAACCTCACTGTGGTCACGCACGCCCAGGCTACCCGTGTGCTGATGGAGGGCGGACGTGCCGTTGGTATCGAATACACCCGCAAAGGCCGCACGCTCCAAGCGAGGGCGCAGCGCGAGGTGATCCTCTCCGGCGGTGCCTACAACTCCCCGCAGCTGCTGATGCTCTCAGGCATCGGCCCTGCAGCCGAACTCGCAGCGCACGGTATCCCGCAGGTTGCCGACCTGCCCGGCGTCGGTGGCAACCTCATGGAACATCCGCGCATGATGCTGATGTACCGGGCCAGCCAGCCGGTCACCTTCATGAACCAACTGCGGCTGGACCGTGCCACGCTCTCGGTCCTGCGCTGGGCCTTCCAGGGCAAGGGGCCCTTTGCCACCCAGGTGTGCAGCGCCTCGATCATGCTGCGCACCGACCCTGCGCTGACCCGCCCGGACATCCAGCTGCTTTGCAACCCGGTGCGCTTTGACGCCCACCTGTGGTTCCCGGGCATCGTCCAGCCCAAGGAACACAGCTTCTACATCACGGTCTGCCTGCTGCATGCGAAGAGCCGCGGGCGGGTCACCCTGCGCTCGGCCGACCCGAAGGCCGCGCCACGCATCGCCTTGGACCTGTTTTCCGACCCGCAAGATGTGCAGACCCTGCGCGCCGGCCTGCGTGCCGCCCGCGAGATCTACCGCATGGCGCCCCAGTCCGAGATGATCGACACCGAAACCATTCCCGGCGCGCATGTGACCAGCGACGCTGACATCGACCGCTCCATCCACGAGCTCGGCGGCATCACCCACCACCCGGTGGGCACCTGCGCGATGGGCACAGGCCCGAACGCCGTCGTCGATCCGCAGCTGCGGGTGCACGGGGTGCAGGGACTGCGGGTGGTCGACGCGTCCGTCATGCCCACCATCCCTGGCGCCAACACCAACGCCGCCACGGTGATGATCGCCGAGAAGGCCAGCGACATGATCCTGGGCCTGCCGCCGCTGCCCGCGCGCAGCGCCGACGCCCGCACCCCACCCGGCGCCACGACCCGGGCCTGCGCCGAAAGCCTGACCGCATGAACGCCCCCGCCTCCCCCCCAGCACGCCCCGCGATACTGCAGCAGCCCCTGCGCATGCTGGTTGACGGCCAGTGGATCAGCGCACGCGGTGACGCCCGCATGGACGTGACCGACCCCAGCACCGGCCAGACCCTGGCCAGCGAATCCCTGGGCGGTGCCCACGAGATCGACCTGGCGGTGCAGGCAGCGCGACGCGCCTTTGAGGGCGGGGCGTGGCCACGTCTGCGGCCCGCCGAGCGCGCACGCCTCTTGCGCAAGCTGGCCGACCTCGTCGAGCGCCACGCCGACGAACTCGCGCTGCTGGAGACCCTCAACACCGGCAAGCCTCTGGGCGTGGCCCGCATGTTCGACGTCGGCTTCTCGATCGAGAACCTCCACTACAACGCCGGCTGGGCCACCAAGCTCCATGGCGAAACGCGCGCTGTCTCGCTGCCCGGCGACTGGCAGGCCTACACCCTGCGCGAGCCGGTCGGCGTCGTCGGCCTGATCGTGCCCTGGAATGTGCCGCTGGCCATGGCCGTGGGTAAAGTCGCTCCGGCCCTGGCGGCCGGCTGCACCGTGGTCCTCAAGCCCGCCGAGCTCACACCGCTCACCGCCCTGCGTCTGGGCGAACTGGTGCTGGAAGCCGGCTTTCCGCCGGGCGTCGTCAACATCGTCACCGGCCTGGGCCATGAGGCAGGCCAGGCGCTGGCCGAACACCCGGGTGTGGACAAGATCGCCTTCACCGGCTCCACCGCGGTGGGCAAGGCCATCGTGGCCGCATCGGCCGGCAACCTCAAACGCGTGGCCCTGGAGCTGGGTGGCAAATCGCCCGTCTTCATCTTTGCCGACGCCGACCTCGAGCGCGCCATCGAAGGCGCCGCGCGCGGCATCTTCAGCAACAGCGGCCAGGTCTGCGCCGCGGGCTCGCGCCTGTTCATCCACCGAAGCGTGGCCGACCGGGTGATCGCGGGCCTGTGCGAGCGCGCCGGCAAGCTGCGTGTGGGCAGCGGCCTCACCCCCGGCGTGGAGATCGGCCCGCTGATCTCGCAGCGCCAGCGCGAACGCGTGCTGGGCTACATCGACTCGGGCCGCGAGCAAGGCGCGCAAGTGGCCGCAGGCGGCGCGGCGGTGCCCGGCGACGGCTTCTTTGTTCAACCCACCATCCTCGTCAACACCCGACCCGACATGCGCGCGGTACGTGAGGAAATCTTCGGGCCGGTGCTGTGCATCCAGACCTTCGACGACGATAGCCTGGAGCAGCTGGCCGCGCGGGGCAACGACACCGAGTACGGCCTATCGGCCAGCATCTGGACGCGCGACCTGCGCATCGCCCACCAGATGGTGCGGCGGCTGCAGGCCGGCAATGTGCGGGTGAATGCCGCGGCCGCGCCGGACTTCGCCATGCCCTTTGGCGGCTACAAGCAATCGGGCTGGGGCCGCGAGAACGGGCGTGAGGGCGTCGAGGCCTACACCGAGCTCAAGTCCGTCGCCATCGACCTGAACTGATTCCACGGAAAGACCTGACCCCATGAGCCTGAACGGCACCGCCTGCATCGTCGGCGCCTACGAGCACCCGACCCGCCTGGCCACTGACCAGTCCGTCCTGCGCCTGCATGCCGACGTGGCGCGCGGCGCGCTGGCCGACGCCGGCCTCACCCGCGACGACATCGACGGCTACTTCTGCGCCGGCGACGCGCCGGGCCTGGGCACGGCCACCGTGGCCGAATATCTGGGTCTGAAGTTGCGCCATGTCGACTCCACCGAATGCGGTGGCTCCGCGCCCCTCTTGCATGTGGCGCACGCTGCCGAGGCGATTGCCGCCGGACGCTGCAACATCGCCCTCATCACCCTGGCCGGCCGCCCGCGCGCCGCGATGGCCGAAGCCCAGGCCAAGGCCGCCGCGGCGGCGGCCGCTGCCGGCGCCGACGGCAGGCCCGCCAAGTCGCCCCTGGCCCTGCGCCCACCCGACCCCGACGCGCCCGAGCTCGCCTTCGAGCTGCCCTATGGCCCGGCCACGCAGAACCTCTACGCCATGGTGGCCAAGCGCCATATGCACGAGTTCGGCACCACGTCCGAGCAACTGGCGTGGATCAAGGTGGCGGCCTCGCATCACGCACAGCACAACCCCCACGCCATGCTGCGCAACGTGGTGACGGTAGACGACGTGGTGAACTCGCCGATGGTGAGTGACCCGCTGCATCGCCTTGATTGCTGCGTCATGAGCGACGGCGGCGGCGCGCTGATCGTGGCGCGTCCCGAGATCGCACGCCAGCTCAAACGCCCCATGGTCATGGTGCGCGGCACCGGTGAAGCACCCAAGCACGGCATGGGCGGCCAGATCGACCTCACCTGGTCGGCCGCTGCCTGGTCGGGCCCGCGCGCCTTCGCCGAGGCGGGCATCACGCCGGCCGACATCCAGTACGTGTCGCTGTACGACAGCTTCACCATCACCGTGCTGATGCAGCTGGAAGACCTAGGCTTTTGCAAGAAGGGCGAAGGCGGCAGGTTCGTGGCCGACGGCAACCTGATCGCCGGCACGGGCAAGCTGCCGTTCAACACCGACGGCGGTGGCTTGTGCAGCAACCATCCGGCCAACCGCGGCGGCGTCACCAAGGTGATCGAGGCCGTGCGCCAGCTGCGTGGCGAGGCCCATCCTGCGGTGCAGGTGCCTGGTTGCACCTGGGCGCTGGCCAGCGGCATTGGCGGCGCGCTCGCTTCGCGCCACACCGCGGGCACCCTGATCATGGAAAGGCTCTGACCATGCGCAAGATTCCCGCCCCGCGCACCCTGCCCGAGACGCAGGCCTACTGGCAGGCCGCCGACGAAGGGCGCCTGCTGGTCAAGCAGTGCGAATCCTGCGGCCAATACCACCATTACCCGCGCGACATCTGCCCCCACTGCCTGTCTGACCAGACCGTCTGGCGCGACGCTTCAGGCACTGGCACCGTCTACTCCTTCAGCACCCTGGGCAAGGGCGAAGACGCCTACACCCTGGCCTATGTCACCCTGGCCGAAGGCGTGACGATGATGACCAACCTCGTCGACTGCGACCCCGCCGCCGTGCGTATCGGCCAGCCGGTGCGGGTGGTGTTCAAACCCTCGCAGGGTGGCCACGCGGTGCCCATGTTCACGCCCGCCTGAGGGAAGCGCCCGCATGCCCACCGCCACGCCCGCCTCCGCCACCCGCAAGGGCCCGCTCTCGCGCTTCACCATCCTCGACGCGACGCGTGTGCGCGCGGGCCCCTCGGCCGTACGCACCTTCGCCGACCTGGGCGCGCGCGTGATCAAGCTGGAGATCCCACCCGGTGCCCCGGGCGGCGACGACATGATCGGCGGGCGCGATCACAACCGCGCCGACTACGAGAACCTGCACCGCAACAAGGAAAGCCTCACCCTCAACATGAAGGAGCCCGAGGGGCTGGAAATCTTGCATGCGCTGGTGCGCCAGGCCGACGTCTTCATCGAGAACTACCGCCCCGACGTGAAATACCGCCTGGGCATCGGCCCCGAGGACCTGCGCAAGATCAATCCGCGCCTGGTCTACGCCAGCATCTCCGGCTTCGGGCAGGACGGCCCCAGCGCGGGCTGGCCCGGCTTCGACTCCATCGCCCAGGGCATGGGGGGCCTCATGAGCGTCACCGGCAAGCCGGGCGAAGGCCCGCTGCGCGTGGGCATCCCGATCGCCGACCTGTGCGCCGGCCATTTTTGCGCGCAGGCGGTGATGGCCGCCCTCCTGGAGCGAGAGACCACCGGAGAAGGCCAGTGGGTGCAGACCTCCCTGCTGGAGGCGCAGATCGCCATGCTGGATTTCCAGGCAGCGCAGTGGCTGTTCGACCGCAAGGTGCCTACCGCCACCGGCAACGAGCATCCGCTCACGGTGCCCACCGGCGTCTTCGCCACCTCGGATGGCTACATCAACATTGCCGCCATCGGCCAGACCATGTGGAAGCGCCTGTGCGAGGCCCTGGAGGCGCCGCAGCTGGTCGACGAACCGGGCTTTGGCTCCGACCCTGAGCGGGTCAAGCACCGCGACCAGGTGAATGCCGCCGTGGGCGCGCGATTCAAGACCCGCACCACCACTGACTGGACCGAGCGCCTCCTGAAGGCCGGCGTACCCTGCGGCCCGATCCACACGGTGGACCGCCTGTTCGACGACCCGCAGGTCAAACACCTGGGCATGGCCCGCCCGCTGCAACACCCGGAGCTGGGCGATGTGGCGGTGGTGGCACTGCCCATGCAGTTTTCCGCGCACCCGCGTGACGCGGGGCCGCTCACCCCGGCCCCCGAGCAGGGCGCGCAGACCGATGCCATCCTCTCGGGCCTGGGCTATCCCCCCGAGAAAATCGCACAATGGCGTGAACGCTTCGTCGTCTGAACCTCACCGAGAAACCCTCCATGGCCCGCCTCGTCGCCGCCTTCGGCTCCTCTCACAGCATCATGCTGGTCTCGCAGCGCGAGGACTGGCAGCATGGCTTTCGTGTCATCGACACCAAGAACACCCACTACTACGACCGTCAGGGCAACAAGACGAACTACGACGCCCTGAGGGCTGCTGCGCCCTCGGGCACCGAGGCCATGGTCACGCCCGAGAAAATGGGTGAGCGTTTCGACGCTGCCCAGGCTGCGATGGACCGTCTGGGTGAGCGCATACGCGCAGCGCGCCTCGATGTGCTGTTCATCGTGGGTGACGACCAGACCGAGTTGTTTCGCACCAGCAACAACCCCGCCATCGCCCTCTTCTACGGCCCCACCATCCGCAACACCGCACGGACGCCCGCCTCGCCTACCGACCACTGGACTCACAGCGCGCGCATGTGGCGCCATGAACCCACCCAGGACCGCGAGTACCCGGTGAAGGCCGACCTGGCCGAATGGCTGATCCGCCAACTGAGCGACCGCGACTTCGACGTCGCCGCGATGGACGGCCTGGAACCCGGGCAGTCCGAGGGCCATGCCTTCCAGTTTGTGCACCGCCGCCTGCTGGGGGACTACACGCTGCCAGTCATTCCGGTGATCCTCAACACTTTCGACCCGCCCAACCAGCCCACACCGCGCCGCTGCGTCGCCCTGGGCCGCGCCCTGCGTGAGCTGGTGGCCCAGTGGCCGCAGGACCTGCGCGTGGGCGTGATCGCCTCGGGGGGCCTCAGTCACTTCGTGGTCGATGAAGAACTGGACCAGCAAGTGATCGACGCCATCCGCCGCAAGGACAGTGCCGCCCTCGCCGCCTTCGACCCCAAGCGCCTGCAGGCTGGCAGCTCCGAGATCCGCAACTGGCTGGTGGTGGGCGAGATGGCCCGCGACCTGGACCTCGAACACGTGGATTACATCCCGGGCTACCGCACGCCGGCCCTCACCGGCACGGGTCTGGCCTTCGCGCACTGGAAAGTGCTGGACTGAACCTCCTTGGCCGAATCCAACGCCGTTGAACCCCTGAATCCTTGAAAGTCTGATTTCATGAGCGATCCCTCCGTCCAACGCCTGCGCCGGCTCGACGCCTGTGCGGTCTCCGACGCCCTGGACAAGCTGGGCCTGCCCGGCGTGGTCACCGGTCTCACCCAGCGCAGTGGCCCCGACCAGGGCGGCGGGCGCATCGCGGGCCGCGCCGTGACCATGAAGGTCGGCCCCGGCCAACCCCCACCTGGTCCGTCGGTGCACCTGGGGTGCACCGCCATCGCCCATGCGGGCCCAGGCCATGTGATCGTGGTCGAACAACGCAGCGGCGTGGAAGCCGGCTGCTGGGGCGGCCTGCTCACGCTGGGCGCCAAGGTGCGCGGCACCGAAGGCGTAGTGGCCGATGGCCCGCTGCGCGATGTCGATGAAGCCATAGGCTACCGATTCCCTGTTTTCAGCCGCAGCCTTACCTCGCGCACCGCGCGCGGGCGGGTGGTCGAACTGGGCACGCAGGTGCCAGTCACCATCGGCGCGGGCGCCGAGGCGGGCGGCCAGGTCACAGTGAATCCGGGCGACTATGTACTCGCCGACCGCAGCGCGGTGATCTTCATCGCCCCAGCCCACATCGAGCGCGTGCTCGAGGCCGCCGAAATGATCGTTGCCAAGGAAGCCGCCATGGCCAAGGCCATCCAGGCCGGCACGCCCATCTCCGAGGTGATGGGCGGCAACTACGAGAACATGCTCAAGAAAGAGACGACATGACGACCCCTCAAGACCGCAACGTCGAACGCGCTGCGAAGATGGACACCGCCACCCTCAGCGACGCGCTAGACAAGCTGGGCATCGCCGGCCAGTGCTATCGCATCAAGCCGCGCGACGTCGAGTTCCGCATGGCCGGCCGGGCCTGGACCCTGCTCTATGGCCCCGCCGGCAACCCGCCCGGCACTGTGGGCGATTACATCGACGAGGTGCCCCCGGGCAGCGTCATCGTCTTGGACAACGGCGGCCGCGACGACGCCACGGTCTGGGGCGACATCCTCACCGAGATCGCCTACCAACGCGGCATCGCCGGCACCCTGATCGACGGTGTCTGCCGCGACACCCGCCTGTGCCGCTCACTGGGCTACCCGATCTTCAGCAAGGACCACTGGATGCGCACCGGCAAGGACCGCGTGCAGGTCGAGGCGACCGGCGTGCCGGTGAACATCGGCAACGCGCGCGTAGCACCCGGCGATATCGTCAAGGGCGATTGCGACGGCGTGATCGTGATCCCCAAGGAACACGAAGACCGCGTGCTGGATACCGCCGAAGCCATCGAGGCCGCCGAGGATCAGATCCGCAGCGCGGTCCGTGGCGGCATGCGCCTGGATGAAGCGCGCAAGCAATTCAAGTACCACCAGCTGCAGACGCGGGAGGCGAAATGAGCACCCCCCTGCGCTTTGACGACAAAGCGACCACCCGCCTGGACGTGCCGCGCTTGCCGGCCGACCTGGTGCGGGCCGCAGCCGCCCTGCCCACCGCCACCCTGCACGAGGCGGGCAAGAAAATCGGCGCCCTGCCCTCGGCCATCAAGCCAGTGGCCCCGCACTTTCGCTTTGCAGGCCAGGCCCTCACCGTCCATTCGCCTCCGGGCGACAACCTCTGGCTGCACCGCGCCCTGGTGGTCGCCCAGGCCGGCGACGTATTGGTGGTGTATTGCAATGGTGCCCACGAACACGGCTACTGGGGCGAGATCATGACCACCATGGCCCAGGTGCGCGGCCTGGCGGCCCTCGTGATCGACGGCTGTGTGCGCGATGGCATGCTGCTCGGGGAGATCGGATTTCCGGTCTTCGCGCGCGGCCTGTGCATCCAGGGCACGGGCAAGGACTTTGGCGCCACCGGCTGGATCAACCACCCGGTGATGATGGGAGACATCGTGGTGCAAGCGGGCGACCTGGTGGTAGGGGATGGCGATGGCGTGGTGGCTATTCCTGCCGCGCGCGCCGCCGAGATCGTCGCCGCCGCCCAGGCCCGCGAAGCGGACGAGGCTGCCATCCTCAAGCGCCTGCAAGCGGGTGAGACCACCATGGCCATCTACGGCTTTGACAAGAAGTGACCACGGTCACCCTCGACGCATGACCGCTCCCGCCGCCGTACCGTCCACGCCTCGCGTCACTGTCGCAGGTGGCGTGGCCACGATCACCTTGAACCGCCCCGCCCACCGTAACCGGCTGGAAGACGCAGACCTGCACGCGCTGATGGAGGCTTTCGCCCGCTTTGACGCCGACCCGCAGGTGCGGGTGGTGGTACTTACCGCCAACACCTTGGGGCAGCCTCGCCCGGTGTTCTGCGCGGGCTACCACATCGGCGACTTCGACGGCGCAAACCACGACCCCGGCCTATTCGAACGCGTGGCCGATGCCCTGGCCCACCTGCGGGCAGTCACGATATGCGCCCTCAATGGCAGCGTGTATGGCGGGGCAACCGACTTCGCCCTGGCCTGCGACCTGCGCATCGGCCTGGCGGGCACGGAGCTGCGCATGCCCGCGACGGCGCTGGGGCTGCACTACTACCCGAGTGGTTTGCAACGCTACGTGGCGCGATTGGGCATCTCCGGTGCCAAGCGGGCTTTTCTCACCGCGCGCCCTTTTAGCGCGCAGCAGCTGAAAGAACTGGGCGCCTTCGAAGAACTGGCCCCCACACAGGAGGCCCTGCAGGCCAGCGTGGACACATTAGCCGCCGAGATCTGCACCCTCGCACCGTTGGCGGTGCAGGCGACCAAGCAGTCTCTCAATGAAATCTCCAGTGGCCGCTACGACCTGCCGGCGATGCGCGAACGCGAGCGGCTCACGTCTACCAGCCAGGACTTCGCAGAAGGCCGTCGGGCCTTCCAGGAAAAACGCACGCCGCAGTTTCGGGGCGAGTGAGCGGCCGTGCGCGCGCCTTCAATGCGGATTCGAGTCCGCCTGTAGATTGCCTAGGAGGGCCACCAACTTTCGGGCCAGTTCCAGGTCCTGGTGGATCGAGGGGTTCTGTGGATTGCGCGCGGCCAGGTCCTCGAAGATCGCCCGATAGTGCTGGAACTCGCTCAGGGCATCCTCAAGATTTCCTTGCGCCTTGAGCACATGCCCCACCCACGCGTGACTCGCCCCCAGAAATACCTGCGCCTCGAAACTGTCTGGCGCCCTGTCCACCAGGACCTGGAACATCGCCTGGCATCGTCGGTATTGGTGGATTGCCTCATCCAACCGACCGTCCAATTCCAGGACCTCCCCGATCTTTTTCAAGATGCGGGCGAAGTCGAGATGCAGGCCCAGGCTCATTTCCATTTCCGCCGCGAGTAGATCCTCCAAAGCGGATCGAGCACTGTCGAACTCTGCCAGCGCCAGTGGCAGTTCCCTTCGCTCAAGATGGATGCCGCCAATCAGTCCGCAGAGGTTGGACTTGCCTCGCTTGCTAGACACACTGTCCGGATCGATCGCAATCAGTGCGTCAAGAATGCCCCGCGCCTCTTGGTAAGCCTTCAGCGCGCCGTCGAGATCTCCCTCATACGCCTGCAGCAGCTCACCCACCAAGCAGGTGTAGTTCCCCAGGGCAAACCGCGCTTTGGTGTTCGCAGGCTCGCGAGCGACAGCCACCTGCATCAGGTCGCGAGCCCTGCGCATGTAGGCCATGGCTGCGGCACGGTCATCGCTCGGGGTCAGGAGGATCCCAAGCCGGCTGCAGTTGGCGGCCATGTCAATGACAAGATGGGAACGGTCCGGGCGCATCTGGAGTAGGCGTTCCATAATCGCCTGAGCCTGCTCGAACTCCTTGATCGCCCGCGGGGAGTCGCCCATGGCTTCGTAGATACCCCCGATACGGTTGTAGGCGGTGCCCAGTTGTCGCTGCCGGCCTACGTGCCCAGGTTCATCCTTGGCTAATCGCAATGCGATACCGCAGAATTCCTGCAGCTCCCTTAACGCTCCCGCCAGATCGCCTCGAAGCTCGAGGACATGCCCAAGGGCCAAATGGATACTGCCCTTATCTTCAAGATGGTCTGGCTCAAGAGCCTTTGAAGGGGGTGCGGCATCTACGACCCGTCTTCCTTCCTGAAATCTGCTCGCCGCCTCTTCTATGCGACCAAGAGCCAGATAAAGTTCTCCTAGGTGGATAAGGCTCTTGACATAGTGGACAGGCATGGCCGTGTTGCCTTCGACGGCTACCTGCAGCCTTTGGGACCATGCCGCCGCGTACTCGCCAGGCGCTAGCGCGCGTTGCAGTGACCGATGTTCCCAATACAGTGAAAGATCCAGCGCGATGTCGTCCATCGCCTGCCAATCCCCCGCGGCCTCCAGTAAGAACCAAAGGACACGCGTCACGAATCCGTTCCGCCTAGGCAGCTCCTCTACCCGGAGGTCGGCCTCCAATTCGGAGCCGCCCTGCTTCCACTGGCCCAGAACCTCAGCGGCCAGCCCTTTCACATCAGGCTGTACGGCGTAAGCACCTGCGACGGGAAGCCGGCTGGCTTTGTCCAGGCCGGTCAGCCACTCACGCAGGCTGGCATGCGCCAATCGAACGGTGTCCCAATCGTCTGGCCACCCGCGCTCGCCAGGGTTGATTGCAAGTAGCGAACCGAAGTCCGACAGCTGCTGTCGAACGTCCATCACCGATCGCTGTGTAGCTGCGGCCAGAATCTGGATCGGAACCGGCTCAGGAGCCGCCAGTAGCAAGCCGATCAGAGGCCGGTACGTGGCTTGGTAGCGCGATCGATCTGGGAATCGACGGGTGAAGCTTTGCCGGTAAAACGCATGCATCCCGGCCGGCAGATCCACGGGGCTATCAGGATCGCAGCGACCTTCACGCACATCTTCTAGCAATAGGCTCACGTAATGGAAGGCTCCAGAACTTCGATCGAGGATCTGCTCAATCACCTTCTCTCTCACCGTCTGATCACGTGAATCGAGAAGAGACGCCAGCGCTTGCTCCAGGTAAGCCCGCACATCTGCTTGTTGCTCCGCGTCCGAGCCACTGAGTTCGATCGTCTCTAAACCCTGCAACCACACCTGTACCTCTGCATCGGGGCGACTGGCCACCATGAGCCTCAACCAGCCAGGCAGACGGCTCCACTGCGTAGCCACCAGTTCGGCGAGCAGATTGCTGCCGTCCGGCGCGGTGGCCTCGTCCAGGCCATCGATCATCACCAGGCACGCTTTGTCGGGTACAGGAAAATGACTGGCGAGAGGTCCAACCAGCAAGGTATCGAAAAGGGTCCGGGCGTCCTTGCTGACTTCTCGTTCGAGTTCAAGTTGTCCTAGGCGCTGACGGTAAAGATCGAATCGCTGTGATAACTGGTACGCGATGGACAACACGGCGCGTGCGGGATCCGCTTTCTCCTGGTGGCCCGCGACACAAAAATGCATCGCGCCTGTCTCGCTCCAGCGGTGCGCCAGGGTCGCGATGATGGCACTTTTCCCCAGGCCAGGAGATCCCGTCAGCCACAGACGTTGAGCCCCACCCGGCGTCCTCAGCCAGTCTCCAATGCGCTCGAACAACTTCGCGCGCCCCTGGAAGCGGGCAACGTGGCGCAAGATATCGCCGTCGTAGTTCAGCGGCTGCAAATGGCGCAGTAGGCGCTGTTGCCCCCCTTCAAAATCGAGTTTGTCCTCCTCGATTGCCTCGCAAAGCCGGACCATCTGCTGCCCAAATCGGTCTGTCTTTTCCGCAGCGGGTACTGCGTCGCGCCAATCGAGGTACTGGATTCGACAGATTGATGTGGGGGCGCCATCCGGGACAGAAACCAGCAATACCGGGATGATCAGTTTCTGCCGCTCAAGCGCCTTGGCGATCTCGTTGAGGCAGAAGCCGTCCGGTCGACGCACGGAGTGCGGCGTCATGGTCAAAACGACCCGGTCGCACCAGGCGATGCCTTTCTCGATGGCCAACTCCCAGTCGATCCCGCTTCCTAATTGCTCCTCATCAAACCAGACCTCATGGCCTCGTTGACGCAACGCATCCCGAAGTGCTTTGGCTTCTGCCGAGTATTCATCGCGACCATAGCTAAGGAACAACTTGAGCCTGCGAGCGGGCATCTCGGAGGGCGCCATTGCCCCCCCTGTCACCTCGGGTCGTACCTCTGGAGCTTCCCCTGCGAAATGCTCTGAGCGAGAAGCAGACTGAAGGGCCGACAAGAGCTTTTTGCGGTGCCCCATCGACAGGCCCAACTCTTTCAGGTCAGACTCACTCAATAGCCTCAGTTCGTCCAGAGTGCCGATATCCTCAGCCCGAAAAAGCTGCAGATATTGCTGCAGACCTAAGCCGTCTAACCAACGCGCGAAATCATCATTCATCGTCGTGGGCTTTCTGTGGGTCTGGGTGGCTCGCTACTGGACACGCCGAGGTGTTGATTGCCGGCGCGAACCGTTGCCGCCCCCACCAAACACAGGGCGTGGGGCTCTCAGGCCCGCTGCGCCACCCAGTCCTGAACCGACTTCAAGGCCGCCGGCAGCGCGCTGGCATCCGTCCCTCCGGCCATGGCCATGTCTGGCTTGCCGCCGCCCTTGCCGCCCACTTGCTGCGCGACGAAGTTGGCGAGTTCACCGGCCTTGACCTGCCCCATACGGTCGGCGGTCACGCCGGCGGCGATCTGCACCTTGCCGCCGTCCACCGCCGCCAGCACGATGGCCGCGGTCTTGAGCTTGTCCTTGAGCTTGTCCATCGTCTCGCGCAGCGTCTTGGCGTCGGCGCCGACCAGCGTGGCCGCCAGCACCTTCATGCCCTTGACGTCCACCGCTTGCGCGATCAGCTCGTCGCCCTGGCTAGAGGCCAGCTTGCCCTTGAGCGCGGCGACTTCCTTTTCCAGCGTGCGCACTTGCTCCATCACCTGCCCGATCCGCGATTGCAGTTCGGCGGCGGGCGCCTTCAAGGAGGCAGCAGCAGCCTGCACCGTCGCCTCCACCTGTTGCAGATAGGCCAGCGCGTTCACGCCGGTAACCGCCTCGATACGGCGCACGCCTGCGGCCACACCGGATTCACCCACCACCTTGAACAGGCCGATGTCGCCTGTACGCTGCACGTGCGTGCCGCCGCACAGCTCGCGGCTGGAGCCGATGTCCAGCACACGCACCGTCTCGCCGTACTTCTCGCCAAACAGCATCATGGCGCCGGTGGCCTTGGCCGATTCGACATCCATCACCCGCGCCTGCGTCGCGTGGTTGTCCAGGATCTCGGCGTTCACACGGGCTTCGATCTCGCGCACCTGGGCTGGCGTGACCGGCGCGTTGTGCGTGAAGTCAAATCGCGTCTTGTCGGCGTCGACCAGCGAGCCTTTCTGCTGCACGTGGTCGCCCAGCACCTCGCGCAGGGCCTTGTGCATCAGGTGCGTCACCGAGTGATTGCGCATGGTCGCGGCGCGGCGCGCCATGTCGACCTGGGCGGTCACTGCGTCGCCCACCGAGATCGCGCCCTGGGCCAGGGTGCCGTGGTGACCGAAGACGTCGGCCTTGATCTTCTGAGTGTCGTCCACCGTGAAGCGGGCCGAGCCGACGGCGATCGCACCCGCATCACCCACCTGGCCGCCGCTCTCGGCATAGAAGGGGGTGGTATCGAGCACCACCACGCCCACCTGGCCGGTCTTCATCTGCGCCACCGGGGTGCCGTCCACGTACAGGGCCACGACCCTCGCCGGCGCCTCGAGCTTCTCGTAGCCCACGAAGGCGTTGGCTGCGCCGGTGTACTCCAACGCGCGGTCCATCTTGAATTTGCCGGCGGCACGGCCCGCAGCCTTTTGCTTGTCCATAGCGGCCTGAAAGCCCGCCTCATCGACCGACACACCCCGCTCGCGACACACGTCGGCCGACAGGTCCAGCGGGAAGCCGTAGGTGTCGTGCAGCTTGAAGGCCACCTCGCCGGGCAGCACCTTGGCGCCGTCCTTGAGGGCCGCGTCCAGGATGTCCATGCCATTTTCCAGCGTCTCGAAGAAGCGCTCCTCTTCGGCCTTGAGGACTTCGGTGATGCGCGTCGCATTCGCCTTCAGGCGCGGGTAGGCCTCGCCCATGAGGGCCACCAGGTCCGGCACCAGCTTGTGGAAGAACGGCGCCTTGCGCCCCAGCTTGTAGCCGTGACGAATGCCTCGGCGCACGATACGGCGCTGCACGTAGCCGCGGCCTTCGTTGGAGGGAATCACGCCGTCCGAAACCAGGAAGGCGGTGGCGCGCACGTGGTCGGCGATCACACGCAGCGAAGGGTTGGCCAGGTCGGTGCAACCGGTCTCGCGCGCCGCGGCGCGGATCAGGGTGTCAAAGAGGTCGATCTCGTAGTTGCTATGCACATGCTGCAAGATGGCGGCCAGGCGCTCCAGGCCCATGCCGGTATCCACGCAAGGCGCGGGCAGCGGACGCAGCGAGCCATCAGGCTGCATGTCGAACTGCATGAACACGTTGTTCCAGATCTCGATGTAGCGGTCGCCGTCCTGCTCGGGGCTGCCCGGGGGGCCACCAGCCACGTCGGGGCCGTGGTCGTAGAAGATCTCGGAGCACGGACCGCAGGGACCGGTGTCGGCCATCATCCAGAAGTTATCGGAGGCGTACTTGGCGCCCTTGTTGTCGCCAATGCGCACCACGCGCTCGGGCGGCAGGCCGATTTCCTTCGTCCAGATGTCAAAGGCCTCGTCGTCGTCGATATAGACGGTGGCCCACAGGCGCTCGGCGGGCAGCTTGTACACCTGGGTCAGGAGCTCCCAGGCCCAGGTGAGCGACTCCCGCTTGAAGTAGTCGCCGAAGGACCAGTTGCCCAGCATCTCGAAGAAGGTGTGGTGGCGGGCGGTGTAGCCCACGTTCTCCAGGTCGTTGTGCTTGCCGCCGGCGCGCAGGCAGGCCTGCACCGACGCCGCGCGCACATAGGGGCGCTTGTCAGTGCCCAGGAACACGTCCTTGAACTGCACCATGCCCGAGTTGGTGAACATCAGCGTCGGGTCGTTGCCCGGCACCAGGGGGCTGGACTCGACCACCGTGTGGCCCTTCGTGGCGAAGAAGTCCAGGAAGGTCTTGCGGATGTCGGCGACAGAGAACGAGGGCGTGGTCTTGGAGGCGCTCATGGTGTGCAGGTGTGGAGGCGGAGGCCGCAGGCCCGAAACAGGCTGAGGCCGGCTCAAAAAACAGGCCGCCACAAGGGGGGCGGAGCTGCTTTGGCCAAGCCCGGAATTATAGGTTTACCCCCTTGAGACCGCCCCGGGCGGGCAAGGCCGACCCCACACGGGCAAAATCGTGCCCAGACACCTGCAAGGAGACACCCCATGGACATGAAAACCTCCCCCCTTTCCCTGCTGAATGACCCCAGCCTGCTCAAGACCGATGCCTTGATCAACGGCCAGTGGGTTCAGGGCGCCTCGCGCTTTGACGTGCATGACCCCGCCACCGGCGCCAAGCTGGCCGACGTGGCCAATCTGGGCCCGGCCGAGGCCCAAGCCGCGATTGCCGCCGCCGATGCCGCCTGGCCGGCCTGGAGAGCCAAGACGGGCAAAGAGCGCAGCGTCCTTTTGCGCAAGTGGTACGAGCTACTCCTGGCCAACCAGGACGATCTGGGACGCCTCATGACCGCCGAACAGGGCAAACCCTTGCCCGAGGCCAAGGGCGAAGTCGTCTACGGCGCGAGCTTCGTCGAGTGGTATGCCGAAGAGGCCAAGCGGGTCAACGGCGAGACCCTGCCCCAGTTCGACAACAACCGGCGCCTCTTGGTGCTGCGCCAGCCGATCGGCGTGTGCGCCGCCATCACGCCCTGGAACTTCCCGCTGGCCATGATCACCCGCAAGGTCGCTCCGGCCCTGGCCGCTGGCTGCCCGGTGGTGATCAAGCCAGCCGAGCTCACGCCCCTGACCGCACTGGCCGCGGCCGAACTGGCGATGCGCGCCGGCATCCCGGCGGGCGTGCTCAACGTGCTCACCGCAGACAGCGCCAACAGCATCGCGGCGGGCAAGGTCTTCTGCGCCAGCGACACGGTGCGCCACATCAGCTTCACCGGCAGCACCGAGGTAGGCCGCATCCTGATGGCGCAAAGTGCGCCGTCCGTCAAGAAGCTCTCGCTGGAACTGGGTGGCAACGCACCCTTCATCGTGTTTGACGACGCCGACATCGACTCGGCGGTCGAGGGCGCCATGGCCAGCAAGTACCGCAACGCCGGCCAGACCTGCGTGTGTGCCAACCGCATCTACGTGCAGGAAGGCGTGTACGACCGCTTCGTCGAAAAGTTCACGGCCAAAGTGAAGGCGCTCAAAGTGGGCAACGGCTTTGAAGACGGCGTGGTGCAGGGCCCGCTGATCGAGGACGCCGCGGTGGAGAAAGTCGAGCGACACGTGGCCGACGCGGTCAGCAAGGGCGGCAAGGTCACGGTGGGCGGCAAGAAGCTCAAGGGCCAGTTCTTCGAGCCCACGGTCATCGCCGGCGCCACGGGCGACATGCTGTGCGCGCGCGAAGAGACCTTCGGCCCGCTGGCCCCGATCTTCAAGTTCAAGACCGAGCAGGAAGCCATCGCTGCGGCGAACAACACCGAGTTCGGCCTGGCCAGTTATTTCTACAGCCGTGACGTGGGCCGCATCTTCCGCGTGGCCGAGGCGCTGGAGTACGGCATGGTCGGCATCAACGCGGGCGTCATCGCCACCGAGCATGTGCCCTTTGGCGGTGTCAAGCAGTCGGGCCTGGGCCGCGAGGGCTCGGCTCACGGCATGGACGAATACCTCGAGATGAAGTACCTGTGCCTGGGTGACGTCCTGAAGTGAGCGCCGAAGGCTCGTAGCGCCGAGGGGACGGCCCGAGCGCTGTCCTACAGCGGCCGCGCACCCCCGCCGACGGGAGGCGCGTGCCGGCCACGGGAAAGTGGGGGTCTCAATCCCCCGACAGGAGCTTTCCCATGGAAAACACGGTGATCGAATGGAGCGACGCGATCATGTCCTCGCTCATCACAGCGATGGGCATGCTGTTTTCGGCGGTACCCAAGATCCTGGGCTTTGCGGTCATCCTCCTGGTCGGCTGGCTCATCGCCGCCCTGGTGGAAAAAGGCGTCGCCGCCCTGCTTCGCACCATCCACTTCAACAACCTGTGCGAGCGTTCGGGCCTGGCCGACTTCGTGCGCAAGATGGGCGCCGACACCGATTCCTCCGGGATGATCGGCTCGGTGGCGAAATGGTTCATCCGCCTGATCGCGATGGTGGTGGCCTTTGACGCGCTGGGCTTGCCTGCGGTCTCCGACGTGCTACGCCAACTCCTGATGTGGCTGCCCAATGTGGTCGTGGCACTGGTGGTGCTGGTGATCGGCGGCCTGGCGGCACGCGCCCTTGGCAACCTGGTGCGCGGCGCTGCGGCCGAAGGCGGTCTGGGCAATCCGCAGCTGCTGTCCAAGGTGGCGCACGCCTTGGTCTGGGCCTTCGCCATCGTGGTGGCGGTGAACCAGATCGGCATTGCGACCGAGCTGGTGAACACCCTGTTCATGGCGGTGGTGGGTGCGGTGGCCCTGGCGCTCGCGCTGGCCTTCGGGCTCGGTGGGCGCGAGACCGCCTCGCGCATCGTGCAGCGGTGGTATCGCCAGGGCGAGCTCCATGCCGACGCCCTCAGTCGCACCGCCGAGGCGGCCTCCCATCGTGTCAACACTGGGGTAACTGCGGGCGGGTCCAGCAGCACGCAGGGAGGACGCGCGAGTGGCGCGGGCGGAGGACTCCAGCCGTCCCCGGCAAGCCCCGAGCAACCGCAGTGAGTAGAGCCTCGATTAAGATAGCGCCCGCAGTCCTTCTGATGCGGGCGTCGTTCAATGGCAGGACCTGAGCTTCCCAAGCTCAAGACGTGGGTTCGATTCCCATCGCCCGCTCCACATGGGGCTACCGCCCTGGCCGATGCGGCCAGGCGGCACCAGGAGAAACCACCCCATGCAAGCTGTGTCCATCCAGGCTCAAGTCACCCCGCAGGAGTGGGCGTTGCGCGTGCAACTGGCCGCGTGCTACCGGCTGGTCGCACACTATGGCTGGAGCGACCTGGTGTTCACCCACATCAGCGCGCGGGTGCCAGGACCGGAGCACCACTTCCTGATCAACCCCTACGGAATGATGTTCGACGAGATCACGGCCTCGTCGCTGGTGAAGGTCGATCTTCACTGCCACAAGGTGATCGAGTCCCCCTTCCCCGTCAACCCGGCGGGCTTCGTGATCCACAGCTGCATCCATGAGGCCCGACCCGATGTGGGCTGCGTACTGCATACCCACACCCGCGCAGGCGTGGCCGTGAGCGCGCAGCGACGCGGGGTCTTGCCGATCAGCCAGCAAAGCACCTTCGTGCTGGCCTCCGTCGGGTATCACGACTACGAGGGCGTGGCGCTGCGTGACGACGAGAAGCCGCGCCTCGTGAGCGATCTGGGTGACAAGGCGCATCTGGTGCTGCGTAACCACGGCCTGCTGACCGTGGGTCGCAATATCCCCGAGGCCTTTTTGCGGATGTACAACTTCGAGAACACCTGCCGGATCCAGATCGACGCACAGGCAGGCGGTGAACTGGTCACGATCGACCCTTCCATCCTGCAAGGGCTGGGCGAAGTGATGAAGACCGTCACGGCCGGCCAGGGGCCCGAGATCGCCTGGCCTGCGCTCCTGCGCAAGCTCGAACGGCTAGACCCTTCCTACCAAGACTGACTGCGCACCACTCAACCCGCACTCGGCATCCTTCTTATATTTCGATTATTATTGAAATATGGAAGAACAAGACGTTGTCCAGGCCCTTGCCGCCCTCGCCCAACCCGTGCGCCTGCAGGTCTTTCGCGCGCTGGTGGTGGCCGGCCCCGAGGGCCTGACCCCCACCCTGCTCGCGGCAGGCCTGGGCGTCTCGCCGAGCAGCTTGTCCTTCCATCTGAAGGAGCTGACCCATGCGGGCCTCATCTCGCAGGAACGTGCCAGCCGCCATCTGATCTACCGCGCCCACTTCGGGCAGATGAACGCCCTGCTCGCCTATCTCACCGACAACTGCTGCGAGGGCGCCAACTGCGACGTGGCGCCTGCCGCCTGCCGGGCCTGATGACCCTACCCCACGATCGACATCCCATGACTCTGAACACTGCTACGACCCTGAACGTCCTGTTCCTGTGCACCCACAACTCCGCGCGCAGCATCCTGGCCGAAGCCCTGCTCAATCACCTCGGGGCCGGCCGCTTCCGGGCCTACTCCGCGGGCAGCAGCCCGCGTGAGAACCAGAAGCCCAACCCGCTGGCCTTGGAAACTCTGCACAAGGCCGGCATCGCCATCGAGGGCCTCTCCAGCAAAAGCTGGGACGTTTTCGCGGGACCTGATGCGACGCCTATGGACCTGGTCATCACCGTCTGCGACAACGCCGCCGGCGAGGTCTGCCCCTACTGGCCCGGCCAGCCCGCCACCGCACATTGGGGCTACGCCGACCCGTCGGCCGTCGAAGGCGGCGAGGACACGCAACGCGAGGCTTTCCGCCAGACCCTGCACCTGATACGCCGGCGCCTGGAGGCCTTCGTCAACCTGCCACCGGAGCGCCTCGACCGGTTGGCCATCCAGCAAACCGCCCGCGACCTCGCGCAGGTGCCGGCATGAGCGCGCCGGTGCAGACCGCCGCATCGCCGGATGCTCCCGCGCCCATGAGCGTCTTCGAGCGCTGGCTCACGCTCTGGGTGTTCCTGTGCATCGTCACCGGCATCGCACTGGGGCAATGGCTGCCTGGCGTCTTTCGCACCATCGGCGCGCTGGAGATCGCGCGCGTCAACTTGCCGGTGGGCCTGTTGATCTGGGTGATGATCATCCCGATGCTGGTCAAGGTGGACTTCGGCGCGCTGGGCCAGGTGCGCCAGCACGTACGCGGCATCGGTGTCACGCTGTTCGTGAACTGGCTGGTCAAGCCTTTTTCCATGGCCTTTCTTGGCTGGCTGTTTATCCGGGAGCTGTTCGCGCCCTGGCTGCCGGCCGACCAGTTGGACAGCTACATCGCCGGCCTGATCCTGCTGGCGGCGGCACCCTGCACCGCGATGGTGTTTGTCTGGAGCCGGCTCACGAACGGCGACCCGCTGTTCACGCTGTCGCAGGTGGCCCTCAACGACAGCATCATGGTCGTCGCCTTCGCACCGCTGGTCGGTCTGCTTCTGGGCATGTCGGCCATCGTGGTGCCCTGGGACACGCTGGTCACTTCGGTCGTGCTGTACATCGTGATCCCGGTGCTGATCGCACAGGTCTGGCGCAAGTCGCTGCTGTCACGCGGCCCGGCGGCCTTCGACGCGGCCATGGCCCGCATCGGCCCCTGGTCTATCGGCGCGCTGCTCGCAACCCTGGTGCTGCTATTCGCCTTCCAAGGCGAGGCCATCCTGGGCCAGCCGCTGGTGATCGCCCTCCTGGCGGTACCGATCCTGATCCAGGTCTTCTTCAATTCGGCGCTGGCCTACTGGCTCAATCGCCGCCTGGGCGAGAAGCACAGCGTGGCCTGCCCCTCGGCGCTGATTGGCGCGTCCAATTTCTTCGAGCTGGC
This sequence comes from Pseudomonadota bacterium, assembly GCA_041159245.1. Lineage (GTDB taxonomy): Bacteria > Pseudomonadota > Gammaproteobacteria > Burkholderiales > Burkholderiaceae_C > Ramlibacter. Next base: position 74,549 of record JBEAZV010000081.1, read on the forward strand.
GGTCGCCGCCGCGATCAGCCTGTTCGGCTTTCACTCGGGCGCGGCGCTGGCCACCGTGGTGGGCGTGCTGATCGAAGTGCCCGTGATGCTGCTGGTGGTGCGGGTGGTCAACGGGACTCGGGGGTGGTACGAGCAGCCGCAATCGGAGGCCGCAGCCGGCTGACACACGGCGTCAATGGAAATCCCGGCTACGCCCCTCGCGCGCCAGCCGCCCGAGCAGGGGCGTGAGATCCTCCCCCCGACGCGCCACCAGGTGTCGCACCCGCCCGCCGCTGGCCTCGTCGCGCTGCCAGACACCTTCCACCGCCAAGAGGCGCGCCCGATACAGCACATCACGCTGCGCCTGCGCCAACGCGGGCCAGACGATCACATTGACGGTACCCGTCTCGTCCTCCAGCGAGATGAACAGCGTGCCCTTGGCCGTGCCGGGGCGCTGGCGCATGGTCACGAGACCGCAGGCCCGCGCACGCTGACCATCGGCCAGGGCCTGTAGCGCCTGCGCGCTGCGCCAGCCCCGCGCATCCAGCCGCGGGCGCAGCAGGGCCAGCGGATGCCGACGCAGGGTCAGGCCGGTGGACGTGTAGTCGAACACGATGTCCTCGCCCTCGGGGGCCTGCGGCAGTTGCACCATCGCCTCATGCACTGGCGCCTCGCGCAGCAGCCCCGGCGCACGGCGCGCAGGGGTCGCGGCCCACACCTGTTGGCGGCGATGGCCCGCAAGGCAGGACAGCGCGTCGGCCGCCGCGAGCGCCGCCAGATCGCCGCGGTCTAGAACGGCACGCAGCGCCAGATCCTCGACACTCCCCCACACCGCATCGCGACGCGCCGCCACGATGCGGCGCGCCGTCGCCTCCCCCAGCCCCGCGACCAGCCGCAGGCCCAGGCGCACCGCAGGCTGCAGCGTGTTGCCCTCGCCCGTGGCGGGCTCGTGCGCCTCACGCGCCGCGCCCGGCGCTTCCAGCGTGCAATCCCAATCACTTGCCGTCACGTCGACGGGCCGCACTTGCACCCCATGGCGCTGTGCGTCCTGCACCAGCTGCGAAGGCGTATAAAACCCCAGCGGCTGCGAATTGAGCAGGGCCGCCAGGAAGCAGGCCGGCTCGTGGCACTTGAACCAGCTGCTGAAATACACCAGTAGCGCGAAGCTCGCGGCATGACTTTCCGGAAAGCCGTATTCACCAAAGCCCTCGATCTGCCGGAAGATGCCCTCGGCGAAATCCGGCGGATAGCCCCGGCGCACCATGCCCTCCACCAGCGGCTGCCTGAACTTGTGCACGCCCCCCTTGCGTGACCAGGCCGCCATCGAGCGGCGCAGCGCGTCAGCCTGGTCGGCGCTGAACTTCGCGGCCACCATCGCCAGCTGCATCACCTGCTCCTGAAAGATCGGCACACCCAGCGTGCGCCCCAGGGGCCCCGCCAGTTCATCCTTCACATAGCGCACCGGCAGGCCCTCGCGCCGACGCTGGCGCGCCTGCAGATACGGATGCACCATGCCGCCCTGGATCGGACCGGGCCGCACGATGGCCACCTGCACCACCAGGTCGTAGTAGGTACGCGGTCGCAGGCGCGGCAGCATCGCCATCTGCGCGCGACTTTCCACCTGGAACACACCCACGCTGTCGGCCCGGCACAGCATGGCGTAGACATGCGGATCTTCCTGCGGCACCTGCTGCAGCTGCCAAGCTGCCTCGCCCCGCCGGCCACGCCAGTCGTTGGCCAGCTGCAGGCAGCGGCGCAGCGCACTCAGCATACCCAGAGCCAACACGTCAACCTTGAGCATTCCCATGGCCTCCAGGTCGTCCTTCTCCCACTGGATGATCGAGCGATCGGGCATGGCGGCGTTTTCCACCGGCACCAGGCGCGTGAGCTTGTCCTGCGTCAGCACGAAGCCTCCCACATGCTGACTCAGATGGCGTGGCACCCCGCACAGCTCACGCGCCAGCTGCAGCCACAGATGCAGGTGATGCGGCAGTGCGTCGCCCTCCCATTCGAGGCCCACCTGCCGTGCCAGGCCGGCCAGCCGCTCCTGCGCAATATCCCGCTCGAAGCCGTGGTGGTCCTTGGCGAAGGCATCGATCAAACGCGCGTCGATGCCCAGCGCCTTGCCCACATCGCGCAACGCCATGCGAGGTCGATAGCGCACCACCACCGCGGCGATCGCGGCACGCTCGCGCCCGTACTTGCGGTAGATGTACTGGATCACCTCCTCGCGCCGCTGGTGCTCGAAGTCGACGTCGATGTCAGGCGCCTCGTGTCGCTCCATGCTGATAAACCGCTCGAACAGCATGCTCGATCGCTCGGGCGAGACCTCGGTGATGTGCAGGCAATAGCACACCAGCGAATTGGCCGACGAGCCTCGCCCCTGGCACAAGATGCCTTGACTGCGGGCATAGCGCACGATGTCTTCCACCGTGAGGAAGAACATCTCGTAGCGCTTGTAGCGGATCAGGCGCAGCTCCTTGGCGATCTGCGCACGGTGCGCGGGTTCAAGGCCGTGTGGATAGCGCCGGCGCGCGCCGCGCAAGGTCAGGCGCGTGAGTGCGCTGATCGGCGTGCGTCCGCGCGGCACAGACTCCAGCGGGTAGTTGTACTGGATGGACGAGAGCTCAAAGCGGCAACGCGCCGCCACCACCAGCGTGGCCTCGAGCAGCGCAGGCGGATAGACCTGCGCCAGCCGCGTGCGATAGCGCAGGTGGCGCTGCGCGTTAGGCGGCAAGGCAAAACCGCAGTCGGCCACGGTGTGACCCTCGCGCACGGCGGTCATGACATCGAGCAGGCGCTGGCGCGAGCGCCGGTGCATCTGCACACCGCCCGCAGCCGCCACCGGCACGTCGCACTGCGCACCCGCTTCCTGCAGCCGCTGTAGCCACAGGTCGTCACCCAGTTCGCCATGCAGGGCGACGCCCAGCCACAGCCGGGTGCCGAGGCGTTCACGCACCCGCAGCAGCCCTTCGCACAAAGCGACCGGATCCATGGCCTGCGGTCCATCGCGACGCGGCACCCACAAGCACTCGCAGCCCGCCAGCAGCGACCAGTCGCTCGCGTCCCAGTCCACGCCATACGCACCCTTGGGCGCCTGTCGGCGCGCAGCGGTGATGAATTCGCACAGATCGCCCCAGCCGAAGGTGTTGCGCGCCAGGGCAACCAAGCGCCCTTCGGGTAGCGCGAACTCGCTGCCAAGCAGCAAACGAAAAGGTCGCACGCGCCGGCCGGGCGCTTCGCCCTCCAGGCGCGCTGCGTCCTGCAAGTGTGCGCGCAGAGCAACCTGCGCCTGCACCACGCCCGCGACCGAGCATTCGTCGGTGATCGCCAGCGCTTCGTAGCCCAGGTTGTAGGCGCGCCGCACCAGCTCGCCCGGGTCCGAAGCGCCACGCTGGAAGCTGAAGTGGCTCAAGGCATGCAGTTCGGCATAGCGGGGTAGGCCCTCGCCCTGCGACGCATCGACGATCAACGGAGGGATATCGTCTTCTTCGGGGCGAGGTGGCAGCGGCGGCCGCGCAGGTGCCTCAGGCATACAGGCCCTGCAGATACCAGCGCGCAGGCGCATCGGCCTGCGGTCCGTGCTCGCAGTACACCCACAACAAGCCGGCACGCTCGCTGCGCGCGATGCAGTAGTCGCGCACCACCGTACCGCCTTCCTCCCACCAGCCGGTCTCCACCCGCTGGCGGCGCGTGAGCAGGCGCAGCGGCCCCTCGTACCAGGGGCGGTGGCCGCGCAGGGGCAGGCGTAGGGGCTGGGGCAGCAGCCAGGGCGGGTACAGGCTGTGGGTCATCTCTGGCGGCTGGCGGGGCGCAGTGTGCGTGAGGGCTGCGGCGTGCAAGCGCTCCACTGCGGGCTCCCAGCGCTGCATGCGCTCGGGCCGCCAATCGGCCTGCGGCACGGGCACGCAGACCTGCTGCGCGCCCAGGCGCGCCGACAGCCGCTCGACCAGCTGGTGCAGGCGCTCTCCGTCGACGGCGTCCTCGGGCAGTAGCCCACGGGTGGCCGCGGCCCAGGACTCGGTCTCCAGGGTGCGCAGGCGCAGGTGGTTGGCGGGGGCCGCCAGCGTGACACGCGCCAACTGCTCACTCGTGAGACGGCGCAGATGGTCCATCGCCTGTACCGCCTGCGCCGTGCGAACCACCAGCGTCTCATGCGGGGGCAGGGCCACACCGTCCCGGCGACGCAGGTCCAGCGTCCATTGCAGCTCGAAGGCCCGCACGCCCTGGTGGCGCGCGCGCAGCCACAGCTGCAGCTGTCCGAGCAGGTGCGAAGCCGCCTGCATCAGCTCGGGTGCGGTGCTGGCGAAGGCGGGTAATTCCACCCCCTCGTCGAACACCACGGGCAGCGTGAGCCACGGATAGCGCTCGGGCCGCTCGCCCCAGGCCGCGTCGAGCGCATCGAGCAAGGCGACGCCAAAGCGGCGCGCCACCGGCCCGCGCGGCAAGGCACGCAGTTCACCCCAGGTGCGGCAACCGGCACGCGCGAGCAAGTCGGTGTGGGGCACCGCCGCCGTGAGCAGCGGCAAGGGCAGGTCATCGGGCACACGCGGCGGCACCGCCTGCCCCACCTCCTTGAGCCGCAGCAGCGCCAGAGCCATCCGCGAGGTCGCACCCCGCGCCCATTGCGAATCGGGCAGCGGGGACAGCGGCGGCCCGGGCGCGAGCAAGGCGCGCAGCAAGGCCTGCGGCCCGCCGAACAAGCGCCAACTGGCCGAGACTTCCAGCAACAGCGCCTCGTCCACACGCGCCACGCGCGGCGTGAAGCGCAGACCCTGCCAGCCCCAGGCGGTCGCAGGGTCGTCAGGCGGGGGCTGCAGCGCGATCCAGTCCATGCGGGCGATCCGGGAAAGGGGGCACCGCCAGCGCGGGTACGGGGTGCGGCCCCCGGGACACGCGGGAACGCAGCGAGTCGGCCAGCACCGCAGGCTGCTGCAAGCGCACCGGCGCGGCCAGCGGCGGCCCACGCCGCTTGAGGACATGGACCTCGGGCACCTCCGCCGGCGCCAGCCATAGGCGCAGACGCGCCGGCGAAGCATGGGCCCGCGCCGCATCGGGCCGCAGCACGAACAACAGGCACCGGTGCCGCTGCGCCGCAAGCTGCAGGCGGCGCAGGTCGGCGGATAGCCCCTGCGGCAGCCAGGCCAGCACCGCCACCACCTCGGCGCAGCGCAGGGCCTGCTCGGTGGCCCACAGGCGCGAAGCCAGCGATTCCGCCCGCACCCACAGCAGCCGCTCGGGCGGCAGGCCGCGTGCCGCCAAGCCCGGCGTGAAGACCGGGTAAGGCGCCCCCACCAGCACCACCGGCCCGGCCTGTTGCCGTACCGCCTGCGCCAGGGCGGGCGCCAGCAGCTGCCACACCGGCGACTGCGCCTGGGCCTGCAGCACCTCGACCAGGGCCCCGACCGGCCAGCCCCCACCGGGCAGGGCCGCATCGAGCGCGGGCCAGCCGGTGGACAGCCCCTGAACCTCCCCCCCCTGCGCGAGGGCGTCCGCACGCCAGACCTGCCCGGCGAGCGCCTCTTCGGCGCAGGCCAGCGGGGCCCGCACCGCCGTCGGGGCATGGGGAGGCAACAGGGGGAACGACACAGTGAACAATCCTCAAAAGACTGTTTATTTATACAGTATTTTGAGGCTGCTGTTGAGGTGAATTGCGATGACGTATGTCAGTGGCACGTCAATCGAGCCACAGCAATTTCACAACCTTCCTACGCATTCCTCCCTAAATTCGCCGCTTTGTCTTCACGCCGGAGGTGCCTTGAAGTTCCTACTCGCCTTTGCCAGCCTCGTGGACTGGATCAACGATCGCTTCGGCACCCTGGCCCAATGGGCCGTCACCCTGGCCTGCGCCATCAGCGCGGGTAACGCCTTCGTCCGCTACGGCCTGGACATCAGCTCCAACGCCTGGCTCGAGATCCAGTGGTATCTGTTCGCGGTGTGCGTCATGCTCGGCGCCTCGCAGGTCCTGCGCCTGAACGAGCATGTCCGGGTCGACATCTTCTACGGCAAGCTCTCCAGCCGTGGCCGCGTCTGGATCGACCTCCTGGGACTGGTGTTCTTCCTGCTGCCGGCGATCGGGGTTCTGATCTACCACAGCTGGCCGCTGTTCCTCAGCATGTACCGCAGCGGCGAGATGTCCAGCAACGCTGGCGGCCTGATCCGCTGGCCCGCCATGCTGATGCTGCCGCTGGGCTTTGCCCTGGTGGGCCTGCAAGGCCTGGCCGAGATCATCAAGCGGGTGGGCTGGCTCACGCACACCCACGAGATGGACATCCACTACGAGAGGCCCCTGCAATGACGCTGGAGAACTTCCCGCCCCTCATGTTCGCGGGGCTCATCCTGATCATGCTGATCGGCTTCCCGGTCGCCTTCTCCCTGGCCGCGCTGGGGCTGCTGTGCGGGTTCTACGCCGTGGTCATGGGCTGGTTCCCGGCGCAGTTCATGGCCAACCTGCCCCTGAACGTTTTCGGCATCCTGTCCAACGAGCTGCTACTGGCCATCCCCTTCTTCACCCTCATGGGTGCCATCCTCGAAAAGTGCGGCCTGGCCGAGGACATGCTCGACTCCATGGGCCAGCTGTTCGGCCCGGTGCGCGGCGGCCTGGGGTACTCGGTAATCATCGTGGGCTTCATCCTGGGCGCCATCACCGGCACCGTAGCCGGCCAGGTGATCGCCATGGCCATGATCTCGCTACCGGTCATGATGCGCTACGGCTACAACATGCGCTATGCCACCGGCGTGCTGGCTGCCTCCGGCACCATCACGCAGCTGGTGCCGCCCTCTCTGGTGCTGGTGGTCATGGCCGACCAGCTCGGGCGCTCCGTCGGCGACATGTACAAGGGCGCCTGGGGCCCCTCCATCCTGCAGGTGCTGCTGTTCGCGCTCTACACCTTCATCCTCACCCGCCTCAAGCCCGAGCAGCTGCCCGGTGTGCCCCGCGAGGCCCGTACGCTGGACGGTTGGGCCCTGTGGACCAAGTGCCTGCGCGGCATCATCCCCTCGGCCATCCTGATCTTCGCCGTGCTGGGCAGCATGGGCGGTCTGCCCGGCATCGACCACGCCATCGCCACGCCCACCGAGGCCGGCGCCATGGGAGCCCTCGGCGCCTTCCTGCTGGCGGCCCTGCACGGGCGCCTGTCCTGGGGCCTCATGAAGGAAGCCATGGCCGGCACCATGCGCATCACGGCCATGGTGGTTTTCATCCTGATCGGCTCGCGCGTGTTCTCGCTGGTGTTTCAGGGGGTGGACGGTGGGCGCTGGGTCGAACATCTCCTGTCGCACCTGCCAGGCGGCCAGATCGGGTTCCTGCTGGCGGTCAACGTCTTCATCTTCTTCCTGGCGTTCTTCCTGGACTTCTTCGAGATCGCCTTCATCATCCTGCCGCTGCTGGGACCGGTGGCCGAGAAGATGGGCATCGATCTGATCTGGTTCGGCGTGCTCCTGTGCGTGAACATGCAGACCAGCTTTATGCACCCGCCCTTCGGCTTCGCGCTGTTCTATCTGCGCGGTATCTCGGACACGCTGTACAAGAACGGCGCCCTGCCCCAGAAGGTGGAGTCCAAGGACATCTACCTGGGCTCCATTCCCTGGGTGGTCCTGCAGCTGGCCCTGGTGGTCACGGTGATCTTCGTGCCGCAGACCGTCACCATGTTCCTGGACCAGCCGCAGGCCATCGACCCCGATAACGTCCGCATCGAGCTGCCCACGTCCGGAGATGCGCCCGCCGACGCGCCGCCAGCCTCTTCCGCCGACGAGCAAAAGGCCATCGACGACCTGTTCAAGACACCCCCCGCCGAGGGCACCCGACCGTGAGCACCGACCAAGCCCGGCCCGATGTGACAGCGGTCTGCGGACCAGCCTTCCCGCTGGGAGTGCGCCTGCTGGCCACTGCCCTGATCGCCACGCTGTTGCACTGGGGCTGGCGCAGCCAACCCGACCTCCTGGACGAGGACTGGAACGGCTGGACCGCCGCCGTCCTGGGGACATCGCTCTTACTGGCTCTGTGGAGCCTGGCCTGGATGTGGCGCAGCCGCACCCGCGTGGACGCCCAAGGCATCCGCCAGACCTGGATCTGGGACAAGCGTGTGGCCTGGACCGACATCGCCCAGGCCCGCCTGATCGCCATCCCCTTTCTGGAAGCGCTCATCACGCCTCGACTGGTGGTGCGCCCGCGCGCTGGGGGCACACTGGTCTTTCATTGCGCCGACCCGCAAGTTCTGCGGGTGTTCGCGGCCTACGTCACCACGGGCACGGCACCGTTCGCTTCACCGTCCGTCTCACCGCCTGTCTGAAACGCCCAAGGCGCAGGCCCGGCACCCATCGCCCGGCCCCGCCCGCGGTGGCGAATCAGTGCAGCTTGACGCCCGTCTTGGCCTGCAGCGCCTCGCGGGTCACGCCCGGCGCAAGCTCGACGACCTTCAGCCCCTCAGAAGTGACGTCCATGACCGCGAGGTCGGTGATGATGCGGTCCACCACGCCCACACCGGTCAGGGGCAGCGTGCACTGAGGCAGGATCTTCAGATCCTCGGTGCCATCCTTCTTCTTGGCGACGTGCTCCATCAGGATGATCACGCGCGGCACGCCGGCCACCAAGTCCATGGCGCCGCCCATGCCCTTGACCATCTTGCCGGGGATCATCCAGTTGGCCAGGTCGCCTTTTTCGCTGACCTGCATCGCCCCCAGGATGGACAAGTTGATCTTGCCGCCACGGATCATGGCGAAGGACTGGTCGCTACCGAAAATGGCCGAGCCCTTGATGGTGGTCACGGTCTGCTTGCCGGCGTTGATCAGGTCGGCGTCGACTTCGTCTTCATAGGGGAAGGGGCCGATGCCCAGCATGCCGTTCTCGCTTTGCAGCCACACCTCTACGTGGTCAGGCACGTGGTTGGCCACCAGCGTCGGGATGCCGATGCCGAGGTTCACGTAGAAGCCGTCCTGCAGTTCCTGCGCCGCGCGGGCGGCCATTTCGTCTTGGGTCCAGGGCATGAGGATCTCCTTTACTTGCGGGGACGGGTGGTGCGCTTCTCGATGCGCTTTTCCGGGGTCGGGTTGTGCACGATGCGGTGCACATAGATGCCGGGCAGATGGATGTCGTCAGGCGCTAGTTCACCCGTGGCGACGATGCGCTCCACTTCCACGATGCAGACCTTGCCCGCGGTGGCGGCCGCGGGGTTGAAGTTGCGGGCGGTGAGGTTGAAACGCAGATTGCCCGAACGGTCGGCCACATCGGCTTTCACCAGGGCCACATCCGGGAACAGCGCGTGCTCCATCACATAGGTCTCGCCATTGAATTCGCGCAGCTCCTTGCCCTCGGCCACCAGGGTGCCCACACCGGTCTTGGTGAAGAAGGCCGGGATGCCCGCACCGCCGGCACGCAGCTTTTCGGCCAGCGTGCCCTGGGGCGTGAAGTCCAGCTCGAGCTCGCCGGCCAGGTACTGGCGCTCGAACTCCTTGTTCTCGCCCACGTAGCTGGCGATCATCTTCTTGATCTGCCGTGTGGCGAGCAACTTGCCCAGGCCGAAATCGTCGATGCCGGCGTTGTTGGAGATCGCGGTGAGGTTCTTGACGCCGCTGTCACGTACGGCATCGATCAGGGCCTCGGGAATACCGCACAGGCCGAAGCCGCCGACGGCGATCAGCTGGCCGTCGCGGACCACGCCTTCAAGCGCCTTGGCGGCAGAGGGAAAAATCTTGTTCACGGAATCGGTCTCCTATGGGAAACCCCGGCGCGCCACGCACCGGAGAACCCCTACGATACTACGTAACACGTTACGTAGTTTTCCCTAAAGGCCCACCCTATGGACGTCGACTACCGCACCGCCTTCGACCTGGCGCCCGTGGGGCTGTGCCTCTCGCGCAACCGGGGCATCGTCGACTGCAACCAGGCGCTGTGCGAGATGTTTGCCGCCTCGCGCGAGCAGTTGATCGGGCAGACCTTCCAGGTGCTGTACCCCAGCGCCGACGAATACGAGCGCCTGGGCGCGCGCATGGCCCCCATCCTCAATGCCCGCGGCTCCTACGCCGACGACCGCATCATGAAGCGCGCCACTGGCGAGTTATTCTGGTGCCATGTGATGGGCCGCGCGCTGGTGCGGGGCGCGCCGCACGAGGCGGGCATCTGGTCGTTCGAAGACCTGAGCGCGCAGCGTCCGGTGGGTGCCGAGCTCACGCCGCGCGAGCGCGAGGTGGCAGCACGTTTGCTCGATGGCATGACCTCCAAGGAGATCGGCAAGGCCCTGGCGATCAGCCACCGCACGGTGGAAATCTACCGGGCCCGCCTCATGCGCAAGTACAAGGCCAGCACGACGGCCGACCTGGTGCACAAGCTGATGGCAGGCGCCTGATGGCCACGGACTCGTCACAATGCTCCCACTTCCCCAGCCCCACCCCGAGGACACACCATGCCCACCCGCTATCCCCTGCCCGAACTGAAGGACCTGCCCGAGGACCTGCGTGCGCGCATCCTCGAGGTGCAGGAAAAGAGCGGCTTCGTGCCCAACGTATTCCTGGCGCTGGCCCGTCGGCCCGCCGAGTGGCGCGCCTTCTTCGCCTACCACGACGCGCTGATGCTCAAGGAGGGCGGCAACCTCACCAAGGGCGACCGCGAGATGATCGTCACCGCCACCAGCGCCGCCAACCAGTGCCTGTACTGCGTGGTGGCGCACGGCGCCATCTTGCGCATTTATGAAAAGAAGCCGCTGGTGGCCGATCAGGTGGCGGTGAACCACCGCAAGGCCGACATCACGCCGCGCCAGCGCGCGATGCTGGATTTCGCGATGAAGGTGTGCCTGCGCTCGCACGAGGTGGAGGACGCCGACTTCGAGGCGCTGCGGGCGCACGGCTTGGACGACGAGGACGCCTGGGACATCACCGCCATCACCGCCTTCTTCGGTCTGTCCAACCGCATGGCCAACGTGACCAGCATGATGCCCAACCCCGAGTTCTACCTGCTGGGGCGGGTGCCGCGTTCGAAATAAGCCGCCTTACTCGAGCTGCTGCCGCAGCCAGTCCGGCAGCGGCGCCGACTTCTGGGCCGGGAAGTCGGTCCACACGGTGGTGGCCCCGCCCGCAGCGCAGATCACGTCCGGCTGGCTCGCGCTGGCCATGGTGCACCAGCTCTCGAAGCTGCTGCGGCCTGGGTCGCTCACATACATCCGCAGCAACACGTTGTCCGGGTACTCAAACTGCCGGTAGAAGTTGCAGAAGGCGTTGACGATCACCGGCCCCTGGCCCTTCGGGTTCGGCAGGGCGCCGATGGTGTCGAACCAGTCGATGCGGATGGTCTCCATGTAGCGAAAGTACAGCGTGTTGTTCACGTGCCCCATGGCGTCCATATCGCCCCAGCGTATGGGGAGCGTGAGCTCGTACACCAGCTTTTTCTTGTCGGGAATCTCAAGCTTCATGGGTCAGACCGCGAATCCGTCGTCCGCCGCGATGACGGCGCCGTTGATGAAATGGCTTTCCTTGCCGGCCAGCAGCACGATCAGGCCGTCGAGATCTTCGGGCTGGCCCACCCGCTTGCGGGGCATCATCTGCACCAGCTTCTGACCCTGCTCGGTGCTCCAGTGGTGGTGGTTGATCTCGGTGTCGATGTAGCCCGGGCAGATGGCGTTGACGTTGATGCCAAAGCGCCCCCACTCCAGCGCCATGGCGCGGGTCATGTGCACCACCGCGGCCTTGGTCATGGCATAGGCGCCAATCTGGGGCAGCACCTTTAGGCCCGCCATCGAGGCGATATTGATGATGCGCCCGCCGGTGTAGGTGCCGGGCGCCGCGCCCTGGGCCCGGGCCAGCATGCGCTTGGCCACCTCTTGGGCGGTGAAGAAGGCGCCGCGCACATTGGTGTCAAAGAGGCGGTCAAATTCGCCTTCACCCACGTCCTGCAAGCGCTGGGTGGAGCCGATGCCGGCGTTGTTCACCAGAATATCCAGCGAGCCCACTTCGGTCTCGGCATGGGCGACAGCGGCGCGAATGCTGCCCACGTCGGTGACATCCATCGGGGTGACGTGGGCGTCGCCTCCCTCGCCTTCGATCTGGGCGCGCAGGTCTTTGAGCTTTTCCACGCGGCGGGCCGCCAGGACGACGGCAGCCCCGGCGCGAGCCAGGGTGCGGGCGGCCTGGGCCCCGAGGCCGCTGGACGCGCCGGTGACGAGGGCGACGCGCCCGGACAAGTCAATGCTGTAGCTCATAGGCTGGCTCCTGGTGCGGGTCTGGAGAGCGACCGCCATAGAATGCGGTGACTGAATGTGTCGGCCGCCGAGTCGGCCCGCAGCGCCCCGCTGCTTGAGAACGTTTCCTGCAATTGATTATCCGCGAGACACGATGACCCACGACGAGATACTGGCCCAGTACGGCCCCCGCGAAGCCATGGAATACGACGTGGTGGTGGTCGGCGCCGGCCCGGCCGGCCTGTCTGCCGCGATTCGCATCAAGCAGCTGGCCCAGGCCAAGGGCCAGGACATCTCGGTGGTGGTCCTGGAAAAGGGCTCCGAGCCCGGCGCCCACATCCTGTCTGGCGCCATCATGGACCCGCGCGCGCTCACCGAGCTGTTCCCCGACTGGAAGGCCATGGGCGCACCCTTGAACCAGCCTGTGACCGAGGACGCCTTCCTGTTCCTGTCCGAGCGCGGTGCGATGCGCACCCCCAACTTCCTGCTGCCCCAGAACTTTCACAACGAAGGCAACTACATCATCAGCCTGGCCAACCTCACGCGCTGGCTGGCGCAGCAGGCGGAAGGCCTGGGCGTGGAGATCTTCCCGGGCTTTCCGGCGGCCGAAGTTCTGTACCACGACGACGGCTCGGTCAAGGGTGTGGCCACGGCCAATATGGGCATCGGCAAGAACGGCCAGCCCACCGAGAACTTCCAGCTCGGGATGGAGCTGCACGCGCGCTACACCCTCTTCGCCGAAGGCGCCCGCGGTCACCTGGGCAAGCAGCTGATCGCCCACTTCCGCCTGGACGCCAAGAGCGACCCGCAAAGCTACAGCATCGGCATCAAGGAAGTCTGGGAGATCGACCCCGCCCGCCACAAGCCCGGTCTCGCGGTACACACCGCGGGCTGGCCGCTGGACAACCACACCTACGGCGGCTCCTTCCTCTATCACATGGAAAACAACCAAGTGGCGGTGGGTTACGTGGTGGGCCTGGACTACAGCAACCCCTGGCTCTCGCCCTTCGAGGAGTTCCAGCGTTTCAAGACGCATCCGAACATCCGCTGGTACTTTGACACGCCCGAAGGCGGCAAGCCGGCCAAGCGCCTGGCCTACGGCGCACGCGCGCTCACCGTGGGCGGGCTGCTGTCCCTGCCCAAGACCGTGTTTCCAGGCGGCGCGCTGGTGGGCTGCGACGCGGGCTACCTGAACGCCTCGCGCATCAAGGGCAGCCACGCCGCCATCAAGACTGGCATGCTGGCGGCTGAAGCCGCCTTCGACGCTCTCGTGGCCGGTCGCCGCCACGACGAGCTCACCGCCTACCCCGAAGCCTTCGAGCAGTCCTGGCTGCACGCCGAGTTGCACAAGGCGCGCAACTTCAAGCAGTGGTTCAAGAAGGGCCTGCCCCTGGCTACGGTCATGACCGGCATCGAGCAGTTCGTACTGCGTGGCCACATCCCCTGGACACTGCACCGCGAGAAGCCAGACCACCTGTACCTCAAGCCCGCCAATCAGTGCGCGCCCATCGAGTACCCCAAGCCCGATGGCAAGCTGACCTTCGACCGCCTGTCGTCGGTGTTCATCTCCAACACCAACCACGCCGAGGACCAGCCTGCGCACTTGAAGCTCACCGATCCCTCGGTGCCAGTGGACACCAACCTCAAGCGCTTTGCCGGCCCCGAGTCGCGTTATTGCCCGGCGGGCGTGTACGAGTACGTGAAGGATGCGGCCTCGGGCGCCGACCGTCTCCAGATCAACGCGCAGAACTGCGTGCACTGCAAGACCTGCGACATCAAGGACCCGACCCAGAACATCACCTGGGTGGTGCCCGAGGGCGGCGGCGGCCCCAACTACGCCAACATGTAGGTCGCAGGACCTACGCCCGGCGCGCGGCAGGGGGCGGCTACAATGCACCGTCGTCAGGAGAGCGCCGACGCCCCTCGCAGTCACCTGCCTGGAGCCCCGGCCGCCGAAGGCGCAGGCTGAACGCCGAACGCTCAGGCACCCAGGACTGACGGCACGTCCCGGCAACGGGACGTTTCCCTGCTGGAGAGAGGCGCCCCGCCATGTGCGAAGGGTGCCCACCGAAGGAGCAACCCTTGCCGGGCATGGCCTGGCAAGGCGAATCTCTCAGGTAAAGCGGACAGCGGGGCTCACCCATGGCGCAGGCCATGGATCGCAGCCCTGTCACCGGAGTGTCCATGTCCAGCGCCCCCGCCGAAGTTCCTGCGTCGCAGCCTTTGCTGCAGACACCCCTGCACGCCCTACACCTGCAATTAGGTGCGCGCATGGTGCCCTTCGCCGGCTACGCCATGCCGGTGCAGTACCCCGCCGGCCTCATGGCCGAACACCGCCACACCCGTACCGCCGCAGGCCTCTTTGACGTCTCGCACATGGGGCAGCTGAGGCTGGCAGGGCCCGATGCAGCCGCCGCCTTCGAAACACTGATGCCGGTCGACGTGATCGGCCTGGGCGTGGGCAAGCAACGCTATGGCCTCCTGTTGTCCGACGAGGGCACCATCCTGGACGACCTGATGTTCGTGAACCGGGGCCACGACCTCTTTGTCATCGTCAACGGCGCCTGCAAGGCCGCCGACAGCGCCCACATCCAGGCGCGCATCGGCGCGCGCTGCACGGTGCAGCCCCTGCCCGAGCAGGCCCTGCTGGCACTGCAGGGCCCGCAAGCCGCGACGGCCCTGGCGAGGCTGGTGCCCGGGGTCGAGCGCCTGGTCTTCATGACCGGCGGCGCTTACACCTGGCAAGGCGGCGACCTGTTCATCACTCGAAGCGGCTACACCGGCGAGGACGGCTTCGAGATCTCGGTGCACGCCGCGCAGGCCGAGGCTTTCGCACGCGCGCTGCTGGCGCAGCCCGAGGTACAGCCGATCGGTCTGGGCGCACGCAACTCGCTGCGCCTGGAGGCCGGCCTGTGCCTCTACGGCAACGACATCGACACCACCACCACGCCCGTCGAGGCGGCTCTGGGCTGGGCGATGCAGAAGGTGCGCCGCACCGGTGGCGCGCGCGCCGGGGGCTTTGCCGGCGCGGACCGTGTGCTGGGCCAGCTCGATGGCACGGTGCCGCTGACGCGCCGGCGCGTGGGCCTGATCGCGCAGGAGCGCGTACCCGTGCGTGAACACACCGAACTGCAAGACCTCTCCGGACGGCGCGTGGGCGAAGTCAGCAGCGGCCTGCTCGGACCCACCCTCGACCAACCCGTGGCCATGGGCTATGTCGAGACGGCGCAGGCCGCTACCGGCACCCGGCTGCAGGCCCTGGTGCGCGGCAAGCCCGTGCCCATGGTCGTGGCCGACCTGCCCTTCGTCCCTACGCGCTACTACCGAGGCCCCGCCGCCTGAACCCTTTTTTCATTTCTCACTCGGAGACACCATGAGCCTGAAGTACACACCCGATCACGAATGGATCCAGTCCGAGGGCGATGCCCCGGCCACCGTGGGCATCACCGTGCATGCGCAGGATGCGCTGGGCGATGTGGTGTTCGTCGACCTGCCTGAAGTGGGCCGCACTTACGCCCAGGGCGAGGTGGCCGGCGTCGTCGAATCAGTGAAAGCTGCAGCCGACGTCTTCATGCCGGTCAACGGCGAAGTGACCGAGGTAAACGAAGCCCTGCGCGCAGACCCCTCGCTGGCGAACACCGACCCGCTGGGCCAGGGCTGGTTCTTCAAGGTCAAGCTGGCCAACCCCGCCGAGCTCGAGCCGCTGATGGACGAGACCGCCTACGCCGCGTTCTCCCAGAACGGCTGATTCCCCTTTCCTGATTGCCTTTTGCCCGCACCGCGCCGCACCACCCGAGGAACGACTCCATGCTGATGCAAGCTGCACGCCCCCTGGGCGAACTCGAGGACGCCGACCAGTTCATCGCCCGCCACATCGGCGTGAGCGAGACCGACGAACACCACATGCTGTCGGCGATCGGCGTGGCTTCGCGCCGCGCGCTGATCGACGGCATCGTGCCGCGCGCCATCGCACGCACGAGCGCGATGAAGCTGCCCGCTCCGGTGACCGAGGCCGCAGCACTGGCCGAACTGAAGGCGCTGGCGAGCAAGAACCAGGTGATGCGCAGCTTTATAGGCCAGGGCTACTACGGCACGATCACGCCCACAGTGATCCTGCGCAACATCCTGGAAAACCCCGCCTGGTACACCGCCTACACGCCCTACCAGGCCGAGATCAGCCAGGGTCGCATGGAGGCCCTGGTGAACTTCCAGACGATGCTGTGCGACCTGACCGGCATGCCGATCGCCAACGCCTCGATGCTGGATGAAGCCACCGCGGCGGCTGAGGCGATGACCCTGGCCAAGCGCAGCGTCAAGAGCCCCAGCCACACCTTCCTCGTCGCCGCAGACAACCATCCGCAAGTGATCGAGGTGGTGCAGACACGTGCGCGCCCCCTGGGCATCGAGGTGGTGGTGACGAACTCGGCGCAGGAATGGCAGGCGGCACTGGACCGTCCGCACTTCGGCGCGCTGGCCCCCTACCCCACGACCAGCGGCCGCATCGCCGACCTGCGCGCCGACGCCGAGCGTACCCACGCGCAGCAGGGCGCCTTCGTCGTGGCGGCCGACCTGCTGGCGCTCACGCTGCTCACGCCGCCCGGCGAATGGGGCGCCGACATCGTGATCGGCACCACCCAGCGCTTTGGCATGCCCATGGGCGCAGGCGGCCCCCACGCGGCCTACATGGCCTGCCGCGACGAGTACAAGCGCTCGCTGCCCGGGCGCCTGGTGGGCGTGAGCATCGACGCGCATGGCAACCCGGCCTACCGCCTGGCGCTACAGACCCGCGAGCAGCACATACGCCGCGAGAAAGCCACGTCCAACATCTGCACCGCGCAGGTGCTGCCCGCGGTGGTGGCCAGCATGTACGCCGTCTATCACGGGCCGCAGGGCCTGCGGCGCATCGCCCAGCGTGTGGCGGCCTACACCGCCATCCTCGCGGCGGGCCTGCGCCAACTGGGGTTCACGCCCGAGCATGAGAGCGCCTTCGACACCCTGGCCCTGCGGGTGGGCGCCCAGGCCGCTGACAAGATCATGGCGCGCGCACGCGAGCGCGGTGCCAACCTGCGCGTACACGCGGGCCAGTGGGTGTGCGTCTCGCTGGACGAGACCACCACGCGCGAAGACCTGAACATGCTGTGGTCTGTATTCGCGCAGGACGGCCAGGCTTTGCCGGAGTTCACCACCTTCGAAAAGGGCGTGGAGCCGCTGATTCCCGGCAGCCTGCGACGCACCAGTGACTTCCTCACCCACCCGGTGTTCAACAGCCACCACAGCGAGACCGCGATGCTGCGCTACATCCGCGCGCTGTCGGACAAGGACCTGGCCCTCGATCGCAGCATGATCCCCCTGGGCAGCTGCACGATGAAGCTCAATGCAACCAGCGAGATGATCCCCATCACCTGGCCTGAGTTCGCGCGCGTGCACCCCTTCGCGCCGGCCGACCAGCTGCAAGGCTATGCCCTGCTCGACGCGCAGCTGCGCGAGTGGCTGTGCCAGGCCACCGGCTACGCTGGCATCAGCCTGCAGCCCAATGCCGGCTCGCAGGGCGAGTACGCGGGCCTGCTGGTGATCAAGGCCTGGCACGAGAGCCGTGGCGACCACCACCGCGACATCTGCCTGATCCCCTCCTCCGCGCACGGCACCAATCCGGCCAGCGCGCAGATGGTGGGCATGCAGGTGGTGGTGACCGCCTGCGACGCCCAGGGCAATGTGGACATGGCCGATCTGACCGCCAAGTGCGCCCAGTACGCCGACCGCCTCGCGGCAGTGATGATCACCTACCCCAGCACGCACGGCGTGTTCGAAACGCAGGTCAAGGCGCTGTGCGCCCTGGTACACCAGCATGGCGGACGGGTCTACGTGGACGGCGCCAACATGAACGCGCTGGTCGGCGTAGCGGCCCCGGGCGAGTTCGGCGGGGACGTGAGTCACCTGAACCTGCACAAGACCTTCTGCATTCCGCATGGCGGCGGCGGCCCCGGCGTAGGCCCGGTGTGCGTGGTCGAGGACCTCGTTCCTTTCCTGCCCGGGCATGCGACGGCCGAAGCCGCGTCCAATCAGGCCAGCCGCGCCCACCCGCACCGCGTGGGGGCTGTGTCCGCCGCGCCCTTGGGCAATGCGGCCGTGCTGCCAATCAGCTGGATGTACTGCCGCATGATGGGCCCCGAAGGTCTGCGCCAGGCGACCGAGGTGGCCATCTTGTCAGCCAACTACATCAGCAAGCGACTCGCGCCTCACTACCCCACGCTGTATGCGAGCGAGAACGGGCACGTGGCCCACGAGTGCATCCTGGATCTGCGGCCGCTGAAGGAAACCAGCGGCGTTACCGCGGAAGATGTAGCCAAGCGCCTGATCGACTACGGCTTTCACGCGCCGACCCTGAGCTTTCCGGTGGCCGGCACGCTGATGGTGGAGCCCACCGAGAGCGAGACGCTCGAGGAACTGGACCGCTTCATCGACGCGATGATCGCGATCCGCGAAGAAATCCGTGCGGTCGAAAACGGCCAGTGGCCGCGTGAAGACAATCCCTTGAAGCACGCGCCGCATACGGCTGCGAGCCTGCTGCAAGGTGACTGGCTCCACGCCTACCCGCGCGAGACGGGCGCGGCAGTCCTGGGCGGCCATCGCCATGCCAAGTACTGGCCGCCCGTGGGCCGGGTCGATAACGTCTACGGAGACCGCAACCTGTTTTGCGCCTGTGTGCCAATGTCGGCGTATGAGGCACCCGGCGCCGCCGCCGATTGAGCGTCAGCCCGCCTGCACCGCCGCGATCTGCCGCAAGGCCTGCTCGAAAATCTCCGGCGGCTGGCCGCCCTGCAACAGGTGCTGGTCATTGATGATGACCGAAGGCACCGCACTGATGCCTGCCTGCGTGTAAAAGCGCTGGCGCTCGCGCACTTGCGGTGTGTATTCGTCACTCGAGAGGATGGCGCGGGCCCGGTCTGCGTCCAGTCCAACCGACTGCACCGCCTGTAGCAGGACCTCATCATCCGAGGGGTTCTCTCCCCGGGTGAAGTACGCCTGCAACAGCGCCTTCTTCAGCGCGTGCTGCGAAGCCTCGCCCTGCTCGCCCGCCCAGTGCAGCAGCCGATGCGCCTTGAACGTGTTCCAGGTGCGCCCGCGCCCCTCGGGACGGAACTCGACACCCACCGCAGCAGCCCGCTGGCACAGGTTGCGCCAGTTGGCGGCCTGCTGCTCGGGGGTGGAGCCATACTTTTGCGTGAGGTGCTCCGCGAGGTCCTGGCCTTCAGGCCCCATCTGCGGATTGAGCTCGAAAGGCTGGAAGTGCAGCTGCGCCTGGATACCATCGGCCTGCAGGCGCTCCAGGGCCTGCTCGAGCGAGCCCAGGCCCACGGCGCACCAGGGACAGGCGATATCGGAGACGAAGTCGATCTTGAGGGTGGTGGTCATCGGGGCATGCTAACCGAGAGCGCCTATGCCGCCCGATGCCCGCGGCCCGCGGCCCGCGCTCAGGCGCCTGGAACAGAGGCCGCAGCGTCGATCAGGCTGTTTGAGGCACCAGGAAATCCCGGCTGATGCGTCCGCCCAGCGCGTTCACCCGGTCCAGGAACTGGGTGAGGAAGGCATGCAGTCCGGTGGCCAGGATCTCCTCGATGCTCCCGTACTGCAATTCGGCTCGCAGCCGGCCGGCATGGCGCAGCGTTTCAGACGATTCATCGCCTGCGACCATGCGTAGGTTGGCCACGACCTCGTTCATGCTGGCGTGCAAGGACCGCGGCATATCCGGGCGCAGCACCAGCAGTTCGGCCACGCGTTCGGGCTTGATCACGTCGCGATAGACCTTGCGATAGACCTCGAAGCCGGAGACGCTGCGCAGGATGGCGCTCCAGTGGTAGAAGTCGGCCTCCTGGTCTTGCAGGGTGGCCGCGCCGAAGAAGTCGCTTTGCACCGCGTGGAACTTCACGTCGACCAGCCGCGCGGTGTTGTCCGCGCGCTCCAGGAAGGTTCCCAGACGCATGAAGTGCAGGGCCTCGTCCATCAGCATGGTGCCCACCGTCACCCCTCGCGAGAGGTGTGAGCGGAACTTCACCCACTCGAAGAACACGCCGGGGTCGCGCTCGAGCGCGCCGCTGGCCAGCATGCGATTAACCTCCAACCAGGTCTGGTTCTGCGTCTCCCAGACCTCGGTGGTGAGCGTACCGCGCACCGCACGCGCGTTCTCTCGCGCCGCACGCAGGCAGGACAGGATGGAAGAGGGATTGTTTTCGTCCTTGACCATGAACTCCATCACTGCACGCGGCGTGATCTCGCCATGGCGTGCGGTGTAGGCGGGCAGCAGCTCGCTGATGGACAGCAGGCCCTGCCAGCCCATTTCAGCCACGGCGGCCGATTGCGGCAGCAGCGAGGTTTGGTAGTTGACGTCCAGCATGCGCGCGGTGTTTTCCGCACGCTCGGTGTAGCGAGACATCCAGAACAAGTGATCAGCGGTTCGTGACAACATAAGCGGGACCTATTCGTGGGCCAGCGCGGAACCGGCTTCGCCGGGCCGCGGGTGGCGCCCCCTTGAGAGGGTGGCACCGAAGGCGCTTCGGGGGTGGTTCATTCGTCCTCCAGAATCCAGGTGTCCTTGGTGCCGCCGCCCTGCGACGAATTCACCACGAGCGAGCCTTCCTTCAGCGCCACGCGCGTGAGTCCGCCCGGCACCATCTGGACCTGCTTTCCGGACAGCACGAAGGGGCGCAGGTCGATGTGACGCGGTGCAATGCCGCTTTCAACATACGTGGGGCAGGACGAGAGACTGAGCGTGGGCTGCGCGATGTAGCCACCCGGGTTGGCTTGCAAGGCGGCGCGGAAGTCCTCGATCTCCTGCTTCGTGGCGGCCGGGCCGACCAACATGCCGTAGCCACCCGCACCGTGCACCTCCTTGACCACGAGCTCCGGCAGGTGGGCCAGGATGTAGGCCAGGTCCTCGGGCTTGCGGCCCATGTAGGTGGGCACGTTGTTCAGGATCGGTTTCTCGCCCAGGTAGAACTCGATCATCTGCGGCACATAGGGGTAGATGGACTTGTCGTCGGCCACGCCGGTGCCGATGGCATTGCAGATGGTGACGTTGCCAGCGGCATAGGCGTCGACCAAGCCGCGGCAGCCGAGAGTGGACGTGTCGCGAAAGACGGAGGGATCGAGGAAGTCGTCGTCGATGCGCCGGTAGATCACGTCCACCCGGCGCGGGCCGCGCGTGGTGCGCATGTAAACGTAGCGGTCCTTGACAAACAGGTCCTGACCCTCGACCAGCTCCACCCCCATCTGCTGCGCGAGGAAGGCGTGCTCGAAGTAGGCGCTGTTGTACATGCCGGGGGTGAGCACCACCACCGTTGGATCGGGCGCACCGGGCTGTGCGCTGGTGCGCAGCGTCTCCAGCAGCAGGTCGGGGTAGTGCATGACCGGCGCCACGCGGTGCTGGCTGAACAAGTCCGGGAACAGCCGCATCATCATGCGGCGGTCCTCCAGCATGTAGCTCACCCCGCTGGGAACGCGCAGGTTGTCCTCCAGCACGTAGTACTCGCCCTCGCCTTTTGCGTTCGCGGCGCGCACGATGTCCACGCCGGCGATATGCGAGTAGACGCGGTGCGGGGTGTACACCCCCATCATCTCCTTGCGGAACTGGGCGTTGCCCAGCACCTGCTCGGCGGGGATCAGGCCGGCCTTGAGGATCTCCTGCTCGTGATAGACGTCATGCAGGAAGCGGTTGAGGGCAGTGACGCGCTGGACGAGGCCTTTTTCCAGCTGGCGCCACTCGTGCGCGGGGATGATGCGCGGGATCAGGTCGAAGGGGATGAGACGCTCGGTGCCGGCGCCGTCTTCGTCCTTGGCGCCGTAGACCGCGAAAGTGATGCCCACGCGGCGGAAGATCATCTCGGCCTCTTCGCGACGCGCCCGCATCGAGGCCTCGGTCTGGCCGACCAGCCAGCGCGTGTAGGCGGCGTAGTGGGGTCGGACGTCCGGCATGGGACTGGGTCCTAGCGCGAAGGCGCCAGGGCCCGGAGAACCAGCCAGCATTTCGTCAAATCGGGGCATGCAGGGCAACTCCATGGCAGGCGAGGGCAAAGGACCAGGTCCTCTCCCCCGAGTTAGCAATATCCGGGCCGCCGCATCCACCGGGGTGGGACTCAGGGCGCGCCCGTTTCGTCTCCAAGACCGGCTGGCGGGGACCCGACATGGTGCCAGTAGCGGCGGGACCGCTCGCGCTCGCAGCGCACCCGTCGCGGCTCGGCCGACGACCACCGGGCCGCACCGCAGGCCGGTGACACGATGACCAGTATGCCCCGGCGCGCGTAGCGCTCCATCACCGACGGCGCGGGATGGCCGTAGCGGTTGCGGTAGCCCGCCTGGACCAGCGCAACGCCGGGCTGCACCGCGTCCAGGAAGACGTCGCTCGAGGAAGTCTTGCTGCCATGGTGTGGCACCAGCAACAGGTCGGCGCGCAAGGCGTCTGCGGCCTCTCGCACCAGCCGCGCCTCCTGCGCCCGCTCGATGTCGCCCGCCAGCAAGGCGATGGCGGCAGGGACCCCGGTCGCCTCAGAGGCAGAAGTCGGCCTCGGGTCTGCCGCCGCAACGATGCGCAACACGCAGCTGAGGGCGTTGGGTTTGACAGCAGGCATACCGTAGTCGGATGCCAGCGGGTGCAGGAATTCGAAGCGCACGCCGTCCCAGTTCCAGCCCTGGCCCGCCAGACAGGGGATGGGCGGGTGACGCGGCGACAGGGCCTCGTGCGGACCCATCGAGGAGAGCAGGTCCGCCTGCGCGTGCCGGGCCAGGACCGAGGCCGCGCCGCCGCTGTGGTCGCTGTCACGGTGGCTCACCACCACCCGGTCGAGCCGCTCGCCTAGGGCTCGCAGCAAGGGCACCAGCACACGCTGTCCGGCATCGCTGTCGCCGCCATGGCGCGGGCCCGTGTCATAGAGCAGGCTGTGCGTGGCCGTGCGCACGAGGACGGCATTGCCCTGGCCGATGTCGGCGGCCACGACTTCGAACACGCCCGGCGCGGGACGCGGCGGCGCCCACACCAGCATCGGCCACAGCAGCGGCAGCCCCAACGCCCGCAGCGCGGGGGGAAGTTGCAGCACGAGCAGCAGCCCGCCGGCCAAGGCGGCCAGGGCCATCCACACGGGCGGGGCCGCCGCCGACCACACCCCGGCCGGCACCGAGGCCAGAACCTGCAGCCCCTGCATCAGGATCTGCACTGCCCAGGCCCCGGCCTGCCACAAGGGCGGCCAAGCTATCCCCGCCAGGGCCAGCGGCGTCACCACCGCGGTCACCCAGGGAATGGCCGCCAGGTTCGCCAGCAAACCCACCAGCGAGACTTCGCCGAACAGCCACAGCGTGAGCGGCGCGAGCGCCACTGTGATCACCGCCTGTTCCCGCAGCAGGGCCCGCAGGCGGCCCAGGATCCCCGCAG
This sequence comes from Pseudomonadota bacterium, assembly GCA_041159245.1. Classification (GTDB taxonomy): domain Bacteria; phylum Pseudomonadota; class Gammaproteobacteria; order Burkholderiales; family Burkholderiaceae_C; genus Ramlibacter. Next base: position 98,114 of record JBEAZV010000081.1, read on the forward strand.
GCCGCGCGGCGCCGCCGCCCGGGTCGGTAGCGAACAAGATGCCGACTGCCACGAAGCTGAGCCAGAACCCGGGTTGCAGCAGGGCCCAGGGGTCCAACGTGGCCACTACGGCGGCGGTCAGAGCCCAGGTGCGAGGCCAGGGCCAGCGCAACCCCGCCAGCCGCAACAGGGCATGGACGGCCAGCATCCAGACCGTGCGCTGCGCAGGCACGCCGCCGCCGCTGAATGCGGCGTAGAGGGCCGCGAGCAGGACGCCCCCCAACAGGGCCGCATGCGGCGCAGGCCACAGCAGGCATAGCCGCGCGCTGCGGCGCCAGAAGGCCCCCACGAGCGCCGCCGCGCCCCACGCGAACATCGTCACATGCAAGCCTGAAATGCTCATG
>JBEAZV010000082.1:0-53002 GCA_041159245.1 Pseudomonadota bacterium
GCCTCGCTGATCGCGTTGGCCATTGTGGGCGGTGCCACTGCTTTGGGTGGCTCCATCGATGCCTTGTTCCAGCGTGTGTCGACAACGCTCAGTGGAACAGCAGCGAAATGATCGACATCAGGCGAATCAATTACACCTGGTCGGTCTGAAGTACCCCCATGCCCCTCAGTCTTTTTGACTGGACACATCTGGCCGCACTGGTCGTCATGCTTGTGGCGGCCAGTTGGCACGACACCGCAACGCGCCGCATTCCCAATACGCTGGTGTTGTGGGGCAGCTTGACGGCCATCGGGCTGTCACTGTCGCCGCACGGCATCGGCCTGGGGTCGGCGCTCGCGGGGGGCTTGGTGGGCTTCTTGGGGTTCCTGGCGATCTACCTGCTGCGAGCAGTGGGCGCTGGCGATGTGAAGCTGGCTGCCGCCACGGGCCTGTTTGTGGGCTATCCCGACATGCTCTGGGTCAATCTACTCATCTTGTTGGCCGGGGGTTTGCTGTCCATCACATGGGCCGTGCTCAGCGGTCAACTGGGCCAAACCCTTCACAACCTGAACAGTGGCTTGACGCAACTTTGGCTAATTCGCCAACACGGGGCGCGCACAGCGCGAACGCCCTTTCCAGTGAGTGCGACGCGCATGCCTTACGCACTGGCGATTGGCGCGGGTACTGCCGTGCATGTGCTCAAGCTCTGGCCATTTCCTTGAATTCCTGAGCCTAGGACTTTCTTCAATGAAAAACATTCGTCCGCTGGGTGCGCTGCTCCTGGCCTTGGTGCTGGGGATGGCCGCCGCCGCTTATGCCGCCAGATGGTTGCAACAGCAAAGCGCCTCCAACACCGTGCAAGTGATCGTCGCCCAGCGCGATTTGCCTATGGGTACCCGACTTCAACCGGACATGCTGCAAACCATGGCCTGGCCGAAAGCGGCTGCTATTCAGGATCCCTTGACCACGCTCGACCAAGCGGTGGGCCGAGTCATTCACATGCCCGTGCAGCGCGGTGAGCCCCTGCTGCAAAGCAAGCTCGCGGCCGTTGGCGAAAAAGGCGGGTTGTCCTCGGTGCTCGCGCCCGGGCAACGTGCCGTGACGGTGAAGGTCAATGAAATCATGGGCGTGGCGGGTTTCGCACTGCCCGGCAATTTTGTGGACGTGATGGTCAATATGCCGGACAACCAGAACCAGCCCGTTTCCAAAATCGTCATCGAACGCATCCGGGTGCTGGCCGTTGCGCAAGACGTGTCCTCCAACGAGAGCAAACCCCGTGTGGTCAATGCCGTCACCTTGCAGGTCAGCCCCCAGCAGGCCGAGCAAATAGACCTGGCCCGCAGCGTGGGCACCTTATCGCTGGTGCTACGTAGTCAGGGCGACGATATCCCGGTGCAAACGTCCGGCTCGCGCAAGTTGGACTTCCTTCCCGAAGTGGCTGCTGCAGTTGTGCCGGTCATCGCCACCAAGGCCGCGCCTGCGAGACCGCATGCCGCTCGTCCTGCGCCCGCACCGCCCGCTGCAGCCGCAACCCCGCCGGTACCCGAGTCCCCCCGGCTTGAAGTCATCCGGGGCCTGTCGCTGTCGCAAGAGTGAGCCCACTGCAGCTTGTGCTGATGCGCCCAGCACGCCGCACTGTCCCATCAACAGCTCCCATGAGCCTGTCCATTCGCCGCTTCAAGGAGAGCCCGATGCCGTCCCTACTGCCCCTCACACTGTCCTTCGTCTTGTCTATCGCCTGTGTGTGGTACCAATCCGCGCATGCGGCGTCTCCCGCCACCGCGCCCGCGCCCACCGCCGACGGCACCCCCGCCAAGGCCGTCACACGCAATGCTGCCAAATCATCCAGCAAGCCCGAAGTGCAAACCCAAGGCCCGGTGCAAATGGCCCCGCCGCTACGCCTGACGGCGGGCAAGTCCATGCTGCTGCAGCTGACCGAGAACGCTGAGCGTCTGTCGGTGGGAAACCCCGACGTGGCCGATGTGGTGTTGATCAATCCGCGTGAAATTTATCTGCTCGGAAAAAAATCAGGTCTTACCAATTTGCTGGTCTGGACCGCCCAGGGCAGCACCACCTTGCGCGATATCAGCGTGGGAGCCGACACCGATAGCCTCTACGCCAAGCTACGTGAGTACGTGCCCAGCGCCGAAAACCTGCGCGTGGACAGCGTGGCCGACACCCTGGTGCTCAGCGGCCGTGTGAGCGACGGTATGAAAGTGCAGCGCCTCATGGCCCTCACAGAGGCCTTCAACGGCAACAAGAAAGTCATCAACCTGCTGCGCGTAAACGGCACACAGCAGGTCATGCTCGAAGTGAAGGTGGCCGAGGTCTCCAAAACGCTGCTCGACGAGCTGGGGGTGGACTTGAACCTGACCCGCACCATCGGCAACACCTCGGTCAACCTGCTCTCGCAATTACTCAGCACCGGATCGACCGCGATCACCGCATCACGCGCCAACGGCCAGAGCACTATCACGCTGACCGCCGAGATGAAGAAAGGCCTGGTCAAGATATTGGCCGAGCCCACCATTACCGCGGTCAGTGGACAAGAGGGTTCGTTCTTGGCGGGCGGGAAGATCTACATCCCCGTCCCCCAGACCAATGCCAATGGCGGCACCACAATCACGTTGGAAGAAAAAGAGTTTGGTGTGGGCCTGCGCTTTTTGCCCACCGTGCTCGAAGACGGACTGATTAATCTGCGCGTGACCCCTGAGGTCTCGGAGTTGTCGCAAGTGGGCACCACCGTGAAAGGCTTGGGCAGCCAAAGCAGCTTGCTGCCCAGCATCACCACGCGCCGCGCCTCCACGACGGTGCAACTGCGTGATGGTGAAAGCTTTGCCATTGGCGGACTGGTCAAGAGCAACGTCACCCAGACCATCAAGGCCTTTCCGGTTCTGGGTGAGCTGCCCATCCTGGGGGCGCTGTTTCGCAGCACGGCTTTCCAGACCGACAAGTCCGAGCTGCTGTTTGTGGTGACCCCGCGGCTGGCCCGCGTCTTGCCGGTCGGTTACGCGCTGCCCACCGATAGCTACATCCCGCCCACCCGCAGCGAGTACTTCTGGAACGGCCAGCTCGAAGGCAAACCGCCTGAGCGTATGCCCACGCCTGTGAACCCCGCACCGCCAGAGCCTCGGCCTGGAGCCGCGCCCGCAGCCGCTCCCGGAGCCGCGCCCGTAACCGTGCCTGAAACCCGACCCGAAACCGGACCCGAGCCCCGGACAGAGCCACCACCCAAGCCAGCGGCCGATGCCGAGCCCGCCCCATCGGCCGACCCCCAAGCCGAGACGTCCATCGCTCCGGCAACAGCTCCTGCCCCCGAAGCCACCCCGAAACCGCCCCCTGCTTCCACCTCTTGAGTCCGGAGAAACCCGCCATGAACGTCATCCCCCCATTCCTTCGCTGCTGGAGCATGGTCGGCCTCAGCCTGGCGCTGGCCGCCTGCGACACCCCACCCACCTTGGTGGACCAACAATTTGGTGTGGCTGTAAAACGCGCCCAGGCCCAACAAAGCCTGCTGACCCTTGGCGCCCCACTGCCTGTGTCGGGGCACTGCTCACCCGATCGACCTAGCCCCCACTGTCCACCTCTGCACCTGGGTCCTCACGATGGCGTAGGCCATGGAATGGGCTCGGGCACGGGGGTCGTCCCTCACCAGGCCCACTTGGGGCACGTGGGGCACGACAGGCTGCGCACCGACCCCGACACCGATGGCGCGTCCGCCCTGGCCGCCGTGACGCGTTACCAACAGAGCTTCCAGACCCTGCCTGCACCGGTTCCCGTCTTCAACATCGGCTTGGGTGCACTCAGCGCCCCCTGAAAGGTTTGCAATGCCCATCCATGTGATCGCCTCCAACGAGACCCTTTTGGCCGCGCTGCGCAGCAGCCAGCAACAAAACGCCTTGCCCCTGGACAGCGCCAGCCTGCGCGTACCGGATGGCAACTTGCTCGCATCGCTGCAGGCGCTAGACGATGCGCCCGCGGGCACCATCGTGCTGCTGGACAGTCCTATCAGCTTGGCGAGCACGGGCCAAGATGACCTCGTGGCCCTCGAGGGCTGGCTGCGGACGCGCCCCCAATTGAACGTGCTGCTGCTCAGTGAGGACAACAGCAAAGCCCTGCTGACGCGGGCCATGCGGGCCGGCGTCCGTGAAGTCATCCCGCTACCGTTGAACTCGGCCGAATTGGCCAAGACCCTGCAACGCTGGGGCGACCGCGCCACGGCCCTAGCAGGGCCAAGCAACGGAGCAGGCGCAGGGAACACAGCTGCAACCCTCTCCCCTACCACCGCGCAAGATCACCCCGGTCGACTGGTGGCCTTCATGGGCTGCAAAGGCGGTAACGGCACCAGTTTTGTGGCGGCCAATATGGCCCACATCATGGCCAACGAATTTGGCAAAAACTGCGCCTTTGTCGACTTGGACCTGCAGTGCGGCGATGCTTCTTTTTACCTGGGTAGCGGAGCCAACAAACACAGCCTGGGCGACTTGACGCGGCAAATTGACCGGCTCGACATGCAGCTACTGGCCAGCTGCCTGCACCCCGTGACCCCCCGGCTGAACCTGCTGGCCGCGCCCCACTCGCTGGAAAATGCCATGGCCATCAGTCCCCAGGAAATCGAAAAGGTGCTGAGCTTGGTGCGCAGCCTGCACGAGCTGGTGGTGGTCGACCTGCAGCGCAACCTGAACGCCTTGACGCTCAAGGTGCTCGATATGGCGGCCGTGATTTACATCGTGATGCAGAGCCAGACCCCGGACATACGCGACGCACAGCGCCTGGTCAACATGATGCGTGCCTTGGGAATGAACGAAGCCAAGCTTCGCCTGCTCGTGAACCGCTACCAACCCAAAGGGTGGGTCAGCCTGGCCGAGCTGGAAAAAGCCGTGGGCCTGAAGGTGCAGCACATCATCCCCAGCGGCCCGGATTGGGTGGAGGAGTCTCTGCACATCGGTATGCCCCTGTCGGCGGTGAACGACCACAACGCGGTGATCGACGCACTGCGTGAGGCGACAAGCGCACTACTGAAAAGCGCGCCCCCTAAACACCGAAACTGGCTTCAGCGCTGGATCGGCCAGCCCGCCTGAGCGAATGGCGCCGTCCGCCTGACCCCTTGCATCACAAACCCTGCAGGAGAGATGTTTGAACCCGAGCCTGCGTCACCACTTTGAAAACGGCAGCCTTACCGCCGCACTGCTGGACCCTGAGCTCGTGAAACTCACGGATACGGCCGAGATCCGGCCCCTGAGCCCCAAACCCGCGCCCATTTCATCCGCTGCAGCGGGGCTCAGCCTGAATGCCAAAGGGCTGCACCTGGACAGCATCAAGACCCGTCTCCATCAGGAAATCCTGTCGCTCATGGACTGGCAGCGTATGGAAAGCATGGCGCCTGATCGTCTGCGTACTGAACTCAAGGCGCTGACCGAGGAGCTCATTACCACGCACAAACTGGCATTGAACGAAACCGAGCGCCGCCTCATCATTCAGGCCATCCAGGACGAAATGCTGGGTCTGGGCCCGATCGAGGCCTTGCTGTCCGACCCTACCGTCTCGGACATCCTGGTCAACGGGCCGTTCCAGGTCTATGCCGAACGGCACGGCAAGATCGTGCATACCGATGTGCAGTTTGACAGCGAGGCCCATTTGCTTCGGGTAATCGACCGCATTGTCTCGCGCGTCGGGCGGCGCGTAGACGAGATGAGCCCCATGGTCGATGCGCGGCTGCCCGATGGGTCGCGTGTGAACGCGGTCATCGCGCCCTTGGCCATGGACGGCCCCTTGCTGTCGATCCGCCGCTTTGCTGTGGTACCCTTCAGCGTGCGTGACCTCATCAAGATGGACACGCTAACCGCGGGCATGGCCGAGCTGATTCAGGGCCTGGTGCGGGCGCGCCTGAACGTGCTCGTCTCAGGGGGTACAGGCAGCGGAAAGACCACGCTGCTCAACGTGATGTCGGCCAGCATCCCGGGCGACGAGCGCATCATCACGATCGAAGACGCGGCCGAGCTGCAACTGCAGCAGCCTCATGTGGTGCGCATGGAAACGCGCCCGCCCAACATCGAGGGCAAGGGCGAAGTTTCGCAGCGCGACCTGCTGCGCAACAGCCTGCGCATGCGGCCCGACCGCATCATCATGGGAGAGGTTCGCGGCGCCGAAGTGCTGGACATGCTGCAGGCCATGAACACCGGACACGACGGCTCCATGACCACCATCCACGCCAACTCCCCACGCGACGCACTCACCCGACTCGAACATATGCTGGGCATGACGGGCCTGAAGGCCGAGTCGCGTGCTCTACGCCAGCAAATTGCCTCAGCCCTGTCGGTGGTCATTCAGATCTCACGCCTGTCGGATGGGCAACGCAAGATCACCAGTCTGCAAGAGATCACTGGAATCGAAGGTGACGTCATCTGCATGCAAGAGATTTTTCGGTTTGAGCAAATAGGCGTGAACCCCGACGGCCGCGTGCAGGGCCAGTTCGTGGCCACCGGCATCCGCCCCAAATTCGCGCAGCGCCTGATCACACGCGGTATTGCGCTGAGCGACGACCTTTTCGAACCTACCCAGCGCGGGAGTTGAGCGATGAATGCACCCGCTTGGACCATCGCTGTGCTGGCAGCCCTGTGCATCAGCGCCCTGGTATGGGGCCTTTACGGGCTGTGGCGGCAATACCTAGACCCGCGTCAAAAGGCCCTGGTGCAGAGGCTGCGTACGGCCGCGCTCACGCTCGACGACCCAGACGAAGTGACCGAGCCCGCGCTCAAACTTCGCTCCAGACGAGTGCTGAGCCAATGGCAGTGGGCCGAGCAGGGGCTGCAGCGCCTGCCTGGCGTGGCCAAGTTCGACCATTTCTTGCTGCAAACCGGACTGGCACTCAGTCTGGCGCAGGTCCTGTCGCTGGCCGCAGGCCTGGTGTTGCTGGCCTTTGCGGTGGGCGCCAGCCTAGGCTGGCCGGTACTGCTCAGCCTAGTGGTGGCGGTGCTCGGGCCGCTGTTTCTGATCGCCTTCTTGCAGTACCGCCGTGCCCTACGCATGACCCGGATCGGTCAGGCCCTGCCTGATGCGCTGGACCTGATGGCCCGCTCCATGCAAGCGGGGCACGCCTTTACCAGTGCCCTGCAAGTCGCGGTCAGAGAGTGTCCGCCGCCCCTGTCGAACGAGCTGCGTGCGGTGTTTGAAGAAATCAACTTTGGTATCAGCACCGCACAAGCGATGCAAGGCCTGGCCATGCGGGTCGCCAGCGAAGACGTACGCTACTTTGCGGTGGCCGTGGTCATCCAGAGCGAGACCGGCGGCAACCTGGCCGAGATCCTGAAAAGCACTGCCAAGCTGATCCGCGAACGTCAAAAAATCGTAGGCGTCGTTCGCGTGCTCTCGGCCGAAGGGCGTATCTCGGCTGTCATCTTGTCGCTGCTGCCCTTTGCGTTGGTCGCCCTCATGGTCCTGCTCAACCCTGGCTTCATCTCGCGCCTGTGGACCGACCCCATGGGCTTGCAGTTGGTGTATGCCTCGCTCACCCTGATGGCCATCGGCATTCTGTGGATGTGGCGACTGATCAAGATTCGCGTTTGACATCTCTTCCAATCCCAAGGCCAGACCCCCATGACCTCTGCCACCCTGATTTTTGCGGCGATCGTGTTCGCCCTGGTCCTGACGCTGAGTTTGGCTGTGCTTAGCCGTTGGCTGCCCGACCTGGGGCGGGAGCGCCTGGACCGCCTGACCCTGAACGCCCGAGATGCCGCCCCCTCCGCACATGCCAGCGTCTGGCAGCGGGTCTATGCCCGCCTGTTGTCGGCCTTGCTGTGGCTCGGCCCCTGGACGGCGGGGCTGTCGAGTGGCGAGAGTGCGGGGCCTTCTGCATTGCGGCTGCGCTTTGGGCACGCCGGTTGGCGTTCGCCCGTGGCGCTGCAGATTTATTTCATCAGCAAAACCCTGCTCACCGTACTGCTGGCCACCTTGGGCTGGAGCGTGCTTCATGCGCAAGGCTGGCCCGCCAACACCCTGCTGCGCATGGCCCTCGTCATCGCAGCCGCGGCCGTGGGCTACTACCTGCCCGACGCGGTACTGAGCCTGCGTATCCAGCGCCGACAACAGGCATTGCTGCACGCCTTTCCAGACGCGCTGGACCTGCTGCGCCTGTGCGTTCAGGCCGGCCTGGGCTTGGACGCTGCCATCGAGCGCGTGGGCCGCGAAATGCGTTACGCCCGGCCCGTGCTGTTCGAAGAATTAGCCATCACCGGGCTGGCCCTGCGGGCAGGATCATCCCGGACCGAAGCGCTGCGCAACCTTGCGCAGCGTGTGGGCCTGAAAGATATCGATGCTCTGGTCTCCATGCTGATTCAGGCCGATCGCTTTGGCACCAGCGTGTCTGAATCGCTCACGGTGCATGCCGACGCCTTGCGCACCCAACGTCGCCTGCGCGCCGAAGAAGCTGCCGCCAAACTCCCCGTCAAGCTCCTCTTTCCCCTGATCTTCTGCGTCTTTCCCTCCCTGCTCACCGTGCTGCTCGGCCCGGTGGTGGTCACGATCGCGCGGCAGTTTGTAAAGGCGGGCTGAAGGGCGTCGAAAAATCCGACACGTCGTCCGCAGGCCCTCAAAGGCGGTACATCGCCCGCGCATTGCCCTCCAGCACGCGTGCGCATTGCGCCGGTGTGCAGTGCTGCCGCAGGAAGGCCAATGACCACGCGTGCCAGCGTGGGTAGTCGGCGGCCAGTTCGAGCACCGGCCAGTCGCTGCCCCAGATCAGGCGATCGGCGCCCCACACCTTGAGCAGCACCTCGCCCCAGGGGGTGAGGGCGCTGCTGTCCGTGCCGGCAGGCAGCTCGGTCCACAGGCCCGAGAACTTGCAGGCCACGTGGGCAGGGTCGCTTTCGCGGGCGATGGCGTGCAGGCCGGCTTCCCACGTTGCCGCCGGCATCTGCGGGGACGGCTTGGCGCCGTGGTCGATCACCACGCGCAACTGCGGATGTCGCGCAATGAGTTCGCGCACACGCGGCAGGTGCACCGGCTTGATCAGCGCGTCGAAGACCAGGCCATGGTGGGTGATGGCCTGCAGTGCGGGCCTGAGCGCAGGCTGCAGGATCCAGTCGGGATCTTCGATGTCCTGCAGCATGGGGCGCAGGCCCTTGAGCTTGGGGTGGCGTGCCAGCGTCTCGATGCGGTGCGCCGCATCGGGTGCGAGCAGGTCGACCCAGCCGACCACGCCCAGCACCTGGGGGTGCGCGTCGGCCTGCGCCAGCAGGAAATGCGTCTCGGCCTCGGTGGGGGCCGCCTGCACCAGGACGCCTGCGGTGATGCCGTGCGCGTGCGCGTGCTGATACCAGTCGGCCACCGCGACGTCGCGATGGAGGTGGCCCAGCGCAGGGGTGAGCCAGCCATAGTCACCCCGTGCGATCTGCCAGCAATGGAAGTGCGCATCGATCATGGCGTGGGAGCCGTTTCGGGCAGTAGGCGTTCGTGCCGCAATTCGGCCCAGAAGGCCGCAGGAATCACGGCGCGTGCGGCTTCGCGTGCATGGCGCCATTCCTGCGCTGAACGCGCACCGAGCAGCACCAGCGAGGTGGCCGGATGGTGTAGCGCGAACTGCAGCGCCGCCGCCTCGATCGGCACGCCATGCCGGTCGCACACTGCCTGCAGGCGCAGGGCCTTGTCGATCCAGGCGCGCGGCGCCGGCGCGTAGTTGAAGGTGAGGGGCCGTGCGGTGTCGATGCGCGCGGCCAGCAGGCCCGAGTTGAACACCCCGCCCAGGGCCAGCGCCACGCCGCGGCGTTGCAGCTGCGGCATCAGGTCGGTCAGGGCGGCGGTGTCGAGCAGGGTGTAGCGGCCGGCCAGTAGCAGGGCATCCAGGTCGGCGTGCTGCAGCAGTTGCGCCACTACCGTGTGGTCGTTGACGCCCAGCCCGATATGCCGCACCAGGCCCTCGGCCTGAAGCTGCGCGAGCGCGGGCAGGGCTTCGTCGAGCACTTGCCTGAAGACGGCGGCCGCCCGTTCGCCCTGGGTGTTGGCATCCATGTCGTGGATGAACACGGTGTCCAGGCAGGGCAGTCCCAGACGCTGCAGGCTGTGCTCCACGCTGGCCCGCATGCCCGCAGCCGAGAAGTCCCAGTGCTGCACGAACGGCAGGACCTGCACATAACCGTGCTGGCTCGTGGGCGCCTGCCGGTCGGGGGTGAGCAATCGCCCTACCTTGCTCGACAGGCTGAAGGCCTCGCGCGGATGCGGTCGCAGCGCATCGCCCATCCGCCGCTCCGACAGGCCGTGGCCGTAGTGCGGCGCGGTGTCGAAGCAGCGGCAGCCGTCGGCCCAGGCCGCCTCGATCAGCGCGCGCGCCTGCGCGTCGGACACGGCCTCATAGAGATTGCCCAGCGCAGCGCCGCCCAGCCCGAGGCGCGTGCCATCCGCACAGGGGAAAAAGGCTGGGATCGAGGCTGGCAGGGGCGCGCCAGGGGATGCGTTCAAGGTGACTCCGTGGGAGGGCTCCGGACGAGACCCGGCGTGCGGCTTGAGGGTTTACCCAGCTCGTCTGGACCTGTCAAATAGCTAACATGTTAGCTGCTCATGCTTAAAAATCTACCCCCCTTGTTGACCCCTGACCTGCTGCACGCACTGGCCAGCATGGGGCATGGCGACGAGGTGGCGCTGGTGGATGCGCATTTCCCGGCCAGCAGTGTGGCCCAGCGGGGGCAGGGTCGGCTGCTGCGCATGCCCGGGCTGACGGTGACCCAGGTGCTCGATGCGGTGCTGCAGGTGCTGCCCCTGGACACCTTCGGTCCGGCCTGCGGTTGGACCATGCAGGTGGTGGGCGATGCGCAGGCCGTGCCGCCGGCCGTCGCGGAGTTTCGCCAGTGCCTGGCCGGCCAGGGCCGCACGGATGTGGCGACGCTCGAGCGCTACGCCTTTTACGAGCAGGCCCGGCAGGCCTACGTCATCGTGCAGACCGGCGACGTGCGCACTTACGCCAACCTGCTGCTGCGCAAGGGAGTGGTGGGACATGGCTGAGCGTCTTGCCAGGGCGGCAGTGCCCAGCCTGCGGGTCCGTGCCTACGAGAACTTCCGCCAGCAGATCCTTCAGGCCAATGTGCGCCCGGGACAGTTCGTATCGCAGCGCGAGTTGATGCAGCTGCTGAACATGCCCCTGGGCGCAGTGCGGGAAGTCGTTCCGCGCCTCGAGGCGGAGGGCCTGCTGCGAACCGTGCCGCAACGCGGCCTGCAGATCGCGCATGTCGACCTCAAGCTGATCAACAACGCCTTTCACCTGCGCACGCTGCTCGAGCGCGAGGCCGCGCTGCACTTCGCGCGCGTGGCCAGCGACGAGGACCTGCAGGCCCTGGAGCAGGCGCACCTCGCCATCATCGAGCGGGCGCAGCGCGAAGGCATCACCGATGAACTGCTCACCGACGCCACCTCGGTGGACTGGGGCCTGCACGACCTGATGATCGACACCCTCGGCAACGAGCTGATCTCGCAGGCCTACCGCATCAACAGCCTGCGGGTGCGGTTGATCCACCTGGAGCGGTCGACCCTCTCGGCCGAGATCCTGCTGCCGGCCATGCAGGAGCACCTGACCCTGATCGCCGCGCTCCAGTCGCGGGATCCGGTGGCGGTTGCCGATGCGCTGGGTCACCACATCCTGAGCGCCCACGAGCGAGTGCTGGGGCGCGAGCGGCGGGTCGGCACGCCGTCCGCGAATGCGTCGCCCTACGTCACCTGAACTTTTTCTTTTTGACATCAAGCCCATGAGTGTTTCCTGGATCAACCCGCATAACGCCTTCGCCGGTATCTGGCCGGCCCTGCTCACTCCGCTGGACGCCCAGTTGAATATCGACCATGCCCGACTGGCCGCCCATGCGCGCGACCTGCTGGCGCGCGGATGCGGCGGCGTGACGATCTTCGGCACTACGGGGGAGGGGCCGTCGTTCTCGGCGCCTGAGCGGCGCGAGACCCTCGAGCAACTGATCGCGCACGGGGTGCCGGCTGAACGCATCATGGTGTCGACCAGCTGCGCGGCCGGGCCTGAGACGCTGGCCCTGACGCGACATGCCATCGAGCGCGGCGTGCATGGCTGCCTGGTGTTGCCGCCCTTCTTTTTCAAGGGCGTGAGCGATGAAGGGGTGATGGCGTATTACCTGCGCCTGCTGGACGCGCTGCCGTCCTCGGGCTGGCGCCTGTACCTCTATCACATTCCCCAGGTGGTGGGAGTGGGCCTGTCGCAGGCGGTGATCCGGGCGCTGCTTGATCGCTACCCGCAGGTGATCGTCGGCATCAAGGACAGCGCCTGCACGCGCGCGCATTCGGTGGAACTGGCCCGCGCCTTCATGCCCGGCATCACCGTCTACGTGGGCTACGAGCCCGACCTGCCCACGATGGGCGCCCTGGGCAGCACCGGCGCTATCAGCGGCCTGGCGAACTTCCTGCCCGATACCGTGCGGCGCATGGTCCAGGCGCACGACGGGCCAGGTATCGCGCAGGACGCGCAGACCATCGAGCGGGTGCTGAAGACGCTTGAACCCTATTCCCTGATGCCAGCGCTCAAGAGCATCATGGCGACCCTCAGCGGGGACGACGCGTGGCTGCGCGTACGCCCGCCGCTGGTGGCCATGACCGCCCCGGCCCATGCCGAACTCAAGGCCGCCTGGCAGGCCCTGCACATCGCGCCGGCAGCGGCCTGATTTCCTCACCCCACGACTTTCACACCAAGGAGACTCGCATGAAAAAATCCACCGCTCTGCGACGCCAGTTGATGCTGGCTGGCGCCGCCCTCCTGGCCCTCGGGGGCCTGGCCAGTCCGGCCGCAGCCCAGACCAAGATCCCGCTGCGCATTTCCACGCCGGCGGTGCCCGACGACTGGCACGCCAAGATGTGGACGGTGTTCAAGGAGTCGCTGGACAAGTCCTCGCCCAATCAGTTCGACACGCAGATCAACCTGAATGCCTCGCTGTTCAAGCAGGGCACCGAGCCGGCGGCCATGGCACGCGGCAACCTGGAGTTGTCGTCCATCTCGGCCTTCGATATCGCCAAGATGGTGCCCGAGTTCTCCATCTTCACCGCCGGCTACGTGATCCGCGATCCGCAGCACCAGCAGAAGGTGTTCAACGGTCCCATTGGCAACGACCTGTTCAAGCTTGTGTCGGACAAGATGGACGTGACCGTGCTGGCCACCGTCTACCTGGGGACCCGCCAGGTGAACTTGCGCGAGCCGCGCAACGTGAAGGCACCGGCCGATCTCAAGGGCGTCAAGCTGCGCATGCCTGGCAGCAAGGAATGGCTGTTCCTGGGTGAGGCGCTGGGCGCCACTGCCACCCCGCTGGCGTTCGGCGAGGTCTATATGGGCCTGAAGACCGGCACCATCGACGGCCAGGACAACCCCCTGCCCACGGTGCGTGCGGCCAAGTTCTATGAAGTCACCAAGCAACTGGTGCTGACCAACCATCTGGTCGACGGCATCTTCATCGCCATCTCCAACAAGACCTGGAACGCACTGAATCCGGCGCAGAAACAGAACCTGCGGGCCGCGGCCGCGGCGGCCGCCCAGTTCAACAACGACAACCGCATCAAGGAAGAAAGCCAGATCGTGGACTTCTTCAAGCAGCAGGGCCTGCAGGTGATCACGCCCGATGCAGAGGCCTTCCGCAAGGTGGTGCAGGGCGCCTACGCCAGCTCGGAGTACGCCAAGGTCTGGCCGGCCGGCCTGCTCGATCGCATCAACAACACCCGCTGAAGTCCTGAATGCGTTGGCTGCACTCGGCCGCCCAGACCCTGGGCGGTCTCATTTTTCTCGCGCTGTTCCTGACCTTCCTGGTGCAGATCACGGCACGTTTCGGCTTCAACCGGCCCCTGCCGTGGACCGACGAATTGGCGGTGGTGCTGTATCTGTGGGTGATCCTCTGGGCTTGCGCCTTCATGGTGCCGGCGCGCGAGCATGTGGTGTTTGACCTGGTGTGGAACAACGCCTCGACCGGTGTGCGGCGCGTGATGAAGATCGCCGGGCATCTGCTGGTGGGGGGGCTGGCCCTGGTGGCCCTGCCCGCCAGCTGGGATTACGTGACCTTCATGGCGCGCGAGAAAACCCCCGTCCTGGACATTCCCTTCATGTGGGTCTTCATGCCCTTCGTGCTGCTGCTGGTGGCCCTGGTCGCGCGCAGCGCCTGGGGCATCTGGCAGGCCCTGCGCGGTGAGGGACTTGAGGCGCAGGGGGTGGTGTCGTGAGCCTGGCACTGTGGATCCTGGTCGGCATCGTGGTCGCGGGCATGCTGCTTCGCATGCCGATCGGCTTTTCGATGCTGCTCTCGGGTGTGGGCTACCTGCTGGTGAAGGGGCAGGACATCGGCCTGGTGGCCGAACAGGTCAGCAACGGGCTGTACAACAGCTATGTGCTCCTGGCGGTGCCCCTGTTCGTCTTTGCCGCGAACATCATGAACGCCGGCACCGTGAGCGAGCGCATCTTCGATTTCTGTCGCATCCTGGTGGGCCGCATGCGTGGCGGCCTGGCGCAGGTGGACATCCTGGTGAGCGTGATCTTCTCTGGCATGAGTGGCAGCGCCATCGCGGATGCGGCCGGACCGGGTCTGGTCACGATCCGTCAGATGCTCAAGAAACCAGAGTACACGCCGGGGTTCGCGGGCGCGGTGGTGGTGGCCAGCGCCACGCTGGGCCCCATCATCCCGCCTTCGATCCCGATGGTGATCTATGCGCTGGTCTCCGGTGCGTCGGTGGGCGCGCTGTTTCTGGGGGGCGTGGTGCCCGGCCTGTGCATGGCGCTGCTCATGATGGTGGTGGTGCACTTCATCGCGGTGCGTCGCAAGATGCCGCGCGAGGCGCCTGTGCCCCTGAAGGAATGGCCACAGGTGATCTTTCGTGGTGCGCTGCCGCTGTCCATGCCCATCGTGCTGCTGGGGGGGATCTATTCCGGCGCATTCACGCCCACCGAGGCGGCGGCCGTGGCAGCCCTGCATGCGCTGGTGCTGGCGGCCCTGGTGTTTCGCGCGCTGAGCTGGCGCGCATTCTGGGGCGTGGTGCTGGAGTCGACGCGGGCCAGCGCCGTGATCACGATCATCCTGGCCGGCTCGTTCATGCTCAATTACGCCTTCACCGCCGAGGGCGTCCCGCAGATGATGGCCCGCTGGGTCGAGGGCCTGCAATTGGGACAGACGCAATTCCTGCTGCTGGTCAACGTGCTGTTCCTGGTGCTCGGATGCTTTCTCGACGTATCGGTGCTGCTGCTGGTGTTCGTGCCCATGCTGTTGCCGGCGGCCAAGCTGCTGGGGGTGGACCTGGTGCACTTTGGCGTGCTGGTGGTCCTGAACATGATGATCGGCCTGATCCATCCGCCCTTTGGCATGCTGCTGTTCGTCACCAAGGCCCTCACTGGCATTCCGATCGGCGCCATGATGAAAGAGGGCTGGCTGTTCCTGCTGATGCTGCTGGGACTGCTGCTGGCGATGACCTTCTTCCCTGAGATCGTGCTGTGGCTGCCGCGCACCATGGGCTACGGCGCGCCTGCGGGCGGGTGACCGTGTGATGGTGGAGGTCGTCTGCATCGCCAGCTGGAACGTCGACCTGATCGCGCACATCGGGGCGCCCCTGGCTCGTGGTCAGACTGCGCTGGCGTCGCACTTGGAGCGTCAGCCCGGGGGCAAGGGCAGCAATGCGGCCATTGCTGCCGCGCGCCAGGGCGCGCGGGTGGGGCTGGTGGCGCGCATCGGCGGCGACGATTTCGGGCAGATGGGTCTGGACCTGTGGGCCCGTGAGGGCATCGACACGCGCTTTGTGGTGCGCGCCCAGGACCAGATCAATGGCACGGCCCTGATCCTGGTGTATGCGGACGGTGACAACTCCATTGCCGTCTATCCGGGTGCGGGCGCGGGCCTGCAGGCCGACACAGTGCAGGCGGCGCAGGCCATGGTTGCGGGCGCGCGGGTGGTGATGGCCTCGTGCGAAGTGCCGCTGGCGGCGACGCGCTGTGCCTTTGCGCTGGCCCGTGAGCATGGCGTGATGACCCTGCTCAATCCGGCGCCGGCCATGCCCCTGCCCGATGACCTTTGGCCCCTGGTCGATGTGCTCACGCCCAATGAAGGCGAGTTGCAGGCGCTGACGGGTGAGGCCGATCCCGATCGCGCGGCGCGCGCCTTGTGGGAGCGGGGCGTGGGCGCAGTCGTGGTCACGCTGGGCGACCGAGGCTGTGCGCTGTACCGCGCCGGCCACCCGACCTTGCAGCTGCCTGGGCACGCGGTACAGGTGGCCGACACCATCGGCGCCGGGGACACCTTTACCGGCGCGCTGGCGGCGGCCCTGGCCCGTGACGAGCCGTGGCCGCAGGCGCTGCGGTATGCGAATGCCGCTGCGGCCCTGTCCACACGGGCGCATGGCGCGGTGGCCGCGATGCCGGGGCGGCAGGAAGTGATCGACTGGCTGGCGGCAGCAGGATAAGGGAGGGTGTGCTCGGGTTGCATCAAGCTACACCCGGCTGTGTGCCAGCGAACAGAGTCGAAGAACGCGCAGGCTCAAGCTGTGTCTCTTTCTTTCCAAGGAGAACACGATGTCGGATTCGCTCGAGGCCAGGAAGATGCAACTGATTCATGACCTGAGGACTGTGATCAGGGACACACAGGCACTGCTGCACGCCTCCCAGGATGAAGGAAAGAGCGGGCTGCAGGATTTGAAGAAGTCGATGTCCGAGGAGCTTGAGCGGACGGTCGAGCGTCTGCGGCGAATGGAGGCATATGCCTCCGAGGCGATCAGCCATTCTGCGCAGGAGGTGAAGGGCTATGTGCAACGCCATCCGGTTCAGGCGGTGGGTATTTCAGCCGGAATTGGGCTTTTGATCGGGATTTTGGTCAGGCGCCGCTGAGTGATGAGCCTCGCGTGATTGACTCCCTCATACGGAAGTTCGTGGATCAAACGACCTGGCTCAGTCAGTTGAGCCTCGCGGCGTCCATCAAGCTAAAAGAAATCAGAAGAAATCTGCTGATTGCTCTGTGCTTAGGGGTTTTGGGCTTTATCCTTGTTGCAATCAGTCTGGTTTCGTTAGCCGTACTGATTGTGATGATTGGGTGGCATCAATTTCCAATCCTGTCGATGTTCTTTTTAAGCATCCTTTATGCGGGTGCGGGAGTCTTCCTGATCCAGAAGTCAATTCGTCGAGTGTGTTGATTTAATTTTTTTCGAAGAGGCTATGTGCGATGCCCAACGCACATATTTTTAGACGACCTCTAGATTCGCGGTATGCAGTTCGACGGAGTTTAAAAGTGGATCTTGCTCAATCATTCATTGTCAAAAGTGGCAATCGACTGACATCCTTATTGTCCGACCGTGATTGGGAAAGATGGAAAACCAAGATTGAACTGGTGAACCTCAAGGTGGGGGAGGTCTTATTCGATGCTGGCCAGCCGATCCGGCACATCTACTTCCCACTCACCGGCATCATCTCGCAGCAATACGATTTTGAAGACGGAAAGTCCGCCGAATTTGCGCAAATGGGCAACGAAGGGATGGTGGGCGTTTTCATCTTTATGGGGAGCGCCTCAACATCCAGCAAGGCCATTGTCGTTGCCAGCGGGATTGCCTATCGCTTGCCCGCAGACTGGATGCTGGGCGAATTCAATTCCTCTGGAATGTTTCGCCAACTCATACTGCACTACATGCAGATTCTGATGACGCATGCTTCGCAGCTGGCGGTCTGCAACCGGCGCCATAGCATCGATCAGCAGTTGTGCCGAACTCTCTTGCTGCAGCTCGATCGCGTGGCGGGTGATGACCTGTCTCTGACCCATGAGTTGATGTCGCGCTCTATGGGGGTGCGCCGTGAGGGCGTGAGTGAGGCCGCCAAGCGACTCGAAAAAATAGGGGCTATTCGCTATTCCCGGGGGCACATCCAGGTGTTGGATCGGGCGGCACTCCTGAAAAACTCATGTGAGTGTTACGCCATCATCAAAAGAGAAGATCGCAGGCTCTTCCCTTCCGGTCCGCCTTAAACCTGCAGCATGGGCCGCCTCCTGTTTTTGAGGGGTACGTGAGCCGCTTCAAAAGTTGTCGCGCCGTACGCGCGAAAGAAGGTCGACCCGGCTGTCGCACTGCAGTTTTTGATAGATGTGTTTAAGGTGCGCCTTGACCGCCCCCTCAGAGATTGCGAAGGTGTTTGCGATTTCCATGTTCGATTGACCACGAATCAAAAGCTGGACGACTGAAAGCTCACGCAGGGTGAGCAAGCGCATGAAGATGGACTGTGCGAGCGGCGCATGATCGGTGGCCGTGCTGCAAGTCGAAAATTCTTCATCTAACCACTTTTGGCCGCCATGAACTTTTCGAATGCAATCCATCAAGATCTCTTTGGGCTTGGATTTTGAAACCAAGCCTGTCACGCCGGCTGCGATCGCCTCCAAAGCGCCCAGCATGCTGGCATGCGTGAAGATCACGGGGAGTGTTTTGAGATGCTCTTTTTTAAGATCCCGTATCAGGCTCAAGCTGTCTTTTTCGCCCAGCGTGAGCTCCATGACCAGGATGTCGGGTTCGAGTTTGAGTATTTCACGCCAGGCGGATGCGCCATCGTGCACGCAGGTTTTGACAAGGAAGTCTGGATGGCATTCGAAGGTCTGTGTCAGACCGTCAAGTACGACGGGATGAGGGTCTGCAAACATGAGTTCGATCGGAGCACGCCGCGGCGGCGTGAGCGCTCGATCGCGCATCAAGGCGTTCAGTTCTGCGTCCGTAATCAAGGGACGACAAGGCGTGGTTTCGGGGGTCATCGAGGTGTCTGCCATAGCGAGGCACCGATCATGTCGACTTCCCGAGCGCCAGAATGTGCGCCTTAGCACGCAGTGCGTCGCGGCTTGTCTTTCTGGCTTTTGGCGACTGGCGTATGTGTGAAAAAGCACGAATCCAGCTGAAGTGACGATCCAGAATGCCTCTTTTGGGAGGCTCCATGCAGTCGGCCTGCTACATAGAAATTCAGGAGATGGCCAGGCAATGCCAGCTCAGTTTTGACGAGCTACACGAGTTGATCGAATACGGCGCGTTGCCTGTGTTGCATGTGAATTCGCGTGGGCTGTGCTTTCCGATCACCTGTCTCGAAACCGTTCAAAAGGCGGCCCAGATCAAGCGCGATTACGCACTCGATCTTTTTGCCATGGGTGTGGTGCTGGGATACCTGCAAAAAATTGAGGTGTTGGAATCAGCGAACGCAGAGCTTCGCTTGTCGCTTCAGAGGTCATCCTCGAGCGGATCGGCTATTATTTGAAACACCCTTAAATGAGCAGCATCATGACTACAGACTCGTCGAACATCAGACTGATGCTCACCGCCCTCCAAGAAGAGGTCCGACTGCTCAAAGACAATTTTCAGGCGCTTAACTCGAAGTACTCTGAAAATTTAAATTCGCTCAAACAACTCACGCTGACCTCGTCTGAGGCGGCAACCCGAGCGGCCAACGCGGCCGAGCGCGCAGCGAAGTCTGCGACGTTCTGCGCTGAAACCGCCAAGTTGGCAGCGGGTGCAGATATCGTGATGGCCGCAGAGAATGCGGCGCGAGCGGCGAACGAATCGGCAGAAGCAGCCATGGAGGCTGCAGCATCCGCTGCGGCGGCCGCGGCTGCCGCAGCGATGGCCTTGGCCAGGCATGCAGAGGATGCGTGTACCCAGGCCTCAGCGGCGGCGGCGTACGCAACACAAATGGCCACTGAATCGGCAGCTCACGCTGTCAAGATGTCGCTGTCCGCGAGCGAATTTGCGAGGCGCGCTCGCGAGCGCAATGGCGACATCAGCGCTGGCGACAAAAGCAACGGCGAAAAGGCCGCGTAGCGTTCCCATAAGGCGCGGGAGAGGAGATCATCAGCCTCTCGGCCGTGACGGCCGGAAGTCTTGCATGAGTCGGCTGCGATTGAACAATGTCAGGTCGGTTCACCTTCCTGGTTGACGTCAAGTCGCTCAGCGCAACAACTCAGCCACTCAACACATTGTCAATGGACGTTGCGACCCCAGCCTCCAGTCGCATGGATTTTGAGAGCCTTTTGACCGCCTCACCCGCGCAGCAATCTTGACTCCGCTCGGCGCATTGCTTTGTTCGCGAGCCCACACAACCTGCCGGTGCGAAGAGAAGTTGGGGGGTAACGCAAGTGGCTGTTGTATCCCGCCATGCTGTGCGTGATAGCGCACATTGGCAGGCGTTTGAAACTTTGAAAATCAGCAGGCCTTGCATGCAGATTGATTTTCAAGGAACAACCCAATGTATAAAAAAATGTTTGTTGCCACGGATGGATCTGAGCTTTCGCACAAAGCCGTGGTCAGTGCGATTGACATTGCGGCGCTTCACGGCGCGGAGCTGTATGCCCTGAAGGTGATACCGAGGGTCCAGCAGTCGTTTTTTGAAGGTGCGACGTCGTTGGGCGAAAGAGAGACCAAGCATCTGTTGGCGACCTGGAAGCATGATGCCGAAGACCTCTTGAGTGTCGTGGTGGCGGAGGGCAAGCAAAAGGGCGTTGTGGTCAAACCGGTTGTGCTCAGTAGCGACCTCGTCGCGGAGGCCATCGTCAGAACGGCAGAAGAATGTCAATCCGATTTGATCGTCATGGCCTCGCATGGCAGACGCGGCATCAAGCGGCTTTTGCTCGGAAGTGAGACGGCGAACGTGCTGGCGCACGCGTCCATTCCCGTGCTGGTGGTTCGTTAGAGAGTCGCGCCATGAAGATACTGGTTCCAACGGACGGATCATCCTGTGCGATACGCGCCTTGAAGTACGCTGCGAAACTCGCATCCATCGATTCGAATATCGCCGTGGTTTCGCTGTCCGTTCATGACCATCAGGGCTCTCACCCTGTATGCCCCAGAGGCGTTGTGTCCGACTACCTCCATGAGGTGGCTGAAGTTGAGGTGAAGCCTCATCGCTTGGCCTCAAATTTGCCTGCAGTGTCGCCGGTGTTGAGTTTTTCAACGGGGCATGTGGCCGATGAGATCGTCAAGATCGCCGAGACAGGAGGCTTTGACTTGATCGTGATGGGTTTAAAAGGCCGTTCGCCTATCGGCGAGCTTTTGCTCGGTTCTGTGGCGCAAAAGGTGTTGAGTGCGACCCGTCTGCCGGTCACGTTGGTGAAGTAGGCGCGATTGCGCCCACGGTTCTAGCGCTCCTGTCTGACACCCCCGGCGCGCAGACGCTCCGAGCATGGGGAATCAGTCCAGCCGTCTACCTGCGGTCGCCTTTGCCCGCGACCGTCGTGGTGGCCCCCATCCAATTGAGCGACGCCATTCCGCCCGAGCCCGCCTCTGCCGCCTCCCAAAGGGAGGACATCCAGGAGGCATGGTTAACCTCGTCCACGCCCAGTCTGGTGGCGCTGGCCGCGGGTGCCACGCACGCGCTGCTCGCGACCAATGCCGCTTTTGAAGCGTTTTTCGGCTGGAAGTGGGGAGACCCGCGGACCCTGCTGAATCTCTTCCACTTTGAGGAGGGGGAGGGGCTCGCTGGCCTCAGCGAGGCGGTGCTGCGTACGGGCACGACGGCTTCGGCCCATGCCTTGGCGGTCCGGGTTGCAGATCCGAGCGGCGCCTACTCCGCGAAGATCCTGATGGACTTCACCTGCTCGCCGATGCGTCTGAGCGACGGGAAGACGCCGGCCGTCCTGGTCCACGCGCGTATGAGTTCGCCGCCGGTCAAGATGCTGGTGCCGCGGGCAACGGCGGACGCGTTGATCCCTTTCCCGCAGGTGCCATCGATGGATCAGGATCGGTTGGCGCTGGCGCTGGAGGCCGTGAAGATGGGGGTTTGGGAGTGGAACCCGATCTCGGGCATTACGGTGTGGAATTCGCAGATGTACCTGCTGTTCGGGATGCCGGTGCAGGGGGTGGAGCCGACGATCGAGATCTTCATGGGCGCGGTCCATCCTGCGGATCGGGCTGCCATGAGCAGTCGGCTGGCCGAGTGCGTGGCGGGGAAGGCGGAATTTTCGATCGAGTTTCGGGTGGTCCGCGCGGACACGGGCGAGGAGCGCTGGCTGGCAAGCCGCGGGCGCGCACGTTTTGGTGCCGATGGCAAGGCCGTGGTCCTGCACGGCGTGAGCTTTGACATCACCGATCGCGTGCGCAATGAGCAACGACTGCGCTCGATCAGCCTGCGGCGCGCGGAATTCCTGGCCGTGCTGGGCCACGAGTTGCGCAACCCTCTAGCCCCCCTGTTGTACCTGGCCACCGCGATGGAGTCCTCCACCGCCAGCTCGGCGGAGTCTGTGCGGGCTGCACAGGTGATCAAACGGCAAGTCCTTCAATTGACCCGCTTGGTGGATGATCTGCTGGAGGTGTCCAGGATCGAGCAGGGAAAGATCGAGCTACGAAGAAAGCTGATTGCCGTGGACGACGCGGTGAAGGACGCGGTGGAGGCGGTCCTGCCTGGAATCTGGAGGCGGCACCAGCAGCTGGAGACGCGGATCGCGCCAGGCTTGATGCTCGAGGCGGATCACGCCCGGTTGACACAGGTGATCAGCAATCTCTTGAACAACGCGTCCAAGTTCACGCAGGAAGGTGGGCAGATCGAGGTCAACGCCCATCAGGAGGGGGAGATGGTACGCATCGTGGTGCGGGACAACGGGCCGGGTATCGAACCCGGCGTCCTGGACACGATGTTCGAGCCCTTCACCCAAGGACGGATTACCTTGGACCGTTCACAGGGCGGGCTGGGCGTGGGCCTGTCGATCGTGAAGAAGATCGTGGAATTGCATGGCGGAACGGTGCTGGTCTCTACCTCTCCCCAGGGCACGGCGTTCACGGTGAGCCTGCCCTCTTCGCCGCCGGTACCTGCCGTACCCGGGGTGCCCGTCGCCGGCGATCTTGCGGGGCAAGCGGCGATCCGGCGCCTGAAGTTTCTGGTGGTGGAGGACAACCTGGACGCAGCGCGGATGCTGGCGGAGTTCGTCCAGATCGTCGGTCACGAGGTGCTCGTGGCACACGACGGCGAAGAGGGTATCGCCATGGCGCGCCAGCATCACCCGGACGTGATCCTGATGGACATCGGCCTGCCCAAGCTCGATGGATGGGCCGCCGCCGCGAACCTGCGCGCCGATGCGTCGTTCAAGGACACGGTCATGATCGCGATGTCGGGGTACTGCCAGCCCAGTGACTACCAACGCAGTCTGCGCGCCGGCTTTGACCTGCACCTGTCCAAGCCGCCCGATCTCGCAGAGGTCTTTCGCTACCTGGAGGCCCGCCACATGGAGGTGGCGTCACCCCAAGGCTAGGGGGCGCGCCCTCAGTCGGGGGAGACGTCCAGCCGCCGCTCATTGGGCGGGATGAAGGACTCCAGGAAGTACAGCGGATCGCGCCCGCCCGACGCAGCGCTTTCCAGGAGGATGCCCCGGGTGCCGGTCTTGACTCCCGTCACCGTGGCGATTTCCTCTGTGAATTTCACGAAGGACACGCGCTGTCGCACATTGGTGACCGGCATATTGCTGTCGCCGGCCAGCATCTGCTTGAGGTTGGCGCCATCGAGTGTGGACAGGGGCGCGGAGGCGATGCCCGGGAAGGTGGCGGCGTTGAAGTAGAAGCGGTTGAAGAGGGTGAATTCGCCGTGCACGCTGATGCGCCGGGTGATACGCACAATGTCGGCGCCAGTCTGACGCAGCCAGTCCGACCAGGGGCCGCGCTCATCGATGCGTTTGCGCGCCAGGACTTTGGGAAACAGGGGCAGGAAGGTCGGTTCGCCTTCACGCCCCAGGAAACGCAGATGCAGCGGCGCATCGATGGAGCCGCGGCCCTGGGCCACATAGGTGCCGCTGCCCTGCGTGCGCACCAGCACGCCATCCTCGGACAGCTCGCGCAGGGCGCGCTGCACCGTGCCCAGACTGAAACCGGTGAGGCGGGCCAGCTCCCGCTCAGGGGGCAACTGACTGCCTGGCTTCCAATGGCCACTTCGAATGACCTCGGACAAGGTCTCACGCAGCTGCGCGTACTTGGACACGCCCGGCACACCCGGCCGGGCGTACCGGGCCAAGATGTCGGCGGAGGCGAGGCTGGCGTTTTCCTTCATGGCGTGGTCCTGCCGATGGTACCCGCGGGGGCGACCATCGCTTGCAAGCATCGGTTGACGAATGCTCTATAGCAATGTAGCATTAGATCATTCTGGGCGTCAGATCCAGGACATTCCAATTCCCAAGGAGACAGCACATGACCCTGAAGAACCTGGTCGTCGCCCTGGCGGCCACCTCTGCCCTTCTGGCTTCCTCGCATGCTGCGGCGCAGGGCCAGTGGCCAAACAAGTCGGTGCGTATCCTGTTCGGGTTTCCCGCCGCCAGTGCGACTGACGTGATTGCGCGTGCAGTGGGCCAGAAGCTCTCGGACCGGTGGGGTCAACCCGTTGTGATCGAGAACCGGCCCGGTGCCGGCGGCAACCTGGGCTCCGAGCTCGCGGCTCGCGCCCCGGCAGACGGCTACACCATCTTCTTCGGCACGGTGGCCAACGCCATCAGCACCACGCTTTACAGCAAGCTCAATTACGACTACCTCAAGGACTTCACCCCCATCACGCTGGTGGCGACCACGCCGCTCGTGCTGGTGGCCAATTCCTCGGTGCCGTTCAAGGACGTGAAGGGGTTGGTCGAGTTTGCGAAGGCCAATCCGGGCAAGCTCAATTTCGGCTCGGGTGGTATTGGCACTTCCAACCATCTGGCTGGCGAGATGTTCAAGAGTTCCACCGGGACCCAGCTGGAGCACATCGCCTACAAAGGCACGCCTGCGGCCTATAACGACATGTTCGGCGGCCAGGTGGCGCTGATGTTCGACAACATCGTCGCGGTGACGCCCCATGTGAAGTCCGGCAAGCTCAAGCCCTTGGCTGTCACCAGCGCCCAGCGGGCCAGCTCGCTGCCCGATGTGCCCACGCTCGCGGAACAGGGGCTGCCCGGCTTCGAGGCCGTGTCCTGGATCGGCGCGCTGGTGCCGGTGGGCACGCCGCAGCCCATCGTGGACAAGATCCACACCGATCTGGTGGCCGTGCTGCGCATGCCCGAGATCAAGGAAAAGCTCGGCGCCTCGGGCGCCGTGGTCGTGGGCAACAGCCGTGAGGAATTTGCCGCCTGGAACCGCAACGAGATCGCCAAGTGGGCGAAGGCCATCAAGGAATCGGGCGCCAAGGCAACTGACTGATCCACCCAGAAGAATGAAAAGGGATACCCCGTGACGCGAACCCATATCCAAGAGCCCGCACGCAGCATTCCGGTGCTGATGGACGCCGACGTCGTCGTTGTCGGAGGAGGAACCACCGGCCCCATCGCCGCGATCGCGGCAGCGCGCCGCGGACGGCGAGTGGTCTTGATCGAGCGATTCGGATCGCTGGGCGGCGTCCTGACGCTGGGCCTGAACACCAAACCCTCCGGCGCGCTTAACGGGGGCATCCCTCTGGAGATCTGGAACCTGGCGCGGTCCATCGGCGGCGCCGGGGCGGACTATATGGCCACCACCAAGACCGGTGGTGTGCGGATCGCCTCGCCTGCCGATCCCGAAATCATGAAGATGCTGCTGACGCGCCTGTGCGTGGAGGCGGGTGTGGAGATTCTTTTTGAGACCTTCGTCTCGGCGCCACATGTCGAAGACGGTGTGGTGACAGGCGTGGTGATCGAGAGCAAGGCTGGCCGCCAGTTCGTGGGGGCCAAGGTGCTGATCGACTGTTCCGCCGACGCCGATATGGCGGCCAAGGCCCATGCGCCCTTTGTGATGGGGTCTGGCGACGCCGAGGCCAAGATGCAGCCAGTCTCGATGTACTTCATCATGAAGAACGTGGATCTGGTGCGACTGGCCGACTGGGCCCGTACCTGCGATGACGTGCCGGCCCGCGCCATCCCGGCCGACGAGGCGGGCCTGGCCTACGGCCTGTGGCTCACCGGCTTCAACGGCATGCTGCAGCGGTTCCAGAAAGAGACGGGCGTGAAGCTGCAAAGGGACAACATCACGCTCAAGACCGCCGACGGGCAGATGTATATCAACGCAACGCGGGTGCTGGGCGTCAACGTGTTCTCGCCCAAGGAGTTCACGGCGGCGATTCTGGAGTGCTACCGGCAGATCGAGGGAGTGTGCCGCTTTCTGAAGGAGCGGGTGCCCGGTTTCGAGCAGGCGCGACTGGGGCAGGTGTCGCCGATTCTGGGGGTGCGCGAGACCCGCCACATCCTGGGCGAATACACGCTCACGGGCCCCGACTCGCGCGGCGAGAGCCAGTTCGAGGACACCATCGCGGCGGATTCGTCTGCGCTGGATATTCACGACCCCAAGGGCGGGGATGTCGATTTCCAAAGCATGCCGCCCTACGAGATTCCCTACCGGTGCCTGCTCCCGCGCAGCGTCGAGCAGCTCCTGGTGGCGGGACGCTGCATTTCCGCCGACCACGAGGCCCATGCGCGCTCGCGGAACATGCCCGCCTGCATGGCCACGGGTCAGGCCGCAGGCGTGGCGGCCGCCATCGCAGTCGAAGAGGGCGTGTCGGTGCGCAAGGTGTCGGTGGCCAAGGTGCAGGCGGCGCTGCGCGCGATCGGCATGCCGCTGCGGGCCAGCGAGATCACGTCGACCTGAGGGGGCGGACGTGACCGAGGCTCTGAAGATCCAGTACTGGTTCAGTACCGCCAGCCCGTGGGCGTGGCTGGGGAGCGAACGCTTCATCGCGCTGGCCCAGGCACGCGGTGCGCAGGTGGACGTCTTGCCCGTCGACCTGGGTGCCGTCTTCGCCGCGACGGGTGGCACACCGTTTCCGCAGCGCTCCGCTGCGCGTCAGAGTTACCGGCAGCTGGAATTGGCGCGTTGGTCGCAACACCTGGGCGTTCCCATTCATTTGGAGCCCCGGTACTACCCCGTGGACCGCGGTCCCTCCAGTCGGATGCTGATCGCCGCGAAGAACGCCGGGCAAGACGCCCTGGCGCTGTCCCATGCTGTCCTGCGGGCGATCTGGTCTGAAGACCGGGACATCGCGGATTGGGGAACGCTGGCGCAACTGGCCGACGAGTGCGGGCTGGCGGGAGGCTCGCTGGTGGAAGCGGCCCAGCAAACGGCTGTTGAAGCCCAGTACCTGGACACCACACGCCAGGCGATCGAAGCTCAGGTCTTTGGATCGCCCACTTTTGTGGTGGACGGTGAACGGTTCTGGGGGCAGGACAGGCTGGATTTTCTGGCGCGGCTTCTTCAGCGAGCCTGAACGCGAGGGCCGGAGCCGGCGCTAGCCGAATGCCGGCCCGGGGTCATGGCGTGCTGCAGGCGCTCTCCAGCCCGGCCAGCTTTTGCAGGCGCGTGCGCTGCTCCAGGCAGGCCTGGCGCTGTGCTTCGGCGGCTTTCAGTCGTGACTGCTCGCGCGCGGCTTGCAACTGCGCGATGCGCTCGCGGATCTGCGGCATGGCGGCGAGTGCTGCGCGTTCACCTTCCAGGATGGCGTTGGCACGCTGGCTGAAATCGGTGCCTGCGATATCCAGCACCTGCGGGCGTACGACCACGTCGGCTCGCGCGAGCTCGGCCTGCCCGAGCCGTTGGCCCATGATGGTGATGGACTGGCTGATCGTGCCCAACATGCCGCTCGCCGCCGGTCCGCGCGCCTTGCTGGAAATGTCCACCGCAATGACCAGATCCGCGCCGAGCTCGCGTGCGGCATCGACCGGCACGGGGCTGACCACCGCACCATCGACGAAACGGTAGCGGCCGATCGCCGCAGGCTGAAACACGCCTGGCACACTGCTGGACGCCCGCACGGCCTGGCCGGTGTTGCCTCGGGCGAAGACGGTGCGCTCGCCATCTTCTAACCGCGTGGCCACGGCCACAAAAGGCTTGCTCAGTCGCTCCAATGGCTGCTGGCGCACCTGATCGTTCACATAGTCCTCGAGCTTTTGCCCCACCAGCAGGCCGCTGGAAGACAGCTGCAGGTCGCGGATCCGGGCTTCGTCGAGGGCGACGGCCTTTTCCTGAAGCTCGAAAGCGTTCATGCCACTGGCATAGAGCGCGCCTACGATGCTGCCGGCACTCGTGCCGGCGACCACGGCGGGCGCGTAGCCGTTGGCCTCCAGCATCTTGATGACGCCGATATGCGCGAAGCCCTTGGCCGCGCCGCCTCCGAGCGCGATGCCGACCTTCAGCGGCGGTGTGGGCCCAGAAGGTGTTGCTCCTGGCGTACTGGCGGCGGCGACGGGCTTGGGGCTCGCAGGCGATAGGCTGCTGCAGGCGCTCAGTGCCAGGGCAGTGGCCAAGGCTGCGGCCCTGAGGCCCAGGTTGGCGGTGTGAACGTGCAGTCGCATGCGGGGAAGGAGGAGGGCGGTGGCCAAGCGGGAGAGTGTATCGGGGGGAGCGCACCGGCCTCGGACAGGGCAAAGGGGGGCGTCAGCGGCGTGTGGCGCTGTAGCACTTAGAGGGTAGTCTGCGCAGGCCGGGTTGTGTTGCGGCTTGCAGGTTGTCCGCCTTGTGCGGCTGCATGGCGGCTGTTATGGTGGTTTGGCTTTTGACCTCACACCATGTTCTACAACCCTCAGACCGAACGCTCTGGCCTGCCGTTCAATCCGTTCAAGTCATGTTGCGTGCCAAGGCCGATCGGGTGGGTTTCCACGGTCAGTCAGGCAGGGGTCCACAACCTGGCGCCGTACAGCCAGTTCCAGAATCTGACCTGGGATCCGCCGACCGTCATGGTGGCGGCCAATGCGCGCCTGGACGGCTCACTCAAAGATACGACGACCAACATTCTGGAAACCGGCGAATTCGTCTGGAACATGGCCACCTGGGACCTGCGCGAATGGGTCGTCGGCAGCTCGCGCGACTTTCCGCCACAGACCGATGAATTCGAGGCCCTGGGCATCGACTGGCTGCCCTCGCGCAGCGTCCGGCCGCGGCGTGTGGCGGCCTCGCCTGTGCACTTCGAGTGCCGCCTCACCCAGAAGCTGCAGGTACCGGGCAACACGCCCGATGCCGCTGCCTGGTTGCTGGTGGGCCAGGTCGTGGGCCTGCATATCGCCGACGAAGCGCTCACCCCCGATGGCCGGCTGGACATCGCACGCCTCAAGCCTTTGGCCCGACTCGGTTACCGCGACTACACATACGTGGATCGGCTGTTCGAGTTGAGCGAATTCACCGGTCGTGACGCAGCCACCATTTCGCATCTGCACGAGCTGTCCGTGCCCCCCGCAAAAACTGGAGGTTGACCATGCCCTTGTCTCTTGTTCTCTCACGCCGTGCCCTGGCTCGTGCAGCCTGTGGCGCCCTGGCCTGCATGATCGGCCCGCTTGCGATGGCGCAGACGACAGCCGCCTGGCCCGACAAGCCGGTGCGCATCATCGTGCCGACCGCCGCTGGCTCCGGGTCCGACCTGATCACGCGCGCGCTGGCGCAAAAGCTCTCCGAAACCTGGAAGCAAGCCGTGACCGTGGACAACCGCGCAGGTGGCTCAGGGATCATTGGGGTGGAGGCCGTGGTACGTTCGCCGGCCGACGGATACACGCTGCTCATGTCTTCAGCGTCGCCGGTGACGATCAACCCGATGATCTTTCGCAAGCTGCCCCATGACCCCGCGAAATCGCTCACGCCGGTGTCTCTGGTCGGGATCGGTCCGGCGGCACTTCTGATCAACGCGCAGACGCCAGCGACCACCCTCAAGGAGTTCGTCGCCCTGGCCAAGTCCAAACCCAAGCAATTGAGCTATGGCTCGTTCGGGCTGGGCACGGGCGGGCACTTGGGCTTCGAGGCCTTCAACCAGGCCGCTGGCATTGAGATGATTCACGTGGCCTACAAGGGCACAGCACCGGCGGTGACGGATCTTTTGAGCGGGCAGGTGTCGGCGGTGCTGGCCGACCTGGCGACCGCGCAGGTGCATATCAAGAGCGGCAAGCTGCGGGCCCTGGCGATCAACGGCCCCACACGCTCACCGCTCCTGCCGGAAGTTGCAACCTTTACCGAGCAAGGCTTTGCCAGCGTGGAGGGCACTTATGCGCGCTTCGCCCTGTTTGCGCCCACGGGCACGCCAGACGCCATCGTGCAGAAAGTGTCGGCTGACACGGTGAGCGCGCTGCGTGCCCCGGACGTGGTGGACCGGTTTACAGCACTGGGCTACAGCCTGGCGGGTAGCACGCCGGCGCAACTGGCCGAGAGCCTGAAGGATGACGCCAACCGCTGGCGCAAGGTGATCAACGCGCTGGGCGGCCTGAGCCTGGATTGATGAAAAGGGGTGGGTGGTCGGGCTCGCCCTGGGCTGGCCCTCGCCCTCAGCGCTTCTTGGCTCCGCGCTGCGTGCCTGCCACCAGGGGCAGAACGCCGATCGTTTTGAGCGGGATGATGGAAAAAGTGGTGCGGATGTCGTGTATGCCCGGGAGCTCGGAGATGTGCCCGATGGCAATCCGCGCGTAGTCGTCCATGTCGCGCGCCAGCAGTTCGACCAGGAAGTCGTATTCGCCACTGACCACATGACAGGCCTGCACCTCCGGTATGGCGATGATCTGCTCGGTGAGTTTTTCGCGATCCGAGTCGCGGCTGCGCTTGAGGCTCAGGAAGGCGCGCAAGGTGAATCCCAGCATCGCCGGATCCAGGACCGCGCGGTACCCCCGGATGTAGCCGGCTTCCTTGAGCTGGCTCACCCGCCGCAGGCATGGGGTGGGTGAGAGGTTGATGATCTGGGCCAGGTCGCGGTTGGCCAGTCGGCCGTCCTTTTGCAAAAGATCCAGAACTTTCAGGTCAGTGGCATCGAGTTCGCGTCGGGGCTTGGCCGCAGCGGCTTTTTTGCTGGTGGCTCCTTCATTTCTCATGGCGTGAGTTCCTAGAGCGTGAGGTCGAAGCGATCGCGCGTGGTGCAGTACCGGTTGCCATGCAGCCGGCCGATCGGGTGGTAGTGGTCTTCAGAAATTCGCAGCGTGCGCGGATCGATGAGGCCATCACGCGCATGCAGGTGCACGACCTCGCCGATCACGATGTGCTGGTTCTGATTGATCTCGATCACGCGTTCGACCACGCACTCCAGACTGGCCGCCGCTTGGGCGATACGCGGGTGGCCGACCTTCGTGGCGGGCACCGGGTCCAGGCCGGCCTGCGTGAATTCGCTCACGTCGGTGGGGACTTCCGCGCCCGTGATCCTCATAGGGCGGGCCATCGCCTCGTCGACGAGGTTCAGGACGAATTCGCCCGTACGCTGAATATTGCGAATCGAGTCCTTGAGTTGCCCGTCGCTGCGCCGGTTGATGCCGATGGCGCACAGCGGCGGATCGGCGGACACGAGATTGAAGAAGGAAAAGGGGGCGCAGTTGGCGGTGCCGTCTTCGCTGTAGGTCGAGATCCAGGCGATGGGCCGTGGTACGACCAGCCCCGCGAGGATCTTGTAGCGGGTGTCGGTGTCCAGCGTGCCAAGGGGCAGGTCCATAGCGCGTCCTAGGGTGCGACGATCATGTCGCGGGAGAAGGTGGAGAGGATTTCGGCGCCGCTGCGGGTGACCAGCACGTTGTCCACCAGACGCACGCCCAGGCGTTCCTCCCCGATGAAGACATTGGGGCAGATCGACAGCAGCATGCCTGCACGGATCACGGTAGGACTCCCGGGCGCTAGCTGCAGCGGCTCACCAGTTGCCGGCGCAAAGGCGGCAGCCACACCATAGCCCAGGGTGTGGACTCGGTGCGCCTGCAGGCCTGCGCCATCGATCACCTCGCTGGCAGCGCGGAATGCCTCCCCGGCGGGGGTGCCTTCGCGCAAGACCGCAATGCAAGCATCCGCCGCAGCCCGCACGATCGCATGGACTTCAGCGACGCGTGCAGCGGGCGGGCCCAGGCAGAAGGTCCGGCCGAGGGAGACGGTGTGACGGTTGAACGGGATACAGAACTCCGCGTTGCCGTGGTCTCCGCGTTCCATTTGCCGCAGGGTGGGACTGCCGTGGCTGTAGCCGGCCCTAGGGCCTGACACCAGGTTGATCGGAACGGTGGGCAGGTCGGCGCCCTGGGCCATGGCCGTGGCGTACAGGGCGGCGGCGACCTGGCGTTCGCTACGGCCTGCGGCGAGGGCATCGCGGACGGTCGCCATGCACTGGTCGGCTACGCGCGCCGCTTCCCGGATGCACGCGATCTCGTGTGCGGACTTGACCATGCGCAGCTCGCTCACGAGGTTTGGCTGTTCGCTGTCAGGGCCCAGGTCGAGTCCCGCCTTGAGCCGCAGGTAGTGATGCGGGTGCAGGTAATAGGCGGGTACTTCCATTGCCGTGGTGCGGCCCTCCAGCCCCAGGGAACGGGTCAGTGCCAGGAACCCGTCGATCGGATCGTTGCCGGCGGGGCCGCCCCAGGCGTGCAGGTCATCGACCTGAGCCTCGTCGCGCCATTCGTTGATTTCCGACTCACGCGTGAACATCACCAGGCGCGCCGAGGGACGGTGTACCAGCAGACACTGGAACGCCTGGTAGCCCTTGGCCTGGCTGCCGGTGAGCCAATGCAGCGAGGTGGGGTGAAAGACCAGGAAGGCGGACAGGCCGCGCCTGTCCATTGCTGCGAACAGGGCGTCCCGGCGATGCGTCAGTTCACCCGCAGGGAGCTCGAAGCCAGCCATCGGATGCGGTCACTGAAAGCGCGGGATCACATGCTCGCCGATCAGGCGGATCGATTTCATGACCTGCTCATGGCTGGTGTTGCCGGCCTGGAGGAAGAAGATCATCTGCTCGATGCCCGCCCCCTGCCACTTCTCGACGATTCGGCACACCGTGTCGGGGTTGCCGCAGATCGCCATGCCGTTGTCGACTAACTGTTCGTCGGTGTACTTGGAGATCCGGTCGCGGACTGCAGCGACACCCCCCGCGGTGCTAAAACGCAGCGGGTTGAGGACGGCATCGTTGTCGCCGTAGTACCAGCGCGCTGCGGCGCAGCCGATCTTGCGGCCCACGCTGTCGTCCTCGTCCAGGCAGCCGATACCAAAGACGGCCACGGTCTTGTTTGGCACGCGCGCGATGCGGTCGGCCGCCGTCGCCTGCGCCGATGCGCGGTGATAACGCTCGACAGCCGCCTTGGTTTCTTCGACGGTGTTGCGGGTGACGCCGATGACGCCAAAGCCCTGGCGGCCTGCGTGTTCGTAGGTTTCCAGGTTGGTGGCCGCAACCCAGAGGGGTGGATGGGGCGCCTGGATAGGGCGCGGGATCACGTCGCGGGGCGGCATGTCGAAGTGCTCCCCCTTGTAGCCAGTGAAGCGCTCCTGGTCATACATCTGCATGATGGCTTCCAGGCTCTCCTTGCCGACATCGCGCCCCTTGGCCGGATCAAAGCCAAATCCTTCGACGATGTAGGGCGTGGTGCCTCGGCCCGTCCCGAACTCGACGCGCCCCTTGCTCAGGACGTCCAGCGTGGCGACGCGCTCGGCCACCATGAAGGGATGGTGCAGGGGCAGCAGGACGACACCCAGGCCCATCCTGAGGGTGGTGGTGCGCTGGCTCAAGGCTGCTAGGAACATGTCGGAGGCCGGCGCGTGACCGATCTCGGCCAGGAAATGCTGCTCGGTGATCCAGAAGTATTCGAAGCCGTTGGCCTCGGCCGCGACGCCCTGCGCCAGTGCGTTCCAGTAGGCCTCGCGCTCGGAGGTCGGCTTCCACGGGCGTGGAATCTGGATCTGCGTCATGAGGCCGAATTTCATAGCGTTGGGCTCTTGCTGTGAAGTGAGGAGGGAAAGGGTAGGAGGTGACCTGCCCTCACGCGGATGCCGTTGCCGCTACCGACTGCCGCATCCGGGCGAATTCGACGACCTGTTGTCCGACGGATTCCAATTGCGCCCTGGCGACGGGGTCGGTGCAGTGGCCCTGGGCATCGAAGATCCCGGTGGAGGTATTGAGCGAGGCCCCCAGGGGCGTGGGCCAGCCTCGTAGGGCATGGACGATGCTCCGCAAGGTGGCGAGCGTTTGCGCGCCGGCCTGCCAGCCGCCCGCGCAGGCAATCAGTCCGACGGCAATGCCATCGAGGTAGACGCGCGGGTCTGTGCGCAGATCCTCGGTGTAGTCCAGTGCATTCTTGATCAGGCCGGAGATCGAGCCGTGGTAGGCGGGCGAGGCAACGATGAGGCCGTCGCATTCGCGCATGGCCTGCACCAGCGCCAGGCTCTTTTCGGTGCGTTCGGCAGGGTCGAGGGTGTACATCGGCACGAGCAGGTCGGCACCGCAAATGCGCTGGACCCGGGCGCCCTGCGCCTGGGCTGCTTGGAGAGCGACTTCCATGGCGCGCTGGGTGAGGGAGCCTTCGCGCGGCGTGCCTCCGATGCCGAGGATCAAGGGGGTGTGCCTGGGCGCACTCATCTCGCTACTCCGATTTAACGCCGCCCTTGCGGCGAGATTCCGTACCTACTGGGCACTGCGGCCGCAGCAATCGGATGCCGCTTTCCGGGGGAAAGGTCTTGAGCATCAAATCTCATCTTCGAGCCAATTATTAACAGAATCGTAGATTTTGTGAAGCGATTGTGGAATACTGTTCCAAGCCGTTCACGGGTGCCATCGTGATGGACGACCCCAGTGCGGCGCGTGCAAGCAACAGAAAAAGGAGACATCCAGCCATGCTTACGAAATTCGCAAGGTTGATTGGCGCCCTGGGTCTGGTCCTGGCGTCGCTCGGCACCGCATTCGCCCAGTCGCCGCCCCAGGTCAAGTTGTGGGGCGCCTCGGCCACGATGGACGCCTATCACGGCTTTCTTTTCCTGGGCAACCCTCTCGGGTTCTTCGAGAAGCAGGGTGTGAAGGTCGAATTCGGAACCGCCGCCGGTTCCGCGGCCACGCTGCAATTGCTCGCCAGCGGCCAGGTCGACATGGGCTACATCGGGATGGATGTCCTGATCCTGGCCAAGTCCAAGAACCCGAGCCTGCCGGTGAAGGCGGTCTTTTTGCAAGACCGCGGCAACATTTATGAAGTGGTGGTCCCCGCCGACAGCCCGATCCGAACCATCGCGGACCTCAAGGGCAAGAACATCGGCGTGGCGAACCTGGCCAGTGGTGCCATTCCCAACCTCAAGGGGATGCTGACCGACGCGAAACTGAACCCGAACACCGATGTTTCCCTGATCCCGGTGGGCAATGGCGCGCAGGCCGCTGCCGCCCTCTCGACGGGGCGGGTACAGGCCCTGTCCCTGTTCCGCGCGCAGCACGCCCTCATCGAAACCCTGGGCATGAAGTTCCGCTATTTCACGCGCCAGGCCCCCAGCGCGGTGATCGCGGTGAATACGCAGTTCCTGGAGAAGAACCGCGACGCGGTGGTCAAGGTGCTGCGTGGCGTGGCCCTCAATTCAACCTTCGCACAGCGCAATCCGCAGGCCGCGGTACGCGAGTACTGGAAGCTCTATGGCGCGCCTAAGGGTGTGCCCGAAAAGGAGGCGCTGGATCGTGCGGCCCACGTGCTCACGTCCACCGCCAAGCTGTGGAAGGACAGCAAGGACACCGCCACCCGCTGGGGCGATATGGATGACGCCACCTGGAATCAGATGCAGCAGTTCCTGATCCAGCAGCAGCAGCTCACGACCCCCCTGCCGGTGGCCGACCTTTACACGAACGCCCTGATCGAAGCGGTGAACGCGGTGAACCTCGCACCCGCTATCGACCTGGCGAACACCGCAAAATAATCCGCCGCGGGATCGAGCAGGCGTCTACGCTGGCCGGGTCCTGCCTCGGCAGGGCCCACGGTGGGGCCGCCCGCTCCCGCAGGCGTGAAACCACTGAAAGTCCGATGTCCCAATCTTCCCCTGCTGCCGGCGCAGCACCGCTGCACGCCGTCACCATCGAGAACGTGAGCATGACGTTCTCCCGGGCGGGCCATAGCGTGCACGCCCTGGATCGCATCAACCTAGATATCCGCTCGGGAGAGTTCATCTCCGTGGTCGGTCCTTCGGGGTGCGGCAAAAGCACGCTGCTCAAGCTGATCACGGGGCTGCGCGCGCCGGTGGGTGGCCGCATCACCGTCAACGGGCGGGTGGTCAGTGGCCCCCGGTCCGATGTCGGCATCGTGTTCCAGAGCCCGGTGTTGCTGCCCTGGCGCACCACGCTGGAAAACGTCATGCTGCCAGTGGATATCCTGAAACTGGACAAGCGAGCCCACGAAGAACGCGCACGCGAACTGCTCAATCTCGTGGGCATCGGCGGTTTCGCAGATGCCTACCCGCAGGAGTTGTCTGGCGGCATGCAGCAGCGGGCGGCGATCGCCCGCGCGTTGGTGTCGGACGCGCCTATCCTGATCATGGACGAACCCTTTGGCGCGCTGGACGCGATGACGCGCGAGCAGATGAACGTGGAGGTTCAGCGGATCTGGCAGTCCAGCGGCAAGACGGTGATCTTCATCACCCACTCCATTCCCGAGGCCGTGCTGCTGTCCGACCGCGTCGTGCTGATGTCGCCGCGGCCGGGCCGTATTTTGAAGATCGTCGACATCGACATTCCCCGCTCGCGCACCCTCGATGACATGGTGACTCCCGCCTTCGGAAGTTACGTGCGCGAAATCCGGGCCGCCTTTGGCAGCACCCTTTCACAAGAGGTCGACAATGTCAGTCAAGCCAACCTTTGACGATACGACGCCTGCCGCGCCCGCAGGCAGCGGGGTGGGGCGGTTCGTGGCCTGGTTCAACAAGAGTCCGGCACTGCCGCTGGCGGTGTTCGTCGCCTTTGTGTTGTCATGGGAGTATGTGATCCACGCGTGGGCGATCCCCGGCTTCATCCTTCCTCCGCCTTCCGCGATCGCCAAGACCTTCGCCTTGGGATTCTTCACCGGCGAGTTTCTGCCCGATCTGGCGATCACCGCGGTCGAGGCGGTCGGGGGCTTTCTGATCGGAAGCTTTATCGGTCTGGTATTGGGCGGACTGATCGTGATGTTCCCGCTTATCGAGCGCATCGTTTATCCCTATGTGGTCGCTTTGCAGACCGTCCCCAAGGTGGCGATCGCGCCGCTATTCGTGGTGTGGTTCGGTTTTGGACTGACCTCCAAGCTGGTGGTGGTGGTGCTGGTGGCCCTGTTTCCGGTTCTGGTCAACGTGATTGCGGGACTGCGCTCGGTCGAACAGGATCGCCTCGATCTGCTCGGTGCGCTGTCGGCCTCTCGGTGGCAGGTGTTCTGGCACCTGCGCTTCCCCAATTCCCTGCCTTTTCTGTTTGCGGGCCTCAATACCGCGGTGGTCCTGAGCGTGATCGGTGCCATCGTGGGGGAGTTTGTGGGGGCCAAGCAGGGGATCGGCTTTCGGATCCTGCAGGCCAACTACAACCTGGACATCGCAGGCGTTTTCGCACTCTTTGTCGTGCTGTCTCTTCTGGGCCTCTCGATGTACTGGACGCTGCGCCTGATCGAGCGCAAGGTGGTGTTCTGGTCCTCCGAGCGCATGAACATTCAGGGGCACTCATGACAGGGGCCGGTCCGGGTTTGCTCAGCGACCGCGTACGGTCGATCGGAACCTCGGCGACGATCGCCATGTCGCAGCGCGCCGCTGCCATGCGCGCCTCCGGTGTCGACGTGATCAGCATGGCCGTGGGCGAGCCCGATTTCGAGACCCCACCTCACATCATCGAAGCGGCGCACGCCGCCGCGCTCAGTGGCTTTACCCGCTATACCGCGGCCGACGGTGGGCCCGGGGTCAAGCAGGCGGTGCAGCGCAAGCTGCTGCGGGATAACGGCCTGACCTATACCGCCCCCGAGATCCATGTGGCGTCGGGCTGCAAGCAAGTGATTCAGAACGCCTTCGCCGCGACGCTCAATCCCGGCGACGAGGTCATCGTGTTCACGCCCTGCTGGGTGTCCTATATCGACATCATCGAGTTCGCGGGCGGCACTGCGGTATTGGTGCCGACCGGGGCGCAGGACGGCTTTCAGGTCGATGCCCAGGCCCTGAGGGACGCCATCACTCCACGCACGAAATGGGTGTTGCTCAATTCGCCCAATAACCCGACCGGCGCGGTGTGCCCCGCACTGCTTCTGGACGCCATTGCCGCCGTGCTGCAGGAACATCCCGGGGTCCTGGTGATGGCCGACGAGATTTACGAACACCTGGTCTACGACGGCGTCGAGCATGTGTCGATCCTGCAGCGGGCCCCGCAGCTGCGTGACCGCGTGCTGCTGGTCAACGGCGTGTCCAAGAGCTATTCGATGACGGGCTGGCGTATCGGCTTTGGCGCCGGGCCGCAGTGGCTGACCGCGGCGATGGCCAATGTGCAGTCGCAGACCGCAGGCAGCAGCTGCAGCATCGCCCAGGCCGCCGCAGCCGAAGCCATGACGGGCGACCAGGCGAACCTGCCGCTGTGGCGGGAGCGCCTGACCCGGCGCCGCGACCTGGCCCTGCCG
This sequence comes from Pseudomonadota bacterium, assembly GCA_041159245.1. Taxonomy (GTDB): domain Bacteria; phylum Pseudomonadota; class Gammaproteobacteria; order Burkholderiales; family Burkholderiaceae_C; genus Ramlibacter. The sequence continues at coordinate 38,193 of JBEAZV010000082.1, forward strand.
ATCTTGGCCCGAAGCCGCTGGCTCAGCGTGAATCGCCCAGATGGAGCCTTCTACTTGTACGCCGGGGTGCACGCCTGCATCGGTGCGCGGACGCCGCAAGGGACAGTGCTGCAGGACGACACGGCTGTCGTCGAATACCTGCTGGTGCAGGGGCATGTGGCCACGGTTCCGGGCGAGGCCTTCGCCATGTCGCCGTTCGTTCGATTTTCCTTCGCGCTGGACGATGAGCGCCTGGCGCAAGCCTGCCAGCGCATCGTCGACGCGCTCGACAAGCTCCAGGCCCCGACAGGAGGTGGCGTGTGATCACCAGTGAAGTCGACTTCGAGGCGCAAGGCAAGCACACGGGGTTCCTGCGCCTGCCGCACTCGACCCACCAGTCAGCCTATGGCTGGATCCCGATCCCGGTGGCTTCCGTGCGCAACGGGTCAGGGCCCTGCGTCCTGGTGATGGCCGGCAACCACGGTGACGAATACGAGGGCCAGGTGCTGGCCTCGCAGTTGGTGCGGGAGCTACAGGTCGACATGGTGCGTGGGCAGGTGATCCTCGCGCCCATGATCAACTTTCCAGCGGCCCAGGCGGGCTTGCGTACCTCGCCGATCGATGGCGGCAACCTCAATCGCTGCTTTCCCGGGCAAGCCGACGGGAGCTTGACCGAGCAGATCGCGCATTACGTCGAATCCCAACTCGTGCGACGCTGCTCGGTGGTGGTGGACCTGCACTCGGGTGGCAGCTCTCTGCTCTATAACGGGCCCACGATGCTGGCCCTGCACCCGCGCGGTGCCGAGGAGTCTCAGCGCCTGCGCGGCATGCTGTCGGCCTTCGGTTTGCCGCGTGCGTTCCTGCACCCGCCCAATCCCGTGACGATTTCTTCCGCGGCCCGACGACAGGGCGCCATCTCCATCGTGACCGAGCTGGGGGGCGCTGGCATGGTCACCCCGTCGATCCTGCGAACGGCGACGCAGGGGCTGCTGCACCTGTTGTCCTTTTTGGGAGTGCTGCAAGGACCTCTGGTGCCTGATGCGCCACCGGCCACCACCCGCATCATGCGGATCGACCCGTCGACCCACTATGTGTACGCCCCCGAGCCAGGCCTGTTCGAGCCGCTCGTGGAGTTGGGCGACGTGATACAGGCTGGACAGCCCGTGGCGCGGATCCACTTTCCCGAGACGCCATGGCGGGAGCCGCAGACCGTGTGCGCCATCGGCGCAGGTGAAATCGTCTGCAAGCGCGTCCCGGCGATGACGCGCCGTGGTGACTGCCTCTTCCAGCTGGCGCACGACGATGTCCAGGCTTGATTTCACCCCTGAAGAATTTGCCGATCGCAAGCGCCGTGTGCGCCAGGCCATGCAGGCGGACGGCCTCGACTGGCTGGTGCTGGTCCATCCAGTGTCGATTCACTGGCTGACCGGGTCGGATGCCAAGAGCTACCAGGCCTTTCAGTGCCTTCTGGTGTCAGCCGCGACGCCCGACCTGACCATCATCACGCGCGAGAGCGAGCGCAACGAATTCAGCGACGATGCTTGGGTCGACACTCTCATCACCTGGGGTGGCGGATATCCCCAGGACCCCCTGGAGGTGTTCAAGGCCGCCGCGCAGGCCAGCAACCTGCGCGCGGGTCGGGTGGCCCTGGAGGTGCCCGCCTACTACCTGCATCCGCACCACTACGCCCAACTCAAGGAGTGGCTCGGGGGGGCGCTGGTGCAGGACGGCACTTCGCTGGTCCATGACCTGAAGATGGTGAAGTCGCCCGCAGAACTGGACTGCATCCGCCGGGCGGGTGCGATCGCCGACCAGGCCATGGCCCGCTTCGCTGGCTCCCTGCACGAAGGCCAGAGCGAGCTGGAGGCGGCCGGTGAGGTCTACCACGCCCTGCTCACTGCGGGCAGCGGGTTGCCGGCCAGCACCTTGAACCTCGTGGCTGGCGAGCGAAGCGGATTCAGCCACGGTGCGCCCACCACGCGACGCTTTCGCAAGGGCGATTTCGGCAACATCGAATACGGGGCCACCTGCAAGCGCTATACCGCGACGCTGGGTCGGCAGTTCTGCCTGGGTGAGCCCACGGCGCGCATGCGTGATCTGTATGACATCGTGCGCGCCGCCAGCGATGCCTGTATGCGCGAAATGAAGGCGGGTGTACCGGCTGTCGTGCCGCATGAGGCCGCCTGCCGGGTGATTGCCCAGGCGGGTCTCGACCGCTTTCGGATCCACACCACGGGCTACGGGCTCGCGCCAGGCTTTCCGCCTTCGTGGGGCGAACCCGTGAATATGTTCGGGGGCAACCCCTACGCCTTGCGTGCGGGGATGGTGGTGTCAGTGGAGCCGCCCGTCTTCATCGGCCAGGAGAAGCTCGGCGCACGCATCATCGACAACGTCGTGGTGACTGACGACGGGGTCGAGATTCTTTCGTCCTTCAGCCGCGACCTGATTGTGGTGTGAAGGGTTTCAGGGCAGGCGGGTTCACCTAGGAGAGTATTCATATGTCTCGGTTCCTTCGCGGTTGCATCATGTGCGTGTGCGCGGCGCTGTCGATGGTGCCTGCCAGCTCTATTGCGCAGGCCTATCCGACCAAGCCGATACGGTTGGTGATTCCCTATGCGGCCGGCGGCGCTGCCGGTACGGTCGGACGCCTGCTGGCAGACCGGATGGCGGCGTCGATGGGGCAGGCGGTGGTGATCGACCATCGTCCGGGTGGCGGCACCTTGATCGGCAACGACCTGGTCGCCAAGGCGGCGCCTGACGGCTACACGCTGGTGATGGGCACCATCACGTCCCACGCCATGATCACCAGCCTGAGCACCCGCGTCCCGTACGACCCGGAGAAGGACTTCGCGCCGATCAGCCTGATTGCGTCGCTGCCCTTCGTCCTGCTGGTGCATCCTTCGGTGCCGGCCAAGTCGGTCAGCGAACTGGTCGCCCTGGCGAAGTCAAAACCAGATGCCCTCACCTTCGGATCTGCCGGGCCTGCGACATCCAATCACTTGGCGGGTGAATTGTTCAAGGTACGAGCCGGCATTGGTCTGATGCACGTGCCGTACAAGGGCAGCGCGCCGGCCTTGGCCGATCTGCTGGGTGGGCAGATTTCCATGATGTTTGACCTGTCTCCCACGGCCCTGCCCCAGATCGCGGCGGGCAAGGTTCGCGCGCTGGCCGTGACCAGCGCGAAGCGTTCGGCGGTGGCGCCGGACCTGCCAACGATGGCCGAGGCGGGGATACCCGGCGTGGAAGTGGTGTCGTGGTTCGGCATCCTGGCGCCCGCGGGTACGCCGCCGGCCATTATCCGGACGCTCAACGCCGAAATCGTCAAGGCGATGCAATCGCCAGAGGTGCAGGCGTCCATGGGCAAGCTCGGTGCCGATGCGATCACCAGCACCCCGCAGGAGTTCGCCGCTTACATCGCGGCAGAACGCGCGAAATGGGCGGATGTCGTACGCCGCGCCGGCATCAAGCCCGAGTGAACCCGGAGCCCCGACATGAGCGTTCACGCGACCGACTCCAATCCTTTCCTCACCGGCCTGCGCAAGCAGCCCCCCACCTGCCAGTGGGGCCTGTGGTGCAGCATTCCGAGCCTGGTGACGGCCGAACTGTGTGCTGGTGCGGGTTTTGACTGGCTGCTGTTTGATATGGAGCACTCGCCCACCGACCTCAAGGATGTCTATGCCGCCTTGCAGGCGTGCGCGGCCTATCCTGTCTCTCCGATCGTGCGCCCCCCCTCCAACGATCCAGTGGCCATCAAGCGCCTGCTGGATGTGGGCGTGCGCAATCTGCTCATTCCCTTTGTGCAGACGGCGGCGCAAGCGCGCGAGGCGGTGTCGGCGGCCTTTTATCCGCCCACCGGGACCCGTGGCCTGACCATGACGTCCCGTGCGAATGGCTTCGGCCGCCGATTGGGGTACCTGACCGAAGCGGCCCAGCAGGTGGGGGTGATCGTGCAGATTGAGACGCGTGAAGCCCTGGGCAACCTGGAGGAGATTGCCTCGGTCGAGGGCGTGTCGGCGGTGTTCCTGGGCCCCTCGGATTTGTCGGCCGACATGGGCTTCCTCGGGCAACCCAATGCGCCCGATGTACGCGATGCCATCGCGGGCGCTACCCGCACCTTGGCTGGTATGGGCATGCCTTGGGGCATCTTGGTCGGGTCGACACAGCTCGCAGCTTTCTATGCTTCGCTGGGTGCGTCCTATGTGGCGGCAGGCAGTGACCTGGGCCTGCTGCGCAAGGCGACCGATGACATGGCGGCTACCTTGCGCGCCGCGCCGGCGGAGCGCGCCGCCTGACTACGCCCGAGGGTCAGTCGACCACAGAGTCGAGCAGGCGGTCGACGAGTTCCTTGCTGAGCGTGTTGGTCTGCGCCACCATCGCCAGCGCGGAGTTCTGCCGGATTTCCGCTGAAGCCAGATTGGCCGTCTCCTCCGCGAGATCAGCCGTCATGACGCTGCTGTATTCGGCGGATTGATTGGTGATCATCGAGTCGACAAAGTCGCTCAGGTAGCCGATCGAGGTGTCATAGGCTGCGACTGCCACGATGTACCCGTCGACGGTGTCGATGACATCGCTCAGGGTGGTGTACGCGGTGGATGCGGCTGACGAAATGTTGAGGCTGCTGATCCCCAGTCCACTCGTACTCACATCAAAGAATTCAAGCGTTTTGGTGTCGCTGGTATCGGTTCCGATGCCCACCTGGAGGGATACTTCGTCCGTGGTGCCGTCCAGGATCGACGAGCCGTTGACGGTGATGGCGGATGCCAGGGTGTCAATGTCGTCCAGGTAGGCTGAAAAGGTGGTCTGGTAGGTGGCCAGGTCCGTGCTGTCGGTGGTGCTGATGGCGGTCAGGGCAAGCGCCTGCATCGACGCGAGAATGTCTGAGATGCTGTCCAAGGCATCCGCCGCCTGTTCCACGATGTAAGCACCTCGGGTGAGGTTGCTTTTGACCTGGGTGTAGGAGCCGATTTCGACCGAGAGCTGGTTCGCTCGGATCATGCCCGCCGGGTCATCGCTGGCGCGGTTGATTTTCAGCCCCGTGCTGATTCGCTCCGACGCCTGCGCTGCATCCGCGGTGGCGACGCGCAGCGCCTTCAAGGCGCTGTAGGGGGGGGTGATCGTCAAGGCCATGCTTGCATTCTGAAACTGATAGCGGAAAAACTTGAGAGGGTGTTACCCAGATTACTTGCGTTACGGCCTGGGCTTGAGGCGCCGGTGCTTGATCGGTCCGCAGGGTATTTGCGGGGGTTGGCACGGTGTCTGAGCGCATTCACCTATCCTCGGTGGGCCTCCTCAGCTCCAAGATAAGCGGTGGCTTAAAACAAAGATCAACAGCAGGAGAACCTACCTTGCGCATCGCCACGTATACATACAAAGGTAAACACCTTGTGGGCCAGGTCAGCGCCGACGGTGAGCAGGTCACGGCCTTTGACCTCACGCCCGAACAGGCCCGCCGGGGTGCCCAGTCGCTGATCGAGGCCCGCGCGGCAGGCCGGGCGCTGCCGCCGACCGTCGGCACGGCGCTGGCGGTTTCCGCCGTGCAACTGCAAGCCCCGCTGCCGGTGCCGCGTCGCAACGTGTGGTGCGTGGGCCGCAACTACCACGCGCATGCCAAGGAATTGGCGGCTTCCGTCTTCAAGGCCAGCAACGCGGACCCCCAGGCCTGGCCCATCGTCTTCACCAAGGTGCCGGAGTGCGTGGTCGGCCCGACCGACGAGGTTCGCCTGCCTGGCGCGGCGATCTCCGAGCAGATCGACTACGAGGCCGAACTGGCCGTGGTGATCGGAAAAGGCGGCAAGAACATCACGCAAGCCGATGCGATGTCGCATGTCTTTGGCTACACCATCGTGAATGATGTGACAGCCCGCGACGTGCAGATGCGCCACCAGCAGTGGGATATGGGCAAGTCCTTTGACACCTTCTGTCCCATGGGCCCCTGGCTGGTGACCGCCGACGCGATGGATGGGCGCAAGACGCGCGTGCGCTGCTGGGTCAATGGCGAGTTGCGCCAGGACGGCCCGACCGAGAACATGATCTTTGACATCCCGACCCTGATCGAGACCATCTCGCGCGGCATCACGCTCTACCCCGGCGACATCATTGCCACCGGCACGCCCGCCGGTGTGGGCATGGGTCTGAACCCACCGCGCTATATCGCCTCGGGCGATGTGATCCGCGTGGAGATCGACGGCATCGGCCATATCGAGAATCGATTCGTCTGATCGCCGGCGGGCTTGCGTGCTGCAGCCCTTACCGAGTCAAGGAGACACAAGATGAAGAAGAGACACCTGCTTCGCACCGCGCTGGGTGTGCCGGCCGCCCTCGCACTGGCCAGTCTGGGCGCACTGGCCCAGGACTACCCGAGCAAGCCCCTCACGATGATCGTGCCCTTCCCGCCCGGGGGCGTGGCCGACACGGTGGGTCGGCCAGTGGCCGAAGCGATGTCGCGCCACCTGCGTCAGAGCGTGGTGATCGAGAACAAGGGCGGCGCGGGTGGCGGCATTGGCATGGCGCAAGTGGCCAAGGCGCGACCCGATGGCTACACGGTGCTGATGTCGCTGTCCTCGCTGGTGGTGTTGCCCGAGGCCGACAAGGTGCTGCAACGCCCGCCGATGTTCCAGATCAATCAGCTCAAGGCCATCGCACGCTTCACCGCCGACCCCACGGTGTTGGTGGTGCGCGCCGACAGTCCCTGGAAGACGTACGCCGATTACATCGCGCACGCCCGCGCCAACCCGGGCCGCACGACCTTCGGGTCGTCTGGCAACTACGGCACCATGCATGTGCCGATGGAGCAGCTCAAGGCCGCCACCAATACCTTCATGCTGCACGTGCCCTACACCGGTGCAGGGCCGGCGGTGGTGGGGCTGCTGGCCGGTCAGGTGGACGCGGTGTCCACCGGCCCGGCCAGCGTGAAGCAGTTGATCGATTCGGGCCGGCTGCGCGCCCTGGCGCATTGGGGGGAGGGCCGGCTGGCGAGCTTGCCTGATGTTCCGAGCCTCAAGGAGCTGCGAGTGCCGATCCAGTACTCGCAGTGGTCGGGCCTGTTCGTGCCCGCGGGCACGCCGCCCGAGGTGGTGGAGAAGTTGCGAGAGGCGGCTCGTTTCGCCGCACAGGATGCGCGTGCGGTCGCCGCGCTCGCAGCGGCGGGCACTTCCTTCATGTACCAGGATGCTCCCGACTTCGAGCGCTTCATCCAGGCGGACGCCAAGGAGATGAGCGCCCTGGTGAACCGCATAGGCAAGCTGCAGTGATCGCAAGGAGGTTTCCCATGATTCACCTCACACGGATGCTCCGGCTCCTGGCACTGAGTCTGCTCCTGGCCGCCGGCATGGTGCAGGCGCAGGGCTACCCCAACCGCCCGGTACGCATCGTCGTGCCCTTTGCGGCGGGCGGCCCCGCCGACAACTACGCGCGCTTTATCGCGCAGCGCCTGGGCGAGGAGTTGAAGCAACCCTTCGTCGTGGAGAACCGCCCTGGCGCAGGCTCCATCATCGGCACCGACGTGGTGGCCAAGTCGGCGGCCGACGGCTACACGCTGCTGATGATGTCCAACACGCACACCGTCAACGAGTCGCTGATTCCGAGCAAGCCCTATGCGCTGATGCGCGATTTCGTGGGCATCGCCCCGGTCAATTACTCCGCGCTGCTGCTGGTGACGCACCCGTCCTTGCCGGTAAAGAATGTGGCCGAACTGATTGCGCTGGCCAAGAGCAAGCCGGGCAAGATCAACTACGCCTCCTCAGGCAACGGCACGCCCTATCACATGGCCGGCGAGCTATTCAAGTTCATGGCCGGGATCGACATGACGCATGTGCCCTACAAGGGCAGCTCCGGGGCGCGCACGGACATCGTGGGCGGCCAGGTCGACGTGATGTTCGATGCGGAAACCACCATGGCGGCCATGGCCCGCGAGGGCAAGGTGCGTGCGCTGGCCAGCACCGGTCTGACGCGTTCGACCAACCTGCCCGACATGCCCACGGTGCACGAATCGGGCGTGCCCCGCTTCGAGGCCACCATCTGGCTGGGGCTGATGGCGCCCAAGGGCACGCCGTCGGACGTCGTCAACCGGCTCAACGCTGAAGTGCGCAAGATCGTGGGCAGCTCCGACGTGAAGGCGACCTGGGGCCGGCAAGGCGCGGTGCCGATGTCGATGACGGTCGCCGAGTTCGACAAGTACCTCCAAAGCGATATCGCCAATTGGGGGAATATCGTGAAGGTGTCGGGCGCCAAGCCGGACTGAGGAAGCAGCATGCAGGTATTGAGTGGCGGCGCCGCGGCAGCCGTGGTCAAGGCGGTGGAGACGCAGTTCACGCAGCGCACGGGCCGCCGCATTGAGGGCACCTTCAGCGCGGTCGGACAGATGCGAGACAAGCTGGTGGCGGGCGCGCCCTGCGACCTCGTCATCTTCACCCGTCCCCTGGTGGCGCAGCTGGTCGAGTCCGGCCATGTGGTGGCGGGCAGTGCGCGGTCACTGGGGCTGGTGAAGACCGGGATCGCCGTGCGCAGCGGCACGCCGCATCCGGCGGTGAAGACGCGCGAGCAGCTGCAGGCGGCGCTCAGCGCGGCGCGAGGCATCTACTTCCCCGATCCCGACAAGGCGACGGCGGGCATCCATTTCATGAAAGTGCTGCAGTCCCTGGGGCTGGACGTGCCCCTGAAGGACAGGCTGCGGCCCTATCCCAATGGCGCGACGGCGATGGGCGAGATGGCCCGCAGCGATGAAGACCACCTGATCGGATGCACCCAGGTGACGGAGATCAACTACACCGAGGGCGTGGACCTGGTGGACGTCCTGCCACAAGAATTTGAGCTGGCCACCGATTACACGCTGGGCATTTGCACCCACGCGCAGCACCCCCAGGAGGCGGCGCTGTTGGCCGATCTGCTGGTGGGCGAGGCCTCGCAGGCGGTGCGGCGGCAGGGCGGATTCGAGTTCTAGCGTGTCGTGAAGGCCTCGGCCATGCCGTGCCACTGCGCGTGAAACCCCTCACCCGCCCCCGCTGGCGCCGGGGCCTGTCCGTGCAGCATCACCTCAAGCCCCGCCACCGCGCTGTCGATCAAGGGTAGGGGACAGTGCGCTCGTAGCGCCTGCGCATAGCCGGCCAGACCCGCGCCCCCGAGGATGATCGCGCGCACGCCCGGCCGGGCCGCCGCCTCGCAGGCCTGCCCCAGGCAGCGCAGTGCCATCTCTGCATCCGCCTGCAAGGCGGCCCCGCTGGGGGCGACGGTTTCCACATGCCGCAGCAGGTCGCCGTAGCCCAGAGACTGCGCGAGGCGCAGCAGCATGGGCTTCCAGCGCTCGCCACCCGTCACGATGGCAAACGGCCCATGTGCCGCCGCCTGAATGAAGGAGGCCTCCGCCAGCCCGGTCACCGGGCAGCCGCTGACCTCGCGCAGGGCGAACAGGCCCGGGTCGCCGAAGCACCCAATCAGCACCCCGTCCAAGGCCTGCGGATGTTCGGCACGATCGGTGGCCCAGGCATCCAGGCAAGCGTGTCCGGCCACCGCGTGGCTGGCCTCGCAGGCGATGTAGCGTGCCCCGAAGCGGGCGGTGCGCAAGTCCAGGCGGACCCCGACGGGCAGGTGCGGCTGCAGGGTCTCCTGCAGGCGCTCAGTGGTGAGGGTGTTGGTGTTGGGGTTGATCAACAACAACCGGCGTGTGGCGTCGGCGGGCATGGGTCGGCTCCTTTTGTGTGCGGCATGCACCATTGTTGGGCATAGCGCGCCAGTATGGCGTTGGCAGCCAGAACTGTGCCATCAGGAGAGGCCTCGTACGGGGTCATGGCTGGGCTGGCACGGGTCCTGCGAAGCCGGATCCGGCGCCTGCCGATGTCCGCGAGGGCGCGAACGGCTACCAGATCCCCAACAAAGAAGGAGTCCCTGATGAAACGTCGTGAACTGCTGGCCGCTGGTGCGGCTGCCCTCGCCACCCCCTGGGTACATGCCCAAGCGGCCTGGCCCACCCGCGGTCCGATCCGCCTGATCTGCCAATACCCGCCCGGCGGCCTGGTGGACACGGTCGCACGTTTGATGGCCCCCCACCTGTCTCAGGCTCTGTCCCAGACGGTGGTGGTGGAAAACCGCGCCGGCGCCGGCGGCCTAGTGGGCACCGAGTACGCTGCTCGCCAAGCAGCCGATGGCTATTCGCTGCTGGTCAGCCACGCGTCCGTGCACGTCTACGCCACGGCCACCCGCCGCACCATGCCCTTCGACCCGGTCGCCGATTTCACCCACATGGGCATGCTGGTGGAAGCACCGATGCTGCTGCTGGTGCGTGCGCAGTCGCCTTACCAGACGCTGGCCCAGTACGTGGCCGCCGCCAAGACCAAGCCGGTGCGTTATGGCTCCTCGGGCATTGGCTCGGCCAACCATCTGTTTGGCGAGCTGCTCAAGATCGACGGTCAGGCGCCCGAGCATGACCACGTACCCTACCAGGGCAGCGCCCCCGCCATGCAGGACCTGATGGGCGGCCAGATCGACAGCGTGTTCGACCCGGTCACCACCAACGTCAACCAGCTCAAAGGCGGCACCCTGCGCGCGCTGGCGGTCTCGACCCCGGCCCGTCTGCCGGCTCTGCCCAACATTCCGACCTTCGCGGAGCTGGGCTTCCCCTCGCTCACCGGCTCGCAGTGGCTGGGCCTGTCGGCGCCCAAGGGTCTGCCCGCGCCGATCACGCAGCGCCTGACCGCGCTGATTCCCGAGATCCTGGCCAAGCCGGACATCATGTCTCGTCTGGAAGACATCCAGACCCTGCCGCGCAAGACGCCGGTAGTGGGCGACGACTTCGTGAAGATCATCCAGTCGCAGATCAGCAGCTGGACCGCGGTGGCCAAGCGCGCCAAGGTCGAAGTGATCGCCTGATCCACGCGGGTATCGCAGCCCTGTCCCCGGGGCGGCGGCTCATCCGGGTATCCTGCCCGGTGGGCCGCCGCCCTTTTTTTGTTTGAGGGTCCGCAGGCCACTGCTCCCCGTCCCGCTCAGGAACTCTGCCCATGACCGAAGTCGACTTCACCGACATCACCAGCTATCAGCGCTACAAGCTGATGGCCAGCCTCATCGTGCCCCGGCCCATCGCGCTGGTGACCACCCTCGGCGCCAACGGCGTGGTGAATGCCGCGCCGTTCTCGATGTTCAACATGGTCGGCGAAGACCCGCCCATCCTGATGCTCAGCATCAACCGCCTCACGGACGGGCGCTTGAAGGACACCGCGGCCAACATCCTGCACAGCGGCGAGTTCGTGGTGCACATGTCGGACGAGCCGGTGGCCGCGCAGATGCATGCCTGCGGCGAGGCCTTTCCGCCCGAGGTGAGTGAACTGGCCGCCGTGGGCCTGACGCCGGTGCCTTCGCGCACCGTCAAGCCGCCGCGGATCCTGGAGGCGCCCATCGCCTTCGAATGCGTGCTGCATGAAAAGCTGGAGACCGAGAGTCGCTATGTCTTCATCGGACGCATTCAGTGGCTGGCCGCGCGCGACGGACTCGTCGACACCCAGGCCTGGCGGGTGAACCTGCGGGAGTACCGGCCGATTGCCCGCTTCGGCGCGAGCTTTTACACGCGCACCGAAGACCGCTTCTCGATTGCCGACCGCGAAGGCGAGTCCGCGCCGGTGTCGACGCCGATCGATCAGATCTGAGGCAGGGGAGCCGTGCTTTGAGGGTATGATTTTTTCAGCTCATCAACCGTCGGGCCGCGTCGCCCCTCACGCATGCACACCACGCCCGATTCCCGCACGCTGACTCTGGACGCCGCTCGCATCGAAGCTGCCGAGACGGTGCTGCCCTGCGCGGACCTGGACGCCACCCTCGCGTTCTTCACCGACACGCTGGGCTTTCGCGTGGCCGCGGTGTTTCCGGCCGATGCGCCCGAGGTGGCTGTGGTCACGGGGCACGGTCTGCGCGTGCGTCTGGACTGCCAGGCCCGCGGCGCGCCGGGAACCCTGCGCCTCCTGTGCCGAGAGCCTGATGCGGTGGCGGGGGGCGCGCGCCGTCTGACCGCGCCCAATGGCACCGCGATCGATATTGCCGATGCCGACCCGCCGATGGTGGTGCCGCCACTGGTGTCGCGCCTGGTGGTCACGCGCCAAGAAGCGGGCGCCACCTGGCACCGCGGGCGAGCGGGCCTGACCTACCGCGATCTGATCCCCGATCGCTTGGGTGGACGCTTCATCGCCTCCCATATCCGGATCGAGGAGGGAGGGCCGGTGCCGGACTATGTGCACTTTCACAAGATCCGTTTTCAGATGATCTACGTGAAGGAGGGCTGGGTGCGCGTGGTCTACGAGGACCAGGGCGAGCCCTTCGTGATGCATGCGGGTGACTGTGTGCTGCAGCCCCCGCGCATCCGCCACCGCGTGCTGGAAAGCTCGCCCGGCCTGGAGGTGGTGGAGATCGCCTGCCCCGCCTGGCATGAGACGTTTGCCGATCCTGCGCTCAAGCTGCCCAACCCCCAGCTTCGCCCTCAGCGGGAATTCTCGGGCCAGCGCTTCGTCCGTCACATCGCCTCGAAGGCGCGCTGGCACGCGCTGGGCGGCTTCGAGATGCGCAACCTCGGCATCGGCGCCGCCACCCAGGGCCTGGCGGCGGCGCGGGTGGTGCGCGCGATCGGTCCGACGTCGCCACGCGTGACCGGTCGCCACGACGCGGAGTTTGATTTCCTGTTCGTGCTGGCGGGGGCCATGACGCTGGACTGCGAGGGCACGCACCGTTTGCAGGCGGGTGATTGCGCTTCGCTGCCGCCAGGACAAGACTACGCGATCGACGCCTGCACGCCCGACCTGCAGCTGCTGGAAGTGGTGCTGCCGGGGCCGGCCTGATTTCCAACGCTGCACTTCACCGAGAGAGACGCCCGATGTCCAACATGGTCCATGCCGCCGCCCGCCTGTGTCAGGCCGACGTCCCCACCGCGCTGGCGCACCTGTCTACCCAGGCTGGCATGTCGCGCTGGGTGCTGGGCTTGTGGAACTGTCGTGAGGTCGAGCCCGGTCTGTTCCAGGGCGAGTCGCTGTTCGACGGCGCGGGGGGCTGGGTGCGCGTGGTGGTGGATGCCGCGCGCGGCCAGGTGGACTACCTGGTGGGCGCGACGCCGCAGACCCTGGCGCCACGCATTCGCGCCTTCGTGACCGCGGGCCCGGCGCTGGGCCATGCGGCGGGCACAAGCCTGGTGACCCTGCAGGCCTGGCGTACCGGCGACATGACCGATGAACGCTGGCAGCGCCTCATGACGACCCACGAGACCGAGATCGAGTTGATCCGCGCGCAGCTCGGGGCGCAGCCCCGCTGACCTTCTTCCCGGCGTGCTCGCGCGCCATGGCGTGGGCGGCCGCCACGAAGGCTTCTTCCAGGTCGGCCGACGCCGGCGTCGGGCGCGAATCGGCCCATCGCAGCACCGCTACGCGTGGGCCCTCGATGGTCTCAGCCAGCGGAATGCGCACCAGCCCGCTGGCGCCGGCGCGCGCTTCATGCACCTCCATGGGCACCGCCGCCACCAGGTCGGAATGGCGGGCCAGCAGCTCCACCCCCGTGAGGGTCTGGCAGGTGATGGCGTAGCGCGGCGTGCCCAGGCGCGCAAGGCGGAAGGCGCGCTGCAGCCCGCGCGTGACCGAGCTTTGGGGGCTGGGCAGCAGCCAGTCGGCGTCACGCATGGCGCTCAGCGCGGTGGCCCGTGCCAGCGGGTGGCCGGGGCGCACCACGGCGGCGACATTGGTGGCGTAGATCGAACGCGCGCTGAACTCGGGCCCCAGGCGTTCGGCGGGCAAGGACATGACGGCGAAGTCGGGCTCGCCCTCGCGCAAGCCCCCGAGCTGGAAGGTGGGCGGCACGATGGACAGCTGCACCCCCGGCCAGCGCGCGTGGAAGGCGGGCACGACCCGGGGCAGCAGCGTGATGGTGGCGAAGTGCGAGAGCGCCACCACCAGCTGCCCCTCGCGCAAGCCGCGGCGCTGGCGCATTTCCTGGGCCGCCAGGCGCGCCTGCGAGCGGATGGCCCGCGCCCGTGGCAGCAGGGCTTCACCGTCGGCGGTGGGCTGCACGCCACGCACCCCGCGCTCGAACAGCGGCACACCGAGCGCCTGCTCCAGCCGACGCAGCTGCTTGCTCAGGGCCGGCTGCGAGATCCCCAGCGCCCGTGCCGCGGCGGTGACGCTGCCGGCGTCAGCGATCTGCGCCAGCAGCACCAGGGCCGCGGGGTCGGGCAGCTCCAGATCCGGGCTGGCGGGTTCGTTTCCCATGGTGGCTGTCCTTTTCTCGGATTCCTAAGGCATAACAAAAAAGAATGTACATGATGATTTCATATCTTGTTGGAATGCCGTACGCCCCCTAGCATGGGTCTCTTCGATCCATGGATACCCAGCTTGCCCCTCTGACCCTGGACGCCTGCCTCGCCCGCGACGCAGCGCATGCCGCCCTGGGCGCGATGCGCGAACACTTCGCGCCTGGCGAGCCTGGCGCCGTGTATCTGGACGCCAATTCCATCGGGCCCATGCCCGCCTCGGCGCCGGCGGCCATGCAGGCGGTGATGCAGGAAGGCTGGGCCCGCCTGCGCCGTCGCAGCTGGAACGAGTTGGACTGGCTGGCGCAGCCCCAGGCCCTGGGCGCCGCCCTGGCGCCTGTGCTGGGCGCGGGTCAGGACGATGTGCGCGTGACCGACACCACCAGCGTCAACCTGTACAAGCTGCTGCGTCACGCCCTGGCGATCGCCGCCCCGCGGCGTGTCATCGTGCTGCAGTCGGGTGTGTTTCCGTCCAACCGCTACGTGGCCGAGGGCATCGCGCAGGCCGGCCTGGCCCAGCTGCGTTTCATCGACGACATGGAGGCATTGCCCGCGGCCCTGGCGG
>JBEAZV010000083.1:0-8104 GCA_041159245.1 Pseudomonadota bacterium
ATCGTGCTGCAGTCGGGTGTGTTTCCGTCCAACCGCTACGTGGCCGAGGGCATCGCGCAGGCCGGCCTGGCCCAGCTGCGTTTCATCGACGACATGGAGGCATTGCCCGCGGCCCTGGCGGCGGACGACGTCGCGGTCGTGGCCCTGTCGCATGTGGATTACCGCAGCAGCGAGCGCCTGGACATGCATGCCCTGGACGCACAGATTGCCGCGGCGGGCGCCCTGAGCCTGTGGGACTTGTCGCATTCAGCCGGCGCGGTGGCCATCGACCTTCGGGGCGCTGGCGCCGACTTCGCCGTGGGCTGCGGCTACAAGTACCTGTGCGGCGGGCCCGGCGCGCCGTCCTTCGTCTATGTGCACCCGCGCCATGCCGATGCCGCCTGGCCTGCGGTGTGCGGCTGGATGGGGCATGCCGACACCTTCGCCTTCGAGCCAGGGTTCCGGCCTGCGCCAGGCCTGGACCGGTTCCTCGTGGGCACACCGCCGGTGCTGGCCCAGGTGGCATTCGCCACCGCCGCCCACGTGTGGCGCGGGGTGAATCCGCAAGCCCTGGAGGCGCGCCACCGCTCGCTCACCGACACGCTCATCACGCTGGTAGACGAACAGTGCGCCGGCCTGGGGCTCACGCTCGCCAGCCCGCGCGAGCACGCTCGGCGCGGCGGCCATGTGGCCCTGCGCTTCGAACAGGCCGCCCCCCTGTCGCAGGCCCTGGTGGCCCACGGCGTGGTGGTCTCCTCCCGCAAACCCGATTCGCTGCGCCTGGCGCCGCACCCCCTGGTCACCACGCACGAGGACCTGTGGCATGCGGTGCGCACGTTGCGTGAACTGCTGCACACACAGGCCTGGCGCGACCCCCGGTACGCAGCGCCTAGCGTCTGAACGCGATCTCCTGCATGCCCTCTGCATCCCCACACGCCACAACGCCCGCCGGCTGCCGACTTGCTGCCGATATCGGAGGCACCTTCACCGACGTCGTGCTGGAGACGCCTGTGCGTCGCTACAGCTGCAAGGTGCTGACCACGCCGCGCGAGCCCGAGGTGGCGGTGATGGACGGCATCGCCCGTCTGCTCCAGGAGTCGGGCATGACCGCCGCGGGCATCGGCCTCTTCATCCACGGCACCACGCTGGCCACTAACGCGCTGATCGAGCGTAAGGGCGCGCGCACCGCGCTCCTGACGACCGAGGGTCTGCGCGACGTGCTCGGCATGGCGCACGAGAAGCGCTTTGATGCCTATGACCTGGACATCGAGGGGCCCTCGGAGCTCGTACCCCGGCCCTGGCGCTACACGGTTCGTGAACGTATCGCCGCCGACGGCTCGGTGCTCCTGCCGCTGGACGAGGAGGGCGTGCGCCGCGCTGGCCAGGCCATGCGAGAGGCCGGAGTGCAGGCAGTGGCCATCGGCTTCATTCACGCCTGGGCGCATCCCGGCCACGAGGAGCGCGCGCGCGACCTGCTGCGACCCATCCTGGGCGATCAGGTGACGATCTGCCTCTCCAGCCAGGTGTGCCCCGAGATCCGTGAATACGAGCGCCTGTCCACCACAGTGGCCAATGCCTATGTGCGACCCCTGATGGGGGGCTACCTGCTGCGGCTGCAAGAGCGGCTGCAGGAGACAGGCCTGTCCTGTCCGCTGCTGTTGATGATGTCCGGCGGCGGCCTGACCACACTGGACCAGGCCGCGCGCTTCCCGATCCGCCTGGTGGAGTCCGGCCCGGCGGGCGGCGCCATCCTGGCGGCCCACCTCGCGCGCGAATGCGGGCTGGACAAGGTGCTGGCTTTTGACATGGGCGGCACCACCGCCAAGATCTGCCTGATTAACGACGGCGAGCCCGAGCGCTCGCGACGCTTCGAGATCGGTCGCGTCTGGAAGAACCTCAAGGGCAGCGGACTGCCAGTGCGTATCCCGGTCATCGAGCTGGTGGAGATCGGTGCGGGCGGCGGCTCTCTGGGACGGGTGGACGCGATGCGTCGCATCACTGTGGGCCCCGACTCCTGCGGCTCCGAGCCGGGGCCCGCCTGCTACGGGCGCGGCGGCGTGCAGCCTGCCGTCACCGATGCCAACCTCGTGCTGGGGCGACTCGACGCCGACCGCTTCGCCGGGTCAGCCTTGCGCCTGGATACTGCGCGCGCCGAGCAGGCCCTGCGGGAGCATGTTGGACGCCCGCTGGAGATGGATGCCTTCTGGTCCGCCGCCGGCATGAGCGAGGTGGTGGAGGAAAACATGGCCAATGCGGCGCGTGTACATGCCATTGAGCGCGGGCAGGATCTGGACGGCTTCACCATGATCGCTTTCGGAGGCGCCGCACCGCTGCACGCGGGACGCCTGGCGCAGAAGCTGGGTATTCGACGCGTGCTGATTCCCTCGGGCGCGGGCGTAGGCTCGGCCATCGGCTTCCTGCGCGCCCCAATCGCTTTCGAGGTGGTGGGTAGCGAGCTGCGGCCTCTGGCTCGCCTGGATCCGCAGGCCGTGGAGCGGCGGCTGCAGGCCATGCAGGAACAGGCACTGGCGGTGGTGACGCCAGCCAGCGCTGGCGCATCGCTGGAAGTCACGCGCCTGGCCGAACTGCGCTACGCGGGGCAGGGGCATGAGTTGCGCGTGCGCGTGCCCGGCCCGGCTGAAGGGCCGATCCGCCGCGCATCGCTGGACGCCTTGGCCGAGCGCTTCGAGCAGGCCTACGAGAAGGTGTACGGCCTGCGTATCCCGGGCTGCGCAGTGGAGGTGGTGACCTGGTCGGTCACCGTCGCCACGCCCACGCTCGATGCCCAGGCCGCCAGCCTGGCGCCTGCCGCTGAGGCACGCGCACCCCAAGCCACGCGCGAGTGCTGGGAGCCCGCAGCAGGCGCCTGCCAGTCCTTCGGCTTGCACTGGCGCTTCGATCTGCAGGCGCACGACGCGGTGCAGGGGCCCGCGCTCGTCGCCGAGCACGAAACCACCGTGGTGGTGCCCGCCGGTTGGCGAGCCCAGTTGGACAGCCACGGCCATCTGCGCATGGAGGTAACAGCATGAGCGCCCAGACACTGGCGGCCATCCGCACCCAGGTGATGTGGAACCGTCTGATCTCGGTGGTCGAAGAACAGGCCCAAGCCCTGCTGCGTACCGCCTTCGGTTCCGTGGCGCGCGAGGCGGGCGACCTGTCGGCCGGTGTCTACGACACGCACGGTCGCATGCTGGCCCAAGCCGTCACCGGCACGCCCGGTCACGTCAACACCATGGCCGTGGCGGTGAGCCACTTCCTGGACCGCTACCCGCTGGCGTCCCTGGTGCCGGGGGATGTGCTGGTGACCAATGATCCCTGGCTGGGCACCGGCCACCTCTTTGACTTCGTGGTGGTGACGCCCGTGTTCCGCGCGGGCAGGCCGGTGGCGATCTTCGCGTCCACCTGTCACACCA
Organism: Pseudomonadota bacterium; assembly: GCA_041159245.1. GTDB lineage: Bacteria > Pseudomonadota > Gammaproteobacteria > Burkholderiales > Burkholderiaceae_C > Ramlibacter. Next base: position 3,393 of record JBEAZV010000083.1, read on the forward strand.
TCGATGTGGGCGGACGGGGCTTTTCCGCCGAGGCCGGCTCGGTGTACGAGGAAGGCACCTGCATTCCCCACTTGAAGCTGGTGCGCGCGGGCGCCCTCAACGAGGACGTGCTGGCCATCATCCAGGCCAACTCGCGCAATCCGGTGGAGGCGCGTGGCGACATCCTCTCGCTCGTGAGCTCCAACGACGTGGGGGCGCGGCGCCTGCTGGACATGATGGAGGAATTCGCGCTGGACAGCATCGACGCGCTGGCCCACCACATCCTGACTGAATCAGGCCGCGCCGCGCGCGAGGCCATTGCGCGTCTGCCCGATGGCCAGTGGGAAGCGACGATGGACCTGGACGGCTACGACGCGCCGGTGGTCCTCAAGGCCACGCTGCGCAAGCAGGGTGAACGCCTCACCGTGGATTACGCGGGCTCCTCGTCGGCGTCGGCGCGGGGCATCAATTCGCCCAAGTGCTACACCGATGCCTATTCGGTGTTCGGCCTGAAGTGCCTGATCGCACCCGATGTCCCCAACAACGCCGCCTCGCTTGCGCCCTTTGAGGTGCTTGCGCCGGAGGGCAGCATCGTGCATCCGCTGCGCCCCAGCCCGGTGACCGCACGCCATGTGATCGGCCAGATGCTGCCGGACCTGATGTTCGGCTGCCTGGAGCAGGCGCTGGGCGGCAAGGTGCCCGCCGAGTCGGCTGGCAGCATCTGGGTCTTGGCCATGTATCGCGACACTCGGCAGGGTGCGCCTTTCAATGTCATGAGTGTGGGCGTGGGGGGCACGGGCGCGCGCCCGACCAAAGACGGTCTGTCCACCACCGCCTTCCCCAGCGGAGTGGGCGGCATCCCGATCGAGATCACCGAGGCGCAGTCGCCGCTGGTGTTCTGGCACAAGGAGTACCTGCCTGATTCCGCTGGTGACGGACGCTGGCGTGGCGGGCTGGCGCAGCGCATCGTGATCGGTGCGCGCGATGCCGCGTCTTTCGAATGTTCCGCGGCCACCTTCGACCGCCGCGACAACGCCGCGCGTGGACGCCAGGGCGGCCTGCCCGGCGCGCCGGGGCAAGTCGAGGTGGAGCACGCCGATGGCACGCGCCACGCTTTCCATGGCAAGGGGGCGATCCCAGTGCCCGCCGGAGCGCGCCTGCGGGTAGACCTACCCGGTGGTGGCGGCTTTGGCCCGCCGGCGCAACGCGATGCCGAGCGCGCCGGTGCCGACCTGCGCAATGGCCTCACTACCCGGAGTTCGACATGATCACCCGCGCCGACTGCCAGGCCCTGGACGCCCGCGACCCCTTGGCCCTCGTGCGTGAGGCCTTCGAGCCGCCGCCGGCGGGCACCATCTTTCTCGATGCCAATTCCATGGGCGCGCTGCCCAAGACCGCGGGCGAACGCATGCGCCGCGCGCTGTATGACGAGTGGTCGGCGCATCGCCGCCACGCCTGGACGGTGGCCGATTGGCTCGATGCACCGCAGCGAATAGGTGCCGCCTATGCACGCGTGATCGGTGCGCATCCCGATGAAGTGATCGCGGTCGACAACACCTCGCTGAATCTGCACAAACTGGCCTTCTATGCGCTGTCGCTGGTAGCCGGCGAACCGCGTCGGCGCCGCATTGTCTATGAGCGTGAGGGCTTTCCCACCGACTGCCATGTGGTGCAGGGACTGGTGCACCACGGCGCGGGCCGCTGGGAGCTGTGCCCCTTCGACGATCCCGCCGAACTGCCGGCACTGCTGGACGACCGCGCTGCACTGGTGGTGCTCTCGCATGCCGACTACCGCAGCGCCTTCCGCTGGGACATGGCCGCCGTCAACGCGCAGGCCCACGCCGCCGGCGTACGTGTGGTGTGGGACCTCTCGCACACCGCGGGCGCGGTGCCTGTCGATCTGAACGCCAGCGGCGCGCAGTTCGCGGTGGTGTGTGGCTACAAGTATCTGTGCGGCGGCCCGGGCGCTGCGGCCCTGGCCTACATCCGCCGCGAGCTGCAGGATCGCGCCTGGCCTGCGCTCCCGGGGTGGCTGGGGCATGCGGACCGTATGAACTTTCGTGTGGACTACCAGCCCGCCCCGGGCATGTTGTCCCTGGTGAGCGGCACCATGACCGTGCTGCAGAATGCGGTGATGGAGACTGCCGCCACTGTCTGGGCGCAGGTCGATCCGAAGGACCTGGCTTGGAAGCACCGATCGCTTTCGGAGACGCTGTGCACGCTCTTGCAGGAGCAGTGCGGTCCGCTGGGCGTGAAGCTGGTGTCGCCGGCTTCGTACGATGCGCGCGGCGGCCATGTGGCCTTTAGCTGCCCGGGTGGCGGGCCGGTGTGCGAAGCGCTGCTGGCCGACGGCGTGGTAGGGTCCTTCCGCGCGCCCGACGTGATCCGCTTCGGGATGTCCGCCCTCACGCTGACCCACGCCGAGCTGTGGGACGCGGTCGCAGTGCTCAAGACGATTCTGGCCGAGGAGCGCTGGCGCGATCCTCGGTTTGCGCAGGTATCCGTGTAAGTGCCATCACTCAAAGAGGAGAAAGCCATGCAACTGAAGAAACGCTTCCTGATCGTCAGCACCTTGCTGGCGGCCCTGGTCGGTGCGCCGGCCCTGGCCCAGGACTACAACGGACCCGTCAAGATCTTCGTCGGCTTCCCGCCGGGTGGCGCCACCGACGTGGTCGCACGTGTGCTGGCCGACAAGCTCAAGGACGTGATGAACCAGCCCTTCATCGTTGAAAACCGCGGCGGTGCTGGCGGCATGATCGCGACGCAGCAGCTCAAGGCTGCTCCGGCCGACGGCTCCACGATCATGCTCACGATCGATCACACGCAGGTGATCATTCCCCTGACCTTCAAGGCTCCGGGCTACGACCCGGTCAATGACTTCACCCCATTGGCGGGCGTGGCCACCTACTTCAACGCGCTGGGCGTGTCTTCCACGCTCAATGTGAAGAACCTCAACGACTTCGGTGCCTGGCTCAAGGCCAATCCGAGCCGCGCCAACTTTGGCGTGCCAGCGCCGGGTAGCGTGCCGCAGTTCGCCTCGCTGATCGTTGGCAAGGGCCTGGGTGTTTCCAACCCGGTGGTCGTGCCGTACAAGGGCGGTGCGCCGCTGGTGCAGGACCTGCTGGCTGGCCAGGTGCCCGCCGGTGTGAGCTCCCTCACCGAGTACATCGAGCACCACCGCGCGGGTCGCATCAACGTGCTGGCCATCTCCGGCACCACCCGCAGCAAGGTCGCACCGGATGTGCCCACCTTCCAGGAGCTGGGACTCAAGGGCGTGGACAAGAATCCCTGGCTGGCCTTCGTCGGGCCCAAGGGCATGCCGCGTCCCTTCGTCGACCGCTTCACCCGTGCGGTTGCCACGGTGCTGCGCATGCCCGATGTCGTGGAGCGCCTGTCCAAGCTGGGCAACGAGGTCTCCTACGCAACACCCGAGCAGACCGCAGACTGGATCACGTCGGCGACGACCCACTGGGCGCCGGTGATTCGCGACTCCGGCTACCAGCTGCAGTGAGCGCCATGGGCGACACGAACGGCCGGCGGTTCATCTCCAGTGGCTCGCCCTGGGAAGAACTGGCCGGCTATTCGCGCGCGGTGGTCGATGGCGAATGGGTATTCGTCTCGGGCACCGTGGGCGTGAACTTCACCACGATGCAGATGCCCGAGTCCGCGCAGGCCCAGGCCGAACAGGCGCTGGACACCATCGAGGCTGCCCTGGCCCAGGTGCCCGCGCGCCTGGCCGATGTGGTGCGCGTGCGGGTGTACGTGCCCGATCGCGCCGACGTGGTGGCGGTGAGCGAGGTGGTCAAACGCCGCCTGGGTCACGCCCGTCCCACGAACACCACGGTCTGCTGCCCGCTCGCGGTAGATGGGGCGAAAGTGGAGATTGAGGTGACGGCGCGTCGGCGCAGTCCAGGCGGGTGAGCGCTTTGCCCCCGACACGCCGGCGCTGTCTGGTACGGGGCGTGGCGTGGCTAGGCGGCGCCGCGTTGGCACCAGCGGCCTGGGCTCAGGGCGCGTCGGCAACCGGCGTCCCGATCCGCATTCTGGTCGGTGCCTCGGCGGGCGGATCCACCGACACCCTGGCACGCGCCGTGGGCGTCGAGATGGGGCGCCTGCTGGGTCGCCAGGTGATCGTCGAGAACCGCGCTGGCGCCGGTGGCAACCTGGCTGCGGAGACGGTGGCCAAGGCGGCGCCCGATGGCAACACGCTCCTTATGAGTTACACCAGCCACGCGATCAACGCATCGCTGTATCCGTCCTTGCCTTTCGATCCGGTGAAGGACTTCACCGCGCTCACCTGCGTTGCCACGCAGCCGTCGGTGCTGGTGGCGCATCCCTCAGTGCCCGCGAGAGACCTGCGGGAGCTGATCGCGTACGCGCGTAGCCGACCGGGCAAGCTCAATTTCGCGATCGGGGGTGTGGGCTCTTCGCTGCATCTGGCGGGAGACCTGTTCAAGATGCAGGCAGGGCTCTATATTGTGAATATCCCGTACCGCGGGACAGCCCCGGCGGTGCAGGACGTGATCGCGGGCCAGGTGGACCTGATGTTCGCGCCGCTGGTCAATACCGTACCCCATGTCCGCAGCGGGCGACTGAAGGCCCTGGGGGTGACCAGCAGGCAGCGCATTGCGCAGTGGCCGGAAGTGCCGGCGATTGCGCAGGTGCTGCCCGGGTACGAGTCAAGCGCGTGGTTTGGGCTGTTCGCGCCCGCGCGCATGGACGCAGCGCTGGTG
>JBEAZV010000084.1:0-98693 GCA_041159245.1 Pseudomonadota bacterium
CAAGTTCCTGATGTCGCCCATGGCGCAGGCCGGCGAAGAAGGCATCGGCTCCATGGGCAACGACAGCCCGCTGGCCGTGCTGTCCGACAAGAACAAGCCGCTGTACAACTACTTCAAGCAGTTGTTCGCGCAGGTGACCAACCCGCCGATCGACCCGATCCGCGAGGCCATCGTGATGTCGCTGGTGTCCTTCATCGGCCCCAAGCCGAACCTGCTGGACATCAACCAGGTCAACCCGCCGATGCGCCTGGAGGTGAGCCAGCCGATTCTGGACTTCGCCGACATGGCCAAGCTGCGTGACATCGAGAACGTCACCCAGGGCAAGTTCCGCAGCTACACGCTGGACATCACCTACCCGCTGGCTTGGGGCCGCGAGGGCGTGGAGGCCAAACTCGCTTCGCTCAACGCCGAGGCAGTCGATGCGATCAAAAGTGGCAAGAACATCCTGATCATCAGCGACCGCGCCGTATCGTCCACCCAGGTGGCGATCCCCGCGCTGCTGGCGCTGTCCTCCGTCCACCAGCACCTGGTGCGTGAGGGCCTGCGCACTACCGCCGGCCTGGTGGTGGAGACCGGCTCCGCGCGTGAAGTGCATCACTTCGGTGTGCTGGCCGGTTACGGCGCCGAGGCCGTGCACCCCTACCTCGCGATGGAAACCCTGGCCGCGATTCACAAGGACCTGCCGGGCGACCTCTCCGCCGAGAAGGCGGTCTACAACTACGTCAAGGCGATCGGCAAGGGCCTGTCCAAGATCATGTCCAAGATGGGCGTGAGCACCTATATGTCGTACTGCGGTGCGCAGTTGTTCGAGGCCATCGGCCTGAACGACGAAACGGTGGCCCAGTACTTCACCGGCACTGCTAGCCGGGTGGGGGGCATCGGTGTGTTCGAGATCGCGGAAGAAGCGATCCGCATGCACAAGGCCGCCTTCGGCAGCGACCCGGTGCTCGCGAACATGCTGGACGCCGGCGGCGAATACGCCTGGCGCGTGCGCGGCGAGGAGCACATGTGGTCGCCCGACGCGATCGCCAAGCTGCAGCACTCCACTCGCGCCAACAACTGGAACACCTACAAGGAATATGCCCAGTTGATCAACGACCAGAGCCGCCGCCACATGACGCTGCGCGGCCTGTTCGAGTTCAAGGTCGATCCGGCCAAGGCGATTTCCATCGACGAGGTGGAGCCGGCCAAGGAGATCGTCAAGCGCTTTGCCACCGGCGCGATGTCCCTCGGTTCGATCTCCACCGAAGCCCATGCCACGCTGGCCATTGCCATGAACCGCATCGGCGGCAAGAGCAATACCGGCGAAGGCGGCGAGGACCCCGCGCGTTACCGCAACGAACTCAAGGGCATCCCGATCAAGCAGGGCGACACCCTGGCCAGCGTCGTCGGCCGTGATGTGGTCGAAGTCGATCTGCCGCTGCAGGCGGGCGACTCGCTGCGCTCCAAGATCAAGCAGGTGGCCTCGGGTCGCTTTGGCGTGACGGCGGAATACCTGTCGTCCTCCGACCAGATCCAGATCAAGATGGCCCAGGGCGCCAAGCCCGGTGAGGGCGGTCAGCTGCCCGGTGGCAAGGTGTCGCAGTACATCGGCAAGCTGCGTTATTCAGTGCCCGGCGTGGGCCTGATCTCGCCGCCGCCGCACCATGACATCTACTCCATCGAAGACCTCGCGCAGCTGATTCACGACCTGAAGAACGTGGCGCCGCATGCCTCCATCAGCGTCAAGTTGGTGTCCGAGGTGGGCGTAGGCACCATCGCCGCCGGCGTGGCCAAGTGCAAGGCCGACCATGTGGTGATCGCGGGCCACGATGGCGGCACGGGTGCTTCGCCCTGGTCGTCGATCAAGCACGCCGGTTCGCCCTGGGAGATTGGCCTGGCTGAAACCCAGCAGACCCTGGTGTTGAACCGCCTGCGAGGTCGTATCCGCGTGCAGACCGACGGCCAGATGAAAACAGGCCGCGACGTCGCCATCGGCGCGCTGCTCGGTGCTGACGAATTCGGCTTTGCCACCGCACCGCTGGTGGTCGAGGGCTGCATCATGATGCGCAAGTGCCACCTGAACACCTGCCCGGTGGGCGTAGCCACCCAGGACCCGGTGCTGCGCGCCAAGTTCGCGGGCAAGCCCGAGCATGTCGTCAACTACTTCTTCTTCGTCGCCGAAGAAGTGCGCCAGATCATGGCGCAACTGGGCATCCGCAAGTTCGATGACCTGGTGGGTCGCTCCGATCTGCTGGACATGAAGCAGGGCATCGCCCACTGGAAGGCGCGCGGCCTGGACTTCTCCCGCCTGCTGGCCCGCCCAGTGGTGCCCGACGACGTGCCGCGCTACCACGTGGCCGACCAGGAGCACGGCCTGGAAAAGAGCCTGGACCGCATCCTGATCGAGAAGTCGAAAGCGGCCATCGAGAAGGGCGAGAAGGTGCAGTTCATGGAAAAGGCCATGAACGTGAACCGATCGGTCGGTGCCATGTTGTCCGGTGCGGTCACCAAGGTACACCCCACCGGCCTGCCCGACGACACCATCCGCATCCAGCTCGAGGGCACCGGTGGCCAGTCCTTTGGCGCCTTCCTCACCAGCGGCATCACGCTCTACCTCATTGGCGACGCCAACGACTACACCGGCAAAGGCCTCTCGGGCGGCCGCATCGTCGTGCGTCCGAGCATCGACTTCCGAGGCGAAGCCACGAAGAACATCATCATCGGCAACACCGCGCTCTATGGCGCGACCACCGGTGAGGCCTTCTTCAGCGGCGTCGCGGGCGAGCGCTTCGCGGTGCGTCTCTCGGGCGCCACCACGGTGGTGGAGGGCACGGGCGACCACGGCTGCGAGTACATGACTGGCGGCACCGTCGTCGTCCTGGGCAAGACCGGCCGCAACTTCGCGGCGGGCATGTCTGGCGGCGTGGCCTTTGTCTACGACGAGGACGGCCAGTTCGCCGCGCGCTGCAACACCGCCATGGTGTCGCTGGAGAAGGTGCTGCCCGCGGCCGAACAGAAAGCCGCCAGCGCCAAGACCCGCCTGCACGGCGACCAGGCCGACGAGCCCATGCTCAAACGCCTGCTGGAGGACCACAACCGATGGACCGGCAGCAAGCGCGCGCGCGAGCTCCTGGACCACTGGGACACCGCGCGCAGCAAGTTCGTGAAGGTCTTCCCCAACGAGTACAAGCGCGCATTGGCTGAAATGCACCAGCGCGAAGTTGAGGCGTCGGGCAACACCACCCAGGCCGCCGTCGCGGCGGCATGAGATTCACCCCCGAAGCGCCCTCGGCGCCTCCCCCTCAGGGGGCGCCACTGGCGGCCCGGCAAAGCCGGTTCCGCGGTGGCCCGGGTAGGAACTGAAGAACGTTCGAGAAATACGGAGTAAGAGCATGGGAAAAATCACCGGCTTCATGGAATTCGAGCGACTCGAAGAGGGCTACAAGCCCGTGCCCGAGCGCGTGAAGCACTACAAGGAATTCGTCATCGGCCTCGATGACGAACAGGCCAAGAAGCAGGGCGCCCGCTGCATGGACTGCGGCACGCCGTTTTGCAACAGCGGCTGCCCCGTCAACAACATCATTCCGGACTTCAACGACCTCGTGTACCGCCAGGATTGGCAGAACGCGTTCGCGGTGCTGGACTCGACCAACAACTTCCCCGAGTTCACGGGTCGTATCTGCCCCGCGCCCTGCGAGGCCGCCTGCACTCTGAACGTGAACGATGACGCGGTGGGCATCAAGTCCATCGAGCACGCCATCATCGACCGCGCCTGGGAGCACGGGTGGGTGCAGCCGCGCCCCGCCAAGATCAAGACGGGGAAGAAGGTGGCGGTGGTCGGCTCCGGCCCCGCCGGCATGGCCGCCGCGCAGCAACTGGCCCGTGCAGGTCATGACGTGACGCTGTTCGAGAAGAACGATCGCGTGGGCGGCCTGCTTCGCTACGGCATCCCCGACTTCAAGATGGAGAAGCACCACATCGACCGCCGCGTCGAGCAGATGGTGGCCGAGGGCGTGACGGTGCGCACCGGCGTGATGATCGGCAAGCTGCCAGCCGACTCCAAGGTCACCAACTGGGCCAAGGAAACCCTCACCCCCGAGCAGCTGCAGAAGGACTTCGACGCCGTGGTCCTGACCGGCGGCGCCGAGCAATCGCGCGACCTGCCGGTGACGGGTCGTGACCTGGAGGGCATCCACTTCGCGATGGAGTTCCTGCCCCAGCAGAACAAGGTCAACGCCGGCGACAAGCTCAAGGGCCAGCTGCGCGCCGACGGCAAGCACGTCATCGTGATCGGCGGCGGCGACACGGGTAGCGACTGCGTGGGCACCAGCAACCGCCATGGCGCGGTCAGCGTGACCCAGTTTGAGCTGATGGCCCAGCCTCCCGAAGAAGAAAACAGGCCCCTGACCTGGCCCTACTGGCCGTACAAGCTGCGCACCTCCTCCTCGCATGAAGAGGGCTGCGAGCGCGAGTTCGCCATCGCCACCAAGGAATTCATGGGCGAGAAGGGCAAAGTCACTGGTCTCAAGACCGTACGCGTGGAGTGGAAGGACGGCAAGATGGTCGAAATTCCCGGCTCCGAGCAGGTTATGAAGGCCGACCTGGTGCTCCTGGCCATGGGCTTCGTGAGCCCGGTGGGCAGCATCCTGGACGCCTTCGGCGTGGATAAGGACGCGCGTGGCAATGCCCGCGCCACCACCGACTTCACCGGCGGCTACGCCACCAATGTGCCCAAGGTGTTCGCTGCCGGCGATATGCGCCGGGGCCAGTCTCTGGTGGTCTGGGCGATCCGCGAAGGCCGCCAGGTGGCCCGCGCGGTCGACGAATTCCTCATGGGATTCAGCGACCTCCCGCGCTAAAGCGAAGGGGGCACGGCGCAGGCCCCTAGGTCGCCCTTTTCCACTCTTTTGGAGGTATCAGCCCGGGGGCACGTATCATCGGGTTAACCCTAGCGTCAGGCCGGGCGGACACCGGCCTTTTTCTTTACCCTGCGACTTCATGTCCTACGACCAAGCATCCCCGCTGGTGGAATGCCGAAACCTGCGTTTCGGCTACGGTGATCGCCCCATCCTCGATGGGGTGAGTTTCACTGTGCCTCGCGGCAAGGTCACCGCCCTCATGGGGGCCTCCGGCGGCGGCAAGACCACCGTCTTGCGCCTGGTGGGCGGGCAGGTGCGCGCCCAGGCGGGCCAGATGCTGTTCGACGGCCACGACGTGGGCGCCTTGGACCGCGCAGGCCTGTACGCCGCGCGCCGTCGCATGGGGATGCTGTTCCAATTCGGCGCGCTGTTCACCGATCTCTCCGTGTTCGACAACGTGGCCTTTCCGCTGCGCGAACACACCGCCTTGCCCGAGCCCCTGGTGCGCGACATCGTGCTGATGAAGCTCAATGCGGTCGGTCTGCGTGGCGCGCGCGACCTGATGCCTTCGCAGATCTCGGGTGGCATGGCCCGCCGCGTCGCCCTGGCCCGCGCCATCGCCCTCGATCCGGAATTGATCATGTACGACGAGCCCTTCGCGGGTTTGGATCCGATCTCTCTGGGCACCTCGGCGCAGCTGATACGGCGCCTGAACGACACCCTGGGCATCACCAGCATCGTCGTCTCGCACGACCTGGAAGAAACCTTCCGCATCGCCGACCAGGTCATCATCCTGGCCAACGGCCGCATCGCGGCGCAGGGCACGCCTGCCGAGGTCATGGCCAGCAATGACCCGCTGGTCGATCAGTTCGTGCATGCCCGTCCCGAGGGACCGGTGCATTTCCATTACCCCGGTCCCAGCGTGGACCAGGATTTCAGCGCGGGGTTGCGGTCATGAGCGGCCGTCTGCTGGCGCGCCTGGGCCTGGCCACACGCGCCCAACTGGCCGATGTTGGTCGTGGCGCGCGCCTGTTTGCCCGCCTGCTGCAGCTAGCCGGCCCCACGCTGCGGCGCTTCTCGCTGGTGCGCGACCAGGTGCATTTCCTGGGTAACTACTCGCTGGCCATCATCGGCGTGTCGGGCCTATTTGTCGGTTTCGTGCTGGGCCTGCAGGGGTACTACACCCTGCAACGCTATGGCTCCTCCGAGGCCCTGGGACTGCTGGTGGCACTGAGCCTGGTGCGAGAGCTCGGGCCGGTGATCACCGCCTTGCTGTTCGCGGGCCGCGCGGGCACCTCCCTCACGGCTGAAATTGGCCTGATGAAGGCCGGCGAGCAGCTTTCGGCGATGGAGATGATGGCCGTCGACCCGGTGCACCGCATCCTGGCGCCGCGCTTTTGGGGTGGCCTGATCGCCATGCCCCTGCTGGCCGCTGTCTTCAGTGCCGTCGGTATCCTGGGCGGCTACGTGGTGGGCGTCCTGATGATCGGCGTTGACCCCGGTGCCTTCTGGAGCCAGATGCAGGGCGGCGTCGATGTCTGGAAGGACGTAGGCAACGGCATCGTCAAGAGCCTGGTGTTTGGCATCACGGTCACCTTCATCGCCCTGTTCCAGGGCTTCGAGGCTCAGCCCACGCCCGAAGGCGTGTCGCGCGCGACGACGCGCACGGTGGTGGTGGCATCGCTCGCCGTGCTCGCGCTGGACTTCGTTCTCACTGCCTTGATGTTCAGCATATGAAGAATTCCCCCCTGAAGCGGCCTTCGGCCGCCTCCCCCCTGGGGGCGTCGCCAGCGGCCCGGCGGAGCCGGTTTCGCGGCGGCCACTCGAACGGGTGCGGTGTGTCCATGACGAGGGTTTGAATATGGAAAAGTCAAAGAATGATGTGTGGGTGGGTCTGTTCGTGCTCCTGGGCGCGCTGGCCGTCCTGTTCCTGGCCCTGCAATCGGCCAACCTCTTGTCCTTGAACTTCCAGCCCACCTACCAGGTGGTGGCGAAGTTCGACAACATCGGCGGGCTCAAGCCACGCGCGGCGGTCAAGGGCGCGGGCGTGGTGGTCGGGCGAGTGGAATCCATCACCTTCGACGACAAGAGCTTCCAGGCTCGCGTCACGCTGGCCCTGCAGTCGCAGTACGCTTTCCCCAAGGACAGCTCGCTCAAGATCCTCACCAGTGGCCTGCTGGGCGAGCAGTACATCGGCATCGAGGCCGGCGCCGGCGACCAGAACCTGAAACAGGGCGACACTATTTCCAGCACCCAGTCGGCCGTAGTGCTGGAGAATCTGATCAGCCAGTTCCTATACAGCAAGGCGGAGGACGGCGGCACCGCCGCCAAGCCCGCAGCCGCTCGCAAATGAAGCGCCCTGACCATCCTTCCCTCGTGCGCCGCCTGCTGCTGCCGGTGCTGCTTGTGGCCACGCTCTCGGGGTGCGCCACCGGGCCTGACCGGCGCGACCCCTTCGAGCCCTTCAACCGCGGCGTGCTGAAGTTCAACGACGAACTCGACACGGCCATCGTGAAGCCGGTGGCAACTGCTTACCAGGAAAACGTGCCTTACCCCGCGCGCAAGGCCGTGGGCAATGTGTTCTCCAACCTGGGCGATGTCTGGTCCATGGCCAACAGCCTGTTGCAGTTCAAGTTCCCGGACGCAGTGGAGAGTCTGATGCGAGTGAGCATCAACACGGTCTTCGGCTTCTACGGCATCCTGGACATCGCCACCGAGGCTGGCCTGGAGCGGCACCGCGAGGACTTCGGTCAAACCCTGGGCTATTGGGGAGTGTCCTCGGGACCCTACCTGGTGCTGCCCTTGCTGGGGCCCTCTACCCTGCGCGATGCGTCCGGTTTCCTGGTGGACCGACGCGCCGACCTCGTGCGCGAGGTCGATCCGGAGGGTGCCCGAACCGGCCTGTACGTCCTGCGTGTCGTGGACACACGGGCCACCTACCTGCGCGCCGGACGCCTGGTTGACGAGGTCTCCCTGGACCGCTACACCTTCCTGCGTGACGCCTATCTGCAGCGCCGCCAAGCCGAAATCTTCGACGGCGAGGCGTCCAGGCCGCCGCAAACGAAAGACGACTGATGATGAAACGACGACTCCTGGGCCACTGGGCCGCTGTTCTGTCCGTGGCGGGGCTGTGCGCCGCGCTGTCGCCCGCGGCCCATGCCAATCCCGAGGCTCCCGACGCACTGATACGCCGCCTCTCGGAGCAGACCCTGTCCGCCATCAAGGCCGACCCGGCTTTGCGCACGGGCGATATCAATCGCGTCATCGCTCTGGTCGATGCGCGCATCATGCCCAACGTCAACTTCCAGCGCATGACCGCGCAGGCAGTGGGCCCGGCCTGGCGCCAAGCCACCCCCGAGCAGCGCAAGCGCCTGCAGGATGAATTCAAGACCCTGCTGGTGCGCACCTATTCCGGCGCGCTGGTGCAGGTAAGTGACGAGACCATCGTCGTGCGCCCGCTGCGCGCCTCGCCCGAGGATACCGAGGTGCTGGTGCGCACCGAAATCCGTGGCCGCGGCGATCCGATCCAGCTCGATTACCGCCTCGAGAAGACCCCGGGCGAAGGGGCTGGCTGGAAAATCTTCAACCTCAATGTCCTGGGTGTGTGGTTGGTCGAAACCTACCGCAGTCAGTTCGCGCAGGAGATCAACGCCAAGGGCATCGATGGCCTGATCGCCACCCTGACCGAGCGCAATCGCGCCAATGTCGCCCGCGGGCGCAACTGAAGGTCCCTCATGGCCCGCCTGGCGCTGCCCGAAGCTCTGACCCACTCCGAAGCGGCGGGTTGCGCCCGCATGCTGGCCAGTGGCCTGCGTGCGGGCGGCGAGCAACGGGCCATGGTGGACGCCAGCGCACTGGAGCGCTTTGACTCCTCGGCGCTGGCGGTACTGCTCGATGGGCGCCGCGAAGCCCTGGCGCTGGGCATGACCTTCTGTGTCACCGGCATGCCCCCCCGCCTGCGCGCCCTGGCCACTCTCTACGGCGTGGACGCCCTGCTACCCGACCAGGAGTCGGCCACCGCCTAAAATGGCGGGTTCCCATGCCCGCCATATCCTTCCAATCGGTCTCCAAGACCTACCTCGGCGCCCGCGGCGATTTCCAGGCGCTAGACGGCGTGAGCCTGGACATCGAAGACGGCGAGTTCTTTGGCCTTCTGGGTCCTAACGGCGCGGGCAAGACCACCCTCATCAGCATCCTGGCCGGCCTGGTGCGCGCCAGCCAGGGTCGCGTCACGGTCCATGGTCATGACGTGCAGGCCGATTACGCGCAGGCGCGCCGACGCCTGGGCATCGTGCCCCAGGAGCTGGTCTTCGACCCTTTCTTCAGCGTCCGCGAGGCCTTGCGCATTCAATCCGGCTATTTCGGCATCCGCGGTAACGAGGCCTGGATCGACGAACTCCTGGAGAGCCTGGGCCTGGCCGACAAAGCCAAATCCAATATGCGCCAGCTCTCGGGTGGCATGAAGCGCCGCGTTCTGGTGGCCCAGGCTCTGGTGCACAAGCCGCCAGTCATCGTGCTGGACGAACCCACCGCCGGGGTCGACGTGGAGTTGCGCCAGACCCTGTGGCAGTTCATCGCGAAGCTCAATCGCGAAGGCCACACCGTGCTGCTCACCACTCACTACCTGGAAGAGGCCGAGGCCCTGTGCGGCCGCATTGCCATGCTCAAGTCCGGCAAGGTGGTGGCCCTGGAGCGCACCAGCGACCTGCTGCGCGCGGCATCCAGCAACGTGCTGCGGTTCAAGACCGATGGCCACCGGCTGCCCCCGGCGCTGGCGTCGCGCGCGCGCGTCACCGGCCGCATCGTGCAACTGCCCGCGCACGATGCCCGCGAGATCGAGAGCCACCTGGCCGCTCTGCGCGAAGCGGGTCTGCAGGCCGACGATGTGGAGATCCGCAAGGCCGACCTCGAGGACGTGTTCCTGGAGGTGATGGCTGGCAAGGGCCAGGCCGCGGGTGGCTCCCCGCGGGCCACGACCGAGGCGCAGGCGTCATGAGCGGTTGGCAGACCCTGCTTTACAAGGAAGTCCTGCGGTTCTGGAAGGTCGGTTTCCAGACTGTGGCCGCGCCCGTCCTTACCGCCTTGCTCTATCTCCTGATCTTCGGCCACGTGCTCGAAGGTCATGTCAAGGTCTATGACCGCATCGAGTACACCGCCTTCCTGATTCCCGGGCTGGTGATGATGTCGGTGCTGCAGAACGCTTTCGCGAACAGCTCCTCGTCCCTGATCCAGAGCAAGATCATGGGCAACCTGGTCTTCGTGCTGCTCACGCCCTTGTCGCACTGGGCCTGGTTCTTTGCCTACGTGGGCTCGTCGATCGCTCGCGGGCTGTGCGTGGGCGGCGGGGTGCTGCTGATCACCTCGTTGTTTGTCACCCCCCAATTCGCGCAGCCTCTGTGGATCCTGGTGTTCGCGGTGCTAGGAGCCGGCATGCTGGGCGCGCTGGGCCTGATCGCCGGCCTGTGGGCCGAGAAGTTCGACCAGATGGCGGCCTTTCAGAACTTCGTGATCATGCCCATGACCTTTCTCTCGGGCGTGTTCTATTCCATCCACTCCTTGCCCGGTTTCTGGCAGCAGGTGAGTCACCTCAACCCGTTCTTCTACATGATCGACGGCTTTCGTCACGGCTTCTTTGGGGTCAGCGATGTCTCGCCCTGGTTCAGCCTGTCCGTCGTCGCCGTCGCCGCCCTCGGAGTGAGCGGGGTGGCCGTGCACCTGCTTCGTATCGGCTACAAGATCCGAGGATGAACGCCCACCCCCGAAGCGCCTGAGACATTGACATGACCGCCGAACAACTGCGCGCCCTCATCGCCGCCGGACTGCCTTGCGAGCATCTCGAAGTCGAGGGCGATGGCCGTCATTGGTCGGCCGTGGTCGTGTCCGCCGAATTCGAGGGCAAGCGCCCCATCCAGCGACACCAGCGGGTCTACGCCACGCTGGGTGCGAAAATACACACCGACGAGGTCCATGCCCTCTCGATGAAGACCCTGACGCCGGCCGAATGGGCGGCGTCTTCCCCCCGCGCCTGACTTTTTTTCAATGGACAAGCTTTTGATTCGCGGGGGCCGCCAGCTCCAGGGCGAGGTCCGGATTTCCGGCGCCAAGAACGCCGCCCTGCCCGAACTGTGCGCTGCCCTCCTGACCGACGAACCGGTGACGATGGAGAACGTCCCGCGTTTGCAGGACGTGGCCACCATGGTCAAGCTGGTCCAGAACATGGGCGTGTCCGTGCAGCGCGAGGGCGACCGCGTGGTCCTCAACGCCGGCACCCTGGACAAGCCCGAGGCTCCCTATGACCTGGTCAAGACCATGCGCGCCTCGGTGCTGGCCCTGGGCCCGCTGCTGGCGCGTTTCGGTCGGGCCACCGTGTCCCTGCCCGGAGGCTGCGCCATCGGCTCGCGCCCCGTCGACCAACATATCAAGGGCCTGCAGCAAATGGGCGCCGTGATCGATGTCGAGCACGGCTACATGATCGCTTCGCTACCGGCGGGTCGCCGTCGCCTGCGGGGGGCCAGCATCCGCACCGACATGGTCACCGTCACTGGCACCGAGAACTTCCTCATGGCCGCCGCCCTGGCCGAGGGCGAGACGGTGCTGGAAAACGCCGCCATGGAACCCGAGATCGGCGACCTGGCCGAAATGCTGATCGCGATGGGCGCGCAGATCGAAGGGCACGGCACCAGCCGCATCCGCGTCCAGGGCGTGGAGCGCCTGTACGGATGTACGCACCAGGTGGTGGCCGATCGCATCGAGGCCGGCACCTTTCTGTGTGCTGTGGCCGCGGCCGGTGGCGAGGTGATCCTGCGCCATGGGCGTGCCGATCACCTGGTGGCCGTGATCGACAAGCTGCGCGAGGCTGGTGCCACCGTCGAGGCGGTGGACGGTGGCATTCGGGTGCGCTCGCAGGGCCGGCTGTCTGCCCAGAGTTTTCGCACTACCGAATACCCGGGCTTTCCCACCGACATGCAAGCCCAGTTCATGGTGCTCAATGTGATTGGCAACGGCTCCTCGCTGGTCACCGAGACCATCTTCGAGAACCGCTTCATGCACGTCAACGAGCTCGTACGTTTGGGCGCCAAGATCCAGGTCGATGGCAAATCGGCCCTGATCGAGGGCGTCGAGCGCCTCTCGGGCGCCACCGTCATGGCCACCGACCTGCGCGCGTCGGCCAGCCTGGTGATTGCGGGCCTGGTCGCCGAGGGCGAGACCACGGTGGATCGCATCTACCATCTGGACCGGGGCTACGACCGCATGGAAGAAAAACTGCGCGGTGTGGGGGCCGACATCGAACGGGTGAAATGAACTCCCCCCGAAGCGCCTTCGGCGCCTCCCCCTCCAGGGGGCGCCACCAGCGGCCCAGCAGAGCCGGTTCCGCGCTGGCCCGCGCCTGCGGGTCGTGCCAGGGCGAGGGATTCTGCATCCGGCCATACTTGAACCCATGAACGCTTTGACTCTCGCCCTGTCCAAGGGCCGCATCTTTGACGAGACCCTGCCGCTGCTGCGCGCCGCGGGTATCGAGGTGCTCGAAGATCCCGAGAAATCCCGCAAGCTAATCCTGGCCACCAACCAGCCCGATGTGCGCGTGGTGCTGGTGCGCGCCTCCGACGTGCCCACCTACGTGCAGTACGGTGGTGCCGATCTGGGCGTGACGGGCAAGGACACGCTGATCGAGCATGGCAGCCAGGGGCTTTACACCCCCTTGGACCTGGGCATCGCCAAGTGCCGCGTGAGCGTGGCCGTGCGTGCTGATTTTGATTACGCCAGCGCCGTGCGACAGGGCGCGCGTTTGCGTGTGGCCACCAAGTACGTGTCCATTGCCCGCGACTTCTTTGCCGCCAAAGGCGTGCATGTCGACCTGATCAAGCTCTATGGCAGCATGGAGCTCGCACCCCTGACCGGCTTGGCCGACGCCATCGTCGACCTGGTGTCCACCGGCAACACCCTCAAGGCCAACCAGCTGGTGGAGGTGGAGCGCATCATGGACATCAGCTCCCGCCTGGTCGTCAACCAGGCCTCCCTCAAACTCAAGCAGGCGCCGCTGCGGCGCCTGATCGACGCCTTCGCCCGGGCCACGCAGGCCTGATCGCTTTCGCCATGACCTCGCCCGCCCAGCCCCTGCGCCTGTCTACCGCCGAGCCCGATTTCGACGCAGCCTTCCAGGCGCGCCTGCACTGGTCGGCCGAGACCGATTCGCAGGTCGAGTCGCGCGTGGCCGAGATCCTGGACGCGGTGCGGCAGCAGGGCGACGCCGCGGTCCTGGCGTACACCGCACGCTTTGATCATCTGACCGCCACGTCCATGCAGGACCTGGAGCTCACACAGACCGAATTGCGCGCCGCCTTCGAGGGTCTGCCCGCCGCGCAGCGCGAGGCGCTGCAGCAGGCCGCGGCCCGCGTGCGGGCCTACCACGAGGCCCAAAAGAAGGCCTCGGGCGAGAGCTGGTCCTACCGCGATGCCGACGGCACCCTCCTGGGCCAGAAGGTCACGCCCCTGGACCGCGTGGGCATCTACGTGCCCGGCGGCAAGGCGGCCTATCCCTCTTCGGTCCTGATGAACGCCATCCCGGCCCACGTGGCGGGCGTCCCCGAGATCGTCATGGTCGTGCCGACCCCGCGCGGCGAGAAGAACCCGCTGGTGCTGGCCGCGGCCCATGTGGCCGGTGTCACCCGCGCCTTCCAGATCGGTGGCGCGCAGGCCGTCGGGGCGCTGGCCTACGGCACCGAGTCCATCCCGCGCGTGGACAAGATCACCGGCCCGGGCAATGCGTATGTCGCCAGCGCCAAGCGCCGTGTCTTCGGTCAGGTGGGGATCGACATGATCGCCGGCCCCAGCGAGATCCTGGTGCTGGCCGATGGCACCACGCCGCCCGACTGGGTCGCCATGGACCTGTTCTCCCAGGCCGAACACGACGAACTCGCCCAGAGCATCCTGCTGTGCCCCGACGCCGCTTACGTCGAGCGGGTGCAGACCGAGATCGACCGCCTGCTGCCGCAGATGCCGCGGGCGGAAATCATCGCCAAGTCCCTGACCGGTCGCGGCGCCCTGATCCACACCCGCTCCATGCAGGAAGCCTGCGACATCAGCAACCGCATCGCGCCCGAGCATCTGGAGATCGCCTCGTCCGATCCGCATCGCTGGGAGCCACTCCTGAAACACGCAGGCGCCATCTTCCTCGGGGCCTACACCAGCGAGTCGCTGGGTGACTACTGCGCGGGCCCCAATCATGTGCTGCCCACCAGCAGCACTGCGCGCTTTTCCAGCCCGCTGGGCGTGTACGACTTCCAGAAACGCAGCAGCCTGATCGAGGTGAGCGAGCAGGGCGCACAGACCCTGGGCAAGATCGCCTCCGTCCTGGCCCATGGCGAGGGCCTGCAAGCCCACGCCCGCGCCGCCGAAATGAGGCTCAAGCCATGAGCGCCTTGCCCGAACAACTCGCCCGCCTGATCCGCCAGGACGTGCAGTCCATGCACGCCTATGCCGTGCAGGACGCCACCGGCCTCATCAAGCTCGACGCGATGGAGAACCCCCACCGCCTGGCGCCCGCGCTACAGGCCGAGCTCGGACGCCGTCTGGGCGAGGTGGCCCTGAACCGCTACCCTGGCGCCCGCATCGACGACCTGCGTGCGGCACTGGCCCAGCAAGCTGGCCTGCCCGCAGGCTGCGCCTTGATGCTGGGAAACGGCTCCGACGAACTGATCGCCCTCCTGGCCATGGCCTGCGACGTGCCCGGGGCCTCCATCCTGGCCCCCTTGCCTGGCTTCGTGATGTACGCCATGAGCGCGCAGCTGCAGGGGCTGAAGTTCATTGGCGTGGATCTCACGCCCGATTTCGAGCTGGACGAGGCCGCCATGCTGGCCGCCATCGCGCAGCACCGGCCCTCCATCGTCTACCTGGCCTACCCGAACAACCCCACCGCCAACCTCTGGGACGACGCCGTCATCGAGCGCATCGTGCAGGCAGCGCCGGGCCTGGTGGTGATCGACGAGGCCTATCAGCCCTTTTCCAGTCGCAGCTACATCGACCGTCTGGACCGCCACCCGCATGTGCTGTTGATGCGGACCCTCTCCAAGTTCGGCCTGGCCGGCGCGCGTATTGGCTACATGATGGGCCCGGCCGCCCTCATCGCCGAGATCGACAAGGTGCGTCCGCCCTACAACATCAGCGTGCTCAATGCCGAGGCCGCCTTGTTTGCCCTGGAGCACGCCGCCGTCTACCAGGCCCAGGCCGCCGACCTGCGCGCCCAGCGCGAGCTGCTGGTCCAGGCGCTGGCGAAGTTGCCCGGCGTCAAGGTGTGGCCCAGCGATGCCAACATGATCCTGGTGCGCGTGCCCGACGCCCAGGTCGCCTTTGACGGCATGAAGCGCCGCGGGGTGCTGGTCAAGAACGTTTATAAAATGCATCCCTTGCTGTCCCAGTGCCTGCGCCTGACCGTTGGCACCGCCGACGAGAACGCCCAGATGCTCGCCGCCTTGCAGTCCTCCCTATGACCACTACGCCCACCCCTCGCCAGGCCGATGTCACGCGCAACACCGCCGAGACGCAGATCCGCGTGCGCGTCAACCTCGACGGCACCGGGGCCCACAAGCTGTCCACCGGGATCGGCTTCTTCGATCACATGCTCGAACAGATCGCTCGCCACGGCCTGATCGACCTCGAGATCGATGCCAAGGGCGACCTGCACATCGACGGCCACCACACGGTGGAGGACGTCGGCATCACCCTGGGCCAGGCCGTCTTCAAGGCCATCGGCGACAAGAAAGGCATTCGCCGCTACGGCCACGCCTATGTGCCGCTGGATGAAGCCCTCTCGCGCGTGGTGGTCGACTTTTCCGGCCGCCCCGGCCTGGAGATGCATGTGCCGTTCAAGAGCGGCATGATCGGCGGCTTTGACACCCAGCTGGCCTACGAGTTCTTCCAGGGCTTCGTGAACCACGCCTTCGTCACGCTCCACATCGACAACCTGCGGGGCGAAAACGCGCACCATCAGTGCGAGACGATCTTCAAGGCCTTTGCCCGTGCCCTGCGTGCGGCGCTGGAGCTCGATCCGCGTTCGGTCGGCGTGATCCCCTCCACCAAGGGCTCCCTGTGACGCCCTGCGCGTCTTGCCTCTCCTGATCTCCGCGCTTGGATGACCACCGTCGCTGTCGTCGATTACGGCATGGGCAACCTGCGCTCGGTCACGCAGGCGGTGCTCCATGCGGCCCAGGGCAGCGGGGTCGAGGTGGTCTGGGCCCGCCGCCCCGAGGAGGTGATGGCCGCCGACCGTGTGGTCCTGCCCGGGCAGGGCGCCATGCGCGATTGCATGCGCGAGCTGCGCCAATCGGGTATGCATCCGGCCGTCATGCATGCCGCAGCGCACAAACCGCTCATGGGGGTGTGCGTGGGCATGCAGATGCTGCTCGATCGCAGCGAGGAGGGCGCCACCGAGTCCCTGGGCCTCATCCCCGGGGAGGTGGTCCGTTTCCAGCTGGAGGGGCGGCGCCAGGCCGACGGCAGCCGCTACAAGGTGCCCCAAATCGGCTGGAACCGGGTGCGCCAGTCCCGCCCCCACCCCGTTTGGGCGGGGGTCGCCGACGGCAGCTGGTTCTACTTCGTCCACAGCTACTACGCCCGGCCGTCAGATGCCCGCCACACAGTGGGCGAGGCGGACTATGGGGAGTCCTTTACCGCTGCGGTTGCACGCGATAATATTTTTGCTACCCAGTTCCACCCCGAGAAAAGCGCAGACGCCGGCCTGGCCCTTTACCGCAACTTCCTGCACTGGAATCCCTGATTCCGCCTCTCCCCATGCTGCTCATTCCCGCCATTGACCTGAAAGACGGGCACTGTGTCCGCCTTAAGCAAGGTGACATGGACCAGGCCACCACCTTCAGCGAGGACCCTGCCGCCATGGCCCGCACCTGGCTGGACAAGGGGGCCCGGCGGCTGCACCTGGTGGACCTCAATGGCGCTTTCGCCGGCAAGCCCCAGAACTTCTCGGCCATCAAGTCCATCCTCAAGGCGGTTGGCGACGACATCCCGGTGCAACTCGGGGGCGGCATCCGCGACCTGGACACCATTGAAAAATACATCGACGGCGGCTTGCGCTACGTGATCATCGGCACTGCCGCCGTCAAGAACCCCGGCTTTCTCAAGGACGCATGCAGCGCCTTCGGCGGCCACATCATCGTGGGCTTGGATGCCAAGGACGGCAAGGTCGCCACCGACGGCTGGAGCAAGCTCACCGGCCATGAGGTCATCGACCTGGCCAAGAAGTTCGAAGACTGGGGCGTCGAGTCCATCATCTACACCGACATCGGTCGCGACGGCATGCTCTCAGGCATCAACATCGACGCCACCGTCAAGCTCGCGCAATCGCTCACCATTCCCGTCATCGCTTCGGGCGGTCTGTCCAACATGGCCGACATCGAGAAGCTGTGCGCCGTCGAGGACGAGGGGATCGAGGGCGTGATCTGCGGCCGCGCCGTCTACAGCGGCGATCTCGATTTCGCCGCTGCGCAAGCCAAGGCCGACGAACTAGGCGGCTGATGGCCCACCCCCGAAGCGGCGCACTGCGTGTCGCCGCCTTCCCCTCCAGGGGGCGCCGCCAGCGGCCCGGCGAAGCCGGATCCGCTGCTGCCACCGGCCTTGGGGGTCTGCGCTCATTGCGGGTTTGCGTCCTGAATCATTGAAAGTCTTTCGCCATGCTCGCCAAACGCATCATTCCCTGCCTGGACGTCACCGGCGGCCGCGTCGTCAAGGGCGTCAACTTCGTCGAACTGCGTGATGCCGGCGACCCGGTCGAAATCGCCGCCCGCTACAACGAGCAGGGCGCCGACGAACTCACCTTCCTGGACATCACCGCCACCAGCGACGGCCGTGATCTGATCCTGCACATCATCGAGGCGGTCGCCTCCCAGGTCTTCATCCCGCTCACCGTGGGCGGTGGCGTGCGCACCGTCGACGACGTGCGCCGTCTGCTCAATGCTGGCGCTGACAAGACCAGCTTCAATTCGGCTGCCATCGCCAACCCGCAGGTCATCTCCGACGCCGCAGACCGCTACGGCTCGCAGTGCATCGTGGTGGCCATCGACGCCAAGCGACGCACCGGCGAGGATGAAGCCGCGAAGGGCCCGGGCTGGGACGTCTACAGCCACGGCGGTCGCAAAAACACCGGCCTGGACGCCGTCGCCTGGGCGGCCGAGATGGCCCGCCGCGGCGCCGGCGAGATCCTTCTGACCAGCATGGACCGTGACGGCACCAAGTCCGGTTTCGACCTGGCCCTGACGCGCGCGGTGGCCGACGCGGTGGCCGTGCCCGTCATCGCCTCGGGCGGAGTGGGGAACCTCGATCACCTGGCCGACGGTGTGCAGCAGGGCGGTGCCGATGCGGTGCTGGCGGCCAGCATCTTCCATTACGGCGAGTACACGGTGCAACAAGCCAAGCGGCATATGCAGACGCGCGGCATCCCGGTGCGCCTCTGATCGGACCCGGCGGCCCGGCAAGGCGGCCATGCCTTCGGCGACAATCCCCCGCATGCAATGGCTAGACCAGGTCAGATGGGATGAACGCGGGCTTGTCCCCGTCATCGCGCAGGAAGCGTCCACCGGTGACGTGCTGATGTTCGCCTGGATGAACCGCGAGGCCTTGGAACGCACGGCCCGCGAAGGCCGCGCCGTCTATTTCAGCCGCTCGCGCAACAGGCTCTGGGCCAAGGGCGAGGAGTCCGGCCATGTGCAGACCGTGCACGAGATTCGCCTGGACTGCGACAACGACGTGATCCTGTTGCGCGTCACCCAGCTCGGACATGAGCCTGGCATCGCCTGCCACACCGGCCGCCACAGCTGCTTCTACCAGCGCCTGCAGGACGGAGCCTGGCAATCTTGCGAACCGGTCTTGAAAGACCCGGGCACCATCTACACCTGACCGCCATGTCCTCCACTCCCTCCAACACGGACTCCCTGGCTCGCCTGGCCGCCGTCATCGAAAGCCGAAAGCCCGCCCACGGCGGCGACCCTGAGCGCAGCTACGTGGCGCGCCTCCTGCACAAGGGGCCCGACGCCTTCCTGAAAAAGGTGGGCGAAGAAGCGACCGAGGTGGTCATGGCCGCCAAGGACATCGACCATGGGGGCGACAAGCACAAGCTCGTGGGCGAGGTGGCCGACCTGTGGTTCCACACCCTGATTGCGCTGGCCCATTACGGCCTCAAGCCCGATGACGTGGTGGCCGAACTCGTGCGTCGCGAGGGCCTGTCTGGGCTGGAGGAAAAGGCCCTTCGAAAGGCCCAGGCGCGCGAGGCGGGGCAGGACTGAGGCCGCAGCCGCGCCAGGACCCCTATGAGCGAGCCTGAAGTCCTCGACCCCTTGCCGACAGGCTCGCGCCCCCAAGGCGATCGCGTCCTGATGCACGTGCTGTACGGCCTGCACACGGGGGCCTGGTTGAGCCTGGGCACGCTGGCGGTGATTGCGCTGATCATCAACTACATCCGCCGCGCCGACGAGCGCGACCCCCTCTACATCGCCCACCACCGCTACATGATCGCCACCTTCTGGTGGGCCGTGCTGTGGCTGGTGCTCACCTTGCCGCTGTACATGCTGTTTGTGCTGCCAGGAGCCTTGGCCCACGCGATCGTGGGCCTGTGGTACCTGTACCGGTGCATCCGCGGTTGGCTGCGGTTCGCCCACGACGCCCCGCCCCAGGGGCCCGTCCTGCCATGACCCACGACCCCCACTGCCTCTTTTGCAAGATCGTTCAGGGCCAAATCCCCTCGCGCAAGGTCTACGAGGACGACCAGGTCTACGCGTTCCACGACATCCACCCCTGGGCGCCAGTGCATTTCCTGCTGATTCCCAAGGCCCACATCCCCTCGCTGGCCCAGGTCGATGCCCAGCACCAGGCCCTGCTCGGGCACATGATGACCCTGGTGCCGAAGCTGGCATTGCAGGAAGGCTGCAACCCCTACCCCGAAGGTGGCTGGCGGGTGGTCACCAACACCGGGGCCGAGGGCGGGCAGGAGGTGCATCACCTGCACCTGCACGTCATGGGCGGCCCGCGTCCCTGGTTCAAGGGCTGAGTTCTGCCCTACCTGTGCGAGGGGGCATGCCCCCGCAGGTCTAAAATCGCGCGCAGTTCCCCCGCATTCATTCAGGAGTAATCCATGGGTACCTTTTCCATCTGGCACTGGCTGATCGTGCTGCTGATCATCGTGCTGGTCTTCGGCACCAAGAAGCTCAAGAACATCGGCTCCGACCTGGGCGGCGCCGTCAAGGGCTTCAAGGACGGCATGAAAGACGGCTCGGCCCAGGCCGAGTCCGCGACGACCACGACCACCCCCACGCCCCCGACCCCCCCGCAGCAGGCCCCCTTGGCCCAGCCCGCTGGCGACAACAAGACGACCATCGACGTCGAGGCCCGCAACAAGTCCTGAATCGGCTCACGCGCACCCTGAAGCGGCCCGGCGCGTCCGGGTCCTGCGTCGTGGGTCCGCTGGTGCATTCCATCCGTGATAGACCTCGGCATTTCCAAAATCGCGCTGATCGGTGCGGTGGCGTTGATCGTCATCGGTCCCGAGAAGCTGCCACGCGTGGCCCGCACCGTGGGTGCGCTGCTGGGCAAGGCGCAGCGCTACGTCTCCGACGTCAAGGCCGAGGTGAACCGCTCCATGGAGCTGGACGAACTTCGCAAGATGAAGGACACGGTCGAGACCGCGGCGCGCGACGTCGAGAGTTCGATCCAATCCACCAGTGCCGAGCTCGGCGCCAGCCTGGGTGACACCCCCGCCATTGACTACAGCGCACCCCTGGAGGTGCCGCCCACGCCGCCCGAGTACAAGCACCCGGGTAAGAAGTGGCGCATCAAGCAGGGCGCCATGCCCAATTGGTACAAGGCCCGCAATGGCGTGCGCAGGCACGCGCTGTCCGGTGCGGCCCGCGTGGCGCGCTATCGGCCCAAGAAATTCAACTAGATGGCCGAACCTTCCAAAGAAGACGAACTCGCCGGGACCGAACAGCCCTTCGTCGCCCACCTGGTGGAGTTGCGTGACCGGCTGATCAAGGCCTTGATTGCCGTGGTGGCGGCCGCCGCCGTCCTCGCGCTGTGGCCCGGCCCGGGGGCGCTCTACGACATCCTGGCCGCGCCGCTCACGGCCACGCTGCCCAAGGGGGCCACCTTGATCGCCACGTCGGTGATCTCACCCTTCCTGGTGCCGCTCAAGATCCTGCTGATGGCAGCCTTCCTGATCGCGCTGCCCGTGGTGCTCTATCAGGTCTGGGCTTTCGTGGCCCCGGGTTTGTACATCCACGAGAAGAAGCTGGTGATGCCGCTGGTGGTCTCCAGCACCTTGCTGTTCTTCGTGGGCGTAGCGTTTTGCTACTTCTTCGTCTTCGGCCAGGTCTTCGCCTTCATCCAGAGTTTCGCGCCCAAGAGCATCACCGCCGCACCGGATATCGAGGCCTATCTGAGCTTCGTCCTCACCATGTTCCTGGCCTTCGGCCTGGCGTTCGAGGTGCCTATCGTGGTGATCGTGTTAGCCCGCATGGGGGTGGTCTCCATCGAGAAGCTCAAGGGCTTTCGCAGCTATTTCATCGTGCTGTCGTTCATCGTTGCCGCCATCGTGACGCCCCCCGATGTGGTTTCGCAACTGGCCCTGGCGATCCCGATGATCATCCTGTACGAAGTGGGCATCTGGGCCGCCCAGATCTTCATCAAGCACACCCAGGCGCCCGCCGATACCGAGCAAGCGGCCTCGCCGGACGCTTGAGCCCCGCTCGCTGCGCGCGGCTTATTGACGCGGCTGGGGCGCGGTCTGCGGCTTCGGACGCAGGCCGGCGGTCACCGTCACGGTCACCGGTGCATCCTTGCGTTGCAGCTTGAATTGCGCCGCGGCGCCAGGCCGCAGGGCGGCGACTGACGACAGCAGCTCCGAGACGTTGGCCACCGGTTTGCCGCCGACCTCGATGATCACGTCACCGGGACGCACGCCCGCACGAGCAGCGGGCCCGTTTTGCAGCACACCGGTGATCAACACCCCCCGGCGGGTCTTCACGCCGAAGGTCTCGACCAGTTCGGGGGACAGGTCGGCCGGCTCCACCCCAATCCAGCCCCGGCGCACCGCGCCTTCCTTGACGATGCCCTCGAGCACCAACTTGGCGGTGGACACCGGGATCGCGAAGCCGATGCCCAAGCTGCCGCCCGAGCGCGAGTAGATGGCGGTGTTGATCCCCATCAGATGCCCGTTGACATCCACCAGCGCGCCACCGGAGTTGCCGGGGTTGATGGCGGCGTCGGTTTGGATGAAATTCTCGAAGGTGTTGATCCCCAGCTGGTTGCGGCCGATGGCGCTGACGATGCCGCCGGTGACGGTCTGGCCGACGCCAAAGGGGTTGCCGATGGCCAGGACCTGGTCGCCGACCTGCAGACTGTCGGAGTTCCCCAGCGTGATGACCGGCAGCCTCTCCAGGCTGATTTTGAGGATGGCGAGATCGGTCTCGGGGTCGGTGCCGATCACCTGGGCCCGCGTGGTGCGGCTGTCATTGAGCTGCACTTCGATTGCGTCGGCGCCCGCGATCACGTGGTGGTTGGTGAGGATGTAGCCGTCGGGGCTGATGATCACGCCGCTGCCCAGGCCCGCGTGGGGCGGCGCGCCGCCGGGCGAGTCGCCGAAAAAGTAACGGAACCAGGGCTCGCGGGTGTGCGGGTTGGGCCGAGCGGCGGTCATGGTGCTGATGCTCACCACCGCGGCGGCGGCACGCTTGGCGGCCTCGCGCAGGCTGCCCGGGGGCGTCACGCCGGCGGGCAGCGCCGGGGCCTCAATCAGAGCCACGTCAGCGCTGTGCGGCGGTCCCCCGATCCGCGCCAGCCACCCCGGTTGCAGGGTGGCGACCACGAAATAAGCGGCCAGCAGCACCGTGACGGCCTGAGAGAAGAGGAGCCAGTAGCGGCGCATGGGCGGTGTGGATGGAATCGTTCGGGCGCAGGAGGTTGCGGCCTGGGCGGGGGGTGAAAGTGTAGTCCGCCGGCCATATCCGACAATGGCGGGATCACGGAACCCCCATGGCCAGCGCACCACAACTCCTGCACGCTTTCGACACCCTGCTCCAGCCCGAGCGCTTCAAGGATTACGGCCCCAACGGCCTGCAGGTCGAGGGTCGCCACGAGGTCCGTCGTATCGTCTCCGGCGTCACCGCCAGCCTGGCCCTGATCGAAGCGGCCATCGAGGCGCAGGCCGATGCCGTCTTCGTGCACCACGGCCTGTTCTGGCGGGGCCAGGATGGGCGCGTCACCGGCTGGATGAAGCAGCGGCTGGCAAGCCTGCTGGCCCACGACATCAATCTCTACGCCTACCACCTGCCGCTGGACGCCCACCCCGAGCTGGGTAACAACGCGCAGCTGGGGCGGGTGCTGGGCCTGCGGGCGCAGGCCCGCTTTGGTGAGCAGGACCTGGGCTTCCTGGGAGGGGTGACGGACGGCTCGTCGTTCGCCGACGCTGGCGCGCTCGTTGCGCACATCGAGCAGGCCCTGGGCCGGCCTGTGGTGTGCGTGGAGGGCGCGCGCGGTCCCATCACCCGCGTTGCGTGGTGCACCGGTGGGGCGCAGGGTTACTTCGAGGCCGCGATCGCCGCCGGCGCGCAGGCCTTCATCACCGGCGAGATCTCCGAGCCGCAGGCGCATTACGCCCGTGAGTGCGGCGTGAGCTTCCTGGCCTGCGGCCACCATGCCACCGAGCGCTACGGCGCCCCGGCCGTGGCCGCCCATGTGGCGTCGCAGCTGGGGCTTGAGCACCGGTTCATCGACATTCCCAACCCGGCATGAGCGTGACGACCCCCCGACCTCCAGCCGCCCCCATCGCCATCACCCAAGGTGACCCCGCTGGTATCGGCGGCGAGCTGATCGCGAAGCTGTACGCCGCGGATCCCGCGATTACTGCGGGTTGCTTCGTCGTGGGCGACGCCGACCACCTTCGGCGTGCCGCTGCGGTGGTGACCCGCCCAGGGCAGACGCCACCGCCCGTGCTGGAGATCGCCGATCCGGCGCAGGCCTGGTCCGCGCCAGCTGGCCACATCCCGCTGCTGCAGGTCGGTCCCGCGCGGCCCCTGGTGCGCTGGGGCCAGGTGCAGGCCGAGGCGGGCCGATTGGCTGCCGACGCCGTCACCTGGGCGGCCCGCGCCGCCTTGCGCGGACAGGTGGCGGCCCTTGTCACCGCGCCTGTGCACAAGGAGGCGCTCGCCGCCGCGGGCGTGCGCTTTCCCGGTCATACCGAACTGCTGCAGGCGCAGGCCGCTGCCCACCTGGGCAAGACCGTGTCCGAAGTCCCGGTGCGCATGATGCTGCAAAGCACGGCGCTGCGTACTGTGCTAGTGAGTATTCACGTATCGCTGCGTGAGGCGATCGAGGCGGTCACCCGGGAGAACGTGCGCGAGACCCTGCGCATCACCCATGCCGCGCTGTCGGCAATGCTGGGGCGCGCGCCGCGCATCGGCGTGGCGGGCCTGAACCCGCATGCGGGGGAGGGCGGCCTGTTCGGGCGCGAGGAGATCGAGGCGATTGCGCCGGCGGTCGCCGACGCCCGTGCGCAGGGGCTGAACGTGCAGGGGCCGCTCGCGCCCGACACCGTTTTCATGCGCGCCCGTGCCCGTGACGGCGCCCCCGGCGAGTTCGACGTGGTCGTGGCCATGTACCACGACCAGGGACTGATCCCGGTCAAGTACCTGGGCCTGGACGAGGGGGTCAATGTCACCCTGGGACTGCCCCTGGTGCGCACCAGCCCGGACCACGGCACGGCCTTCGACATCGCCGGCACCGGTCGGGCCGATCCGGCCAGCCTCGCCCAGGCGATACGGACCGCGCGTTCCCTCGGGGCATCGATGCAGCGCCTTGAATCGGCTTGACACGCTCCGCTACAATGCCGGGTTGACCCTTATTACCCAGCGAATCCCTTTCGAGGACCCCCATGAGTGACACCCCAATGGACGCCAGCAAACGGACGTGGTTGATCGCGTCTGGCTGCGCGGGCGCAGTGGGCGGCGCATTTGTCGCCGTGCCGTTTGTGAGTACTTTCCAGCCTTCCGAAAAGGCGAAGGCCGCGGGGGCGGCAGTGGAAGTCGATATCTCGGCCCTGCAACCGGGCGAGAAGGTCACCGTCGAATGGCGCGGCAAGCCGGTGTGGATCATGAAGCGCACCCCTGAGCAGGTCGCCGGATTGCCCAAGCTGGATGGCCAATTGGCCGATCCCAAGTCTGATCGTCAGGCCTATCCCACCCCCGAATACGCCAAGAACGAGCACCGCTCCATCAAGCCCGAGATCTTCGTGGGCGTGGGCATCTGCTCGCACCTGGGCTGCTCGCCTTCCGACAAGTTCCAGGCCGGTCCGCAGCCCTCGCTGCCCGACGACTGGCAGGGCGGCTTCCTCTGCCCCTGCCACGGTTCCACCTTCGACCTGGCTGGCCGCGTCTTCAAGAACAAGCCCGCGCCCGACAACCTCGAAGTGCCGCCGCACATGTACCTGTCGGACACCAAGATCCTGATCGGCGAAGACAAGAAGGCTTGAGACCATGGCTGAATTCAAGGAAATCTCTCCCAACGCCAGTGCCGCCGACAAGCTGGGCAACTGGTTCAACAACCGCTTCCCGACGGCCTTCGCCGCGTACCGCGACCACCTGTCCGAGTACTACGCGCCCAAGAACTTCAACTTCTGGTACTTCTTCGGCTCGCTGTCGCTGTTGGTGCTGGTGATCCAGATCGTCACCGGCATCTTCCTGGTGATGCACTACAAGCCCGATGCGGCGCTGGCCTTCGCCTCGGTCGAATACATCATGCGCGACGTTCCTTGGGGCTGGTTGGTGCGCTACATGCACTCCACCGGCGCCTCGGCCTTCTTCGTGGTGGTCTACCTGCACATGTTCCGCGGTCTGATCTACGGCAGCTACCGCAAGCCGCGCGAGCTGGTCTGGATCTTCGGCTGCGCGATCTTCCTGGTGCTCATGGCCGAAGCCTTCATGGGTTACCTGCTGCCCTGGGGTCAGATGTCCTACTGGGGCGCCCAGGTGATCGTGAACCTGTTCTCCGCCATCCCCTTCATCGGCCCCGACCTGGCCCTGCTGATTCGCGGCGACTACGTGGTGTCCGACGCCACCCTGAACCGCTTCTTCAGCTTCCACGTGATCGCGGTGCCGCTGGTCCTCTTGGGTCTGGTGGTGGCGCACATTCTGGCGCTGCATGACGTGGGCTCCAACAACCCCGATGGTGTCGAGATCAAGGGCCCCAAGGCCCTCAAGGACGCCAACGGCAAGCCCCTGGACGGCATCCCCTTCCACCCGTACTACACCGTGCACGACATCCTGGGCGTGTCGGTATTCCTGCTGGTGTTCTCGGCGGTGATCTTCTTCGCCCCCGAGCTCGGTGGCTACTTCCTCGAGTACAACAACTTCATCCCGGCCGACCCGCTCAAGACCCCGGCGCACATCGCCCCGGTCTGGTACTTCACGCCGTACTACTCGATGCTGCGCGCCATCACCACCGAGATGATGTACGTGCTGGTGCTGTGCGTGGTCGCGGCAGGTGCCTTCGGTGTGTTGCGCACCGAGCTGCCCAAGCTGTTCAAGGGCGCGATCCTGATCGCCACCGCCGTCGCCATCGCCGTGATGCTGGCCATCGACGCCAAGTTCTGGGGCGTTGTCGTCATGGGGGGGGCCGTGATCATCATGTTCTTCCTGCCCTGGCTCGACTACAGCCCGGTGCGCTCCATCCGCTACCGTCCGAGCTGGCACAAGTACGTCTACGGCGTGTTCGTGATCAACTTCTTCGTGCTCGGTTACCTGGGCGTGCAGCCGCCGTCTCCGGTGGGCGAGCGTGTCTCCCAAGTCGGCACCCTGTTCTATTTCGGCTTCTTCCTGCTGATGCCCTGGTGGAGCCGGCTGGGCGAGCCCAAGCCCGTGCCTGAGCGCATCACCTTTGCCGCGCACTGAGCCAGGGAAACTGCAGCATGAAAAAAATCATTTCTTCCCTGTTTGTCTCGCTGGCCCTGGCCCTGGGTGCGGCGGGCCCAGCCCAGGCCGCGGGCGGTGGTATCGCATGGGACAAGGCTCCGAACAAGACCAATGACCTGCCGGCCCTGCAGGAAGGCGCCAAGCTATTCGTCAACTACTGCCTGAACTGCCACTCGGCCGCCTTCATGCGCTACAACCGCCTGCAGGACATCGGTCTCACCGAGCAGCAGATCAAGGACAACCTCCTGTTCACCACCGACAAGGTCGGTGAGACGATGAAGTCCAACATCGACCCCAAGCAGGCCAAGGAGTGGTTCGGTGGTCTGCCGCCCGACCTGACTCTGATCGCCCGCTCGCGTTCCGGCCACGGCGGCACGGGGGCCGATTACCTCTATACCTACCTGCGCACCTACTACCGCGACCCCGCCAAGGCCACCGGCTGGAACAACCTGGCTTTCCCCAACGTCGGCATGCCGCACGTGCTGTGGGAGCTGCAGGGTGAGCGCGAGCCGCAGTTCGACACCGTGATGAGCCACGGCCACGAGACCAAGGTCTTCAAGGGCTGGAAGCAGGTCACCCCCGGCACGATGACGCCTGCCCAGTACGACCAGTCCATGGCCAACCTCGTGGGCTACCTGCAGTGGATGGCGGAGCCGGCTCAGAACACCCGTGTGCGTATCGGGGTGTGGGTCATGCTCTTTCTCTGTGTCTTCACGGTGATCGCCTGGCGCCTCAATGCCGCTTTCTGGAAGAATGTGCGCTGACACCGCGTCCTGAGCTTCCCGGCCTCCTGCGATGCGCTGATGGCGCCGCCAGGGGCCTCGCCTGAACCCAGAGTGGGCCGCACCGCGCGCCCACTCTTTTTGATTTAAGGAGCCTCCGACATGATGGTGCTTTACTCGGGAACCACCTGCCCGTTCTCCCACCGCTGCCGTTTTGTCCTGTTCGAAAAGGGCATGGACTTCGAGATTCGCGACGTGGATCTGTACAACAAGCCCGAGGACATCAGCGTGATGAACCCCTATGGGCAGGTGCCGATCCTGGTCGAGCGCGACCTGATCCTGTACGAGTCGAACATCATCAACGAGTACATCGACGAGCGATTCCCGCATCCGCAGCTGATGCCCGGTGACCCGGTGGACCGCGCCCGGGTGCGCCTGTTCCTGCTCAATTTCGAGAAGGAACTATTCGTGCATGTGAGCACCCTGGAGTCGCGTACCGCCAAGGGCAACGAGAAGGTGCTGGAGAAGGCCCGCAGCCACATTCGCGACCGCCTGACCCAGCTCGCGCCGGTGTTCTTGAAGAACAAATTCATGCTCGGCGACAACTTCTCCATGCTGGACGTCGCCATCGCGCCGCTGCTGTGGCGCATGGACTACTATGGCATCGAGCTGTCCAAGAACGCGGCCCCCCTGCTCAAATATGCCGAGCGCATCTTCTCGCGCCCGGCCTACATCGAGGCGCTCACGCCCTCCGAGAAAGTGATGCGCAAGTAAGGGCCTCACGCCGCGTGCCCGCATGAAGAACGCCCTCGACTCCACCTCCACTCGGCCCTACCTGATCCGGGCCCTGTATGACTGGTGTGCCGACAACGGTCTCACGCCCTACGTGGCGGTGATGGTGGACGAGACCGTGCAGGTCCCGCGCGAGTACGTGAAGGACGGCGAGATCGTCCTGAACATCAGCTTCGACGCCACCAGCGCACTCAAGCTGGGGAATGAATACATCGAGTTCAAGGCGCGCTTCGGTGGCGTGGCGCGGGACATCCATGTCCCGGTGAGTCGGGTGCTGGCCATTTACGCTCGTGAGAACGGGCAGGGCATGGCCTTTCCGGTGGCGGCTGCACCCGCCTTGGAGGGCGCGCCCGGAGCATCGCCACTGACTCGCGTCGAGGCGGCCGGCAGCAGCGACGAAACGGCTTCCACGCACATGCAACTCGTGCCGATCGACGCCCCCGTCGAGGCCGAGGACACCGAACCGCCGCGGCCGCCTTCGGGCAGCGGTGCCCGGCCGTCCCTCAAGCGGGTCAAGTAAGGGGCTCGCGCCTGGCCCCTGCCACGCTAGAATTTTTTTGTGCCGGTTTAGCTCAGTTGGTAGAGCACCCGCCTTGTAAGCGGAAGGTCGTCAGTTCGATTCCGACAACCGGCACCATTTCAGAAGTCGCCTTCGTTCTGTTGAGATGAGCCCCCCGCCGGGTTCATACTGCAGTCATCAGAACAAGGAGACAGCATGGACAGAAGGCATTTCTTCCAGGGCGCCGCCCTGGCCTCGGCGGGCGCAGTCACGGGATGTGCACTGCCCGTCACCGCGCAATCCCAGGTCCGCACGCCCTTCAAGGTCGCGCCTGTGTATGTCCCAATCGAGGGCAGCGACGAGATGTTCCCCGTGCGACGCGTGTATTGCATCGGCCGCAACTACGCCGCCCACGCCCGCGAGATGGGGTCGGATCCGACCCGCGAGCCGCCTTTCTTTTTCCAGAAGCCCACCGATGCGATCCAGCACGTGCCGGCTGGCACGGTCGGCAACCATGCCTATCCGCCGCTGACCAAGAACTACCACTACGAGGCGGAACTCGTGGCCGCACTCTCCCGCGGCGGGCGCAACATTCCGGTGGACAAGGCCCTCGAGCATGTCTATGGCTACGCGGTGGGCCTGGACATGACCCGGCGCGACCTGCAGCGCGCCATGGGCGATGAGAAAAAGCCCTGGGAAATCGGCAAGAGCTTCGATCAATCCGCCCCCATCGGCGCCATCCATCCGGTGGCTCGGACCGGGCATTTCCCTGCCGGCGCGATCTGGCTGAAGGTCAATGGCGTGACCAAGCAAAGCGCCAACCTGAACCAGATGATCTGGTCGGTAGCCGAGCAGATCGCCAAGCTCTCCGAGGCTTTCGAGCTGTTCCCCGGCGACCTGATCTACTCGGGCACGCCGGAAAACGTCGGGCCCGTGGTGCGCGGTGACACGATCGAAATGCACGTCGACAAGCTGCCTAACTTGAGCGTACGCATCGTTTGAGCGGCGGGTTGCGCCTTGGGGTTTGACCGGGGGTAAACCATGAGCGGCTGGCAGATGGGATGGCTTGATTTGGTTATTAAGCATAACTAGAATCCGCCACGACAAGGAAAACCGGCATGAACTACCCCGACATCCATTTCGAGCTGCAGGGCGACGCCCGCGAGATTGCGGTGATCCGCATGACCCGCGCCGCCAAGCGCAACGCCATCAACGACGGTCTGGTGCTGTCTATCCGCCGCATCTTTGAGGAACTGCCCGCGAGCGTGAGGGCCGCGGTGATCGATGGCGAGGGGGAGCATTTTTGCGCTGGCCTGGACCTGTCCGAATTGAGCGAGCGCGACGCGGCCCAAGGCGTCTTTCACTCCCGCATGTGGCACGCGGCACTCGAGCGTGTGCAGTACGGCCCGGTGCCGGTGATCGCTTCCTTGCACGGCGCGGTGGTCGGCGGCGGTTTGGAGCTGGCGAGCGCCTGCCATATCCGTGTCGCCGACGAGACCACTTTCTACGCGCTGCCTGAAGGCTCGCGTGGCATCTTCGTGGGCGGCGGCGGCGCGGTCCGCATTCCGCGCCTGATCGGCGTGGCGCGCATGACCGACATGATGCTAACCGGCCGCGTCTACAACGCGCAGGACGGCGAGCGCATCGGACTGGCGCAGTACCTGGTGCCCACCGGTCAGGCCTTCGACAAGGCGATGGCGCTGGCCCGCCAGGTCGCCAAGAACGCGCCCATGACCAACTACGCCCTGACCCACGCGCTGCCCCGGATCGCCGAGCAGCCGGCCGACCAGGGCTTCATGACCGAGGCCCTCATGGCCGCCATTGCGCAGAGCGCACCCGAGGCCAAGGAGCGCGTGCGGGCCTTCCTCGAGGGCCGCGCCGCCAAGGTCCAGAAGACCTGAGCCGGGGGCGACCGTGAGTAGTCCCCAGTTCCGAGCCTTGACCTTCGGCGTCACCCGCGTCATCTTGCGTGACGGGCAGGATGGCGCGCAGTACCTGCGCGCCGAGAACGACCTGCCCGAGTACGCGCGTCGCATGAGTGACCGCCTGCAGCACTGGGCCCGCGTCAAGCCCGACCAGACCTTCATGGCGCGTCGCGAGAAGCTGGCCGACGGCCGCACCGGCGACTGGATTCGCCTGACCTACGCCCAGGCCTGGGCCCGCGCCCGCAGCATCGCGCAGGGCCTGATCGATCGGGGTTTGTCGCAGGAGCGGCCGGTCGCCATCCTGTCGGAAAACGACCTGGAGCACGCCCAGATCGCGCTGGGTTGTCTCGTGGCGGGTGTGCCCTTCGTGCCGGTGTCGCCCCCCTACTCGCTGGTGAGCCAGGACTACGGCAAGTTGCGCCACGTACTCAAGACCGTCACGCCGGGCCTGGTCTACGCCGCAGACGCTGCCCGCTACGGCAAGGCGATCACGACGGCAGTGGGAGACGGCGTCGAGGTGGTACTGGGAGCCGGCGACCTCGCGACCCGCAAGACAACTTCCTTTGCTGCATTGGCTGCGACCCCCGCCACCGAGGCCGTGGACCGTGCGATGCAGGCCACCGGCCCCGACACCATCGTGAAGTTCCTCTTCACCAGCGGCTCGACCAAGATGCCCAAGGCAGTGATCAACACGCAGCGCATGGTGTGTGCCAACCAGGAGCAGATGGCCGCCTCCATGCCGGTGCTCGCGCAGGAGCCCCTGGTGCTGGTGGACTGGCTGCCTTGGAATCACACCTTCGGCGGCAACCACAACTTTGGCATGGTGGTCTACCACGGCGGCACGCTGTACATCGACGACGGCAAGCCCACGCCGGCCCTCATGGGAGAGACCCTGCGTAACCTGCGTGAGATCGCGCCCACCGTGTATTTCAATGTGCCGACCGGCTTCGAGGCCATCGCCAACGCGATGAAGACCGATGACGTGTTGCGCAAGAACCTGCTGTCACGGCTGCAAATGTGCTTCTACGCTGGTGCATCGCTGGCGCAGCCGATCTGGGACAGCCTCTTTGAATCGCAGGAGCGCGAAATCGGCGAGCGCATTGTCATGGGCACGGGCCTGGGCATGACCGAGTCTGGCCCCTTCGCAATCTACGTCACCAACCCCCATGTGCGCTCGGGCGACCTGGGCGTGCCCACCCCGGGCATGGAGCTCAAGCTCGTGCCGGTCGACGGCAAGGTGGAAGTGCGCTATCGCGGCCCCAACGTCACGCCGGGCTACTGGCGCATGCCGGACGAGACCCGGGAGGCTTTCGATGACGAAGGCTTCTTCTGCACCGGCGACGCAGTGAAGTGGATCGACGAGAAGAACATCCACCTGGGCCTGAAGTTTGACGGCCGTATCGCCGAGGACTTCAAGCTGGCCACCGGCACTTTCGTGAGCGTGGGTCCGCTGCGCGCCAAGGTGATCGCCGCCGGCGCGCCCTACATCCAGGACGTGGTGCTGACCGGCCTGAACCTGAAGGAAGTCGGGGCCATGGTGTTCCCGACGGCGGCGGTGCGCCAACTCGCGGGTCTGGACGCCTCGGCGACACTGGCGCAGGTGCTGGCCAGTGCGCCCGTGCTGGCCCATTTCCAGAAGGTGGTCGACGACCTGGCGCGTGGCGCCACGGGCAGCGCCAACCGCATCGCCCGTCTGT
The DNA here is from genome assembly GCA_041159245.1 of Pseudomonadota bacterium. Lineage (GTDB taxonomy): Bacteria > Pseudomonadota > Gammaproteobacteria > Burkholderiales > Burkholderiaceae_C > Ramlibacter. The sequence goes on from JBEAZV010000084.1 coordinate 32,439, forward strand.
GCCTCTTGTCGGATCCGCCCACCATCGACCTCGGCGAGGTGACCGACAAGGGTTCGATCAACCAGCGCGCGGTGCTGGCCCATCGCGCCGCCACTGTCGAGGCGCTGCATGCAGACACCCTGCCCGGCATCGTGAAGCCGCGCGCCTGAACCGAAAGTACCCCCACGATGACGACTCGAGGATTCTTCAGCGCATTCACCGATGTGTGGATGCTCGATGGTGTGCGCACACCCATGGTCGATTACTGCGGCGCCCTGGGCCATGTCTCGCCCACCGACCTGGGCATCAAGGCGGCACGCGCAGCGCTAGCGCGTACGGGCGTGGCTGGCGCTGACATCGGCTCGGTGGTCGCGGGCAATATGGCGCCTGGCGACTTCGACCAGTTCTGCCTGCCTCGCCATATCGGCCTGTACGCCGGTGTACCGGTGCATGTGCCCGCCATCATGGTGCAGCGCATTTGCGGCACCGGCTTCGAGTTGTTCCGCCAGGCCGGGGACCATATCCAATCGGGTGCATGTGACGTCGCGCTGGTGGTCGGCACCGAGAGCATGACACGCAACCCGATCGCCAGCTTCGAGCACCGCACCGGTTTCAAGCTGGGCGCGCCAGTGGGCTTCAAGGACTATATGTGGGAGGCCTTGAAGGACCCGGCGCCCGGCATCAACATGATCCAGACCGCCGAGAACCTGGCGCGCAAGTACAACATCACCCGCGAAGCGGTCGACCAGTTCGCCTCTGACTCCTTCGCCAAGGCGGTGGCGGCGCAGCAATCGGGTTTTCACGCCGGTGAAATCGTGCCAGTGGTCACCGAGAAGTTTGATCTCGAGGGCTACCACTCCCGCGGCATCCGCCTGCAAGGCAAGGTCACCGAGGTCACCGCCGACACGCACGCCCGCCCGTCCCCCGTGGAGGTGCTGGCCAAGCTCAAGCCCGTCTATGAAGGAGGCGTGCAGACCGGAGGGAACAGCTCCGCGCTGGTCGACGCCGCAGCCGCATCGGTGGTGGCTTCCGGCGACTATGCCCGCGCCTGGTCGCAGCGCGCGGGTCGCCAGCCGCTGGGTCGCGTTGTCGCTGCGGCGGCCGTGGGTGTGCCGCCCGAGATCATGGGCATCGGCCCGGCGCCGGCCATTCGCCTGCTGCTGGAACGCACCGGCCTCACGCTGGACCAGATTGGGCGCGTGGAGATCAACGAGGCGCAGGGCGCGCAAACCCTGGCCGTTGCACGCGAGCTGGGCTTGGACCTGACGCGGCTGAACGTCAACGGCGGCGCCATCGCCTTGGGCCACCCCTTGGCCGCCACCGGTGTGCGCCTGACCGTTACGCTGGCGCGCGAGATGCAGCGGGCCAAGGTGCGCTACGGCATTTCGTCGGCCTGCGTCGGCGGCGGACAAGGCATTGCCTTGCTGATCGAAAACCCTGAAGTTGCCTGAGCCTCGTCATGCCCAAGACCACGATCTATGAAGTGAAGGTGATGTTCGGCGACTGCGATCCGGCCGGCATCGTTTTCTTCCCCAATTTCAACAAGTGGATGGATGCCTCGTCCCTGCATTTCTTCATGGAGTGCGGCATCCCGCCCTGGCGCGAGTTGATCAAGACCACCGGCATCGTTGGCACGCCCTTGCTGGAGATCCACACCAAGTTCATGCGCACCGCCACTTATGGCGAGACGCTGCAGGTGCACACCAGCGTCGAGGAGTGGCGCGACAAGGTGTTCATCCAAAAGCATGTGATCCAGCGCGGCGATACCGTGCTGTGCGAGGGCCGCGAGACGCGGGCCTTCGTGGTCCACCCGCCGGGCGAGCCCGATCGCATCAAGGCCATCCCTGTGCCGGCCGATATCAAGGCCAAGTGCAGCTAAGCCCGCCCTGACGTTTTTTCCGTTCCGCAACTTTTTTCACCACGAGGAGACAGTCCATGAAACTCAAGAAAATCTCGGTTGCCATCGGCTCCCTGCTGATTGCTGGCGCCGCCCTGGCCGACATCACCATCGGCGTGACCCTGCCCCTGACCGGCCCCGCCTCCGGCCTGGGCATCCCCATGAACAACCAGTTCAAGCTCTGGCCCGCGACCATCGCCGGCGAGAAGATCAAGCTGGTGATCCTGGACGACGCCACTGACCCGACCAACGCGGTCAAGAACGCGCGTCGCTTCGTGACCGACGACAAGGCCGATCTGATCATCGGCTCGGCCGCCACTCCAGGCGCCATCGCGGTGGCCGACGTGGCCATGGAAACCCAGACCCCCCAACTGGCCGCATCCCCCGCGCAGCTACCCCCGGGCAAGGACGCCTGGACCTTCCGCCTGCCGCAGTCCAACAACGTGATGTCGCACGCGGTGGTCGCCCACATGGTCAAGCAGGGCGTCAAGACCGTCGGCTTCCTGGGCTACACCGACGCCTACGGCGAAGGCTGGATCAAGGACTTCACGCCCCTGGCCGAGAAGGCGGGCATCAAGGTGATCGCGGCCGAGCGCTTTGCTCGCACGGACACCAGCGTCACCGCCCAGGCCCTCAAGCTGGTCTCGGCCAACCCCGACGCCATGCTGATCGTCGCCTCTGGCAGCGGCGCCGCCATGCCGCACAAAGCCATCGTCGAGCGTGGCTTCAAGGGCAAGATCTACCAAACGCACGCTGCGGCTACCCGTGACCTGATGCGCGTGGGCGGTAAGGACGTCGAAGGCGCCTACGTGGTCTCCGGCCCGGTGATCGCGCCCGAGCAACTGCCCGAGAGCCATCCTTCCAAGAAGACCGCTGTCGACTTCGTCACCCAGTACGAGAAGGCCAACGGCCCCGGCAGCCGCAACCAGTTCGCCGGCCACTCCTATGACGCGGTGATCGTGCTGCAAAAAGCCATCCCGATCGCCCTGAAAAAAGCCAAGCCCGGCACCAAGGAGTTCCGCGCCGCCCTGCGTGAGGCCTTCGAGACCATGGGCCGTACCGTTCTCGCCCATGGCGTGATGAACTGGACCAAGGACGACCACTGGGGCTACACCAACGAGACCGGTGTGATCGTCAAGGTCGTCAACGGCGACTGGAAAGTCGAATAAGTCTGCCCACGTTCCGCGCCCTGGGCTGACCAGGGCGACGGGCTGTGGCGCGAGCCGCTGCCCGCCTGCTGCGACACACTCGCGGCGCGCGGCACGGCGGCTCCCTCAACCGCCCCTCAGCGTGCACACCTGGACCTGAACATGGATTTCTCGATCGCCGGCATCCTGACGCTCGACGGCGTCACCAATGGCGCCGTCTACGCCCTCCTGGGCCTGGCCACGGTGCTGGTGTTTGCCGTGACCCGCATCATCTTCGTGCCCCAAGGTGAGTTCGTCGCCTACGGCGCGCTCACGCTGGCCATGCTCAATGCCGGCCAGGTGCCGGGTACGGTATGGCTGCTCCTGTGCCTGGCCAGTGTCGCGGCACTGATGGACGCGCACGCCGCCTGGAAGCGCCATGGCCAGATGCTGGCGGCTTGCGTCGCGATCCTGCGCACCCTGGCTATTCCGGTGGTTCTGTCGGCCCTGACCTGGTGGGCCGCGCCGCAGAAGTTTCCGCTGGCCGTGCAGGCCTTGCTGTCCGTCTGCCTGGTCACCGCCTTTGGCCCCTTGGTGTACCGCGTGGCCTATCAGTCGCTGGCCGACGCCACGTCCCTCGTGCTGCTGATCGTCTCCATCGGCGTGCACTTCGCGATGACCGGCCTGGCCTTGTTGTTCTTCGGCGCGGAGGGCTTTCGCAACCCCGCGTTCTGGGAAACCCGCTTCCAGTGGGGCCCGGTCACCGTGGGAGGTCAGGCCATCATCATCGTGCTGTCCACGCTGGCCCTGATGGCGCTGCTGTGGCTGTTCTTCGAGCGCACGCTCTATGGCAAGGCGCTGCGCGCCACCGCGATCAACCGCCTGGGCGCACGTCTCATGGGCATCTCCTCGCACACCGCAGGCCAACTCACGCTGGCCATGGCAGCTCTGATCGGCGCGCTCTCGGGCCTCCTGATCGGCCCGACCACCACCATCTTTTACGACTCCGGCTTCCTGATCGGCCTCAAGGGCTTCGTCGCTGCGGTGATCGGTGGGCTGGGCAGCTACCCGGTTGCCGCCGTGGGTGCGATCTTCGTGGGGCTGGTCGAATCTTTCGGGTCCTTCTGGGCCAGCGCCTTCAAGGAAGTGATCGTCTTCACCCTGATCCTGCCGATCCTCCTGTGGCGATCCCTCGCCGGTGGCCACAGCGAGGACCACTGACATGCAAGCCTCCCTCAAGTCCCGTCTGGCGCTGCTGGCCGTCCTGCCGGTCATCGCCTTCTTGCCGCTGCCGGATTTCTGGATCACGCAGCTCAATTACATCGGCCTGTACAGCCTCGTCGTCATGGGCCTGGTGCTCCTGACCGGTGTGGGGGGACTCACCTCCTTCGGTCAGGCGGCCTTCGTGGGCATTGGCGCCTACACCTCGGCCTACCTCTCGCTGCAGGCGGGGTTCTCGCCGTGGCTCACGGTGTTCGTGGGTCTGGCGATCACGGGCCTGAGCGCCCTGGTCCTGGGTTGGATCACGCTGCGCATGTCGGGCCATTACCTGCCACTGGCCACCATCGCCTGGGGCCTGTCGCTCTATTACCTTCTGGGCAACCTCGACGCCTTGGGCAAGTACGACGGCCTGCTGGGCGTGCCGCCCCTGTCGATCGGCGACCTGAATCTCAGTGGCGGGCGACCCTTCTTCATCCTGTGCTGGGTGATGGTGCTGCTCGGTGCGTTCGGCCTGCTCAATCTGCTGGACTCACGCACCGGCCGTGCCATTCGCTCGCTGCGCACCGGCGCGCAGATGGCCGAGGCCATGGGCGTGAACACCCTCCGCTACAAGATCGGCATCTTCGTCGTCGCCGCACTTTTCGCTTGCGTGTCCGGCTGGCTGTTCGCGCACTTTCAGCGTACGGTCAATCCTTCGCCCTTCGGCTTGAAAATGGGCATCGAGTATCTGTTCATGGCGGTACTCGGAGGCGCGGCTCATATCTGGGGTGCCATCGGTGGCGCCCTTCTGACCAAGCTGCTCGAAGACCAGCTGCAGGTGCTGCTGCCCAAGTTGATCGGCACCAGCGGCAGCTACGAAACCATCGTCTTCGGCATCATTCTGGTGCTGGTGCTCAAGTTCATGCCGGACGGCCTATGGTCCTTCGTCGACCAGCGCTGGCCCCGCAAGCGCCGCACCGATACCGATTGGTCCGACGCACAAGCACTGCCCGAGCGGACCAAGCCCGCGCGCGGTGAAAGCGTCCTGCAGGTCGAGGCGGTGCGCAAGGAGTTCGGCGGCCTGGTGGCGGTCAACGACATCAGCTTCCAGGTGCACGCGGGCCAGATCATGGGCCTGATCGGCCCCAACGGCGCGGGCAAGTCCACGACCTTCAACCTGATCACTGGCTTGCTCGAACTCACCTCGGGTCGAGTCACGTTCCGCGGCGAGGCCATCAACGGCCTGTCCTCGCGCGAGATCGCCACCCGCGGCATTTCCCGTACGTTCCAGCACGTGAAGATGATCCCCGACATGACCGTTCTGGAAAACGTAGCGCTGGGCGCGCACCTGCGCGGCACCCAAGGTGGCGTGGCGGCGATGCTGCGGCTGGAGCGCAGCGAGGAGCAGCGCTTGCTGCGCGAGGCCGCCCTCCAGCTGGAGCGCGTGGGCATGAAGGATTCCATGCACGAACTCGCCGGCAACCTCGCGATGGGCCCTCAGCGCCTCTTGGAGATCGCCCGTGCCCTGTGCAGCGACCCGGCCCTGCTGCTGCTGGACGAACCTGCCGCCGGCCTGCGCCACAAAGAGAAGCAAGCCCTGGCCGCCGTCCTGCGCCAGCTGCGCGGCGAGGGTATGAGCATCCTGCTGGTCGAACACGACATGGACCTGGTGATGGACGTCTGCGACCGCCTGGTCGTCATGGAATTCGGCACCCACCTGATGGAGGGCACGCCCGCCGAGGTCCAGCAAAGTCCCGCCGTGCGCGCCGCCTACCTGGGCACCGAACACTGAGATCCGCACCATGGCTTCCACCCCGAACTCCACGACTCCCCTGTTGCAGGTGCAGGGCCTGAAGGCTGGCTACGGCAAGGCCGAAGTCCTGCACGGCATCGACTTGCAGGCTGCCGAGGGCGGCGTGATCACCGTCATTGGACCCAACGGCGCGGGCAAGTCCACTCTGCTCAACGCTCTCATGGGCGTGTTGCCCACGCGCGGACAGGTCCACTACCAGGGCCAGGACATCGCCACGCTCTCGCTCGAGGAGCGCGTCATGCTGGGTATTGCGCTGGTGCCCGAGCGGCGCGAACTGTTCGGATCCATGAGCGTGGAGGACAACCTCGTGCTCGGCGGCTTTCGTCAGTTGCGCCGCGGCAACCGCGGCTGGCGCGAGCAGATGCAGGTGGTGTTCGACCTTTTTCCCCGCCTGAAGGAGCGACGCGCGCAGGAGGCCGGCACCCTCTCGGGTGGCGAGCGTCAGATGCTGGCGGTCGGCCGCGCGCTGATGTCGCAGCCCAAGCTGCTGATGCTCGACGAACCCAGCCTGGGCCTGGCGCCGCTGGTGGTGCGTGACATCTTCAAGACCATCGAGCGTCTGTCGGGCACTGGCGTGACCATCTTGCTGGTGGAGCAGAACGCGCGGGCTGCCCTGGAGGTGGCCGACTACGGCTACGTGCTCGAGATGGGCGAGCTGGGTCTGCACGGGCCCGCAGCCGATCTCGCCAAGGACCCGCGCGTCATCGACACCTACTTGGGTGCGGCCCGCAAGGCCGCCTGATTCCGCCCTCCCATTCGTTCACGCCATGAATTACCAGCCGCCTCTGGAAGACAGCCGATTCATCGCCTTTCATGTGCTGCAGGCTGACCGCGCGCTCGCGGCCTTGCCTGCGTTCGCGGAAGTGGACCGCGACCTCATGACCCAGGTCCTGGAAGAGGCCGGCAAGTTCGTCGCCGAGGTGGTGGCGCCCCTGCAGGCCGTGGGGGATCAGATCGGCTGTCGCTACGAGCAGGGCCGCGTCACCACGCCGCCGGGTTTTCGCGACGCCTACCAGGCCTTCTGGCAGGCCGGCTGGCCCGCGTTGTCCAGTGCGCCCGAGGATGGCGGCCAAGGCCTGCCCGTCCTGCTCGAGGCCGTCCTGTACGAGATGCTCAGTGCCGCCAACCACGGGTGGACGATGGCGCCGGGTTTGCTGCATGGCGCGTATGAATGCATCAAGCACCACGCCAGCGACGGTCTGAAGAATGCCTACCTGCAGAAGGTCGCCACCGGCGAGTGGCTGGCCACCATGTGCCTGACCGAGCCCCATGCCGGTAGCGACCTCGGCCTGGTCCGCACGCGCGCAGTGCCGCAGCCTGATGGCACCTATCGCCTCTCGGGCACCAAGATCTTCATCTCCGGCGGCGAGCACGATCTGTCGGACAACATCGTGCATCTGGTGCTCGCGCGTCTGCCCGATGCACCTCCCGGTCCCAAAGGCCTGTCCCTGTTCCTCGTGCCCAAGTTCATGCCCGATGGCACGCGCAGCGCAGTGCATTGCGACCGCATCGAGGAGAAGATGGGTCTGCATGGCAGCCCCACCTGCGTGATGCGCTTTGACGACGCCACCTGCTGGATCGTCGGCGAACCCGGGCGCGGGCTGGGTGCCATGTTCGTGATGATGAACGCGGCCCGCCTGCACGTTGGCCTGCAAGGCATCGGTTTGCTTGAGGCCGCCTGGCAGAAGGCCCATGCCTATTCGCTAGAGCGCCGCCAGATGCGTGCACCCGGTCGTAGCAAGCCCGCAGGCGAGGCCGACTTCATTTCGGAACATCCCGCCATGCGCCGCATCCTGGACACGCAGCGTGCCTGGATCGGCGGCGGGCGCGTGCTGGCCTACCGCACTGCGCTCGAACTGGACATCGCCAAGCACCAGGCGAGCGCTGATCCTGCTGCTGCCGCTCGTGCGCAGCGCTGGTGCAGCCTGGTGACTCCCGTGCTCAAGTCCGCCTGGACCGAGCAGGCCTTCGCAGGCGGCAGCGCCTGCTTGCAGGTGCTGGGCGGCCACGGCTATGTGAGCGAGTGGGGCATCGAGCAGATCGTGCGCGACTCCCGCGTGGCCATGATCTACGAGGGGACCAACGAGATCCAGGCCATCGACCTGCTCGCGCGCAAGGTCCTCGCCGACGGTGGCCAGGGTCTGGCCGAATTGCTGGCCGAGCTGGGCGCGCAGCTGCCCGCCGGCCACGCAGGTCACGACCGCATCCGCCGCTTGAACGCCATCACCACCCGCCTGGTCCAGGCGGCGTCCGGCGACGCGACGCTGCCCTACGAAGTGGCGGACGACTACCTGCGCGCCGTTGCCCTGGTGCTGCTCGATTGGGCCTGGGCCCGCATCGCCGCCGCGCCGGGCGCGCAGGCCCCGCGCTGGCAAGCGCCTTGCCAGGCCTTGGGACGCCACGTGCTGCCCGAGTTCGACATGCGCCTGCAGATCATCGACGCTCGATGCGCCCAGGCTCGCGAGGGGGTGCCGGTCTGATGGCTTCCACCTCCGCTGCCATCGCGGGTGGCCGCAGCAAGGAGGCCGCCTCCGCGCCGGCTGTCGCCGTGGAGCACGTCGACAGCCGCTACCTGGAGAGCCTCCTGGGCTATAACGCGCGCCGCGCTGCTCTGGCCGTGATCGATGTCTTCCTCGCGCGCATGGCCATCTACGAGCTGCGTCCCGTCGACTTCTCCGCGCTGTCCTTGATCCGGCACAACCCCGGCATCACCTCGCGGCAGCTGTGCGGCGCGCTGGGGGTACTGCCTCCCAACCTCGTCGGCATGATCAACCGTTTTGAGAAGCGGGGTCTCGTGATGCGCCGCCCCCACCCGGTGGACGGCCGAGCCCAGGGCCTGCACCTGACCGACCCGGGCGAGGCGCTGATGGCCCAGGCGGAGGTGACGGCCTCGCAGCTGGAAAACGACGTCGCCAGCCGCCTCACCATGGATGAACGCGCCACCCTGATGACGCTGCTGCAGAAGATCTACCTCTGAGCGCCTGATACGCGCAGCGCGTGGCGCGCGATTCCTATAATTTTTGGAAACCGTCCGGAGTGCATTCATGATCCAAGGAAAAACCGCCCTCGTCACTGGCTCCACCAGCGGCATCGGCCTGGGCATTGCGGAGGCTCTGGCCCGTGAGGGCGCTCACCTGATGCTCAATGGCTTTGGCGACTCGCAGGGCGCCCTCGACCGCATCCGCGCGCTGGGCGTCAAGGCGGCTTACCACGGCGCCGACATGTCCAAGCCTGCCGAGATCGAGGACATGATGCGCGCTGCCGAACGCGAGTTCGGTGGGGTCGATATCCTCGTGAACAACGCCGGTATCCAGCACGTGGCCGCCGTCGAGGACTTCCCTGTCGAGAAGTGGGATGCCATCCTCGCGATCAACCTCTCCAGCGCCTTTCACACCATGCGACTGGCCCTTCCGGCCATGCGCAAGAAAAACTGGGGCCGCATCCTCAACATCGCCTCAACCCATGGTCTGGTGGCCTCGGCCCAGAAATCGGCCTATGTGGCGGCCAAGCACGGCCTGGTGGGTCTGACCAAGGCCGCGGCCCTTGAAACCGCCACCACCGGTGTCACGGTCAATGCCATCTGCCCCGGCTGGGTGCTCACGCCGCTGGTGCAAAAGCAGATCGATGACCGCGCTCAGGCCCAGGGCATTGCAGTGGCCCAGGCCGCTGCTGCCCTCCTGGGAGACAAGCAGCCCTCCCTGCAGTTCACCACGCCCGAGCAGTTGGGGGCACTCGCCGTGTTTCTGTGCTCCGATGCAGCGATCAACGTTCGCGGTGCCGCCTGGAACATGGACGGCGGCTGGGTCGCCCAGTAAGCCGTACGGGGTCCGTCCGTCCCGTCTAGTCCGTCCGGGCACGGTGACCGTGCCACCCGCTGTCTCGTTTTCAGGCCTGGACCTTCAGCCGGATCGTCTCCACCGGCCATCCCTGTTCGCGAAGGCGCCCCGTCAGCAGCGGCAGCAGCTGCCTGACCTTGGCGGCCGCGGCATTGCCTTGCACCAGCAAGCACCACTGTGCGCCTTCAATGGGCCCGGCCTTGACCGCCGCCTGCAGGGGGGCAGGAATCAGCGATTGCACCGCCTTCAGTCGTTCCTGGGATTCCCGGGCGAGCTGCGCCAAGGCGGCCAGGGTGGGTGATTCCTCGGCCGCCTGCTGGAAGGTCACCGGGTGCAAGCGGCGGGGAAGGGGGGTGGACATGGGGGTGGCGGACGACGCCCGGCCATTATCCGGCAACCCCTGCGCCAGAGGGCATCCGCCGCCGCCCGGTGGGTAAAATGCCCGGTTTGACCGCCAGCCCACCCGGGCCGGTGGCCTTGCCTTCCCGCACAACTCGTAAAGGATGGCGCCGCCTGACCCCGTCGTCGCACTGCGAACGGATCGTCAGGGCGCCCGTGTCCATGGCCAAGAACTTCCTCACCCAGATCTTCGGTTCGCGCAACGACCGTTTGCTCAAGCAATACCGCAAGACCGTGGACCGCATCAACGCCCTCGAGCCGCAGCTTGAGGCCCTGAGCGACGAGGCCCTGCGCGCCAAGACCCAGGAATTCCGAGACCGCGTCGCGGCGGGTGAAACCCTGGACGCGGTCCTCCCCGAAGCCTTCGCCGTCGTACGTGAGGGCTCCAAGCGCGTCATGAAGATGCGCCACTTCGACGTGCAGATGCTCGGCGGCATGGCCCTGCATTTCGGCAAGATCGCCGAGATGCGCACCGGCGAGGGCAAAACCCTCACCGCCACGCTGCCCGTCTACCTCAACGCGCTGGCTGGCCAGGGCGTGCATGTGGTCACCGTCAACGACTACCTCGCCAACCGCGACGCGCAGTGGATGGGGCGCCTGTACAACTTCCTGGGCATGACGGTGGGCGTGAACCTGCCGCAGATGCCGCGCGAGCAGAAGCAGGCCGCCTACCGCTGCGACATCACCTACGGCACCAACAACGAATTCGGCTTCGACTATCTGCGTGACAACATGGTCTACGAGGTGGCCGACCGGGTGCAGCGAGGCCTGTCCTACGCCATCGTCGACGAGGTCGACTCCATCCTGATCGACGAGGCTCGCACCCCCCTGATCATCAGCGGCCAGGCCGAAGACCAGACCGACCTGTACATCGCGATCAATCGCATCGTCCCGCGCCTGGCTCGCCAGGAAGGCGAGGCTGACCCGCGCACGGGCGAGGGCGTCATCAAGCCCGGCGACTTCACCGTCGACGAGAAGGCCCGCCAGGTCTATCTCACCGAGCGGGGCCACGAGACCTCAGAGGGCCTGCTGCAGGGCCTGGGCCTGATCTCCGAGGGCGCGACGCTCTATGACCCGGCCAATATTTCCCTCATGCATCACCTGTATGCGGCGCTGCGGGCCAACCACCTGTACTTCCGCGACCAGCACTATGTGGTGCAGTCTGGCGACATCGTCATCGTGGACGAATTCACAGGCCGTCTGATGGCGGGTCGTCGCTGGAGTGATGGCCTGCACCAGGCGGTCGAGGCCAAGGAGGGCGTGGCCATCCAGCCCGAGAACCAGACCCTGGCCTCCATCACCTTCCAGAACTATTTCCGCCTGTACGGCAAGCTCTCCGGGATGACTGGCACCGCCGATACCGAGGCCTACGAATTCCAGGAGATCTACGGCCTGGAGACGGTGGTCGTGCCGCCCAATCGCCCCAGCCGCCGGGAGGACCAGCTCGATCGCGTCTACAAGACCACCAAGGAAAAGTACGACGCCGCTATCCAGGACATCCGCGACTGCCACGAGCGCGGTCAGCCGGTGCTCGTAGGCACCACCTCCATCGAGAACTCCGAGATCATCGCGCAGCTCCTGGAAAAAGCGGACCTACCGCACCAGGTGCTCAATGCCAAGCAGCATGCGCGTGAGGCCGAGATCGTCGCCCAGGCAGGTCGGCCCAAGATGATCACCATCGCCACCAACATGGCGGGCCGCGGCACCGACATTGTGTTGGGAGGTAACGTCGAAAAGGCCGTTGAAGCCGTCGAGGCCGACGACAGCCTGGACCCGGCCGCCAAGGCCGCTCGCATCGCGCAACTGCGCGAGCAATGGCAGCAGGACCACGCACATGTGGTGGCCCAGGGCGGCTTGCGCATCATCGCCACTGAGCGCCACGAGTCTCGCCGCATCGACAACCAGCTGCGTGGTCGCTCGGGTCGCCAGGGCGATCCGGGCTCTTCGCGTTTTTATCTGAGCCTGGACGATCCGTTGATGCGGATCTTCGCCGGCGAGCGGGTGAAGGCCATCATGGACCGCCTGCGCATGCCCGAAGGCGAGGCGATCGAGGCTGGCATCGTCACCCGCAGCATCGAGAGCGCGCAGCGCAAGGTCGAGGCTCGCAACTTTGACATGCGCAAACAGCTCCTGGAGTACGACGACGTCGCCAACGACCAGCGCAAGGTCATCTACCAGCAGCGCAACGACATCCTGGACGCAGGCGACCTCTCAGCCCAGATCGAGTCCCTGCGCGAAGGCTGCTTCACCGATCTCGTACGCCAGTACGTGCCCGTCGAATCGGTCGAAGAACAGTGGGACCTTCCCGGCCTGGAAAAGGCGCTGGCCGACGAGTGGGGCATGACCGTGCCGCTGCAGCAGAAAGTGCAAGTCGCCGATAGCGTCATCGACGACGATATCGTTGAAGAAGTGATCGTTGCCGCCCATGCAGCCTTCAAGCAGAAAGTGCAGCAGGTGGGCGAGGCCAACTTCACCCAATTCGAGCGCATGGTGCTCCTGCAAAGCATCGACACGCACTGGCGCGAGCACCTGGCGGCCCTGGACTACCTGCGCCAAGGCATCCACCTGCGTGGCTATGCGCAAAAGCAGCCCAAACAGGAATACAAGCGCGAGGCCTTCGAACTCTTTGGCCAGCTGCTTGACTCCGTGAAGAACGAAGTCACGCGCACACTCATGACCGTGCGCGTCGAATCGTCGACGCAGCTCGATGAGGCCGCCGAGGCCATTGAAGGCCGCGCCGAGCGCATTGCCAACGTCACCTACACCGCGCCCACCGAAACAGGCGAGCCCGAGACCTCGGTCGATGCCGCCACGGCGCGTGCGACAGGCGGCACGCCGCGCGTCGGACGCAACGATCCTTGCCCCTGCGGCAGCGGCAAAAAATACAAGCAGTGCCACGGCAGGCTGCAATGAGTTTCAAGGGTCTGCCTGTGTACGCTTGAGTTGCTTAGGACAGATATCCGTACAAAAGCCGCCGCGAGGCGGCTTTTTTTGTAACTGCTCCTGTCAGAGCTGACAGGGGTTTGTTTGTTACCAGGGGGTCACAGGCTCTTCAATTGGAAGGTGTTCCACAAGGAGGCCTACATGACCACGATTACACCTATCCAATCTGTCGCCGCTGTCGTATCTACCTCGGCGCCTTTTCCTACAACCTCACACGCGGACTCCGCGCCAGCCGCGATGGCAAGACATCCAGCGCGCACGCCGGGTCTTTCGCCGCATTTGCGCGCGCGCATCGAACGCGACTTCCATGCGCGTTGGAAAGACGAATGGGGCGGCAAGTTCGTCACGCACGGCAAGCCTGCGGGCTGCGACGCGGTACGCCTGGACGGCAACGACTACCTGGCCGTGACGGGCCACCCGCACATCGTGCAGGCACAGATTGACAGCCTGCGGTGCAACCAGGATGTGGTGGTCCAGTCCAGCGTTTTTCACTTGGCCGGTACGCCTACGCACCAGTTCGAGCAGGCTCTGGCCGAATGGGTCGGCGCCGATAGCGCGCTCCTGTGCCAATCGGGCTACACCGCCAACCTCGGCCTGCTCCAGGTCGTGGCCGACCCGCAGACGCCGGTCTACGTCGACAGCCTGGCCCACATGTCACTGTGGGAAGGCGTGCGTGCTGCAGGTGCACCCGCCCACGCCTTTCGCCACAACGACTCGGGCCACCTGGGGCGCATGATCGAGCGCCATGGCCCGGGCCTGGTGATAGTCGACTCGGTATACAGCACGACGGGTGCCCTCTGCCCGCTGCGGGAGGTCGTGGACATCGCCCATGACCACGGCTGCATGATCCTGGTGGACGAATCGCACTCCCTGGGCACCCACGGGCCGCAGGGTCGGGGCCTGTGCGCGCAACTGGGGCTCACCGACCGGGTGCACTTCATCACGGCCAGCCTTGCCAAGGCTTTTGCTGGACGCGCAGGCTTCTTCACCATGCCTGACGAATTGCGTCACTACCTGATGTGCCACAGTTTTCCCAGCATCTTCAGCTCCAGCCTCTTGCCCCATGAGGTAGCGGGTCTGGCGGCGACGTTGGAGGTGTTGCGCACCAGCGATGCGGCCCGCGAGCAGTTGCGTCGTCATACCGTCCGCGTGCGCACCAGCCTGTCTGCACTGGGCTATCCCATCGCCCATGGATCCGAGCAGATCATCGCCCTGGAGGCCGGTACCGAGGTCAACACGCTGGCGCTACGCGATGCCCTGGAAGCGCGCGGCATCTTCGGTGCGGTGTTCGTCGCGCCCGCCACTGCGCGCAACCGGGCCATGGTGCGCCTCACGCTGAACGCCGCCCTCACCGACGCGGAGTTGAATCACTTCGAGCAGGTGATGGCGCAAGTCGCCCCACTCGTGCGCCCCTGGGAATGGCCCATCGCCCGCCGCCAGCGCGCCGCATCGCCGCCTTCACCCTGATCAGTCGTGAACCTGGTGCTGCGGCTGCATCGCCAGCCACGCCTGGTGCCCCAACACAGGGGCGGGGAGGATCGACGCTGGCAGTTCGCACAGCGCGGCGAGCAGGCGGTCGTCCCCGGCGGGCGAGAACGTGGGCAAGGGCTCCCCAGGCCCCTGCAGGGCCAACGCCTGGCGTACTTCCAGGGGCACCAGGCAGCGACCCTTGCGGATCGCTTGGAGGCTCTGGGCATCCAGGCCCTGCAGCTCGGCCAGTTCCGCGATCGCCTGCAGGCCCTCGCGCATCTCCAGCTGCAGCCAGCTGACCTGCCCATACGCGTCCAGGCCGAGGATGCCGAAGGGTTGGCCGATGACGATGTACTCCACCCAGCGGCGCGCCGCGAACTGCCGCAACCCCTGCTGCACCTCGGCGGACGCGAGCAGGTCCAGTTGGTCGGGCCGCAGGGTCGAGCGCCAGATCGCATGGTGCTGCTCGTGCGGCTGGTCACACAGGGTTTCGATCGCCTGGGTCAGGCGCGATGCGACATCGGGATCTTGCTTGGGGATGTACTGGTCGATCAGCCCTCGGTTGAACGCGCCAACCGCGACGCGCTCGTCGGCCTGGCCTGTCAGCAAGATACGTGCGCCGGGCCAGTCGGTGAGCTCGCTCAGCGCCTGCAGGCCGTCCATGCCAGGCATGGAGAAGTCCACGACGCAAACATGTGTGAGCGCATGCCGTTCCGGCGTGCGAGCCCAGTACTGAAGGATCTGCGGGATCAGAGGCTTGCCCTGGCGCCAGAGGTCGACCATGGTCTGCTGGCTCCATCGATCCTGTTCCCAACGCCGTGGCTCGCGATGCAGGTGATAGATGCATTGCGTTGGCCGCATGAACATGCGCAGATGCCATTTGCGAGGCAGGACCATCGCCAGGACCTCGAGGTAATCTGGGTCGTCATCCAGCAGGACCACGCTGCCTGGCCGATGGAACAGGGGAAAGTTCATGTGACGGGCAGCTCGATGATGAAGCGCGCCCCTTTGCCCGGCGCGGACTCCACCCGGATCACGCCACCCGAGGCATGCACCACTCGCTGGCAGAACGCCAAACCCAGACCGTGCCCGGTGCGCTGGTTGGTTGACACAAAGGGCTGGAACAGCCGGGCCTGCAACTCGGGTCCCATGCCCTGACCGCGATCCACGACGTGGATGCGTCCTGGGCGGGCACGGCTGTGATCGATGTCGATCTCCACCCGCAGGTCTCCCGGCTGCGGGCAATCGGGCATGGAGGCCAGAGACCTCAAAGCGTTTTTCAGCAGGTTGTCGATCACCTGCATGAAGAGCGCGTCGGTGCTTTGGAAGCTGAAGTCGCGGATCACGTGCAGCTGCACGCAGTCGCGTTCACGCGCATTGCGGTACGGAAAGCTTCGTACTGCCTCGCCCACGACCTGACCGGCCTGCACCCGGTCCTCGGCAGGCGGCAGGTGCATCAGCCGGGCGTTGGCGATCTGCATGTCGATCTGCCGGTTCATGTGGCGCACCGTGGCATGCAGCCGTGAGGTTAGGTGTTCGAGTTCCTGCAGGGCCTGTGGGGACGGCTCGCGCACCTGACCCCGCAAGGCGTCTCCGATCAGACCCATGGTCGACAGGGGGGTGCGCAACTCGTGCGCCATGATGCCCATCGTGCCCAGCGCCTGCTTGAGTTGCTCGCGCCGCAAGTTAGACGAGGAGATGCCCAGCATCAGGCCCATGTACCAGGCGAAGGTGAACACCACTGCATGCGGAATGAAGTCTTCCAGCGTTGCGGGTGCGACTGCTGGCCCGGCCAGCTGGAACAGGGTCCAGCCGAACGGTATGCCCGTGGCGATCCCCGTGGTGGCGATGCGCCAGTCTGTGAGGTGGTAGTAGATGAGGAACATCGCGGCCATGGTGGCGAACCAGACGGCGTTGCGTTCGTTGCACAAGTACATCCAGGTGAAATAGACCGGGAGCGTGATCCAGAAAATCAAGCTCAGGGCGAAGGTGGCGGCCCGGCCAGGCGGTTGCGCCTGAAGGCTTGGCACCGTGAGCAGCAGGATGCCCAGCAGGCTCACGCCAAGCCGCTGCCACAGGCGCTCGTAGGGCTGCGGAAACCAGCCGGTCCAGATGGCATAGAACAAGGGATGGCCCAGCGCGGTGGACAGGCCCAGCGCGCGTATCCGCCACCGCGAGGGGTGCAGGATGGGTTCCAGCAAGGGCTCGGACACCGCATCGGTGACGAAGGACCGCGGGCCCGAGTTCGAACTCTTCCAGAAAGCGAGGTGCATCAGGGGGCAGGGTTGTCCGGTCGCGGCGAGGCGACGGCGGCAGGGGGGATGACTTTTGTAATGATATGGTGATAGTCCATGAGGGAGGTGCAATAACAAAGATGCGTTTTCCTGTGAACTATGACAGCGTTACCCTGGACGGCATCCTGGGCGACTGGCTGGCGGCCCTGCGGGAGTTCGCCGTCGAGGCCGTGGCGGTGCTGGGGCCGGATCCTGGCGGCGGAGGCGACGATCGCCAGGTGCTGTGTGTCCACCCCCTGGCGGTCAGCGATGCGGTGCGGGCGTTGGCAGAAAGCCGCGAATTCGGTGCGCCCTGGCGTGAGTCCGACGCGCCCCTGGTGGCCTGGCAGCACATCGCGCGCGCCGGGCCGCTCAATGCCACCCGCTGGCGGGTTCTGGCCCTGGCTCACGGCTTCCAGACCATGGTGCGGGTGGAGTTCCCCCTGCCGGCCAATCGCGCCTTCGAATGCTTCATGTTCAGTCCGCGGGAGCTGGCCGACCGGTCCGACGCGGCGCTGTTGGTGTGGTCTACCTTGAATGTCTGGCCGCTAGTCAAGCGGTGCATTGCCCAGGCACGCTCATCATTGAGCCCGCGCGAGCGACAATGCCTCATGCTGGCCTTCAATGGTCTGACGGCCCGGGAGAGTGCAGACCAGATGCTCTGCACTGAGAGGACCGTCAACTACCATCTCGCGAACGCGATGGCCAAGTTAAAGGTGGAGAACAAGCTGGCCGCCATCCAGCGCGCCTGTTGGATCGGCGCCATCTGAGCGGCCTCCGGAAGTATCTGAGAGTTGGATGTAGACATGTTTCTGGCGATCGATGTCGGCAATACGCGCCTGAAGTGGGCGCTTTACGAGCAGGCGCGACCTGGGGCGCTGGCGTTGGCCCAGGGCGCCGAGTTCCTGGAGAACATCGACAAGCTCTCGGGCGGCGCCTGGCGTGACTTGCCTGCGCCGAGGCGCATGCTGGGGTGCGCGGTGGCCGCCGATGCCATCAAGGTCCGCGTGCGCGAGCAGATGGAAGAGTTGTGGGATGTGCCCCTGAACTGGGTGCATGCCAGTGCTGCCGAGGCTGGGCTCGTCAACGGCTACGACCACCCCACCCGCCTGGGAGCCGATCGCTGGGTTGCCATGATCGGCGCGCGCCATCGTGTACTGGGCCAGGGCCGCGCGCGGCCGATCGTCGTCGTGATGGTGGGCACGGCCGTGACGGTCGAGGCCGTCGGCGCCGATGGGCGCTTCCTCGGGGGGCTGATCCTGCCGGGGCACGGCATCATGCTGAGGGCGCTGGAGTCTGGCACCGCCGGGCTGCACGTGCCCACCGGGGATGTGCGCGAATTCCCCACCAACACCAGCGACGCGCTGACCAGTGGCGGCACCTACGCGATTGCAGGCGCGATCGAACGCATGGTGACCCACCTGCGGCGGCACAGCGGCGAGGAGCCGGTATGCATCATGACCGGCGGTGCCGGCTGGAAGATGGCGCCGTCGATGTCGGTGCCCTTCGAGCTGGTGGACAACCTCATTTTTGACGGCCTTCTCGAGATCGCGCAGCGGCGTTCGCAGGCCTGAGCCGGGCAGTGCCTCGCCCATCCCGGGCGATCCCGGTCGCGTTCGGCTTCAGGCGCGCGCTCGTGCCAGCCAGGCGTGGGCCAGCTGCACCCAGTAGGTGGCCCCCAGCGGGATCAGGTCGTCGTTGAAGTCGTAGCTCGGGTTGTGCAGCATGCACGGTCCGCCGCCGTGGCCCATCTCGCGGTGGGCGCCATCGCCGTTGCCGATGAAGCAGTAAGCGCCCGGCTTGGCCTGCAGCATGAACGCGAAGTCCTCTGCACCCATCGTGGGTTCTTGGGTGCGCACATGGTCTTCGCCCACGATGCCCGCCATCACCTCGCGTGCGAACTGCGCCTGCGCCGCGCTGTTCACGGTAGGCGGGTAGTTGCGCTCGAACTCGAACTCGCACACCGTATCGTGCGCGGCGCACACATGTTCGGCCACCTGCCGCATGCGCCGCTCGATCATGTCCAGCACTTCCATCGTGAAGGTGCGCACCGTGCCCTGAAGTTCGCAGCTGTCCGGAACCACATTGGTCGCTTCGCCGGCGTGGATCATGGTGACCGAGATCACGCCTGCGTCCACCGGTTTCTTGTTGCGGGTGATGATGGTCTGGAAGGCTTGCACCATCTGGCAGGCGACCGGCACTGGATCGATGCCGTTGTGGGGCAGGGCGGCGTGGCAGCCCTTGCCGCGGATCGTGATCTTGAATTCGCTGGCCGAGGCCATCACCGGCCCGGGGCTCAGGGCAAAGGTGCCCACTGGCATGCCAGGCCAGTTGTGCATGCCGAACACGGCCTCCATTGGGAACTTCTCGAACAGGCCGTCGCGGATCATCTCGCGCGCGCCGCCGCCGCCTTCTTCCGCCGGCTGGAAGATCAGGTAGATGGTGCCATCGAAGTGACGGTTCGCGGCCAGGTGCTGGGCCGCCGCCAGCAGCATGGCGGTATGGCCATCGTGACCGCAGGCGTGCATCTTGCCGGCGTGGCGACTGGCGTGGGCGAAGGTGTTGAATTCCTGCATCGGCAGGGCGTCCATGTCGGCGCGCAGGCCAATGGCGCGGTCGCTACTGCCGTTCTTCAGGATGCCCACCACACCCGTGGTGCCCAGGCCGCGGTGAATGGGGATGCCCCATTCCGTCAGTTTGGCCGCCACGAGGTCGGCGGTACGCTTTTCCTCAAAGCACAGTTCGGGGTGGGCGTGCAGGTCGCGTCGTAGTGCCGCGATGGACGCGGCCTGGGTGGCGATGGAATCGAGGATTTTCATGGGGGTCCGCCGGAAGTCTCGGGAGCGAACCACCAGTCTAGCCGCGCTGCTACCGGGGCATCCGAACTGGGCCAGAATGACACCATGATCCACACGACTGCCGCGCCTGGGGCGCTCGATGCGAAAGCCCTGGAGCTCGCTCAGACTTTGGTTCGCATGAACACGGTCAGCGACCAGTCCAACCTCGCGCTGATCCACTTTGTGCGCGATGAACTGGCCAAGCTGGGCGTGCGTGCCCGCCTCACCTACAACGCTGACAAGACCAAGGCCAACCTCTTTGCCACCTTGGGCGAGGGCAAGCCGGCCGGGGTGATCCTCTCCGGCCACACCGACACCGTGCCCTGGGACGGGCAGGCCTGGCGCGACGACCCCCTGTCGGGTGTGGTGCGCGAGGGGCGCCTCTACGGCCGGGGCTCGGCCGACATGAAAGGCTTCATTGGCCTGGCGGTGGCCCATGCCGGCCACTTCCTGGCGAGCGACGCGCCCTTTGCCGTACATCTGGCCCTGAGCTTCGACGAGGAGGTGGGCTGCCTGGGCGTGAAGGAGCTCATCGCCGACCTGCGCGAGGCGGGTGTCCGGCCCCTGGCCTGCATCGTCGGTGAGCCCACGAACATGGTGCCGGCCATTGCCCACAAGGGCGTATGGCGCTACCGCTGCTGCGTGCGTGGCAAGGAGGCGCATTCCTCGCTCACACCGCAGTCGGTCAATGCGATCGAGATGGCCGCGCGCGTCGTGGGCAAGCTGCGGGACATGGCCGAACGCTTCGAGCGCGAGGAGTCCCGCTACGAGGGCTTCGACGTACCCTTTTCCACGGCCAGTGTGGGTCAGTTTCATGGCGGCATCGCCGACAACGTGGTGCCGCGCGACGCCGAATTCCGCTATGAGTTTCGCGACCTGCCCACAGCTGATGCCCGCGCGATGCAAGCCGAGCTCGTCGCACATGCGCGCTCGCTCGAACCCGCCATGAAGCGGGTCGCGCCGGATGCGGGCTTTAGCTTCGAGACCATCTGCGAGGTACCCGCCTTCCAGGGGTCGGCTGATGATGCCGTTACTCGCTTGGCCCAGCGCCTGGCCGGTGAACGGCGCGTTACGCAGGTGGCCTTCGGCACCGAGGCGGGCCTGTTCAAGACCGCGGGCATCCCCACCGTGGTGTGCGGACCGGGCAGCATTGAGCAGGCGCACCAGCCGGATGAATACGTGAGCCTGGAGCAGCTCGCGCGCTGCCAGGCCTTTCTGCGCGGGCTGGCTGCCAGCCGCGAGATCGGGTGAGTGCGATGGGGGCGCACGAGCCACAGGCCGCAGGCACTGCGCATACCATCCGCGGCGCTTGCCCCCATGACTGCCCCGATACCTGCGCCCTCCTGACCACCGTCGAAAACGGCGTGGCTACCGCGGTGCGGGGCAACCCAGACCACCCCATGACCGCGGGCGTCTTGTGCACCAAGGTGTCCCGCTATACCGAGCGTACTTACCACCCCGAGCGCGTGCTCACGCCCCTGCGGCGTAGCGGTCCCAAGGGCTCGGGCCGCTTCGAGCCGGTGGGTTGGGACGAGGCGCTGACCGACATCGCGACACGCCTGTCCGCCATCGCCGCGCGCGATCCGCAGGCCATATTGCCGTACAGCTACGCGGGCACCATGGGCCTGGTGCAGGGCGAGTCGATGGCCGGGCGCTTCTTTCATCGCCTGGGGGCCTCGCTCCTGGACCGCACCATCTGCGCCTCCGCGGGTGGCGAGGGCCTGACCCACACCGTGGGCGGTAAGGTGGGTATGAAGGTGGAGTTCTTTGCCGAGTCCCGCCTCATCTTGATCTGGGGCAGCAACTCCATCGCCAGCAACCTGCATTTCTGGCGGCTGGCGCAGCAGGCTCGCCGCGACGGGGCCAGGCTGGTCTGCATCGACCCGCGCCGCAGCGAGACTGCCGAGAAATGCGACGAGCACGTGCAGTTGCAGCCTGGCACCGATGCCGCCCTGGCCTTCGCGTTGATGCACGAACTGGTCATGAACGATTGGCTGGACCACGACTACCTCGCCCGCTACACGCTGGGATGGGAAGCGCTGCGCGCGCGCGCCTTGCAGTGGTCGCCCGAGCGTGCCGCCGCCGTCTGCGGCGTGCCCGCCGCGCAGATCCGCGATCTGGCGCGCGCCTACGGCACCACGGCGCCGGCCGCGATCCGCCTGAACTACGGCATGCAGCGCGTGCGCGGTGGCGGCAATGCGACACGCGCTGTTGCCTGCCTACCTGCGCTCACCGGGGCCTGGCGGCATCGCGCGGGGGGACTGCTCATGTCCAACTCGGGGCGCTTCCCGGCACGGCGTGACCTGCTGCAGCGGCCCGACCTCCTGGCCGGCCGCCGGCCTCGCACGATCAACATGAGCACCATCGGCGACGATCTGCTGCGACCGCAATCACCCGACTTCGGTCCCCGCATCGAGGCGGTCGTCGTCTACAACAGCAATCCGGTCGCGGTGGCGCCCGATTCGAGCCAGGTGGCCCAGGGCTTCGCGCGCGAGGACTTGTTCACCGTGGTCCTGGAGCATTTCCACACTGACACCGCCGACCATGCCGATTACATCCTGCCAGCCACCACCCAGCTGGAGCACTGGGACATCCACGCCACGTATGGCCATACCGATGTCCTGCTCAATCGCCCGGCCATCGCGCCACTGGGGCAGGCCCTGCCCAATACCGAGATCTTCCGGCGCCTGGCAGCGCGCATGGGGTACACCGAGCCGTGCTTCTCCGAGGGCGACGAGAGCCTGTGCCGAAGTGCCTTCGGCGACACCGTCGATTTCGAACAACTCCTCACGCAGGGTTTCGCACCCCTGCCAGTGCCCGATGCGCCCTTCGCCGAGGGCGGCTTTCCCACGCCGTCGGGCCGTTGCGAATTCTGGAGCGATCGCCTGGTGCGTCAGGGCCTTGATGGCCTGCCTGACCATGTACCGAACCACGAGGTGGCGGGCAGCAGCCCGCGCTACCCCCTGGCCATGATCTCGCCGCCCGCGCGTCATTTCCTCAACTCCAGCTTCGTCAACGTCAAAAGCCTGCGCGATATTGAGGGCGAACCGTTGTTGGAAATCAGCGCCGAAGACGCCGTCGCCCGTGGCATCGCGTCGGGTGCCGCAGTCCGGGTCTTCAACGATCGCGGCGTCTACCACTGCAAGGCCGTCGTGTCCGACCGCGCTCGCCCTGGCGTGGTCCATGGCCTGGGGATCTGGTGGCGCAAGCTCGGTTTGCGCGGCACCAACGTCAACGAGCTGACCAGTCAGAAGCTCACGGACCTGGGGCGTGCCCCAGTGTTCTACGACTGCCTGGTGGACGTGCAGACCCTGTGAGCCAACGCTTCGCGGTCCGTTGCACTGTCGCCGTGTTGGCGGCCGCCATCCTGGTGGGTCTGGCGGGCTGCGCGAATGTCGGCTATTACTGGCAGTCGGCCAGCGGCCATGTTCAATTGATGAGCGCGGCGCGTCCGGTGTCTGACTGGCTCCGTGATGACCAGGCCGATGAACGACTCAAGCAGCAGCTTCAGACCGCGCAGCGGATACGCGCCTTCGCGAGCCGGGTGCTGCACTTGCCGGACAACGCCAGCTATACCCGCTACGCCGATCTGCGTCGCAGCGCGGTCCTTTGGAACGTGGTGGCGGCCCCACCGTTGTCACTCACACTGCGCACCTGGTGCTTTCCGGTGGCGGGCTGCGTGGGGTACCGGGGCTACTACGACGAAGCGCAGGCCCAAAGCGAGGCGGCTGCCCTGCGCGCGCAGGGCCTGGACGTCGCCGTCTACCCGGTGCCTGCCTACTCCACCCTCGGATGGATGAACTGGGCCGGCGGCGATCCGCTGCTGAACACCTTCATCCACTACCCCGAGGGCGAGCTGGCCCGACTGATCTTTCACGAGCTGGCGCACCAGGTCGTCTACGTCCAGGACGACACCGCGTTCAACGAGTCCTTCGCCACGGCCGTCGAGCGTCTGGGCGTGCGCGCATGGTGGCAATCCGAGGTCGCAGAGGCGGCACGCGTGGACTACGACCGGATGCGCGCACGCCGTGAGCAGTTTCACGCGCTGACCCGCAGCACCCGCGATCAGCTCGCTGCGGCGTATGCCGGTGGGGCCTCGTCCTCGCAGGACGTCACCGCGCTCATGGCGCGCAAGCAGGCCATCTTGCAAGACTTCCGTGCACGCTACGCTCGCTTGCGTTCGACGTGGGAGGGGGACCCGGCCCGCTGGCGAGCTACCGACCGCTGGGTAGAAGAGGCCAACAACGCCGCCTTCGGGGCCGAGGCCGCCTACGACACTTGGGTGCCGGCCTTTGAGTCCCTGTTTGAACGCGAGGGCCGCGACTGGCCGCGGTTCTATGATGCGGTCAGGAAGCTCGGCGGCATGTCGCGCGAGCGCCGCGACCAACTTTTGAAAGCGCTCTCACGTGCCTGATCTGCGCATACGCCGCGACCACGACCTGGGCCTGCCCGAGGCTCGCAAGATCGCCCAGGACTGGGTCCGTAGCGCCCAAGAGCAGCTGCACATGGCCTGTACCTATCACCCGGGCGAGGCCATGGACCGCATCGCCTTCACCCGCAGCGGTGTGAGTGGTGAACTGCGCGTGGCAGCTGATCGCTTCGAGCTCGATGCCCGGCTGGGGTTTCTGCTCGGGGCTTTTAAGGACCGGATCGAGCAGGAAGTGTCAAAGAACCTCGACGACTTGCTGGCGAAACCGCGCGGGGCCGCCTCAGGGCCGGCCTGACATTGGCGGTACCGGCTTCAGGAGAGTGAAGCCACCAGGTCGATGTACGCCTGCATGGCGTCTTGGGCGGCCATACCCTTCACTTCGTTCCAGGCGTCCCATTTGGCGCGTCCGACCATATCCGAGAAGCCGGGACGCTCGCCCTCCACATCGCCCGCAGTGGACTGCTTGTACAGGGCGTACATCTTCAACAGGGTCGCGTTGTCGGGGCGTTGCGTCAGTTCGCGCGAATCGGCGACGGCGGCTTCAAAGGTGGCGTGGAGGTCAGGCATGCGGTGGATGTTAACCCTCGCGCCTTGCCGCCGTTCTCCGGCGAAATCGCAGGGCATGGCCTGGCGCACGCCCCGTTCTCGGGTCTCCCGGACCGAAGGGGTGCGATTTGCCGGTCGCATCCGCACTGGGTGCGATAATTTTTGACCATGATCCTCATCACCGGCGGCGCTGGCTTTATCGGCGCGAACTTCGTCCTGGATTGGCTCGCTCATGACGGCGAGCCTGTCGTCAACCTCGATAAGCTCACATATGCAGGCAATCGAGAGAACCTCGCCTCGCTCGAGGGCGATGCCCGGCATGTCTTCGTCCAGGGCGATATCGGCGACGCGACCCTGCTGGAGCAACTGCTGGCGCAGCACCGCCCGCGCGCGGTCCTCAATTTCGCCGCCGAGTCACATGTAGACCGCTCCATCCACGGCCCGGGCGATTTCATCCAGACCAACGTGGTGGGTACCTTTCGCCTGCTCGAGGCCGTGCGGGCGTACTGGGAGGCCCTGCCCGCGGGCGAGCGCGAGGCCTTTCGCTTCCTGCATGTGTCGACCGACGAGGTCTATGGCTCCCTGTCACCCGCCGACCCTGCCTTCACCGAGACGCACCGCTACGAACCGAACAGCCCCTACAGCGCGAGCAAGGCCGCGAGCGACCATCTGGTGCGCGCCTGGCACCACACCTATGGCCTGCCGGTGCTCACCACCAACTGCTCGAACAACTACGGGCCGTTTCACTTTCCCGAGAAGCTCATTCCGCTGATGATCGTCAACGCCCTGGCTGGCAAACCGCTGCCGATCTACGGGGACGGCCTGCAGGTGCGCGACTGGCTTTACGTGAAGGACCACTGCAGCGCCATCCGGCGGGTGCTGGAAGCGGGCCGCGTGGGCGAGACCTACAACGTGGGCGGCTGGAACGAGAAGCCCAATATCGAGATCGTGCGCACCGTGTGCACCTTGCTGGACGCTCTGCGTCCGCGCGTGGACGGCCAGTCGTATGCCGGCCAGATGACATTCGTGAAGGATCGCCCTGGCCACGACCGGCGCTACGCCATCGACGCCCGCAAGATCGAGCGTGAATTGGGCTGGAAGCCTGCCGAGACCTTCGAGTCCGGCATTCGCAAGACGGTGCAGTGGTACCTCGATCACCCCGAATGGGTGCAGCGCGTGCAAAGCGGTGCCTACCGCGAGTGGGTGCGCAAGCAGTACGCAGGCGGGCCCACGTCTTCATGAAGATCCTCCTGTTCGGGAAGAACGGCCAGCTGGGCTGGGAGCTGCAACGCAGCCTCGCGCCCCTGGGCCAAGTGGTGGCCCTTGGGTCGCGTGACACCCGCCTGCCCGCCGATTTCCTCGAGCCCGAGCGCCTGGTCGACACCGTACGCCAGGTGCAGCCCGACGTCATCGTCAATGCCGCTGCCTACACCGCCGTCGACCGGGCGGAGTCTGAGCGTGACGCTGCGCATCGCGTGAATACACAGGCCCCTGGCGTGTTGGCGCAGGCGGCCCAGGCCTGCGGCGCCTGGATGGTGCATTTCTCCACTGACTACGTCTTCGACGGGAGCGGCCACAGACCCTGGCGTGAGGCCGATCCCACCGGACCGCTGAACGTGTACGGCGCCACCAAGCTCGAGGGCGAACAGCGCGTGGTCCAGGCCTGCTCCCGACACCTGGTGCTGCGTACCAGCTGGGTTTATGCCGCGCGTGGCGGCAACTTCGCCCGCACCATGCTGCGGCTGGCGCAGGAGCGTGATCACCTGTCCGTGGTCGATGACCAATTCGGCGCGCCGACCGGAGCCGATTTGCTCGCCGACGTCACCGCGCACGCGCTGCGCGCCGCGATGGCTCGCCCTGCGCTGGCTGGTCTGTATCACGTCGTGGCGGGGGGTGAGACCAGTTGGCATGGCTACGCACGTCACGTGCTTGCGGCGGCCCAAGCCCGGGGTATCGCCCTGCGCGCGACGCCTGACCGGGTGGACGCCGTCCCCACCTCGGCATTCCCCACCCCCGCGCGCCGGCCGCCCAATTCGCGCCTGGACACGCAGGCGTTCACCAGTGCCTTTGGCCTGGTCTTGCCGGACTGGCGCCAAGGCGTGGATCGCATGCTGACCGAGGTCCTGCAGGGTCAAGGTTGAGAGCCTGGCATCCAGTAGAGTCGCGGCCATGCTGATCCTGATCATTGTGAGTACGGTTCTGGCCGTGCTGGCGTGTGTTGTGTTGCGCCGGGCGGGCACTTCCATCGCCCGGCGCTACAGCCTGGACATGCCGCAGCGATTCCATGCGGGTCACGTGCCGCGTCTAGGGGGGGCGGCCATGATGCTGGGCTGCACCGCGGGCTGGGGCTGGGGGCTGGCCACGGCGTCGGCCACCGCGCCGCTGACTGCGGGTCAGGTGGGCGGCTGGTGGCTCACCATGCTGATTGCCGCCGGCGCTGGATTGGCCGAGGACGTCACCCATCGCATCGCCGCCCGCTGGCGCATGTTGCTCACGCTGCTCGCGGGCGTCATCGCCACCCTTTCCCTGGGGCTGCATATCGGGCCTTTGGATCTCGCCCTGCTCCAGCCCCTGTGGGCGGTCGCGCCGTGGCTTGGCACCTTGCTGGCGGTCATCGCGGTGGCCGGCTTGCCCAATGCCTTCAACCTGATCGACGGCTACAACGGCCTGGCCGGCATGGTTGCCCTGATCTGCTGCCTGGCCATCGCTTGGGTGGCCTTGCAGGTCGGTGACCTCGAGCTGATGGCGCTGGTCTTGGTGGCGGCGGGGGCGACCTTCGGTTTTTTGCTGTGGAACTACCCGCGCGGGCTGATCTTCGCGGGGGACGGGGGTGCCTACTTGTGGGGTGCGGTGATCGCGGTGGCTTGCATCCAACTCGTGCAGCGGCATGAGCAGGTCTCGCCCTGGTTCCCGGCGCTGCTGCTGATCTACCCGGTCTGGGAAACCCTGTTCTCGATCTACCGCAAGCTAGCCCGTGGCCAGTCGCCGGGCGCGCCCGACGCCCTGCATTTCCACCAGTTGATCTACCGTCGTATCGTGCGTCCGGTCCTGCATGCGGATCCCGCGCAGCGCATGCTGGCGCGCAACAACCGCACCACGCCCTACCTGTGGGCCCTGGCCCTGCTCGCTGCCCTGCCGGCCGTCGTCTTCTGGCGCGACACCGCCACGCTCATGGGCTTCTGTGGCCTTTTTGTGGCCAGCTACGTGGTGGCCTACCTCGGCATCGTGCGCTTCAAGGTCCCGCGGTGGCTGCGCGGCTAGCGGCGGCCCGATAGCCCCCGTCGCGCGTTGCGGCACAATTTGTCGCAATCTGTCTTCCCATCTTCCATGTCATCCGCCTCCACCTCCCTCGCCCCGCACGCCAAGGCCGACATCCTGGCCCAGGCTTTGCCCTACATCCGCAAGTTCCACGGCAAGACTCTGGTGATCAAGTATGGCGGCAACGCCATGACCGATCCGGCGCTGCAGCAGGCCTTCGCCGAGGACGTGGTGCTGCTCAAGCTGGTGGGCATGAACCCGGTGGTGGTGCACGGTGGCGGCCCGCAGATCGAGACTGCCTTGAAGCGCCTGGGCAAGAAAGGTGAATTCATCCAGGGGATGCGCGTGACCGACGCCGAGACCATGGAGGTGGTCGAGTGGGTGCTGGCGGGCGAGGTGCAGCAGGACATCGTGGGGCTGATCAACCAGGCCGGCGGCAAGGCGGTGGGCCTCACGGGCCGGGACGGTGGCCTGATCCGCGCGCGCAAGCTGCGCATGCTCGATGCCAACGACCCCAGCAAGGAACACGATATCGGCCAGGTCGGCGACATCATCGGCATCGACCCCTCGGTGGTGAAGGCTCTGCAAGACGACCAGTTCATCCCGGTGGTCAGCCCCATCGGCTATGGCGAGGCCAACGAGAGCTACAACATCAACGCCGACGTGGTGGCGGCCAAGCTGGCCACCGTGCTGCAGGCGGAAAAGCTACTCATGCTCACCAATATCCCTGGCGTGCTGGACAAGCAGGGGCAGCTCTTGCCCGAGCTGACCATGAAGCGCATCGACGAGCTGGTGGGCGACGGCACCATCTCCGGCGGCATGCTGCCCAAGATCGCTGGGGCGCTCGATGCCGCCCGCAGCGGGGTCAACTCCGTCCACATCATCGACGGCCGGGTGCCGCACGCCCTGCTGCTCGAGATCCTCACCGACCAGGCCTTCGGCACCATGATCCGGTCGCACTGAGCGGCGGGCCGCCCGACCGCTGCCCATCCTTTAAAGTACTTCTTCCGTAGCATTTCATGTGCTACCGTAGTGCTAAAGGATGGATTTGTCATGCGACTTTTGCTCGTGGAAGACGACCTGATGGTCGCCAGCGGCATCAAGCTGGGCCTGACTGACGCCGGGTATGCGGTGGACTGGGTGGGCAGCGGGGAGCGCGCTGAAGAGGTGCTGCGTACCGAAACCTTCGATGCGGCCATCATCGACATCGGATTGCCCCGGATGGATGGGCTGGATCTCACCCGCCGGCTGCGGCGCCCGGAGATGGCGAGCGCCTCCATGCCTGTCCTGATCCTGACGGCCCGCGACGGCTTGAATGATCGGGTACGTGGCCTCGACCTCGGCGCTGACGATTACATGATCAAGCCCTTCGAGCTGCCCGAGTTGTTGGCCCGCCTGCGCGCCCTGCTTCGGCGATCCCAAGCGGCGACCTCCTCGGTGCTCTCCTTCGGCCCGCTCGAGCTGGACACTGCCACCCGCCGCGCCGGCGCCCGGCATCAGGACCAGTTCACGCCGATCGAGCTGGGGCCGCGCGAATGGACCGTGATGGAGTACCTGCTGCTCAATGCGCCCAAGCCCGCCAGCAAGGACAAGCTGCTTCAAGCGCTGACCGGCTGGGATAAAGAGATCACGCCCAATGCGGTGGAGGTCTACATCTCACGGCTGCGCGGCAAGCTCGAGCCGCACGGGGTGGCCCTGCGGTCCATCCGCGGTTTCGGCTACCGCCTGGAGATGCACGACACCGCTGCCGCCGCGTGAACCCGGCGCCCTTGCCGCCCACAGCCGCGCCGACCATCGCATCGGCCGCCGAGCACGGGGTGGCGCACGCCCCGGTGCCCGTGCCGGTTGATGTCGAGGGCGGCCACATGCTCTCGGGCCTGCGCCGGCGTCTGCTGGTGCTCATCATCGGGCCACTGCTGCTGCTGGCCTTCATCAGTGCCTGGCTCGAGTACCAGGCAGCCGGCAGCGTGACCGAGCTGCAGGACCAGCAACTGCTGGCGCTTCAGCCCCTGATGGCCGACTCCGTCTTCCCCGCGGCGCAGGAGGCCCACGGCCCGACCTTGCTCATGCTCGCGCCGGAAGTGGAGCAGTTCCTGGCGGCGCGCCCCGGCACCTCGGCCTACGCCATCACCGACGCGCACGGTCGCCTGTTGCATGGTGAGGAATGGCTGGCGGGGCAACGCGCATCCTCGCGCTTGCCCCAATTCGATCGCGACGAGCACCAGGGCATGACCTGGCGCATCCTGCGCCAGCGCCACCCGACGGCGGCAGGGGAGCTCAGCATCACCCTGGCCGATGCGTCCAATCCCCAGCAGCGGTGGGCGCGTGCCATCCTGTTCAAGGTGCTGCTACCGCATGTCGTCATCCTCGCTGCCGCGGCAGTCGCGGTTCATTGGGCGGTGGATCGAGCCTTGCGCCCGCTTTTGGAGCTAACCGAAGTGGTGGAGCGGCGTTCGCCCCAGGACCTCAGTGCCATCGATCTTCTCGCTTCGCCACGCGAAGTGCGGCCGCTGGTGGCAGCGCTCAACCGGTTGTTCGGGCTGGTCGATGCCCAGGCCGAAGGTCAGCGCCGCTTCATCGCGGACGCGGCCCACCAGTTGCGTACCCCGCTGGCGGGCCTTCAGGCCCAGGTGGAAGCGTGGGCGCAGGCTGCCCGCCGCATCTCACCGCCTGGCGGACTCGGCACCATGCTGGTTCCGGTGGAACAGATCGAGAAGCTGCGCAGTGCGACGCGCCGCACCTCGCAGTTGGCGAACCAGCTGCTTGCCCTGTCGCGCGCCGACGCCCGCAGCATGGCGGCCCAGCCCATGGAGCGGGTCGAACTCAAGCCCATGTGCGAATCCTTGCTCGAGTCTTTTCTGGACGCTGCCTCCGCCAAACGGATCGACCTGGGCCTTGAGGCACAGCCGGCCGTCGTGCCCGGCTACGACTGGCTGCTGCGCGAACTCCTGTCCAACCTGGTGGACAACGCCGTCAAGTACACGCCTGAAGGACGTACCGTCACCATCCGCTGCGGGCCTGCCGAGCGCGGGGCCTTCTTGGAAGTCGAGGACGACGGGAGAGGTGTGGCACCCCAAGACCTGCCGCACCTATTCGATCGCTTCTACCGGGTCCCCGGCACGCAGGGCGAAGGCACGGGCCTGGGCCTGGCCATTGCCCAGGAAATCGCCCGGGTGCACCACAGCCAGCTGCAGCTGGAATCCGGCACCGGAGGGCGGGGGCTGCGCGTCACGCTGTGGCTGGCCGCCTAAGGTCTCGCACTGGTGCAGGCCTGCAACGCACGTGAGTGCGTACTTTCTTGTATCGGCCGGGGGGCGCGGCTGTGCGAGAATCCTGAAACACTTTCCTGCTCCTCATGCCCGACGCCGATCCGACCCCCCAGGCCGACACCCCCGACGCCAACGAGTCCGCTGCGACGGGCGCGTCGGTACGCAAGCGTCCGAAGCCGGGTGAGCGGCGCGTGCAGATCCTGCAAGCGCTGGCCACCATGCTGGAGCAGCCGGGCGCCGAGCGCATCACGACGGCGGCCTTGGCCGCACGCCTGGAGGTGAGCGAAGCCGCCCTGTATCGCCACTTCGCGAGCAAAGCCCAGATGTTCGAGGGCCTGATCGATTTCATCGAGCAGAGCGTGTTCTCCCTGGTGAACCAGATCCAGGAACGTCAGGCGGGCGAGCCCGTGCGTCAGGCGGCGGCGATCGCCACGCTGCTGGTGCAGTTCGCCGAGCGCAATCCCGGCATGACCCGCGTGATGGTGGGCGACGCGCTGGTCTTTGAGAACGAGCGCCTGCAGCAGCGAATGAACCAGTTCTTTGACCGCATCGAATCCACCCTCAAGCAGTGCCTGCGTGCCAATGCCGAGGGCTCTGCGACGCCCACAGTCGACGCGCAGGTGCGCGCCTCGCTGCTCACCGCCTTTCTGGTCGGGCGCCTGCAGCGCTTTGCCCGCTCGGGCTTCAAGCGCCTGCCTTCCGAACACCTCGAGGACAGCCTCGCGCGCATCCTCTGATTCCCCTTTGGCGCCTGGCCCCGTGCGAGGCGTGTAAGCCCCCGGCCTCTGGCCGCCCCATATAGAGAGACGAAAGTAGGTAAAGATGAAACTGGTGCGCTATGGCAACCCCGGCAAGGAAAAACCGGGCCTCATCGACGCGGAAGGCAAGCTGCGTGACCTGTCCGGCGTCGTAGCCGACATTGGTCCCGACCAGCTCGGTGGCCCTGGCATGGCCAAGCTGCGCAAGGTCAACCCGGCCAAGCTGCCCGTGGTTCGCGGCAAGCCGCGCTTTGCCTGCCCGGTGTCGCAAGTGGGCAAGTTCATTGCCATCGGTCTGAACTACGCCGACCACGCCGCCGAGTCCGGCGCCCCCATCCCCAAAGAGCCCGTGGTCTTCATGAAGGCCACCACCTGCCTGCAGGGCCCGAACGACCCGGTGATGCTGCCCAAGGGCTCGGTCAAGAGCGACTGGGAAGTGGAGCTGGGCGTGGTGATCGGCACCCGTGCCCGCTACGTCACCCGCAAAGACGCTCTGGCCCACGTGGCCGGCTACTGCCTGGTGAATGACGTGAGCGAGCGGGAGTACCAGCTGGAGCGCGGCCCGCAGTGGGACAAGGGCAAGGGCTGCGACACCTTCGGGCCGGTCGGCCCCTGGCTGGTCACGCCCGACGAAGTGGGCAATGTGCAGCGCCTGGACATGTGGCTGGACCTCAACGGCCAGCGCGTGCAGACCGGCAACACCCGCACCATGATCTTCGATGTGGCCAAGATCGTGAGCTATGTGAGCGAATTCATGACCTTGATGCCCGGCGACATCATCACCACCGGCACGCCGCCCGGCGTGGGCCTGGGCATGAAGCCCCCGCGCTTCCTGAAAAAGGGCGACGTCATGACCCTGGGGATCCAGGGCCTGGGCGAGCAGCGCCAGGAAGTCATCGCCTTCAAGCGCTGACCTGGGCCTCCAAAACCCCCACGAAAGGCCCGCCCTTCTCCGGCGGGCCTTTTTTTCCCTCAGAATAGAACGGTCGTTCGATTTTGAGATCCCCCATGTCTGTTGTCGATACTTCTGCCAAGCCCGCCCGGTCCCTGCCCAAGGGGCAGCAGACCAAGGCCGCGATCGTGGACGTGGCCCTGGCCCTGGCGCACCAGATCGGCCTGGAAGGTTTGTCTATCGGCGCCTTGGCCGATGCAGCGCGTATGAGCAAGTCGGGCGTGTTCGCTCATTTCGGCTCACGCGAGGAGCTGCAGATTTCCGTGATCCGCGAGTACCACCATCGCTTCGAAGACGAAGTGTTCTACCCGGCCATGCAAGCGCCTCGCGGCCTGCCGCGCCTGCGCGCGCTGTTTGCCAACTGGATGCAGCGCACCTCGGTCGAACTGGATTCAGGGTGTCTTTACATCAGTGGCGCCGTCGAATTCGATGACCGTCCCGGCCCGGTGCGCGATGCGCTGGTGCAGTCGGTACAGCTGTGGCATGCGGCCATGCGTCGGACCATCGCGCAGGCCCGCCAGGAGGGCCACCTGCGCGCCGATGTGGACGAAGACCAGGTGCTGTTCGAGATCCACGGCCTCATCCTCGCCCTGCACTATGAGTCGCGCCTTCTGCGCAGCCCGGGGGCGATCGCACGCGCCCAGGCGGCCTTCGAACGTATCCTGGACCATGTCCTCGCCAATGCGGCTGCAGGCCCGGAACACTGAGCTTCACGCCACCGCTGTACCCCTCACCACGACCGATTCCCTCGATCTTCAGGAGCCCTTGTCACCATGCCAACCTACACCCCACCGCTGCGAGACATGCAGTTCGTGATGCATGAAGTGCTGCACGTCGCCGACGAATACCGCGCCATGCCGCGACACCAGGATGTCGATGCCGACACCATCAACGCGATCCTCGAAGAGGGCGGCAAATTCGCCAGTGAGGTGATCTTCCCCCTGAATATCAGCGGCGACGCCGAGGGCTGCACTTTGAACCGCGAGACCCACGAGGTCGCCACCCCTGCGGGTTTCAAAGCTGCTTTCGCGAAGTATGTGGAAGGCGGCTGGCCTGCGCTGTCGGCCGACCCGGCTTATGGCGGCCAGGGCCTGCCCATCGTCGTGAACCAGGGCTTCTACGAAATGCTCAATAGCGCCAACCAGGCCTGGACCATGTACCCGGGCCTCACGCATGGCGCCTACGAATGCCTGCACGCGCACGGCACCGACGAGCAAAAAGCGATGTACTTGCCCAAGCTCACCTCGGGCGAGTGGACCGGCACCATGTGCCTGACGGAGCCGCATTGCGGCACCGACCTGGGCCTCTTGCGCACCAAGGCCGAACCGCAGCCCGATGGCAGCTACCGCCTCACCGGCCAGAAGATCTTCATCTCGGCAGGCGAACACGACTTCGTGCCGAACATCGTGCATCTGGTGCTGGCCCGCCTGCCCGATGCGCCTGCGGGCAGCAAGGGCATCAGCCTGTTCATCGTGCCCAAGTTCCTTGTGAAGGCCGACGGGTCTCTTGGCGCGCGCAATGGCATCTACTGCGGTGGCCTTGAACACAAGATGGGGATTCACGGGAACGCTACCTGCCAGATGGTGCTCGATAGCGCTGTTGGTACGTTGGTGGGCCAACCGAACAAGGGTCTGCAGGCCATGTTCGTGATGATGAATGCCGCGCGTATCGGCGTGGGCATGCAGTCGCTGGGCCTGACTGAGGTCGCCTTCCAGAATGCGCTGGCGTATGCCAAGGACCGCATTCAATCGCGCAGCCTCACGGGCCCCAAACACAAGGACAAGCCGGCCGACTCCATCCTCGTGCATCCCGATGTACGCAAGATGCTCCTGACCGCCAAGGCCTATGCCGAGGGCGGGCGCGCGCTGAACCTCTTTTGCGCGCTGCTGATTGATCGCGAGCTTCATCACCCCGACGAGAAGGTGCGCAAGGACAGCGCCGAGCTCGTGGCCCTGCTCACACCCATCGTGAAAGCCTTCATTACCGACAACGGCCATATCGCTACCAACGCCTGCCTGCAGGTGTTCGGTGGGCATGGTTTCATCAAGGAATGGGGGATGGAGCAGTTCGCGCGGGACAACCGTATCAACATGATCTACGAGGGCACCAATACCATCCAGTCGCTGGACCTGCTGGGTCGCAAGGTGCTGGGGAACAACGGCGCCACGCTCAAGAAGTTCGGCAAGATGGTGGCGCAGCTGGTGGAGGAAGAGGGCGTCAACGAGAAGATGGCCGAATTCATCAACCCATTGGCTTATCTGGGAGACCAGATGACGAAGTTCACCACCGAGATCGGTTTCAAGGGTTTCCAGAATGCCGATGAAGTCGGCGCGGCGGCGGTCGATTACCTGCGCGTCGCCGGGCATCTCGTATTTGGCTATTTCTGGGCGCGGATGGCGCAGATCGCCCTGCGCCAGATCGAGGCGGGTAGCACGGATCCCTTCTACAAGGGCAAGCTGCAGACAGCGCGCTTTTACTTTGCCAAGCTGTTTCCTGAGACCGCCACTCTCATGCGCACCGCCAGGGGCGGCGCCAAGGTGCTGATGGACACCGAGGAGGCCCTCGCATGAAAAAGACCTTGATCGCCCTGGCGCTGTCCGCCGCAGCTTCCACCTGGGCCCAAATGACGCCGGTGGGTGTCTGGCACAGCATCGACGACAAGACGGGTGAGACCAAGGCCGAAATCCGTCTGACCGAGGTGGAGGGCGCGGTGCGTGGGCGCATCGAAAAGCTCTTACGCAAAGGCGCTGATCTCAACGCCCGCTGCGTGGACTGCGAGGGTGATCGCAAAGACCAGCCGGTCATCGGCTTGGAGATCATTCGTGGTGTGCGCAAGCTGGCGGGCAAGGACGTGTGGGAAGGCGGCAAGATTCTGGACCCCGAAAACGGGCGCGACTACGCCCTGCGCCTCACGCCCATCGAGGGCGGGCGCAAGCTCGAGGTGCGCGGCTCTATCGCCTTCATCGGTCGTACGCAGACGTGGGTGCGCGTGCAATGAGCGCGCCGCAGACCCCACGCGCGCTGCGCGTGAAGAAAGTCGCCGTGCTCGGTGCCGGCGTGATGGGGGCGCAGATCGCGGCGCACCTAGTCAACGTCAAGGTGCCGGTCGTGCTGTTCGACCTGCCGGCCAAGGGGGACGACGGCGCGGTGGCCGCCACCGAGGCTGGCCGTAACGGCATCGTGACCCGGGCCATCGAGGGCCTGAAGAAACTCAAACCTTCGCCCCTGGGCGTGGCCGACGACGCCACCCTGATCCAGCCCGCCAACTATCAGGACCACCTGGCCCTGCTCCAGGACTGCGACCTGGTGATCGAGGCCATCGCCGAGCGCATGGACTGGAAGCTGGACTTGTATCAACAGATCGCGTCGCATATGGCGCCGCAGGCCATCGTGGCGTCCAACACCTCGGGGCTGTCGATCACCAAGCTCTCGCAGGCCCTGCCCGAGGCGATCCGCCCGCGCTTTTGCGGCATCCACTTCTTTAACCCACCGCGGTACATGTTCCTGGTGGAACTGATCGCCACACCGGCCACGCAAGCGTCCATCCTGGACGATTTGGAGACCTTCGTGACCACCACCCTGGGTAAGGGCGTGGTGCGCGCCAAGGACTCGCCCAATTTCATCGCGAACCGCGTTGGCATCGCCGGCATGCTCGGCACGATGAAGGAGGCGCAGCAGCATGGCCTGACCTACGACGTGGTGGACGACCTCACGGGCAAGAAGTTGGGGCGTGCCTCCAGCGGCACCTTCCGTACCGCCGATGTGGTGGGCCTGGACACCATGGCCCACGTGATTCGAACGTTGCAGGACAACTTCAGCGAAGCGACCGACCCCTTCTACCCGAGCTACGCCACGCCTGAAGTGCTGAAGGTGCTGCTCGACAAGGGGTATCTTGGCCAGAAGGCCAAGGCCGGTTTCTACAAAAAGGTGGAACGTGACGTCCTGCGCTTTGATCTCGCGAGTCAGGACTATGTGCCGAGTGGACAGAAGGCCGACGAAGTGTATGCGCGCATGCTCAAAAAGCCGGCCGCCGAGCGCCTGAAGCTCTTGCGTCATGCCGAGGGCGCGCAGGGGCGCTTTCTCTGGGCCATCCTTCGCAACAGCTTTCACTATGCTGCGGTCCACCTGGGGTCCATTGCCGATACCGCGCGCGATGTCGATTTCGCGATGCGCTGGGGCTTTGGCATGAAGCAGGGTCCCTTCGAACTCTGGCAGGAAGCCGGCTGGCTGCAGGTGGCACAGTGGGTGCAGGAAGACATCGACGCCGGCAAGGCGCTGTCTCGCGTGCCGCTGCCCGATTGGGTGTTCAAGGGGCCGGTGGCCCAGGCTGGGGGCGTGCACACTCCCGAGGGGTCCTGGAATCCGACCACACAGTGTTTCCAGGCGCGACGCGTATTGCCGGTGCATGCGCGCCAGCACTTTCCCGAAAGCGTTCTGGGTAGCGATGCGCCGCGCTTTGAGATTGCGGGTACGACGCTGCACGAGGATGCGGGCATCCGCCTGTGGACGCTTGAGGGTCAGGTGCTCATTGCCAGCCTCAAGACCAAGATGCATGCGATCAGCCCCGAGGTGGCCGAGGGGCTGCAGCGCGCGGTGGATCTGGCCGAGCGCGACTACCAGGGGCTGGTCGTCTGGTCGGGGGATGAGCCCTTTTCTGTGGGTGCCGACCTGCAGGCCATGCTGCCGGCCTTCATGGCGGTGGGTGTGCGTGCCATCGAAGACGCCGAGCATTTCCTTCAGCAGACCATGCTGCGGATTCGCTATGCCGCGGTACCCGTGGTGTCCGCGATCCGGGGCCTGGCCTTGGGCGGTGGTTGTGAGCTGGCGGTGCATTGCGCGCGTCGCGTCGCCGCTATGGAAAGCTATATCGGCCTGGTGGAAGTGGGTGTGGGCCTGGTGCCAGGCGCGGGAGGCTTGGCCTACATCGCGCGCAGAGCCGCCGAGAACCAGGCTCTTTCCACCCACAAGGACCTGCTGCCTTTCCTCACGGAGGGTTTCACCGCCGCGGCCATGGCCAAGGTGGGAACCAGCGCATTGGAGTCGCGCAAGCTGGGCTACTTGCTGGACGACGATGTGATCGTCGCGAACCAAGACGAATTGCTGTATGTCGCCTTGCAGCAGGTGCGCGCCATGGCCGATACCGGTTGGCGTGCGCCCCTGCGCCGCCTGTTCCCGGTGGCGGGCCGGGCTGGCAAGGCCACCATCCTGGGGCAGCTGGTGAACATGCGCGATGGCGGCTTCATCAGCGCGCATGATTTCCATATCGCCAGCCTCATCGCTCACGTGGTGACGGGCGGCGACGTCGAGACGGGCACGATGGTCTCCGAGGATTACCTCATGACCCTGGAGCGCCAGGCCTTTTGCTCGCTCATCACGCACCCCAAGACGCAGGAACGCATCATGGGCATGCTCTCCACCGGCAAGCCCCTGCGCAATTGAAGGATCCGACGATATGAGCAAGCAAATTCAGGACGCCTACATCGTCGCGGCCACGCGCACGCCGATCGGCCGCTCGCACCGCGGCTTTTTCCGCAACACCCGGCCCGACGACCTGCTGGCGACCGCGCTGCGCGCGGCCCTGGCCCAGACGCCGGGCCTGGACCCCGCCGCCATCGAGGATGTGGTCTGTGGCTGCGCCATTCCCGAGGCGCAGCAGGGTTTGAATGTGG
This sequence comes from Pseudomonadota bacterium, assembly GCA_041159245.1. Taxonomy (GTDB): domain Bacteria; phylum Pseudomonadota; class Gammaproteobacteria; order Burkholderiales; family Burkholderiaceae_C; genus Ramlibacter. Next base: position 71,094 of record JBEAZV010000084.1, read on the forward strand.
CGCGCGTGGGCGCGGTGCTGGCGGGGCTACCCAAGTCGGTTGGCGGCATCACCGTGAACCGCTTTTGTGCCTCGGGCTTGTCGGCGGTCCAGATGGCGGCTGACCGCATTCGCGTGGGCGAGGCCGACGTGATGATTGCGGCGGGTACCGAGAGTATGAGCATGGTGCCGATGATGGGGAATTCGCCCTCGCTCTCGCCGTCCATCTTCTCGGATCCCGACGACCTTGAACGTTACGGCATCGCCTACGGCATGGGACTGACCGCCGAGAAGGTGGCGCAGCAATGGAAAGTGGGCCGCGAGGCGCAGGATCGGTTTGCCTGCCAGTCGCACCAGCGTGCGGTGGCTGCGATGCAGGCTGGTGAGTTCACCGACGAGATCACGCCGGTGGAGGTCAGCGAGCGCTCGGTGGATCTGTCCTCGGCGCAGGTCACGGTGAATACGCGGACCGTGAACCTGGACGAAGGCGCACGTCCGGACACCACGTTGGAGGCGCTGGCCAAACTCAAGACGGTGTTCGCCGCGCGGGGCAGCGTGACGGCCGGCAACAGCTCTCAAACGTCGGATGGTGCGGGCGCGCTGATTCTGGCCAGCGAGGCTGCGATCAAGCGTTTTAGCCTCACGCCGCTGGCGCGCTTTGTGAGCTACGCCAGCCGCGGTGTGCCGCCGCACATCATGGGTATTGGTCCGGTCGAGGCCATCCCGGCCGCACTGAAGGCCGCCGGCCTGCGGCAGGACGATATCGACTGGATCGAGCTGAACGAGGCCTTCGCAGCCCAATCCTTGGCGGTGATGCACACGCTGGGGTTAGACCCGGCCCGCGTGAACCCGCTGGGCGGCGCGATTGCCCTGGGCCACCCCTTGGGCGCTACCGGGGCGATTCGCTCGGCCACCGTGGTTCATGCCCTGCGCCGGCGCAAGCTGCGTTATGGCATGGTCACCATGTGCGTGGGCATGGGACAGGGCGCCGCCGGCATTTTCGAGCGAGTCTGAGAAGCCCCGACAATCTGCAGATCCCTGAACGCTTCATCTCCTACCCCCGGAAAGCCAACCACCATGAGCGACATCCTTGTCCATACCGAAGCGGGCGTGACCACGCTCACCATCCATCGCCCCGACCGAAAGAACTCCATCACCGCCGCCATGTACGGCGCCATGCACGATGCGCTGGTGGCGGCGCAGTCCGATGCGTCGGTGCGGGTGGTGGTGATCCAGGGCAGTGAGGCCATCTTCAGCGCCGGCAATGACATCGGCGATTTCCTCAACACCCCGCCGGCGGGACCGGATGCGCCGGTGTTCAAGTTTCTGCATACGCTGGCGTGCTTTCCCAAGCCGCTGGTGGCTGCGGTGTGCGGACCGGCGGTGGGCATCGGCACTACGATGCTGTTTCACTGCGACCTGGTCTACGCAGGCGATAACGCCGCGTTTTCCATGCCCTTCGTGAACCTGGGTCTGTGTCCTGAAGCCGCGTCCAGCCTGCTGGTACCGCAGATGATGGGGTACCACCGCGCAGCCGAGGCGCTGCTGCTGGGCGACCCCTTTATGGCTGAGGCCGCGATGGAAGTGGGTCTCGTCAATCGGGTGGTGCCGCCCATGGAAGCCCGGGCCCTGGCCCAGACCCAGGCGCGCAAGCTGGCCGCCAAGCCCCTGTCATCGCTGATCGAGACCAAGCGCTTGATGAAGAGTGGCCAGCAGGCCCAGGTGCTGGCGCAGATGAAGGAAGAAGGCACGGTGTTCGGTCGCATGCTGACCGAGCCGGCGGCCAAGGAGGCCTTCGGCGCGTTCATGGAAAAACGCAAGCCGGATTTCTCGAAGGTGTGAAGGGCCGCGAGGCTGAGGGGTGGTGGGGCCTTGCGGTGGCGGGCCCCTCAAGCGCTCAGTGGGTGATCCGGCCCGCGGAGGCGCCGCCTTCCATTTCGGCCAGGCGCTGAGCGGCGGCGCGCTTGCCCAGTTTGCGAACTGCGGCGATGGCCTGCAATTGCGTGGCCCGGGGGCGGGCCTTGCCGTCTTCCCACTTGTAGACCGATTGGGCGGTGACCCCGAGCAGGGCCCCCATGGCCGCAGCCGAGAGGCCCAGGCGCTGGCGTAGCTTGGTGAATCCCTTGGCGCTAAATCGCAGGGCCGGCCCTTCATCGGGCGAGGCCGGGGCGCGGTGGGCGGCGCGCGCTGGGCGGCGAGCACGTGTGGTGCCTGAGGCCCCGTGCGGCCCGGCGGCCTTGGGACGCTGGCCCCGCACGGCCACGACCAGGCGCTCGAGGGACTCGATGCGGCGTTGCAGGGCCGCGATCTCTTTGTCGTGGGAGGCGGTGGCTTTCTTGATTTGCTGGGCTTCGGTGCGCAGGGCCTTTTGGGCCACCTGGGCGATTTCCGTCTTGAGCGCGTCGACGAGATTGGGCATAGGGCGGCCTTGTGAGCTTTACATTTGCGATTTTTAAACTAGATGCATCTTAATTAATTTCAAAGAATTAAGAAAGACGCGAGCCATCTTACCCCTGTATTCGTTTTTCAGGTGCACTTGGCCCAGGAGGGAGGGGCCGCTGTGTGTCCCAGCGGGGATGAATGTCGGCGCAGTTCAGGGGGTAATGTCGTCCTGGACCTGACGCCGCAGCGCGGCGAATAGGTTCCAGGCCACCAAGGACATGGCGGCGATCACGGGCCCGATCACGAAACCGTTGATGCCGAATACCGCGATACCCCCCAGGGTGGTGACCAGTACCAGATAGTCGGGCATGTGTGTGTCGCGGCCCACCAGAATCGGACGCAGCACGTTGTCTACCAGCCCGATCGCCAGCACGCCCCACAGGGTGAGGCCCACCGCGCTCCAGACCTGCCCCGTGAACAGCATGTAGGCGGCCACCGGTCCCCAGACCAGGGCCGCGCCGACAGCGGGCAGCAGCGACAGCAGCGACATCAGCGTGCCCCAGAGCAGGGCCCCGGGTAGGCCCAGCACCGCGAAGGCGATGCCGCCCAGGGTGCCCTGGACCACGGCGATGACAATGTTGCCCTTGACCGTGGCCCGCACCACCGTGACGAACTGCGCCAGCAGTCGCTCGGCGTGGTCTTCCCGCAGGGGCAGGGCCCGCGCAATGCGTTGAGACAAGGCGGGCCCGTCACGCAGCAGGAAGAACAGCAGGTACAGCATCACGAACAGGGCCACCACGAAGTCCAGGGTGTTCTGACCCAGGCCCAGCAGGTGGGTGGTGATGAACTGGCCGCTGCTGGCGAGCAGGGATGTGAGGTGCTGTTGCAAGGCCGCCAGGTTCATGAGGCCCAGGCGATCGAGCAGGCCAAGTAGCCATTCGGGCAGGGCCGCGATCACCAACCGAAGGTACTGTCCGAAGTTGATTTCACCCGCCCGAATCTTCTGCACTGCGGCGGCGGCCTCCTGGACGACGGCGGCGCCGACCAGGATCAGGGGCAGGATGACGATGAGGACGATGAGGGTCAGCGTCAGCAGCGAGGCCAGGGTATTGCGCTGCCCGGTCTGCGCACGCACCCGCGCGTGCACCGGCTCGAACACGATGGCGATTGCCACGGCCCACAGCACGGCCCCGAGGAAGGGCCACAGGATGAAGAGGAACGCCGCCGAGAGGATCGCCACCAGCCAAGCGAGGCTGCGCAGTTCCAGCGAGTGAGAGGAGCGGGGGTCTTGCATGGCGCGGTGGGCGGTCAGGTGGCGGCCCGGGGCAGGACGCGCGGGCGGCCCTGGTCGTCGATGGCCACGTAGGTCAGGAGGGCTTCGGTCACCTTGATGTAGCGACCCTGGTCGCTGAATCGCTCCGCGAACACCTCGATCTGCACGGTGATCGAGGTGCGCCCGATACGCTTGATGCTGCCGAAGAAGGACAGGATGTCACCCACGCGCACCGGCTGCTTGAAGATGAACTCGTTCACGGCCACGGTGGCCATGCGGCCCTGGGCGATGCGCGCGGGAAGCACCGCGCCGGCCAGGTCGACCTGGGCCATGACCCAGCCTCCGAAGATGTCGCCGTTGGCGTTGGTGTCGGAGGGCAGGGGGATGACCTTGAGCACCAGCTCCTGGTCAGTGGGCAGTTCCACGGCTGGCGCGTGCAGGCGGGGCTTGGGTTCGCCAGGGGAATCGGGCATCGTGGGCTCCTGTGGACAGAAAGAATATAGCCTGTGCAATGGCCTCGGCTGCGGGGGGCACAATGGCAGGCTGTATTTGCGAGACCGGACCCCCCGATGCGCCACGCCGGCGAAGCCGCCCCCCACGCCCCCCTCCCCCCACGCCCCGGCATGCCGTCCCCCGCGCGCAGCGACTGGACCACCCTGCGCCGGTTGGCGCCCTACCTCTGGCAATACCGCTGGCGGGTAGTGGCCGCACTGGTCTTCATGGTGGCCGCCAAATTGGCCAACGTGGGCGTCCCCCTGGTGCTCAAGGATCTGGTGGACAGCATGGCCCCGCGTGCCAGTCTCGGGGCAGCCCTGCTGGCGGTACCGGCCAGCTTGCTCCTGGGATACGGCCTGCTGCGCTTGTCCACTTCCTTCTTCACCGAATTGCGCGAGCTGGTGTTCGCCAAGGCCACGCAGGGCGCCGCCCGCAGCATCGCTTTAGAGACCTTTCGCCATTTGCATGCGTTGAGCCTGCGCTTTCACCTGGAGCGCCAGACGGGGGGTATGACCCGCGACATCGAGCGCGGTGTGCGGGGCATTGAATCGCTGATCTCGTATTCCCTCTACAGCGTGGTGCCCACGCTGATCGAGGTGGCGCTCGTGCTGACGGTGCTGGCAGTGAAGTTCGATGCATGGTTTGCGTGGATCACGGTCGGGGCCCTGGCGATCTACATCGTGTTCACGGTCAGCATCACCGAGTGGCGTACCAAGTTCCGGCGCGAGGCCAACGAGTTCGACTCGGCCGCCCACACCCGAGCCATTGATTCGCTGCTCAATTACGAGACGGTCAAATACTTCAATAACGAGGCCTTCGAGGCCCGCCGTTATGACGAGAGCCTGGAGCGACTGCGCAAGTCGCGCCTGAAGTCGCAGACCACCCTGTCCCTGCTCAATACCGGGCAACAGCTGATCATCGCCATCGCCCTGGTGGCCATGTTGTGGCGCGCCACGCAGGGCGTGGTGGAGGGGCGGATGACCCTGGGTGACCTGGTGATGATCAACGCCTTCATGATCCAGTTGTACATCCCGCTGAACTTCCTGGGCGTGCTGTATCGCGAGATCAAGCAGAGCCTGACCGATCTGGACAAGATGTTCACGCTCATGGACAAGGAGCGCGAGGTGGCCGATGCCCCCGGAGCGCTGGCGCTCTCGGGATTGCACCAGGCCACGGTGCGCTTTGAGCACGTGACCTTCGCCTACGAGCCGGCGCGCGTCATCCTGCATGACGTGAGTTTCGAGATTCCCGCAGGCAAGACGGTGGCCGTGGTCGGGCCTTCGGGCTCGGGCAAGTCCACGCTGGCGCGGTTGCTCTATCGCTTCTATGACGTGCAGGAGGGCTGCATCCGCATCGCCGGACAGGACCTGCGAGAAGTGACGCAGGCCAGCGTACGGGAGTCGATCGGCATCGTGCCGCAGGATACGGTCCTGTTTAACGACACGATCGAATACAACATCGCCTACGGACGTCCAGGCGCCAGCCGAGACGCGGTGGAGGAGGCGGCCCGTGCCGCACGGATCCATGACTTCATCGTGGCCATGCCTCGGGGCTACCAGACCATGGTGGGCGAGCGGGGCCTGAAGTTGTCGGGGGGCGAGAAGCAGCGCGTGGCCATTGCCCGCACGCTGCTGAAGAACCCGCCGGTGTTGATCTTCGACGAGGCGACCTCGGCGCTGGACTCGGCGAACGAACGGGCCATCCAGTCGGAACTCAAGACGGCCGCCCAGAACAAGACGGCGCTGGTCATCGCCCATCGCCTGTCCACCGTGGTCGAGGCGCACGAGATCCTGGTGATGGACGCGGGTCGCATCGTCGAGCGCGGCACGCACCAGGCCCTCCTGGCGCAAGGCGGGCGCTACGCCGGGATGTGGGCCCTGCAGCAGCAAGAGCAGGCCGAGTCCGCAACGCAATAATCCCGCCATGGAAACCAAGTGGCTCGAAGACTTTGTGAGCCTGGCGGAAACGCGCAGTTTCAGTCGCTCGGCGCGGCTGCGCCATGTCACCCAGCCCGCGTTCTCCCGACGCATTCAGGCCCTGGAGGCCTGGGCTGGTGTCGATCTGGTAGACCGCAGTGCCTACCCGACGCGTCTGACCCCCGCGGGTCAGACCCTGTACGCGCAAGCCCTGGAGATGCTGCAGGCTTTGCAAAGCACCCGCGCCATGCTGCGCGGGCAGGGAGCGTCTCAGGACGTGATCGAGTTCGCCACGCCGCATTCGCTGGCTTTCACCTTCTTCCCCGCCTGGGTGTCCAGCCTGCGCGTGGCCTTCGGGCCGATCAAAAGCCGCCTGATCGCGCTGAACGTGCATGACGCGGTGATGCGTCTGGTCGAGGGGGGCTGCGACCTCCTGATCGCCTATCACCATGACGCGCAGCCGCTGCCCCTGGACGCCGGACGCTTCGAGATGGTGCGTCTGGGCCAGGAGACCCTGGCACCCTACTGCCGACCCGATGCCCAGGGCCAGCCCCTTTTTGCCTTCCCGGGGCAGGCGCAACAGCCCGTGCCGTACCTGGGCTACGCGCCAGGTGCCTATCTCGGGCGGGTGGCCGATGCGGTCCTCAAGCAGGCAGGTGCTGCGATCCATTTGGACCGGGTCTACGAGACCGACATGGCCGAGGGCCTGAAGGTGATGGCCCTGGAGGGACACGGTGTGGCCTTCCTGCCTTCCAGCGCGGTGGTGTCCGAGCTTCGCAGCGGTCGCCTGGTGCCGGTTGCCCCACCCTTCGGTCTGGCGCCTTTGGACGCATCGCTGGAGATACGGGCCTACCGCGAAAAGCCCGCAGACCGGGAAGGGGTTGCCCCGCGCTCCGCCCAGACGCTGTGGGACCACCTGGCGCAGGCCCGGTGAAGGTCTTTTTGCCCACGAGGGTGGGGCGGCATCACGCCCACTGGATTCCTACTTTATGCTTGGCCCAAGGGCATGCCCGGCTCAGGGTAATCCGGGTGGCCTGGCCCGGGGGCATCCCTACAATGCGCGTTTGACCTATTCATCCCAAATCCATTACCAGGAGATATCCATGAAGAAGCATCTGTTGGCATTTGCAGTCGCCACGCTGGCCGTGGGCGGCGCGTTTGCGCAGGCGAACGACACCCTCGCCAAGGTCAAGGCCTCTGGCGTCCTGAACATGGGTGTGCGTGATTCCTCCGGCGCCCTGTCCTACACCCTGGGCGATGGCAAGTACGCGGGATTCCACGTCGAGGTGTGTCAGCGCATCGCCGCAGAGGTCGAGAAGCAAGCGGGCCGCAAAATCGAAGTGAAGTACGTGCCCGTGACCTCGCAGAACCGCATCCCGCTGGTGCAAAACGGCACCGTCGATATCGAGTGCGGCTCCACCACCAACAACGCCACCCGCCAGAAGGACGTGGCCTTCCTGAACACGACCTACGTCGAGGAAGTGCGCATTGCCGTCAAGGCCAACTCGGGCATCACGGGCATCGCCCAGCTCAATGGCAAGAACGTGGCCACCACCACCGGCACCACCTCGGTGCAGCACCTGCGCAAGCACGAGCGCGCGACGGGCATGGACTTCAAGGAAGTCTTTGGCAAGGACCACGCCGACAGCTTCCTGCTGCTCGAGTCGGGCCGCGCCGACGCCTTCGTGATGGACGGCTCCATCCTGGCTGGCAACATCGCCAACGCCAAGACCCCCGGTGACTTCCGCATCGTCGGTGAGGTGCTGAGCGTCGAACCCATCGCCATCATGGTGCGCAAGGACGATGCTGGCATCAAGAAGATGGGTAACGACATCATCGCGGGCCTGGTCCGCTCCGGCGAAATGGCCAAGATGTGGGACAAGTGGTTCGTGCAGCCGATCCCGCCGAAGAACGTGAAAGTGGGCCTGCCTTTGTCCGAGAGCACCAAGGCGGCCTGGGCTGCTCCCAACGATAAGCCGATGGAAGACTACGCCAAGAAGTGACCGGGTCCTGACCTGATCACGACCCCTGCCGCGGCTTGCCTCGGCAGGGGTTTTTTTCGACAACGGCAAGGAGAGGCGCATGGCCCTGGACTGGCGGGTGTTCTGCAAGGAGACCACCTCAGGCGACCTGATCGAAGGCTGCTTCGGGCGCGGTGGCGACCAGACCTACCTGAATTGGATCATCTCGGCCTGGGGCTGGACGCTGACGGTGGCCCTGCTGGCCCTGTGCGTGGCCCTGTTCTTCGGGCTGGTCGTGGGCACCTTGCGCACGCTGCCTTCCAGCCCCTGGCTGGTGCGCCTGGGCAATGCCTGGGTGGAGTTGTTTCGCAACATCCCGCTGCTGGTGCAGATCTTCCTGTGGTACTTCGTAGTGCCGGCGCTGGTGCCTGCGATGAAGGCCGTGCCTTCCGAGGTGCTGGTGGTCATCGCGCTGGGCCTGTTCACGTCGGCGCGGGTGGCCGAGCAGGTGCGTGCCGGTATCCAGTCCCTGCCCCGCGGTCAGCGCAATGCGGCCCAGGCCCTGGGTTTGACCACGGTCCAGACCTACCGCTACGTGCTGTTGCCCATGGGGCTGCGCATCATCATTCCGCCCCTGACCAGCGAGGCGATGAACATCGTCAAAAACTCCTCGGTGGCCTTCGCGGTGTCGGTGGCCGAACTCACCTTCTTCTCGCGCCAGGCCGGCGAGGAGACCTCGGCCCCGATCGAAATCTACCTGGCCGCCACAGTGCTGTACGCCTTCTCGGCGTTCTCTATCAACCGGGTGATGAGTGTGATTGAGCGGCGTACCCGCGTGCCCGGCTTTGTCGCCGCGGGCGGCACCGGAGGGGGTCACTGAGATGGGACTCGATCTCGCCTTCTACGACTGGGAGTTGATCCGGCGCTTCGTCGCCCAGGGCGTCATCTTCAGCCTCTGGCTCACGGTAGTGGCGACCGCGGGAGGTGTCCTGGTCGGCACGGTGCTGGCCCTGATGCGCCTCTCGGGCAAGCCTTTCCTGGAGTGGCCCGCTGCAGCCTATGTGAACACCATGCGCTCCATCCCGCTGGTGATGGTGCTGCTGTGGTTCTTTCTGTTGATTCCCTTTGCCATCGGCCGGCCTATCGGCGCGGAGATGTCGGCGGTGATCACCTTCATTGCCTTCGAGGCCGCTTACTTCTCCGAGATCGTGCGTGCGGGCATCCAGTCCATTCCGCGCGGGCAGGTGAATGCCGGCTTCGCCCTGGGCCTGACCTACCGCCAGAACATGCAGCAGATCATCTTGCCGCAGGCCTTTCGCAACATGCTGCCGGTGTTCCTGACCCAGACCATCATCCTGTTCCAGGACACTTCGCTCGTGTACGCCATCGGCGCCTACGACATGCTCAAGGGCTTCGAGACCATGGGCAAGAACCTGGGGCGCCCCGTCGAGGCCTATCTGCTGGCGGCGGTGGTGTATTTCCTGATGTGCCTGAGCCTGTCGTACCTCGTGCGCAAGGTGCAGGCACGTGTCCAGATCATTCGTTGAGGGAGTGGCACCATGGCCATGATCGAGATCCAGAACGTTTCCAAGTGGTACGGGCCGGTGCAGGTGTTGCAGGATTGTTCGGTCAGCATCAACAAGGGGGATGTGGTGGTGGTGTGCGGCCCTTCGGGCTCGGGCAAGTCGACCCTGATCAAGACCGTCAATGGCCTGGAGCCTATCCAGCAGGGCGAGATCTTCGTGGACGGTGTGCCGCTGCACGATCCCTCCACCAACCTGCCGCAGCTTCGAAGCCGCGTGGGCATGGTGTTCCAGCACTTCGAGCTGTTTCCTCACTTGTCGGTGACCGAGAACCTCACCCTGGCGCAGGTGAAGGTGCTGGGGCGCTCTCTCGATGAGGCCAAGGCCCGCGGCCTGAAGATGCTCGATCGAGTGGGTCTGATGGCGCACAAGGACAAGTTTCCCGGCCAGCTCTCGGGTGGGCAGCAACAGCGCGTGGCCATCGCCCGCGCGCTCTCCATGGACCCCATCGTGATGCTGTTCGACGAGCCCACCTCGGCACTCGACCCCGAGATGGTGGGCGAAGTGCTCGACGTGATGGTGACCCTGGCCCGTGAGGGCATGACCATGATGGTGGTGACGCACGAGATGGGCTTCGCGCGCAAGGTGGCCAACCGGGTCATCTTTATCGACGTGGGCGGACGCATCCTGGAAGACTGCGCCAAGGACGAATTCTTCGAAAATCCCGAGGCCCGCCAGCCGCGGACCAAGGATTTTCTGAACAAGATCCTGGCGCACTGAAGGCGGTTGGCAGGGCTGGGGGTGGGCCCCGCGGCAGCGGCCACAATACGGGGCATGAACGCCCCGACCTCCTCGCTCACCATCACCCGCCCCGACGATTGGCACACGCATCTGCGTGACGGCGACGCCCTGGCCACCGTGGTGCCACACACCGCCGCCCAGTTCGCGCGCGCCATCGTCATGCCGAACCTCAAGCCGCCGGTGACCACCGCAGCCCAGGCCGCGGCCTACCGCGATCGCATCCGGGCCCACGTGCCCGCGGGACAGCACTTTGAGCCGCTCATGACGCTGTACCTCACCGACAACCTGCCGCCTGAGGAGATCCGGCGTGCACGCGAGGCGGGTGTGGTGGCGCTGAAGCTTTATCCCGCTGGGGCCACGACCAACAGCGACGCCGGCGTGACCGACATTCTCAAGACCTACGCCACGCTGGAGGCCATGCAGAAAGAGGGCCTGCTGCTGCTGGTCCACGGCGAGGTGACCTCCTCCGATATCGACTTGTTCGACCGCGAGGCGGTGTTCATCGAGCAGCAGCTGATTCCGCTGCGCCGCGATTTCCCGGGACTGAAGATCGTGATGGAGCACATTACGACGCGCGAGGCGGCGCAGTACGTGGCCCAGGCCGGTTCGCTCACGGCGGCCACCATCACCGCGCACCACCTGCTTTACAACCGCAACGCCATCTTCACGGGCGGTATCCGCCCGCACTACTACTGCCTGCCGGTCCTCAAGCGCGAAACCCACCGCCAGGCCCTGGTACAGGCTGCCACCAGCGCAAGCCCGCGCTTCTTCTTGGGGACCGACAGCGCGCCGCACCCGGCCCACCTCAAGGAGCACGCCACGGGTTGCGCCGGCTGCTACACCGCCCCAGCGGCCATGGAGCTGTACGCCCAGGCTTTCGAGGCCGCAGGTGCGCTGGACAAGCTCGAGGGCTTTGCCAGCCATTTCGGCGCCGACTTCTACGGCCTGCCCCGCAACACTGCAACCCTGACCCTCCAGCGCCAGCCCTGGCAGCTGCCCGAGACCTATCCTTTCGGCCAGGCGCAGATCAAGCCCCTGGGCGGCGGTGAGACCCTGGCGTGGAAAGTGGCCTGAGCGCCCTGGACTGGGAGGCGCCCTGGTACGCTCCCTGGCGCACGATCGGCCAGGCAGTGGTGGCCCGTGTGGGCCTGGGGATGCCGGTGCATGAGGCCCTGAACCACCAGCCCGGCCCGCAGCCAGTGCGCTTCGTGCCCCAGCAGGCCCTGCCGTCCGATGCCGCCTACGAGCGCTACATCCACGAGCAGCGTCAGTGCCCGACGCGCGACGGTCTCCATGATTTCTTCAACGGCCTGTGCTGGCTGCACTTTCCGCAGGCCAAGCGCCAACTCAATGCCTTGCAGGCGGCGCAGATCGCCGCTCAGGGGGTACGGGGCGTGCGTGGGCCTGTGCGCGACGCGATCACGGTTTTCGACGAGAACGGCGCGTTGTTCGATGCCCCCTCGCCCCTGTGGGACGCCCTGGTGGCCCGCCAGTGGCGGCGCCTGTTCGTGGACCTGCGGCCCTTGTGGGCGCAAGCGAGGCTCGTGGTGTTCGGCCATGCGCTTCTGGAGAAGCTGGCTGCGCCGCGCAAGGACATGACCGCCCATGTCTGGCACGCCCCCGCGCCCTTGTCCTGCCTGGACGATGCCGACGCCTGGCTGGCGGCGGCCCTCACGCCGGAACGCCTGGCGGCCAAGCCCTTCGTGCCCCTGCCAGTGCTGGGGGTGCCAGGGTGGTGGTCGGCCAATGCGCAGGCCGCCTTCTATGACGACGCCTCGGTGTTTCGCCCGCGCCGCGGGGCGCGCTGACCTGAAAAACCCTTTGAAAAGCGGCAAATTGCCGCTTTTGTCTTGCGTTTCTGGCCGCTGGCCTTATCTTCCCCGCCAAACCCTTTCCTTCACCCGGAGACCGCATGAAACGCATCATCCTGTTCGTTGCCACCAACCTCGCCATCGTGGTGGTGCTAGGCATCGTGGCCAGCCTGCTGGGTGTGAACCGCTACCTCACGGCCAATGGCCTGAACCTGGGCGCCTTGCTCGGGTTCGCGCTGGTCATGGGCTTTGGTGGCGCGTTCATCTCGCTGCTGCTGTCCAAGCCCATCGCCAAATGGAGCGCGGGCGTTGAGCTGATCACGCAGCCGCGTAACGCCGACGAGGTCTGGATCGTGGAGACCGTGCGGCGCTTTGCCGACAAGGCCGGCATTGGCATGCCCGAGGTTGGCATCTTTGAAGGCGAGCCCAATGCTTTTGCCACCGGCGCCTTCAAGAACAATGCCCTGGTGGCGGTGTCTACCGGCTTGCTGCAAGGGATGACCCGCGAGGAAGTCGAGGCCGTGATCGGCCATGAAGTGGCCCACATTGCCAACGGCGACATGGTGACCATGGCCCTGATCCAGGGTGTGATGAACACCTTTGTCGTGTTCCTCTCGCGCGTGATCGGCTACGCGGTGGACAGCTTCCTGCGTCGTAACGATTCCGAAAACACCGGCCCTGGCATCGGCTACTGGGTCACCACTATCGTGCTGGACATCGTGCTGGGCTTCCTGGCCGCCATCATCGTGGCCTGGTTCTCCCGCCAGCGCGAGTTCCGCGCCGACCGTGGCGCCACCGACCTGATGGGGCGCAAGCAGCCCATGGTCAATGCGCTGGCGCGCTTGGGCGGTATGGTGCCGGGCCCGTTGCCCCAGAGCCTGCAGGCCATGGGCATCACCTCGGGCGTGGGCAAGCTGTTCTCCACCCACCCGCCTATCGAGGAGCGGATCGCAGCCCTGCAACAGGCGGCCTGATCCATCCCCTGGCAAGACCAGCCGCCTTCGGGCGGCTTTTTTCTGACCCCTACAATTCCGCCAGGAGTACCCCATGACCATCAAGAGTGACAAGTGGATCCGCCGCATGGCCGAACAGCACGGCCTGATCGATCCTTTCGAGCCCAAGCAAGTGCGCGAGGCCAACGGCCATCGGGTGATCAGCTACGGCACGTCCAGCTATGGCTACGACATTCGATGCGCGCCCGAATTCAAGGTCTTCACCAACATCCACAGCACGGTAGTCGACCCCAAAAACTTCGATGAGAAAAGCTTCGTCGACTTTCATGGCGACTCCTGCATCATTCCCCCCAACAGCTTCGCGCTGGCCCGCACCGTCGAATACTTTCGCATCCCGCGTAATGTGCTGACCATCTGCCTGGGCAAGAGCACCTACGCCCGCTGCGGCATCATCGTGAACGTCACCCCCTTCGAGCCTGAATGGGAGGGCTATGTCACGCTGGAGTTCAGCAACACCACGCCGCTACCCGCACGCATCTACGCGGGCGAAGGCTGCGCCCAGGTTCTCTTTTTCGAGAGCGACGAGACCTGCGACGTGAGCTACAAGGACCGCGGCGGTAAGTACCAGGGCCAGCGCGGCGTCACGCTGCCCAAGGCCTGACGCAGGCGGGGCACCGGCAAACCGCTGCGGCAACTGCTGCCGCATCTCGCCGACCGCGTCCGACACCACGGCCCGCAGGGTGCGTCTAGTTTCAGGGGCTTCCTCCACGGCGCTCGCAGTGTCTCCCGCGGCGACCGACCGAGGGGCTCCGCATGCGTCTTGCCCACTCCCCGCCACGCGCTGCCTGCCGTCCTCTGTGGTGGACCGCGACCCTGACCCTGCTCGTCGTCGAGGCACTGGCCTTCTACCTGCTGTGCGCGCAACAGGTGCAGCGCGCCGAGGTGCGACGTGCGCTGTCGCAGTCGCAGGATCGGGCCTTCAGCGATTGCCTGGCCTATGTGAGCGGCTCCACTATTGCCAGTTGCAGCCGGCATCTTCGGCGGGCGCGATGAGGGGCTGCGCGGGCTACTCGTACTCGGCACCCTCGACCAGGAACCGTACGCGCCGCTGCCCTTGCCATTCGTCCGCATCCAGCCGGAACGCGAGCTTGACGCGTGCCGGCAGCGGCTCGGTGCGTCCGAACCAGATACCGTCGACGGGCTGCCCCTGATGGCGGATCCGGAGTGACAGGTGTTTCTCTCCCACCAGGCGCTGCGAGACGATCTCCACTTCTTCGCTGAATACCGGCGGGGGAAAGCCCTGACCCCAGACCTCCTGGTGTAGGGTGTCGACCAGGTCGGTGCGCCGGTATTCGGCCGGCAGGGGGCCATCCGTCTCCAGCTGGCGCTGCAGGGTGGACGCATCGAGCCACTCGGCGGCGAGGTCAGACAGTGCCTGCTCGAAGGTGTCCAGATGCTCCTCGGCCACGGTGCAACCAGCCGCCATCGCGTGGCCACCGAACCGCAGCAGCACGCCGGGATGCCGCTTGGCCACCAGGTCCAGTGCGTCGCGCAGATGAAAGCCTGGGATCGAGCGGCCCGATCCTTTGAGCTCGTGTTCTTTGCCTGGCGCCTGGCTGGCGGCAAAGACGAAGGTGGGCCGGTGAAACTGGTCCTTGATACGCGAGGCGACGATGCCGACCACGCCCTCGTGGAAGTCCGGGTCGAAGACGCAGATCGCGGGTGGCGGTGCTTCGTCGGTATCGAACAAAGATTGCGCCAGCTCCAGGGCCTGCTCGCGCATGCCGCCCTCGATCTCGCGGCGCTCGCGATTGATCGCATCCAGCGTGCGCGCCAGTTCGTCGGCGCGCGCCGGGTCGTCGGTGAGCAGGCACTCGATGCCCAAGGTCATGTCCGATAAGCGGCCGGCCGCGTTGATGCGGGGGCCGATCGCGAAACCGAAGTCGAAGCTGGTGGCTGCGCGCGCGTTCCGTCCAGCCGCTGTGAACAGGGCTGCGAGGCCCGCAGGAAGGGACCCGACGCGTATGCGGCGCAGGCCCTGGGCCACCAAGCGGCGGTTATTGGCGTCGAGCTTGACTACATCGGCGACGGTGCCCAAAGCAACGATCGGCAGGAGCGTATCCAGCTTGGGTTGCTGGTCCGCCGCGAAGGCGCCGCGCGCGCGCAGTTCGGCCCGCAGCGCCATCAACACGTAGAACATCACGCCCACGCCCGCCATCGACTTGCTCTCGAAGGTGCAACCGGGCTGGTTGGGGTTCACGATGACGGCCGCCTGCGGCAGCTGCGGGCCCGGGAGGTGATGGTCGGTCACCAGCACCTGCAGCCCCAGGGCATTGGCCTTGTCCACGCCCTCGACGCTGGCGATGCCGTTGTCCACGGTGACCAGGATGTCGGCGCCCTGCTCGTGTACGCGTTGCGCGATCGGCGGAGTCAGGCCGTAGCCATCGACCACGCGATCGGGTACGAGGTAGTTCACGTGCGCCGCACCCAGCAGGCGCATGCCGCGTACGGCCACCGCGCAGGCGGTGGCGCCGTCGCAGTCGTAGTCGGCGACGACGCAGATGCGCTTGCCCTGGGTGATCGCATCGGCCAGCAGGCGGGCCGCGGCCTGCACCCCCAGGAGGCCGTCTGGCGCCAGCAGGCGGGCCAGGCCATCGTCTAGGTCGTCCCGTTGTACGACGCCCCGCGCTGCGAACAGGCGCGCCAGCAGGGGGTGTACGCCCGCCTGCTCCAAGGCCCAGGCGGCACGGGGGGGAACGTCTCGGGCAATGATCTTCATAAGGTCTCGAGTACTGCCGCCACGGACAGCGGCCGCAGCAGTCTGGCGGCACGCCGCCACCAGGCTGCGGAAGAAGGGGAGGCCGTCCAGGCGCGCGCATGGCGCTCGCCGCAGAGGGTCAGCGTCACGGACTGGCCACGCTGCGCAGCGTCCAGCAGCGCCGGCAGCACTTGCGCGTCCAGTTGGCGCCATTGGTCGGCCCACGCCGCACCGTCACCGGCCCGCGCGGGCGCGCGCAGGCGGTCGTCCACCTGCACGGACAGATCCTGGGTGGGTGCCGTGGGGAGGGCGCCCGCCCCACTGACCCAAAAGGAATTGACGGGTGGTAGGCCCGCCTGCTCGCGGTCCGTATTCACCGGGTGCGTGTACAGCAGCATCTGTGTTTCCTGCTGCAGGCGGCGCAGGGGCCGCGCCGCCGCTGCGCGCGGCAGCCAGTCGTCCACCCGGCGGCCGCTTACCCGGTCCAGGCTCGCACAGGCCAGGTCGCGAAACACCTCACCGCAGGCAATCCATCGCGTGGGCGTGCGGAGGGTCAGTTCGATGCCGTCCTCCCGGAAATAGGGGGCGATCGCGTCGAGCAGGGCGTGTGAAGCCTCTGCTGTGAGCGCGAGGTTTTCGGGCGGGTGCATGAGGATGTGGTCCTGCGCCACATGCCAGTGGCAGGGCGTGATCCAGGCCCAGGCTTGCGACCCGGGCGCTTGACCCGCCTGCGCGTGCTCCCAGGCGGCCCAGGCGATGGCACCATCCGCCGCAGGCAGGCTCAGGGCGTGTGCCTTTGCACGCTCGTGTGGCGGCGACAGGTCGTGTGCTTGGCCTGCGAGCACAGGGCCAGGCTGCAAGAGCGTCAGCAGCTGGCGCAGCACCCGCAGCTCGCCCGCCACAGCGGTCCGGGCTGCCTCCAGTCCAGCCGCGTCGGCATAGGGGACGATCAGGTGCAGGTCGCGCGTCATGGGCCTATTGTCCCGGATGCCACAATGCAGGCCGTCCCCACCTGTTTTCCCTGGCTGAATTCACCGCCCCATGCGACTTCCGTACGAACTGCTCCTGGGCTGGCGCTACACGCGAGCCGGCCGGGCCACGCGACGCAACGGTTTCATCTCCTTCATCTCGGGGGTGTCGATGCTGGGTATCGCGCTGGGGGTCGCCGCGCTGATCATCGTGCTGTCGGTGATGAACGGTTTCCAACGCGAGGTGCGTGACCGCATGCTGGGCGTGGTCTCGCACATCGAGATCTACGGCCCCGGGGGCGACGTATTACCCGATCTGGCGGGTACGCTGGAGCGGGTGCGCCAGCATCCGCAAGTGGTAGCGGCTGCACCCTTTGTCGCGACCCAGGCCCTGCTGGCGCGCGGCGATGACATGCGTGGCACCCTCGTGCGTGGGATCGACCCCGCGCTTGAACCCGCAATCACCGAGCTGGCCATGAGCCTGCGTGACACTGCGCTCAAGCGCCTGGTGCCTGGCGAGTTCGGCGTCGTGGTGGGCCGCGACCTGGCGCGCCAACTGGGTGTGCGTGAAGGTGATCCCGTGACCTTGATCTCGCCCGCCGGTCAGGTGACGCCGGCCGGCTTCGTGCCACGCTTGAAGCAGATGACCGTGGTGGGCCTGTTCGACTCCGGCCACTTCGAATACGACAACGGCTTGGTCCTGATGCACCAGGACGACGCCATGCGCCTGTTCCGCCTGGAGGGCCCCACCGGCTTGCGGCTCAAGTTGAAAGACCTGCACCAGGCGCGCGAGGTCGCCACCGAACTGGCGTCCACACTGCCCGGAGGGCTCGTCGTGCGTGACTGGACGCGCCAGAACCGGACATGGTTCGCTGCCGTGCAGCTGGAGAAGCGCATGATGTTCATCATCCTCACGCTGATCGTGGCGGTGGCGGCCTTCAATCTTGTGAGCACGCTGGTCATGACTGTCACCGACAAGCGCGCCGACATCGCCATCTTGCGCACGCTGGGTGCGAGCCCTGCCAGCATCATGGGCATCTTCGTGGTGCAGGGGGCCACGGTGGGTGTGGCGGGCACCCTGGCGGGCCTGCTGCTCGGGCTGGGGGTGGCGTTCAATATCGATGTGCTGGTGCCAGCGCTGGAGCGACTGCTCAATGCCAGCTTCCTGCCGCGGGACATCTACTTGATCAGCCGCATGCCCAGTGACCCGCAGTCCGCGGACATCGTGCCGATCGCGCTCATCTCACTGGCCCTGGCATTTGTCGCCACGCTTTATCCGAGCTGGCGGGCCAGTCGCGTCAACCCCGCGGAGGCGCTGCGCTATGAGTGAACCCGTGCTGCAGGCCACGGGCCTGTCCAAGCGTTTCACCGAAGGGGGGCTGGACGTGACGGTGCTGCGGGGGGTGGACCTCACGGTGCAGGCCGGCGAGACGGTGGCCATCGTCGGGGTTTCCGGCTCCGGCAAGAGCACCCTGCTGCACCTGCTCGGTGGGCTGGACGCGCCCACCCAGGGCAGCGTGAGCCTCATGGGCGAGGAGCTCTCACGTCTGGGGGCCGCGCAGCAGGGGCGATTGCGCAATCGCCACCTGGGCTTTGTCTACCAGTTTCACCACTTGCTGCCCGAATTCAGTGCCTTGGACAACGTGGCCATGCCCTTGCGCATACGACGCGACCCGATCGAGTCGTGCCACGCCCAGGCACGCCGCGCCCTGGAGGCTGTGGGCCTGGGTGATCGGGTGCGTCACCGCCCCGCCGAGCTCTCGGGCGGCGAGCGTCAGCGCGTGGCCATCGCGCGTGCTCTGGTCACTCGCCCGGCCTGCGTGCTGGCCGACGAGCCCACCGGCAACCTGGACCGCGTCACCGCCGACGGCGTGTTCGAGCAGATGCTTCAACTCGCGCGCGAGCAGGGTACAGCCTTCGTCGTCGTCACCCATGACGGGGCCTTGGCCGCGCGCTGCGCCCGGCGGCTGAAACTCGAGGCAGGACGACTAGGCGAATAAATCCGCCGAGCGCCAAAGTCCTATCCCAGGGCGCCGGTCGAACGGGGGGCAGGCGGCCGCATCGAGGGGTCACATGATTCGGTTGAACCACAGCACCGACAGCCCCGCCGAGAGCGCTGCCAGGGCTGCGGCGAGCAGCGACAGCAGGCCCGCGACCTCCGTCTCTTTTTTCTCGACGGTCAGGCGGGTGCTCAGGGTCTCGTAGACTTTCTTGAGGTCCTGCGCGGTGCCGGCGTAGAAGTATTCGGCGCTGGTCTTGGTGGCGATCTGCTTGAGCGTTTCTTCGTCCAGCCGCACGCGCATGGACCAGCCTTCAAAGCCGATGGTCTCGCCATCGACCGTGCCGATGCCCACGGTGTACACGCGCACGCCGCGATCGGCTGCCATCTTGGCGGCCTCCAGCGGGTCCACTCCCGTGGTGCGCTGTCCGTCAGTGAGCATGATGATGGCCGCCGAGGTGTACGAGCCGGGTGGGACCGGGGTGAAGGGTTTCTTGTCCTTCTCTTTCTTCTCGGCGTCGATGGCGGTTCCACGCATGCGGTCGCGGTTGTTTTGCAGTAACTGCAGGTCGATCTGGCCGTCGTCGGGGAACAAGGTGGCCAGCGACATGACGATGGCGTTGCCAGTGGCCGTGCCACGCTGCATCTGGAAGCGATCGATCGCCGTGATGAGGTCTTCGCGGTTGACAGTGGCCAGTTGTGCCACCTGCGCCGAGCCGGCGAAGGCTACGATGCCGACCTTCACATCACGCGGCAAGTCGTTCAAGAAGGATTTGGCTGCGTTCTGCGCCGCCACCAGGCGATTGGGCTGGACGTCCGTGGCGCGCATGCTGCCCGAGACGTCCATGGCCAGGATGATGGTCTGCTGGGTGGAGGGCAGGGTGATGGTGGCCACCGGACGCGCCGACGCCAGCAGCATGGCCGCGAGTGCCAGGAGGAACAGCACGGGCGGTATATGCCGGCGCAGGCCGGGTCCGCGGCCCAGGGCTTCCTTCACGATGGAGAGCGATGCGTAGCGCACCGCGAGCTTCTTGCGACGTCGCTGCAGCAAGAAGTACAGCAGCACCAGCAGCGGCAGCAGCAGCAAGAGCCAGAGTTGTTGGGGCCAGAGGAAATGCATGGCGAGACGTGGTGCGGTCAGGCGACCTGTTTGAGGTGGGCCGGCAGGCTGCCGGAGGACAAGCGTGCGCGGCGCTTGCGCATGTCGATGAATCGCACCAGGGCATCGACCAGATCGCCGTCGGTGGCCAGCTCCAGGGTATCCACGCCGGCGCGGGCCAGGCCCTCACGCAGTTCGGCCTCGCGCTGGGCTGCCAGGCGCGCGAAGCGGCGCCGGAAGCCGGCGTCATGCGTGTCCACCAGCAGGTGCTCACCGCTTTCAGCGTCGCGCAGGGTCAGCAGGCCCAGGTCCGGCAGCTCCAGCTCCAGCGGGTCGAGCACTCGCACGGCTACCACCTCATGACGCTGCGACAGGCGGGCCAGGGTGCGTTCCCAGCCCGGTTCGCTGATGAAGTCTGAGACAACGAACACGGTAGAACGCCGTCGGATCACGCTGGCCGCAGCCTCCAGCAGGTCGCGCAGACGCGTAGGCGCGGTTTCGTCGGGCGGCGCGCGGTGCCCGAGGCTGTGGACCAGATGCAGGACATGGCGACGGCCGTTGCCCGCGGGAATCACGGTGTCCACGCCTTGGCGGTAGACCATCGCACCGACCCGGTTGCCATGGCGCGTGAGCAAGCGTGCCAAGACTGCGGTGAAGTCGGTCGCCAGGTGCCGCTTGCGCTGCTCGCCCGAGCCGAAGTCGATCGAGGGGCTCAAGTCCACGAGGAACCAGGCGGCCATCTCGCGGTCCTCGGTGAAGACGCGCACATGGGGCGTACCGTGTCGCGCGGTGACATTCCAGTCGATGTGCCGCACGTCGTCGTGATGCTGGTACTCGCGCAGGTCGGCCAGGTCCATGCCGTTGCCGCGCAAGAGCGTGCGGTAATCCCCCTGCAGCAGGCCGTCAAGTCGGCGGATCGCGGTCCACTCCAGGCGGCGCAGCAGGTGCTCGGCCTGGCTCGGACTGGCGTCAGCGCCGCGTGCGCGGGAGGTGTCAGGCGGCAAGCTTGTCATGTTCGAGCGGGCGCGGCGGTGCGGGGATCTTGGCCATGATCTGCGCAATCAGCGCGTCGCCATCCAGGCCCTCGGACAGCGCCTCGTAGGACAGCACCAGGCGATGGCGAAGGACATCAGCGGCCAGGTCGGTCATGTCCTCGGGCAGGGCGTAGCCGCGACCGCGCATCAGCGCCAGGGCACGCGCGCCTTCGGTGAGGTTGATCGTGGCGCGCGGGCTGGCGCCGTAGGTGATAAAGCGGGCGAGGTCGGACAGGCCGTGACGCGCCGGGTCGCGTGTGGCCGATACGAGCTTCACCGCGTACTGCACCAGCGAGGGGTCGACGTACACGCCACGGCATTCGCGCTGCAGGGCCGCCAATTGTTCGGTGGTCGCCACCGGTGAGACGTTCACCGCCGGCCCGGTGACGCGTTCAACGATCACGAATTCCTCTTCGTCGGTCGGATAGTCCACCAGCACCTTCATCATGAAACGGTCCACCTGGGCCTCGGGCAGCGGGTAGGTGCCTTCGGTCTCGATCGGGTTCTGCGTGGCCATCACCAGGAAGGGGTTGGGCACTCGGTGGCTCTCGCCGGCGATGGTGACCTGACGCTCCTGCATCACTTCCAGCAGTGCACTCTGCACTTTCGCTGGCGCGCGGTTGATTTCATCGGCCAGGAGCAGGTTGGTGAAAACCGGTCCCAGCGTGGTGCTGAAGTCGCCCGTGCGCTGGTTGTAAATGCGGGTGCCTACGAGGTCGGCAGGCACAAGATCGGGTGTGAACTGGATCCGTTTGAACTGACCGCGTACTGTGCTCGCCAGGGTCTTGACCGTGAGCGTCTTGGCCAGCCCTGGCACGCCCTCGACCAGCAGGTGCCCCTGGGCCAGCATGGCCACCATCACGCGTTCGAGGAAGCGATCCTGGCCGACGACGACGCGCTTGACCTCGTAGAGGATCTGCTCCATGAGCTTGGCAGTGGCGGGATCCGGAGTGGGCAGTGTGGCGGTCATGGGCGCAGGGTCCTCTGGTGTGGCCGGGAGTGAAATTTAGAAGGGCGGCATGCCGACGGCCGATGCCGCGTTTTCGATGGGCACGGCGAAGCCGATGCCCAGGAAGGTGCGTGCCGGCGTGGGGTTGAGGATGGCAGTGACGATCCCCACCACCTCGCCGTCCATGGTGACCAGCGGCCCTCCGGAGTTACCGGGGTTGGCCGCCGCATCGAACTGGATCAGGTTCTTCATTTCCTGCTGACCCTCGGGCGAGCGGAAGGCGCGTCCCAGGCCCGAGACGATACCGGCCGAGGCCGAGGGGCCAATGCCAAAGGGGAAGCCGACAGCCATCACCTTGTCGCCGGGGGCCAGATCGCGGGTGGATCGCATGGTGGCAGCGATCAGATCGTCGGGGATTTTCTCGGCTTGAAGCACGGCCAGGTCGTTCTCGGCTTGCACCGATCGCACATAGGCCGGCGCTACCAGTCCGTCCTGGAAGGTCACTTCAATGCGCTGCGCGCCGGAGACGACGTGCAGGTTGGTCAGGATGATGCCCTTGTCCACGATCACCACGCCGGTGCCCACGCCGTACTCGATCTCCTCGTCGCCGGCGGGTTTGCCACCTGCAGCCGGCGCGCGCGCGGCGCTTGCTGCCTTGCGGCCTGGAGCGGGCTTGAGGCTGTCGGCCCGGACGTAGCCCACCACCCGCACCACGGACGGACGAATGTTCTCGTAGGCCCGGGCGTATTCAGAGGGCAGGTTCTGGGTGGACAGGGTCTTGAGTACCGCGGCGTCGATGTCCTGCTGCGTGAGGCGGCGTTGCCCGGGCGCAAGGTGCAGCGAGAGGCTCCAGGCCAGCAGGCCTGCGAGCAGCAGCAGGGCGATCCACATCCACTCGGTGGACGAGGGCCGCCGCAGGCGGCTTCGCAGGGAGCGGGAGGGCGCGGCATTGACCGCAACATCGGGCGCGGCATCGGCCGCGATGGGCTCGGGCGCGCTCGGCGGTGCCGTGGGAGCAGACACGGCGGGGCCGCGGCGGCTGGAACTGTATAGGGCTTGCCTGCGCATCCGACACCTCGAAAAACAGCGGAGAGCGGAAAAAAAACCTGGCGAGCACGGTATCACGGATCGCCGGCTGGCGCAGCCGCTTGCGGCATCATCGGACGATGTCGGTCTGGATCGATACCCACTGCCATCTCGACGCGCCCGAGTTCGATGCCGACCGCCCCGCGGTGCGCGAGCGGGCCCGCCAGGCTGGCGTTGCGCATTGCGTGCTGCCCGCGGTCTCGGCAGACCATTTCGAGGGGATCCGCGCGCTAGCCCACCAGGGCGGCGATAGCTACGCGCTGGGGATTCACCCTCTCTTCACGCCCTCGGCCCAGGAGTGCGACCTCGAGCGACTGGACCAGGCGCTCATGACCTGCCGGGACGATCCACGGCTGATCGCCGTCGGCGAGATGGGGCTCGATCATTTCGTTTCCGGCCTCGACCACCCACGGCAGCAGTTTTTCTACATCGAGCAGCTGAGACTCGCGCGGCATCATGGTCTGCCGGTCATCCTGCACGTGCGCCGCTCCGCGGATGCCTTGCTGCGCGAGTTACGTCGCCTGCCGGTGACGGGCATCGTGCACGCCTTCAACGGCAGCCTGCAACAGGCCCGCGCCTTCGTCGACCTGGGCTTTCGGCTCGGTTTCGGTGGCACGATCACCTACGAGCGTTCGCTGCAGATTCGGCGACTGGCCACCGAGCTGCCGCTGTCGGCCCTGGTCCTGGAGACCGACGCCCCCGACATCCCGCCGCACTGGATCTACCGCACGGCGCAGGCGCGCGCCCGCGGGGAAGCCCAGGGACGTAACGAGCCATCCCACTTGCCCGCTATTGGCGCGGCCCTGGCCCGCTTGCGGGGAATGGCGGATCAGGACCTGGCGGCCGCGACTTCAGGCAACGCCGTTGCCGCCTTGCCGCGCCTGGCCGCGGTGTTGGCCCCGGTCGATCGCTCGCGCTAAAGTCGGCCGCTTCGTGAAAACTCGCACCACTTCCGCGCCGCTGCCCGAGGTCAACTTCTCCGACTACGGCAACTTGCGTTATCTGCACCTGGGGACCGAATGGGTGCAGGGGTCCATGCGCCTGGACGCGCCCTACGACCTGGACCTCGAATACGTGCAGCGCATGATGGCGTGGTTGCTATTTGTCGATCCTGCCTCCGTAGGGCGGCGCCACGCCATGCAGCTCGGACTGGGCGCAGGCTCGCTCACCAAGTTTTGCCGCAAGACGCTGCGCATGACGACCACTGCGATCGAGCTCAATCCGCGCGTGATCGCCGCCTGCCGCCTGTGGTTCAAGCTGCCCCCGGACGATGCGCGCCTGTCCGTGGTGCTCGGGGATGCGGCGCAGGTGGTGGCCTCACCCCATTGGCAGGGTCGTATCGACGCCCTGCATGTCGACCTTTACGACCACGAAGCGGCTGCGCCGGTTCTGGACAGCGAGGACTTCTACGCCGGTTGCCGCAGCCTCCTGACCGAGGACGGCGCCATGACCGTGAACCTGTTCGGCCGCTCCTCCAGCTACGAACGCAGTCTGGGCAAGATTGCCGCCGCCTTCGGGTCCGAGGCCGTCTGGGCCTTCAAGCCGACCCGGGAGGGCAATACCGTGGTGCTGGCCCAACGCTCCCCCACGCGGCCCTCGCGCGAGCAGCTCGCCGCGCAGGCCGATGAGATTCTTGCGCGCTGGGGACTGCCAGCCCCCAAATGGTTGCGCGTTTTTCGGCCAACACAGGCCTGAGACTAGGGACATCCCTTAAATCAAAGGGATGCAGGTAGGTGAAACCCACATCTGCATTTGGATGGGTTACCGGGACAATGCCAGGTCGCATTGCGAATAGAGGAGGTTACGCGTGAAGATCAAAAGCGAGCGGGATTTCTTTTCCGGGCTCATGTTCATCGTCATTGGAATCGCCTTCGCCTGGGGCGCGACCAAGTACAACGTCGGCCAGGCCGCCCGCATGGGCCCCGGCTACTTCCCCCTGATGCTGGGGATCGTGCTGACCATTCTGGGGTCCATTGTCCTGTTCGAGTCCTTGGTGGTCGAGACCGAGGACGGCGAGAAGATCGGCAGCATCGCCTGGCGTCCGCTGGGCTTCATCGTCGGCTCGAACGTGATCTTCGGCGTCCTGCTCGGCGGCGTGCCCGCGCTGGGTATTCCGGCCATGGGCCTGATCGTCGCCACCTACGGCGTGGTGCTGGTGGCGGCGCAAGCCGGTGACCAGTTCCGCCTCAAAGAGGTCGTGATCCTCGCTACCGTTCTCGCGGCTCTGAGCTACCTGGCCTTCATCAAGGTGCTCAAGCTGCAATTCCCCGTCTGGCCTTCTTTCATCGTCGGCTAAAGGGGCGACCACATCATGGATCTGATTACCAACCTCTCCATTGGTTTCGGCGCGGCCTTCACCGTCCAGAACCTGATTTACGCCTTCATCGGTTGTCTTCTGGGCACCCTGATCGGCGTGCTGCCTGGCATCGGCCCGGTGGCGACCATCGCCATGCTGCTGCCCGCCACCTACGCGCTGCCTCCGCTGGCGGCACTGATCATGCTGGCCGGCATTTACTACGGCGCGCAGTACGGCGGCTCCACTACCGCCATTCTGGTCAACCTGCCCGGTGAGTCGTCCTCCGTGGTGACCACCATCGACGGCTACCAGATGGCCCGTCAGGGCCGAGCGGGTCCCGCACTGGCGGCTGCTGGCCTGGGGTCGTTCTTCGCAGGCTGCGTGGGTACCCTGATCCTGGCCGCCTTCGCCGCGCCCCTGACCGAGGTTGCGTTCAAGTTCGGCCCCGCCGAATACTTCTCGCTGATGATCCTGGGCCTGGTCGGCGCCGTGGTGCTGGCCTCGGGCTCGCTGGTCAAGGCGGTCGCCATGATCGTGATGGGCCTGCTGCTTGGCATCGTCGGCACCGACGTGAACTCCGGCGTCGCCCGCTTCTCGTTCGACGTTCCTGAACTCACCGACGGCATCGGCTTCATCGTGATCGCCATGGGCGTGTTCGGCTACGGCGAGATCATCATGAACTTGTCCAAGCCGGAGGACCAGCGCGAGGTGTTCACCGCCAAGGTGCAGGGCCTGTTCCCCACCGCCCAGGACTTCAAGCGCATGGCCCCTGCGGTCCTGCGTGGCACGACCATCGGTTCGGCCCTGGGCATTTTGCCGGGCGGCGGCGCGCTGCTGGCGGCCTTCGCGGCCTACACCGTCGAGAAAAAGATCAAGCTCAAAGAGGGCGAGGTCACCTTCGGCAAGGGCAACATCCGCGGCGTGGCGGGCCCCGAGGCGGCCAACAACGCGGGTGCCCAGACTTCCTTCATCCCGCTGCTGACGCTGGGCATTCCGCCCAACGCCGTGATGGCGCTGATGGTGGGTGCGATGACCATCCACAACATCCAGCCCGGCCCGCAGGTCATGACCAGCAACCCGCAGCTGTTCTGGGGCCTGATCGCCTCGATGTGGCTCGGCAACCTGATGCTGGTGATCCTGAACCTGCCGCTGATCGGCATGTGGATCAAGCTGCTGACGGTGCCCTACCGCTGGCTGTTCCCGGCCATCGTGCTGTTCTGCGCGATCGGTGTGTATTCGACCAACAACAACACCTGGGACATCTGGATGGTCGCGGCGTTCGGCGTGATCGGGTACCTGTTCATCAAGCTCGGTTGCGAGCCGGCGCCGCTGCTGCTGGGCTTCATCCTGGGCCCGATGATGGAAGAAAACCTGCGTCGCGCGCTGCTGCTGTCGCGCGGCGACTGGAGCGTGCTGGTCACGCGTCCGCTGTCGGCGACGCTGCTGGCGATGGCGCTGATCCTGCTGATCGTGGTGCTGCTGCCTGCGGTCAAGAAGCAACGCGAGGAAGCCTTCGTCGAAGACTGACGCGCAAGGGCGCATCCTTCGAATCGGTTCAGGCGGCGCTTTCGGGCGCCGCTTGCCTTATGGGTGGTCCTTCGCCGGGTGTGCTCGCCTATTCCCGACTGCGACAGGCCGGGTAGCCCGCCTCGGTAACAATCCACCCCCTCGCGTCTTGCCGACCGCCCCCACTCACCCCACGCACGAGACCCCATGAACTTCGATTTCAACAATCCCTACCTGACCACGCGCTTGCCGGTGTTCGCCCGCAATGTCGTCTCGACCTCGCATCCGCTCGCGGCGCAGGCCGGCTTGCGCATGCTGTGGAAGGGCGGCAATGCGGTCGATGCCGCGATCGCCGCAGCCGCGGCCATCACCGTGTGCGAGCCGGTGTCCAACGGCCTGGGCAGCGATGCGTTCTGCATCTTGTGGGATGGCAAGCAACTGCACGGGCTCAATGCGTCGGGCAGCGCGCCCGCGAGCTGGACGCCCGAGTACTTCAAGCGCAAGTACGGCATGGACGCGAAGAATCCGCCCAAGCGCGGGCTCGACTCGGCCACCATCCCTGGCGCGGTGTCGGCCTGGGTGGCGCTGAGCGACAAGTTCGGCAAGCTGCCGTTTGCCGACCTGCTGGAGCCGGCCATCGAGATTGCCGAGCGCGGCTACCTGATGCCGGTGGTGGTGCAGCAGAAGTGGGAAGCCGCCACCCCCGAATTGCAAGGCCTGCCGGGCTTTGCCGAGGCCTTTTTGCCCTGGGGGCGTGCCCCCAAGGTGGGTGAGCTGTTCAAGTTCAAGGCCTCGGCGCGTGGCCTGCGCGC